>CANJUD010000008.1 GCA_947477885.1 Bacteroidota bacterium
AGTTGCAAAACGTCAAAACGAGACAGGACGCGACATTGAGCGACATACTGTGACGTAATTGGTGTTTTTTTGGATTACGTCACAAGTTGCAAAATAAATGTGTCGTTTTATGGCGTTTTAAGTCGTTTTCAGAGCCATATTTTTCCATAAAAAAAACCCCGATTATCATTGATAATCAGGGTTTTAGCTTATTTCTTGTTAGAAATGATGCGGAGAGAGAGGGATTCGAACCCCCGGACCTGTGACAGTCAACAGTTTTCAAGACTGCCGCATTCGACCGCTCTGCCATCTCTCCGGGTGCAAAATTAAGCCAAGCGTCTCTTATGACAAAAGAAATTTTAAATTTGAGTTATACCTTTGGTTATCAAACAACCCGACTATCAAACACTTCTTCAAAATACTTTATAATGAGTTTTTGCACCTCATTCTCGTCCACAGTTCTACCAATTTCTTTTTGAATAGAGGTCACACCTTTGTCAGTAATACCGCAGGGGACTATATGATTGAAAAAACTTAAATCTGTATTTACATTCAGTGCAAATCCATGCATTGTAATCCATCGACTGGCACGAATACCCATGGCACAAATTTTTCGTGGGTGCTCTGTATCTATATCGAGCCAAACTCCTGTGAGTCCAGGTATTCGTGCACCAATGATATGATAGTGAGCAATGGTTCTGATAATAATTTCTTCCAAATCTCGAAGATAACGGCCAATATCTGTATAATACTGGTCCAGATCTAGAATAGGGTAACCTACTATTTGTCCAGGCCCGTGATAGGTAATATCGCCTCCGCGATTGGTATTGAAAAACTCTATATCAAATTTTTTCAGCATTTCATTATTAAGAAGCAAATGCTCCATCAACCCGCTTTTGCCAAGTGTATATACATGTGGATGGGTGCATAGTATTAGATGGTGATTAATTGGCAATGGGGCATTGCTCTCTCTATTATATATCTTTAATTTTACTTTCTCATCGAACAATTGTTCTTGTATTTCCCAAGCTTTTGAATAAGGGATTTGATTATAATGCAGAAGTATTATTTCTTTATTTTCACTCACTATAAAATTCATCAAATTCTTTATTCTGCTTAGTTAAATCAAAATGTTTGGACACCCTTTCAGAAGCTGCGGCTCCTATTTTTTTTCTTTCATCGCTATTCATTTTTGCGATATTTTTTATCTGTTCCGATAAAGCAATATAATCTCGCTTTCCCACAATCCATCCAGTTTCTCCATTATTTATATTCTCTGGCAACCCTTCCGCATCCGACCCGATTACCATTAGTCCGCACGACTGAGCTTCCAAAACAGCATTGCTAAAACCTTCCTGAACGCTAAACTGGATAAATATATCTGATTGATGCAGGTGTTCTGCAATAGATGCATGCTTAACTTCCCCATGAAATATTACTTGCTTTTCAATACCCAACATATTCGATATATATACAAGTTCTTCTTTTGCTTTTCCTTCACCAATGATTGAATATATAAAATCAATATTCTGATTTTTCAATTCTTTTAAAGCAAGTAATATATAATTGTATCCTTTTTTCCAATGCAATCTACCAACAGATATAAGTTTTATAGGATTTTTTACTGTGCCGCAATCTCCTTTCAAGGGAAAGGTTTCTGGCTTAATAGCTGGACTAATTTTTTGTATTGTTATTGCATTTGGCATTCCATTTTGATAAGCTAGTTCTGTTATATCATCAGAAATTGAGTGAACTTTATCTACAAATTTCCAAACTTTTGAATGAACTTTATCATTCTTTAAAGGTGAAATTGCTATATCATATCCTCTGATACTCAAACTCATTTTACACCCAATTGCTTTTGCAACATACTCTCTGTTGTATGCCAATCCGGAAAATTCAAAATGTAGCCAATCTATTTTGCTGATCAAAATATGGTAATTTGATATCAGATATTTAAAGGTCTTTTTATTTGAATTCCCTTGTTTTAAACTGATATTATAATAACGAAAAAGTTTATTTAAATTAATAATTCCCAATAATATATAATACAATAGTTTTATTCCTACCTTAAATTTGGGTTGTGGACTTAATGCATATACCACTTTAAACGGTGTTTTATTTGGCACATAAGCATTGGAAAACAATGTAACTGTATAACCTGAATCTATTAATCCTTGAATTTTATCCATTAAAAATTGTTCTGAATAAACAGGTGGTTTTGTAACTATTAGGCCAATATGTTTTTTCATATTATTTAAGATTCAAGGACTTTATGATATAGTTTTTCCATCTCATTAAGTTGCGTTTCTAAGGTATGTTTTTCTTTTATAGTTTGATGGGCATTTATAATCAAGTTCTTTCTGTGTTCTGCGTTCAAATTATATACTTTTTCTAATGCTTCAGCCAACAAATTTGAGTAACCACTCTTTACAATATAACCATTTACACCATCTTTAATAACTTCTAGCATCCCACCGCAATCTGTTGAAACCACAGGTGTGCCAATTGCCATTGCTTCTAATACAACATTTGCTACACCTTCTTCTAAACTGGGCAATAAAAACACATCTGAATTTTGAGCAGTGTCCAAAACTTTATCATGTGATAGGCCCCCTGTTATTTTTATTTGATCTTGAATACCCAATTCATTAATTTGATATACCAACTGTTCATCAAGTGTGCCATGTGCAACAATGGTATATATAATGGGAATTTCTTTGTCTTTTAATATTTTGACGGCATCGAAAGCATAATTATAACCTTTCTTCCAATGATGTCGGCCAATAGATATAGCGTGGAATTCAGTTTTAGCGTGTTTGGTTGTTACTTTAAATCTAGCAAGGGTAGAGGAAGTAACCGCAGGGTAGGCAACATGAGCTCTTTCACCCAATGCAATATCATATTTTTTTGCTTCTTCTATAATAGCATTCGATACTCCATGAAAACCATCCACTTGAGGGAACACTCGTTCATACGCTTCCCTGCATGCCTTCAGGTATAAGGGAGTTGAATTTAAATGCGTACCTCGGAAACTTACAACAGTTTTCGCTATTTTATGTTCCACAAAAGAATCTATATAAAGTAGTGAGTTGACCCATTGTATATGAAAAATATCTACTTCTAAAACAGCAATACTTGCATATAAATTGAAACGGTATACCCAATATAAATATGATTGGGCTTTACTTACCTTTAGCAACCACAATAATTTACGAGGATTGTTAATCAATAGCTTTAATATATATTTTAGAGCGTACAGTGACATACCGAGTTTTGATTTTGGCTCCTTAACGGTATGAATATTATTATAGTTTTCGTAGTGAGGGTTTTTAATATATTTGCCATAAACATAAATAGTATGCCCCCGCATTGCCAGTCCTTTTATCAAATTTTCGATAAAAACGGTTGATGGTATTTCGCTTGCAAATATGGCTATTCTCATTTCCAATTGTTAATTACATTTAAATATAGTTTTTCTATATTGTCCAATTGAATTTCAAGCAAATGATTTTTTGTCAGTTTTTCTCTAGCTTTCAAAATCATTTGCTCACGCTCATCTGCACTTTGTATATATACTTTTTTCAAATCCGATGCAATAGAATCAGGAAAACATGCTTGGGTAATGTAGCCTGTAATTCCATCGTCAATAATTTCAGGAATACCTCTGCAATCTGTTGACACAACGGGTGTACCCACAGCCATAGCCTCCAGTACCACATTGGGGACTCCTTCTTCAATGCTCGACATTAAAAGCACATCGGCTTTACTTACTGCTTTCAATACTTCAGTGTGCGGCAATCCATTTATTATATTCACATATTTATATAAATCCAAATCTTCTATTTGAAACAATAATTGATCGGGCAATGTGCCACTGGCAACAATTGTATAATAAGCTGGGACGCCCTCATCCACCAATATTCTGAGGGCATCTAAAGCATAGGTATATCCTTTAATCCAATGATCCCGACCTATAGATATAATATTGAATTGTTCAGTCTTTGTATACTCTTTGGTGAATAAATTGTACGTAGTTGGTGTGATTGCAGGATATGCTACCACACTTCTATTCGGCAAACTCATATCATACTTTTTAGCTTCATCTATCATCGCATATGATACTGAATGAAATCCTTTTATTGATGGAAACAAGACCTCAAAATTAATTTTCGTTTTCGGATCTGAAAGGGGAGTTACGTTAATATGCGTTCCACGTAAACTTAATACTGTATTAATTCTGCCGTCTTTAATCAATGCCTCAAGCCAAGAGATTGATTTGGCCCATTGTATATGAATAATATCCAAATTCCAATGATATAAAGTAATATACATGTTGAATTTACGCATCCACCTATGCTTCTTTTTGTCTTTAGATAATTTATATATATGGAATAATAATTTTGGGTTAATCACTAATAGCTTAAAACAATATTTAAGTGCAAAATATACTTTTGATATTTTGCTATTGGGCTCACTTATTATATTTATATTTTTATAATCTTCATAATGCGGATTTTGAATGCACTTACCATATAAAAAAATATTATGTCCCCTCTCTGCAAGGCCCTTCACCATGTTCTCTATAAAAACAGTGGAAGGTATTTCGTTGGCAAAAATGGATATCCGCATGGTTATTTAACTTGCTTGATTAAAAAATTCTCTGAACAAATCCTGTTGTTTCCTAATATCGAAATTTCGTGAAACATGTATCATTGCATTTTCAGAAAATTCCTTTTTCTTTTCATTCGACATCATATATACCTCTACTATTTTATTTGCGAGAGCAACTGAATTTCGCTTGGGCACCACCCAACCTGATTTATCATTCTCCACGTTTTCAGGCAAGCCTCCTGCATCGGACACTATAGTGAGTAGCCCTTTAGCTTGTGCTTCTATCGCAGCATTGCAAAAACCTTCTTGCACGCTGTATTGTATATATATGTGTGTTTGGTCCAGAATTTCATTGAGTTGTTCTCTGTTCATTTTGTCATGAAATGTGATATCATTTTGCAATTGATGATGCTGAACCAAAAATAAAAACTCTTCCTTTTCAGGTTCCTCAAAACCTCCAATAATATGATACTGAAAATTTATATCTTGTTTTTTCAATATCGCTAATGCTGCAAAAACATATTGAAAACCCTTCTTCCAAGATACACGTCCTGTGGTAGTAATATGTAAAACATTTCCCCATACTACATTCGCTGGTTTAAAATTGGACAAATTGATAGCAGGAGTAATTTTGGCAACTGGCGTATTGGGATTCATTCCATGCTTTAATGCACGCTTTACCAAATCGTTGCTGATAGTATGCACACCATCTATATTTTGCCAAACTGTGTTAAACAAACCTTTGTTTTTGAGTATTGAAATGCTCACATCATATCCCCTGAAACTAACAGTCATTTTAGCTCCCATCGATTTGGCTACATACTCCTTATCCACTGCCAAAACTGAGAACTCAAAATGTAAATGATCAACGGGATTAAATAATATATGTAGATTGGAATATATATTTTTGTATTTAGATACCGTTGAAGAATACTGTGTATTTATATACTTTTTATATTTACTAATTGCTTTAAAGTTTTGTATAATTTTAAAAACTATATACGGAATATTATACATTAATTTAAAAATAGATAACTCCGTATATGAACTATATAAAGGTGCTTGGGTATTATTTGCACGATTTAAATTTGAGAATATAACCACTTCAAAACCATCATCTATAAGGTTTTGAATCTTGCTCATCAGAAACGTTTCCGTATAGATGGGCGGTTGGGCAACCACTAATCCTATAGTTTTTTTCTTTTGCAAACTTATTTTCCTTTTAGTTTGGTAAATAATGAAAGTGTTAATAGCATACTTAATGCATGAGAATACTTAACAGGTTCGAGGTGGAACAACGATTCAAACTTCTTTACAATATCAGTGTTAACCAAAGGTTGTAACGATTTATGATATATATATTCGTGCAATTTAGCTTCATTCGCTTCTCCTAGAAATTGCAGCTCCCAATTTCTCAAAATTTTAGGGTTTGAAAGCATATTGCGTACTTTGTTAATGGCTCTGTTTGGAATATTACTCCAATGATAAAAACGCTTATAACTATACAAATCTAAATCGTAAGTCTGCCATTTTATTTTTGCCAATTCAGGTGCATATCTTTTTAAATACTCAATTTGAATTTGACGAGAATTAAGCAACTCCTCGGGTATACCACAAATAAATTCACACATCCTGTCATTATAATATGGCAGTATGTTTTCATTGGTGTGAGAGAATATTTGCAAATTGGTGCTGGTCCACCTAGGTGCCCAATGTGTAGATTTGAATGCCCTTATTCTAGCATTGGCATTGTCGATTTTTATCTTCGCCAAAGCTGTTTCTAATCTTTGTTTTAAATAATCATCAAATTCACCTTCCAATTCCCACAGTCTCCAAAGTTCCATACCCAATTCAAGCCCTCCCTTCTTCAAAACTTTTTTATATAATATATTTATTTGTTCTTCAAAACTCATATTGTCTGCTACACCCATTCCGTCAAAAAGCACATCGCCCCAGTGACCTAAAATAAACGCATCGCCTTGCTTACTCACATCTTCTATTACTGCCATCTGCCTAGCATGGGTAAACTCACTCATACAACCATTTATTACTGCCAACTTTTCTATCGTATCCCATAAATAGCCTTCTCCAATTTCATATTCCTTGAAAGCAAATTTTTCGGCATGTGCAATTTTATTACTATATTGTGTTTCGCCAATTCCGCCTTTAAAACCATAAGAATAACTCCATAAATTTGGATGGTTTTTCAATCCTGCAGCCAAGGTCCTACTATCCAGTCCTCCTGATAAGGGTAGTATCACTTTTTTATCTTTCGTTTCTGTATTTAATATATCATGAAATAGATTGGCAAACTCATCAGTAGCCTGTGATAAGCTGACATCTCGAGGTTTATAATACCATTCAAAATAAGGATTCTCATCTATCGATATAATACCATTATCTATATTATATTTCGATGCAGGTTTCACATATTTCACATCTGTATAATAGGTATCATCATCCATAAAAAAACCACAGGCAGCATATATACAAATAGCTTTGAAATCATATGCTCCTTTGTGTTTAATTAAATCTTTTGTATATAATACTTCTTTACTATTTGTATTATAGAACAATGGTTTCGATGGTATGATTCCGTTTTTTTGCAAAGTATTATTTTCTATAATAAGCAATTAAATCTGTAGAAGGTATTTGTGAAATACCTGCCTGCCTGAGCATAGTAACAATCTGCCCCCTGTGAAATGCACTGTGATTAGCTACATGAGAAAGCACCTCAAAATAACTATTCGAAAATTCAACACCTTTTAAGTTTTTATAATATACTCTTTCTGATAAATCAGTCTCCTCAATAAATTGTATATAGCTATTTTCTTGCTCTTTTATTTTTACAAAAGACTCTTCAAGCGTGCCTGTATACTGCGCACTAGCAGGCCAAGGTGTAAGTGGTTTGCTTGTGATTCTTTCAAGCCAAACAGTTCCAGCATCCCACATATGATATACAGTTTTTCGGATACTATTAAAACTGCTGTTAATTTCTACATCTGCAATCACTGCAGGAATTGCGGCAAATAATTTTTCATTGGCCCATTGATTATATAGCCACAAGTTTTTAATGTGTTCTTTAAGTTCCATTTTACTATAAGTAATAGTCGGCTACCAGATTTTGATACGGGGTAGTTTTAATATTGTTTTGATGGTACAAAATTAATTGGTCTTGACTGAATTGCACCCCTTCTTTTCCAAATTTGCACAAAACCCTGCTTACCTCTTTGTTTTCAAGTGTCTTCACAAACGTATAATAATGCTTAAACAATCCATAGTTTTGGAAACAAGTTTCAATTTCCTGCAAAAACTGAATAGGGATGATCAGAAAAAAAATTCCTAATTTATTTAATAATCTACCAGCTTGGGCTAAGGCTTCAAATGGCAATGAATCGTGAAAACGTGCGGTGGATCTATGTGTATCGGGCAATTGCTTGTTATTTGTTTTGTCAATATTTATCGGTTCGAAATAGGGAGGATTGGAAATAATTATATCATAAGATTCGTTAGGTTCGTGTATAAAATTTGCAATATCTATACAATGTAAATTTATCTGATTGCTTTGTTGTTCAAAGTTAAAAGCTGCATCTTTACAAGCTTCTTCATCTACTTCCACAGCATCAGCTAACATATCAATATTTTTTTGCATCAACATCAACAACAATAAACCCGTTCCTGTTCCAATATCAAGTAATCGTTTTTCTTGTCCTGTCATCATACTCGCAGCCCATGCACCCAATAATACAGAATCGGTATTTACCTTCATGGCCGCATGGTTTTGCCTAATGCTAAATTGCTTGAATTTGAACGATTGATCAGGCATGGTGGTAAGGTTCGTTCTTTAAAATTGAGCAGGCTCTATATAGTTGCTCCAATAATATTAATCGAAACATTTGATGGTTAAACGTGAGCTTTGAAAATGAAATCTTTGCCTTGGCCATTTTATATAATTCATCATCAAAACCAAAAGCTCCACCGATACAAAAAACGATATTACCCGGAGTGTGGTTTGTTTGTGTTTGTATATAGTTAGCAAATGCTATTGAATCGAACTGCTGTCCTTTATCATCCAGCAAAACCAGGCTATCCCCAGCATTTATATGTTTTATAAATAAGCTGAGCTCATTCTTTTTTACTTGCGTTGGATCTTCACTTTGTTTGTTTTTGGCTAACTTCAATTCTATCAATTCAAATCGCCCATAGTGCTTCAGTTTTTGTATATAATAAGAAACCCCTTCGCCCAAGTATTGGTGCGAAAGGGTTCCGGTACAAAGTACTTTAATTTTCAAATGTATTAATCGTTTTTGGGCGACTCTTTCTTTTTCTTTTTTCGGTTGATTATAATAGTCAACTCGTTAGCTCCTGCTTTATAGTCTGCTTCAATTATTTCTCCTTCTTTCACTTCTGCTTTCAGCATCTCCTCAGCTACAGGATCTTCTAAGAATTTTTGGATTGCTCTGCCTAATGGACGAGCTCCATAATCACTATCATATCCTTTTTCGCACAAGAACTCTTTGGCTGCATCAGTAACTGTTATTTTCAATCCCATTGGCTCGATGCGTTTGAACAATTTTTTCAAATTGATTTCCAAAATAGCCAACATATGTTCTCTCTCCAATTGATTGAATATAATGACATCATCAATCCTATTTAAAAACTCAGGTGAGAAATAACGTTTCAATGCTGTTTCAATAACGCTTTTGGTATGTGATTCCGTATTATCAGATTTTGCAGAAGTATTAAATCCAACTCCCTGACCAAAATCTTTCAACTGGCGTGAGCCAATATTTGATGTCATGATAATAATCGTATTTCTGAAATCGATTTTACGACCCATACTATCGGTTAAATATCCTTCATCCAAAACTTGCAATAATAAATTAAACACATCGGGATGAGCCTTTTCAATCTCGTCTAATAAAATAACTGAGTACGGTTTGCGACGAATTTTTTCTGTTAGCTGTCCGCCTTCTTCGTAGCCCACATATCCTGGAGGAGCTCCAACTAAACGCGACACAGCAAATTTCTCCATATACTCACTCATATCGATGCGAATCATAGCGTCATCACTGTCGAACAGATATTGCGACAATGCTTTTGCAAGCTCTGTTTTACCTACTCCAGTGGGTCCTAAAAATATAAATGAGCCGATTGGTTTGTTTGGATTTTTCAATCCTGCACGGGTACGTTGGATAGCTTTTGCCAATTTCAATATTGCACCATCTTGGCCTATTACTCTTGCTTTTAAATCATCGCCCATTTTCAATAAACGGTTGCTTTCGCTCTGTGCAATTTTCTTTACAGGAATTCCGGTCATCATGGCAATCACATCGGCCACATCATCTTCAAGTACATTGAATTTTTGGTTCTTGGTTTCTTCCTCCCACTTAGCTTTTTCTATATCTAAACTTTCCAATAAATTCTTTTCACGGTCACGAAGTTTGGCAGCCTCTTCATATTTCTGGCTCTTTACCACTTGGTTTTTGAGAACCTTAATTTCTTCGATTTGTTTTTCTAAATCCAAAACATTTTGCGGTACATGTATATTATTCAAATGCACCCTAGCACCTACTTCGTCCAACACGTCAATAGCTTTGTCTGGTAAAAAACGACCAGCCATATATCGGGTACTGAGTTTCACACAAGCTATAATAGCCTCAGGAGTATAAGTAACTGAGTGATGTTCTTCGTATTTATCACGAATGTTTTGCAATATTTCTATACTCTCTTCTTCAGTGGCTGGCTCAACCAATACCATTTGGAAACGACGTTCCAAGGCTCCATCTTTTTCTATATATTGTCTGTATTCATCTAATGTGGTAGCACCTATACATTGTATCTCACCACGACTTAATGCGGGTTTAAACATATTCGATGCATCCAACGAACCGCTTGCTCCGCCTGCACCTACGATGGTATGTATTTCATCGATAAACAAAATCACATCAGGCGATTTTTCCAGTTCGTTCATCACTGCTTTCATGCGTTCTTCAAACTGACCACGATATTTTGTACCCGCAACTAATGATGCTAAATCTAAAGTAACTACACGTTTATTATATAATACTCTGGAAACTTTGCGTTGTGAAATTCTTAAAGCCAATCCTTCAGCAATCGCAGTTTTGCCAACACCAGGTTCACCTATTAATACTGGATTATTCTTTTTACGGCGAGATAATATTTGTGATACACGTTCAATTTCTTTTTCTCTTCCCACAATTGGGTCGAGCTTTCCTTCTTCAGCAGCACGGGTTAAGTCGCGGCCAAAGTTATCGAGTACAGGAGTTTTTGATTTTTGATCGGTGGGTTTATTGGGCTTGTTTGGCTCATTGGGTTTGCGTTCCTGATAGTAATCATCGGGAGAATCGGTTGGCAATTCAGATTTGATATCCGCAATATTATTTTCCAAAGCTGCTCTAAAAATCTCATAATTCACAGCAAACTGACCCAATACTTGTGAGGCCATATTGTCCTCATCACGCAATATAGAAAGGAGCAAATGCTCAGTTCCTATCACATCAGTTTTAAATATGCGAGCTTCGAGATACGTAATTTTTAAAACCTTCTCGGCTTGTTTGGTTAAGGGTATATTAGCTAAATTACTAATGCGCCCTGTGGCCATATGCCGAATATTATCTTCAATGTTCTTGCGAACGCGAACAATGTCCACATCCAATGCTTGCATGGTGCGTAGTGCTTTGCTATCACCCTCACGAAGAAGGCCCAATAATAAATGCTCACATCCAATAAAATCATGACCCAACCTAATTGCCTCTTCCCTACTGAAGGAGATAACATCTTTAACACGGGGCGAAAACTTAGCTTCCATAAAAATCTTTAATTTTAGTTACAAATATAAACGTAATTCCTTTGAATTAGTTTCAGGCTTCAATATTACAAAGATAATTCCTAAATCTGAACCTGTTATTTTACACAAAAAAATATTCTGTATGCTTTGTAGTACAGGCCTCCACGCAAGTATTTGAGTGTTAGAAAATTTGGTTTGCACAATTTGTCCCAAACTAATCAACTTGTTTTTTTTGAGTGTTGAATATTTTTTTGGGGAGTGGTCAAAATGGTGTGTAATGAGGGGATTCAGAGCCTTATCATTGCATGATGTTAAAAGAAAAAAGACAGAAATGGCAAAGTATAATCTCATTAATTTTCAAATGATTTTTTGATGTTGCAATTTAGATGAAATTTGTCACTTAGTTAATAATTGTCTATCCATCATTTGTAAATAAATTTTGCTTGGTCCGGTAGATTAGACAACTTCTGTTCTTGCTACCAAACAATCCCGATAGCTATCGGAATATCAAATCAGCATCTCTACATTTAATCTAGCGTCGGACCATACATCATTCATCTTTTGTCTTTATACTTACTACTTTATGCTTTATACTATCTTTGCCCCCAACAAATGCCAAAAAAAGACCACCTCTTAATCGTAAGCGATTCGCCCATGTGCCATGATGGACAAGGAATCCGCATTATTGAATCAACCTTGCGTGAGGTGGAACATTTGACTGATATTTTTGAAACCATTACATGGATTGGTTTCGAACGTGATGATATGCTACAGGGCGGAAGTAGGTATGATAGTACTGGGAAAATAAAAGCCATTCCTTTAAAATTATATGGTGGTGGTGGTTTTGTAAATAAGGTAAAACAGATATTCGCTCTCCCCTCCTATTGGCTTACTATATGGAAACATTTGAAACATGCAAAATATGTGCATACAAGAGCTCCATCAGTACCCGCACTTTTGGTTATATTGTATAATTTTATCGATAGCAAAAGAAAATACTGGCACAAATTTGCGGGGGATTGGAGCAGGAAAAATCCACCAAAATCATATGCGATACAAAAAAGTTTGATGCTAAAACTTAAACACAGTAAAGTAACTATTAATGGGCAATGGCCCAACCAGCCTGCACATGTGATGGCATTTGAAAATCCTTGTATCTCACAAAAAGAATTAGAACAAGCGGCACAATCTGCTGCTGTAAAAAAATTCGATGCCAAATTAAATATACTTTTTGTGGGTAGAATTGAAAGCGAAAAAGGTGTTGACAGATTGGTAAGCGGATTTTCTTTATTGGAAGAAAAATATTGGGAACAAATTGGCTGGATTAAATTGGTAGGAATAGGACGTGATTTTGAAAAAATAAAAACATATATATTACAACTAAACAAACCGATAGAATTAACTGGAAGTTTGAACCGTGAACAATTAAATGTATTATATAATGATACCCATATATTTGTATTGCCAACTGAGGGCGAAGGATTCCCCAAAGTTGTATCAGAATCGGCTGCGCATGGCTGTGTGCCTGTAGTTACGGATGTATCTTCACTCACACAATATATCAAACATTTACACAATGGATTGGTATTGAAAAATATAGAACCAGAAGAAATAAAAAACGATATACAATTGTTATTAGACAATAGAACCCAAACAGAAATATTGGCTAAAGAAGCTGCTCAAATAGGACAATTATTTACCTACGAAAGATATAATAAAAGAATTGCTGACGAAGTGTTTGGGGAAGTATAAGTAGAGAGACGAAAGAACAAAGACAAAAGATGAAAGACAATGTCTGAGGTCTCGACAGCTTGAATTTGTTGCTAGTTTAGATTCTATTTTCCAAAATTAGTTATTATACTTCTATTCTAAATTCCATCTTGTTTTTTGGGTTTTGCCACAAAGAAACTAAGAAATTAACCTAGCTAAAAACCAAAAGAAGACATGGCTAGGCAACCAAAAGCAGCACTTGCTAGTCACTCTGGTGAAAAGATATTTTGATAAGTGGTTAAAAACCGGTTAATTTGAAGTTAAATTAAAGTTAACTCATTGAATATTTAAGGTCTGAATGAAAAAAAATATATTTGTTTTATTCTATCTCTTATGTGTAGTGCAAAGTTGGGAAACCAAGGCCACACATATGATGGGAGCAGATATCGAATATACTTGCCGTAGCAAAGACACCTTTGATTTTATTATTCGGGTGTTTAAAGATTGTAAAGGCTCGCAGCTTCAACCCATACAAATGACCATTGATGGGATTGGATGTTCCTATACATCCAGTTATACAATGACTCAAATTTCTTGTCAGGATATTACACCTGTTTGTAAAAAGTCATGCTCCAGATGCGACCCAGCCAATTGCAATGTGGATGGCAAACCCAATGGCTCTAACCCCAATTGCTCATTCCCTTATGGAGTTGAGAAAGTAATATTTACACAAATGGTGGTTTTTTCGGGAACCAATTGCTGCAAATTCCGCGTTTCATATTCACAAGCCAATCGTAATGCTGCCATTAACACTTGCTGTGCATTGGAAGTATTTTTTTCTTATGCGGAATTGAATCGATGTATAACTCCATGCAATAGTTCGCCAACGCTTACCAACGACCCTGTAGCGATGTACTGTGTGGGTAATTGTATATGTTTTAATAATGGTGCTCGAGACACGAGTAATTATGATTCTATATCATACCACATGGCACCTGCTTATAATGCTCTAAATTCTAAATGTACTTATGTAGGTTCATATACCTATCAATATCCGCTGTTCTACGATGGGTTTCCCAACACCAAAAAATACAATGACAAAACTTGTAAAGGATGGTTACTGGATTCAATAAATGGTGATTTGTGCTTCAAACCCATGCAACAGCAATCTGCAGTAGTGGTTATTGATTTAAAAGAGTGGCGAAAGGATGCCAATGGTAAGATGGTCCAAATAGGCCTGACTCGACGAGATATGCAACTTATTATCGTTGCCAATTGTACCAATAAAGCACCGAGTTTGCCCTCCGCCACCCAAGTGGGGTGTGCTGGCGACCTCATATGTTTCAGCGGAATAAAATCCAGCGATCCCGATTCAAAAGATACAGTCCGGCTCACCTGGAATTACGGAATTCCTAGAGGAACTTTTACCGCCAAATTTAACGGGAGCAAAAAACAAGAGTTCGATTTCTGCTGGCAAACCGTAGATAAAGATGCGAGCAATACCCCATACTTTTTTACCGTAAAAGCAATTGATGATGCTTGCCCACTAAGCGGACAATTTTCTCGCAGCTATTCTATACTTGTAAAGAAAAATCCCAAAGCAAGTCGTAAATATACAAATTTTGCTTGCGGGCTTTTAAGGATGGAAGCTACCCCGCTTAATATTAATAAAGCAAAGGAAACTTTTGCATATCAATGGACCGTTCCTTTCCCCGGTGGAAGCAAATACAATGTGCAAGATACGGTTCATCAGTTTCATACTGCAGGTCAACAAATAATAAGATGTGAAGTTACCTTGAATGGGTGTGCGATGGCTTATGAAGACACTGTATATATTCCCCCATTTGTATCGGTTGATATTGGACCAGATACAACCATCTGTGCAGGCAACAAATTTTCACTAAAAGCTAATATTACTGACGGGGTTAAACCTTTTAGATATTTATGGTCGCCAGGAACTGCTGCGGATACCTTATCTACTTTTTCAATCGACACTTTTAATTCTACTTATATATCGTGTATGGTAAAAGATAGTTTCGACTGCGTTTCATATGATACGATGTTGTTGACTATCATGCCTCTGCCTCCTGTTGATTTAGGCCCTGACAAAAGAGTATGCAAAGGCGATAGTATTACTTTTGATGCCGGCAATAATAATGGCACAGGCAATGTGAAAGCATATATATGGACTGATTTATCAAACAATACAACTATTGGTACCAATAGATATATGACTGTCGGCGATTCCATTTATCTAATGGCTGCAGTGTTTGATTCAACAGGTTGTGTGGGCAGAGATACAGCAAATGCATTCTTCAATCCCAAGGTGAAATTAAATGCAGGTCCCGATAAAAATCAATGCTACGGAGACTTTACTGATATTATACCTACTGGTGCCGACTCCATTGTATGGACTGATTTAGCAACAGGTAATATTATACATATAGGTGATTCTCTCAGGCAAAGTTTTACCACTACTACCAAATTAATTTTGCACGGATTTAACACTTATGATAGTGTGACCTGCGAGGGCTGGGATACTGTAGAAATTGATTTGAGAAGTCCACCCAAATTAGATTTAGAAATATTGCAGGGTTGTGCTGACAAGGGATATAATACAAAACTCACAGTAAAAAATGTATCTGATTCTGTATCGGGACAAAGTATTAAAAATGTATCTACTTGGAAATGGTCAGCCACCGATTCGCTGTTGAAAGCTTGTATGGATACCGTAAAAAACGAAGTTGACATCACAAAATTAGGAGCCACTTATAAATGGGGAACCAAACAAACTGGCCCTTATTGTATAATAACTTGTTTCACAAATTTTGGTTGCAAAAAAATTGATTCAATTAAAATTATTGTTGATCCACTTCCGCCTATTAAAATAAAACCTTTAAGCATTTGTGTAAATCATGATTCAATAAAAATAGATAATTGGGCTTATCCCAATGCGGGTGGTTCACCTACATCAACACTAGGCCAAACATGGGCTGGCAGCGGTATTTACCAAATAGGTTCAAGTTGGTATTTTAATCCCAAAAAAGCAGGTGTTGGGCAACATATCATAAAATATGAATATGTAGATATTAATTCATGCAAAGCTGCAGATACAATTTCGTTTTATGTAAAACCTATACCTGTTGTAACATATAGTCTTCCCAGTCCTTTATGTTGTACCGATGGTATTCAGGATTTATGGAAACTCACCAATGCAAAACCATTAACAGGCACATGGCATGGAACAGGTGTCCTTGATTCTATATTGGGAACATTTAATCCAGCAATTTTATTAAGTCCAACTAATGTGGGTGCTTCTCCAATATTATCCGATTTGGTATTTTACGTGGATGGTTTTGGATGCCCAGTTTCTGATACTTTTAAAATCAAAATTAATCCTGTCCCACTGGTCGATATTCAACCAGATAGAGATATATGTTATGATAGTCTTCCTTGGAATTTACCGATGTATAATGTTCAAGGTGTAGTTTGGATGATTGATACTTCTGTTGCACCATATAGTACTTTTAGTCCGGGCACTATGGGACTTGGTCCACACAAACTTACTGTCTTATATACCGATCCAAGCACGGGTTGTAAAAACAAGGATTCGATGATTTTAAATGTAGTTGAACCTCCCACTATAAAAATAAAACCTGTGAAACCCGTTTGTGCTGGTGATAATTTTACTATTGGCTGTACTTTTAAAAATGCGGGTGGCGTATCTTGGCTAAATAGCAGCGGGGGTGCAATTGTTTCACCCAATGATACTGAAACAATATATATACCTTCAGTTACTGATATTAGTAATGGCTTTGCCTTATTAGAAGTGCGGACAACAAACAATGGAGTGTGCAATCTTGCCATTGATACTTATACTGTATTTATTTTCCCGATACCTGTGCCAACACCACTCACTTTGCAAAAGAGATGTTCGCCTTTGGACGCGGTTTTTGCAGCAACCTCACAAATACCCAACTGTATATATACTTGGAATTTTGGTGACCTTGCAAGTGGTATCTTAAATACTGCTGCTTCAAAGGAAAATGATTCTGTTACACATTTTTACATAAACAATACCGATCAGGTATTAAGATATACTGTTACTTTAACTGCTACTTCGCCACAAGGTTGTGATAGTACTGTTGTATGGAATAATATTATAGAAGTGTATCCCAATCCTATAGCCGATTTTGAACCCAAGCCCAGAAAAGCAACCATCGCATTACCCAGAATTAGGTTTGCGAATCTGAGTAAATTTGTAACTGATAGTACACATTGGGAGTGGAAATTTGGTGACCCATTAAATGGAACTTCTACCACCAAAAATCCCACATACTGGTATTCAAATACAGATACTGGAACCTATATCATATTCATGAAAGCCACCACAGAATATGGCTGCACCGATTCAACCGAAGAGATTGTTCATATAGGACCTGAGATGCTTGTATTTATTCCCAATGCATTTACACCTGATGGATTTGGCCCTGGAAAGAACAACCGTTTCTGGGTAGAGGCAAGCAACTATAGCGAGTTCGAAATATATATATTTAATCGCTGGGGTGAAAATGTATTCTATTCTAAAGACAGACTACCGGGATGGGACGGAAATTTCAAAGAAGACCCTTGCCAAGTAGATGTATATGTATATCAAGTAAACATTAGAAATTTTGAAGGTAAGTGGTTCCATTATAATGGGACAGTGCATTTGATTAGGTAGTTGTTTTTATATCTCAGAGATAGCACAGATTTTCACAGATGGAATCTGCCTATGGTTGGTGTTTTCACAAACCATATATGCTGCACATTATCTCACCCTGATAGTCCTACCCTTCTTAAGCTTCGTCCTCCTATTTATACCATTTATCTGATACAATCTTTTAACCGTAGTATGGAATTTTGTGGCAATACTATATATATTATCATTGCGGCGAACTGTATAATATAATACTTTCTTTTTGGTATGTAAATTCTTATAATAGTTCTGCCAATAAATTTGTTGTGGTGTGGGACGCAGATGGTCGAAATTTTTGGTACTTACGGTTACTGTATCTTTTAAAACAGTATGTGTATTAAAATCAATAAATCTAGTTGGGTCAATGGGTTTCCCTTTATATCGAATCTCGAAATGCAGATGACTGCCCGTGCTATGCCCCGTGCTACCTCCCAATCCTACCACATCCCCTGCCCTCACAGATTGCCCTGGATATACTAACAGTTTTGAAAAATGCCCATATAATGTTTCGAAACCATTATAATGCCTTATGATAACCATATAGCCATAGCCGCCCGGATTATATTGCGAAACACGAACTACACCATCAAATGCTGCATATACAGGATCGCCCGTTTTTAGTCCGAAATCTATACCGTAGTGAAATTTATATCCCCATCCCCACCGTCTGTATCCAAAGCCCGAAGTAGCAGCATTGGTGCAAGGTTGCACAAATGAACAACCCCCAGAACTGTCGCATAAAACTAAACTAATGGAATCGAAAGTGAGAACCATATTCTCACGATATGGGTCTATAAAATTTGTATCCCAAGTATTATATATATTTTTACTAGGGATTAATAAAGTATCAAACCTAAAACCTAGTGGGCGAACGAGTTCATAATGAAAAACAGAATCAACTGCGTCTTCTATTTCATCATCATCTAAACTATCTATTATAACACTGTCAGGTGGTACCACTGGCTTGGTGGTTTGTGCAAAACCCCATGCAGGTAATGCCGCCCAAATTATAAAAATATATAGACGCTTATGTAATTGAGAAAGCAAGATTATTTTTTCTCCTTTTCTACTTTGTTAATCGATTCAGTAGCTTCCATTGAAATAGCTGAACGATCTACACGTAATTTGGTTCCTTCGCAATCGATAATCATGGTACCATCATCATTCATTTTACTGATTTTTGCATGGAGTCCACCTATGGTAACTATTTTGGTTCCTTCTGTAATTTCCTCTCTAAATTTCTTTTGCTTTTTTTGTTTCTTCATCTGCGGATAAATCATAAAGAAATAAATAACCGCAAACATGGCTACAAAAAATAAAATGTTTGAGGTTCCTCCGCCGCCCGCTGGTGCTGCTGCTTGTAATAATGTGTTATATATCATTTGGTTGGTTAATTGTGTGTTGTTTTATATTTAATAATTAATATTTTATATTTTTTTGGGGTCACAATATATGATGGCAATAAAAATTAATTATATGCTTCTATTACCTTGCCCGTTATGGTTAATGTTTGCAATGGATCTTTGCTACTATTCGATTGTACTGAAATGGTTTTGGCAATATTTTCTCCCTCTTTAGAACCTTTACCTGTGGGGTCGAACATGGCTTTTATATAGGCATCTTTGCCTGGTTGTATTGGGTCGTGTGGCCACTCAGGCGTGGTGCAACTGCAGCCTGCTTGCACATTGGTAATTACTAATGGTTCGTCGCCAATATTGGTAAAGTTGAAAAACATCTCAGGATGCCCCGCATTACTTTTTATGGTTCCGAAATTTTTCATCAGTGTATCAAATTTAAGGATGGGGCCTTTGCCATTTCCTTTTTTACCACTAGCAGTTTTGGGATTGTTTATTATATCAGTAGTAATTTGATTGCTTGAATTATTCCCGTTACATGCAGCAAGCATGATAATAATTGAGAATATATATAATTTGTTCATCGTTTTTATTTTACATTTTCACCCTGAGCGAAGTCGAAGGGTTATTTTTTTGCAGCCAACATTAAGTTACTCGTGTTCACCATCCAATCATATCCAATACCAAAAGGAAGTGGCTTCACCCTGTTACTATCATTAAATGCCTCTTTAAAATCTTTTTGGAAACGGTTCTTAAATAAATCTATCGGACGGTCATACATTCCATATAATATTGTATTCCATTTATCTGATTTGAAAAACTTATACGGCACTCCAGAATCATCTTGTAATACATATTTTGTTTTATCTAAAATGAGAGAACGGATAGTACTAAAATTATCAAGATACATTAAATACGATGCCGATTTAAGGTACGTACTTTGGAAATTGAAACTCTGCAAAAGCTTATGAAATGCACGGTCAGTATGCAATCCGCCATCTGATATATCGGCTTTATAATAGCACAATACTTTTTCTACATCACTACCAGTCGACTTATATATAACTTTCACACCTCTGTGGTTTTTGCAGGGAAAAGTTTTATAACTTTCATTTCCATTGCTATCAATAAAAATTGGCTGTGCTTTTAAAACCGTATTACCCGTGCGAGCCATAAATATCATAATGAGTGGAAGGGTTCCATCAAGCTCTTTTGTTTTCAAATCTTTGGCCATGGAATTGGTGCGGAAGAAACTCCACTGCATTACGCTGAACAAAGATTTTTTAATAGAAGCGAAATAAACCTTACCGCTGTCCTGCTTCAAATTGTTCAACTCGGGCAAACTTCCGGGAGGTTCTAAACCAATCAACACCATTTTTCTCGCATTGGGAAAAAATGTATATCCATGCATGAAATCAGCACCGCTGAATGGGTAGAATAAAAACTTGGTTTCCGCATCAGGTGTTGCAGTTTCTGTCTTAGCCCATTTGCGTTCTTTGGTAAGGCGGCTATACTCAAGTTTACGCCAAAGCGTATCAAACTTTTTGCTATAGCTCTGCCATTTAGCTATCCCTTCCAAATTTTTCAATTCATTGCTATCCTCTTGTGGAAAGCCAGCCATATAGCGAGCTACTTGGTTCGCATACACATCGGGAATGGTGGGGGTTGCAGGCTCATCAACTTCTGGAACTACCACCGCTTTTCTGCTTTCGGTGGTAGTCTTTTCAAGTTCGGCAGAGTGCGTAACAGTAGTAGTATCGCCACCGCACGATGATGCTATGATGATAGCCCAAAAGAAAATGTGGCAATTTTTTGTCTTTGACATGGTTTAAAAAACGAGTGCAAAGTTAAGAGGAGAAGGATGAAAAAAATAATACCTTTTGTTAACCTGAGTTTATCGAAGGGCGACAAAAAGACGAACGCAAAGATTGTCTATTTTGAGTTTAAAGATTATCATGTTGTCCCGATAGCTATCGGGACGTAATTTTTCTAAACCAAATCCTTCAACACATCCCTCACCCCAGGCGTACGATGACATATAAATCCCTCAGCATACGCAGCACCAATCGGTCTTCCAAAATCGGCAACGCGGGCTCTGAGGAAATTTAGAAATTCGGGAGTTGAAATAGAGGTTTCCGGTTCATCGGAATTGGGGTCGTGAAACTGGCTACTATAACACATCAGTGCTTCAAATTTTTGATCAATCTCGGCAGTGATGTCAACCAGAAAATCTGGTTCTAAGCGTACATCTTGTATATAATGATAGGCCGCTTTCGGTCTCCATGCTGGGTGCTGGGTTACTATCTTGGGCAGGCCACTGTAAAAATATGCTTCGGCTTGTAACTGCCCTGCCCGCCCATGGTCGGGGTGGCGATCGTTGGAGGCATTCATAAAAATTACTTCGGGTCTGTATTTACGAATTACCTCTATCACCTTCAATCTGGTTTCATGATTATTATCAAAAACGCCATCGCCCAAATTCAAATTTTCTCGCACACTCAATCCCAATACTTTTGATGATGCCTCGGCTTCTTTGTCACGTATATCGGCACTACCGCGTGTACCTAGGTCTCCACGAGTCAAATCAATGATGCCGGCTTTGTATCCCATCTTTATATGCTTGAGCAAGGTGCCTGAGCAAGCAATCTCCACATCATCAGGGTGTGCCGAGAAAAACAAGAGATCGAGTTTGGTAGGTTCCATTGTAATGGTTGATTATTAATGGTTGATTATTAATGGTTGATTATTAATGGTTGATTATTAATGGTTTGCTTCGACTACGCTCAGCATAACAAATGGTTAATGGTTAATTGCAATGCCGCAAGTTGGTAGTCTTTTATTACTTACTACTTACCCCTCACTCCTTATCCCTTACTCCTCACTCCTAACTCCTAATAATGCGTTCGCAAATATAATATCTTCCGATGTGGTAATTTTAATATTGCTATATTCTCCCTCCACACTTTTTAATTTATATCCTGATTTTGAAAACACCGAACTGTCATCCGTAAATTCAGTTCCGAGTGGGTCGAGTATTTTGCAAAACTCGTAGGCATCTTTCAATTTTTTTGCAGGGAAAACTTGGGGCGTTTGTACATTTCTCAAATTTTCTCGGTCAGCCATTTGCAAATTATTTGCGTTAATTATACTCTCTTTCAATTTCGTTGTAGGCACAATTCCAGAATCCAAATTTGCCTCTGAATAACATTTTTGTATCAATGTCGCACTTGCCAAAGGTCTCACGCCATCGTGAACTCCAACGATTACATCATCCTCATTGGGTATCATTTTCAATCCGTTATCCACAGATTGAAATCTGGTTAATCCACCTTCAACTATCTGAACCGAATAAACCATTTGATAACTTTCACAGAGTTTGTACCAGGTATCAATTTCATTTTTCGGCAATACCAAAATCAGATTAATATCAGGAATAGCTTTTTGAAAAACTGAGAGTGTATGAAATAAAATTGGGCTGCCATTGATAGGCATAAATTGCTTGGGCATCTCGCCGCCCATCCTTTGGCCACTTCCACCCGCAACGATTATTGCAAAACGTTTCACCGTAATTTATATGATGAGCATAGCATCGCCATAAGCGAGGAACCTATACTCTTCTTTCATGGCTTCGTTATAACACTCAAATGTGAAGTCGTATCCCAACAATGCTGAAGTCAACATCAACAAGGTTGATTCAGGATGGTGGAAATTGGTGAGCATACTTGTACAAATTTTGAAAGGATATGGAGGATAAATAAATTTATCAGTCCATCCATCAAATGGATTTAATGTTTTGGTTGATGAAACTGAGGTCTCCAACCCACGCAAGGTGGTTGCACCTATTGCACAAATTTTCTTTTTATTGGTACGGGCCCCGTTCACCATATCGCAGCATGTTTGGTCGATATGCAAACTTTCAGAATCCATTTTATGCTTGGTCAAATCTTCAACTTCCACAGCCTTAAAAGAACCAAGGCTGGCATGTAAAGTAAGCTCGGCAGTTTGAATACCCTTAATTTCCATACGCATCAATGTTTGGCGACTAAAGTGAAGACCTGCACTGGGTGCGGCAACTGCACCTGTATGTTTTGCAAAAATTGTTTGAAAACGTTCAGAATCTAAATCTTCAACAGGGCGGTTTATATATTTAGGAACCGGAGGCTCGCCTAATTGTTGTATCGTTTTCCAGAGTTGTTCGTCATTACCATCAAACAAAAAACGGATGGTACGGCCACGTGAAGTTGTATTGTCAACTACCTCGGCAACTAACAAATCATCATCGCCAAAATATAATTTATTTCCTACTCTTATTTTACGGGCTGGATCAACAAGCACATCCCACAAACGCATTTCTTTATTAAGTTCGCGTAGCAAAAACACTTCAATTTTGGCACCGGTTTTTTCTTTGCTTCCGTACATACGGGCATTGAACACCTTGGTATTGTTGAACACCATCACATCACCTTCTTTAAAATATCCGAGGATATCTTTGAACATTTTGTGCTTGATTGTTTTCTTGGTTCTATCAACTACCATCATGCGAGCGTCGTCTCTGTTAGGAGTTGGGTAGCTTGCGATAAGTTTTTCGGGAAGGTTAAATCGGTATGCGGCTAATTTCATTATAATAATTGGGTTGAATATTCCTGCTTTGCTAATCAATAAGCAAAACTTGGCCTAATTTTGCCGCAAAAGTACGGTAAAATCCACCCTATTGCAAATATAATTTGACTCCTGAAATTCACAATTGCCAGTTCATTCCTGTATATCTGCCCCCAGTGCAGCTCTTCGCCGCAATGGCCAACTGCAAAAATATCAATTGGGTGGTTGATGGATTATATATCAAGCAAACAATTCGTAACCGTTGCACAATTTTAGATGCCAATGGACCTTTAGATTTAGTTGTTCCGGTGCAGAAATCAAATAGCAAACAATTATATAAAGAAGTTAAAATTAGTTACCAAGATAATTGGCAGAGACAGCATCTTAGAGCCATTGCATCGTCTTATGGCAGCAGTCCGTTCTATTATTATTATAAAGACAAATTTGAAAATATTCTATTGCAGAATTATAATTATCTAATAGATTTGAACCATGCAATTACCAACATGCTTTTCGAAATATATAAATTTAAACCTATTCAGATAGGAATTGAGATAGCACAAAATAATATTATAAATCCTGCAATACAAAAACAAGAAGAACGTAAACAATTAATCGAATTATCAAACTCCCAACAAAACTATTCGCAAGTATTTTCTGAAAAATTTGGATTTGTTCGCGGACTAAGTATTATAGATATGTTGTTCAATACTTCCGAAAAACCTTATAATAAAAAGCCTTGATAAAAATACTCATTATACGATTCAGCTCTATTGGCGACTTGGTGCTAACCACTGCTGCCATTAGGTGTTTGAAAGAACAGATGCCGGGTTGTGAAATTCATTTATTGGTAAAACCTGAATACAAAGAAGTGCTTGCAGCAAATCCGCATATTAGTTTAATGCACATATATAATGAAAATTTTCAAGGCGTATTGGCTGAACTAAGAGTTCAAGAATTTGATTATATAATAGATTTGCAAAATAATTTTAGAAGTGCGAGAGTCTGTAAAAAACTTGCCAAGCCAACTTGTAAAGTTCGCAAGCATAATATACAGAAATGGTTTATGGTAAATCTAAAATTAAAGAAAATACAGATACCTCATTTTGCAATGCGTTGTATACAAACATTAAAAGCTTTGGGTATAAAAGATGATGGAAAAGGATTGGATTATTTTTATGATACTCCTACCCTACCGCCCAATATGATTCCCGATAAACCATACTGCTGCATCGTAATGGGTGGCACACATTTCACCAAGCGATTGCCCAATTCAAAACTAGTAGAATTAATCGAAAAAATTAATTTACCTATTGTACTTCTTGGTGGTAAAAAAGAAATTGACGATGCCAAGTGGGTTGAGCAAAAACTATATATAAAAATATATAATCATGTGGGGATGCTCACCTTAAACCAATCAGCTTATATGCTCGATAAATCAGCTATGGTTATAAGCAATGATACGGGTTTGATGCATATAGCAGCTGCACTAAAAAAACCTATAGTATCAATATGGGGAAGCACCACACCACAAATGGGAATGACACCTTATTATGGAAAAGAAATAATGCCACAACTATATAGTGAAGTTAATAATTTATCATGCCGACCTTGCTCGAAATTAGGAAAAGATGCCTGCCCAAAAAAACATTTTAAATGCATGATATATCAAGACTTGGACAAGATTGCTGAATTTGTAAAATTCAATCATTGAAGATTTACAACTTACAATATACCCCGCCGCGGCGGGTTGCTGACGCCTTTTTTTTATACGATGGCTGAACCCTGATTTTTTAAATCGTAAATCTAAAATCGTAAATAAAAAAAGGGGCCGGTAGAAAAATCCCATAATAAATAGGATTTGACCTCCGCTGCATCGCAACCTTCTAACGTTACACTCTTGCGAGCTCATTCCCACTTGCGTAGGCTAAAGCCTGGTTTTGTCGCTTTGGTTCAGTCGGTATATGAATAGTGTTGAATTTTTCTTATACTCCAGCCCCGCTGCAAATATAGTAAACAGTAATCAGTAAACAGTGGTCAGTGGTCAGTGGTCAGTAGTTAGTAGTTAGTAATGTTGCGGTAGCTTACTGACCACTGATTACTAGACCTTATATTTGCAGCTTAAAACAATTAAAAAATGAAAAAAATATTATTTTTAACCACTACAATTTTATGTGCGGTGTCAGCATTTTCGCAGGTAACGCTTAACTTAAGTGATTTGCCCAAAGCTTGGGAAAAGTACATTTATGCAAGAGACACTTCTTTCTCCTCCTCAGTAAGTGCAGGTGCTGGCGGAACAAACCAAGTGTGGGATTACAGTACTTTGTTTTCGGCCAATCAGTATGATACAATCAAGTATTCGCGTGCCCAGGACAATGCCAAATATTCACAATATCCCAATGCAACTTTGGTTTCGTATAGCACCCTTGGCAAGTCTGAAAGTTTTATGAAGATTGATGCGACTGGGTCATGGAGTTATTTTGCAAACCCTTTGGATACGGCAGGCACTGCATCAATTATTCAAGTGCACACCATGAAGTTACCCATGAATTATGGTGGCAAAGTAGATGATTCTTTCAAATTGGTACAAACTATTGCTGTTGATACCATTCCTTTTTTAGATTCAATCAGAATATCAGTAAGCAATATATCACATACGTTTATTGATGGCTGGGGACAATTAAAATTGCCAAATAAAACCTATTCAAACTGCTTAAGAATGAAAATGTGGAACGACCAAGTGGTGAAAATTGAAATCCACAGTCCTTTTACTAAGAAATGGTCAGCCGCACCATTTGCACCACCTAGTAATGGATACAATCCCCAGTATTTATTTTGGGCACAAGGTGAAGGAGATAAAGTATTACAGATGAATGCTGACTCAAATAATAATATCCAAAGAGCCGATTACCGCGAAGGTGCTGTAACAGGTTTAAATGCAATAGCCAACATTTCTAGCAATAATGTATATCCCAATCCTGCCACAAACATGATATATATAAATGCTGAAGAAAACCAACAACTCAATATATATAATGCCGAAGGAAAGCAAGTATTATCTAATACCAAATTATTGAAAGGAATAAATACAATCAATATTTCCAATTTAGAGAATGGGATTTATTTTTATAGTGGAATTGCTACCCATGGAACAGTGATAAATGGGAAATTTTTGAAGCAATAAGTTTTAAATAATTTTCTAAACTATGATTATATTTTATAAATTTATAAAAAGAAAATGAATACAATAAAAATAGTTACCTTAATTTTCGTATTATTGATATGCGATCATGTGATTGCTCAAAAATCTCCTGTAGATAATCAGAAGGAAAGTAAACGCAGCCCTGTTAGCATTGATATCAATACTGGATTGTATAGTAAATTGAGATTGAAAATGGAATACCGTCTAAATAATCGAGATGCACTGCAATTTAGTTTCTCGAGGCATTATGGTGCCGTCAATCCCGGAACTCAAATTTATTTGGAATACCGGTACTATCAGCTGAAAAAGAAACATATCGAAAAATATTTTTACGGAAAAGCGGGCTATGGAAAGGCATTTACTTTAGGAGGAAATTATGCTATTGCGGGAGCAGGAATCGGTCAAAAAGTAAATCTAAGTGCGAAAGAAGCATTTTTTTTTCAATTTTCTCAAGGGTTCAAAATATGTCCCACCATTAGCGGTGACATTGAAGCCGGACCCAGTTCAGGATTTAGAGGATTGTTTTATATTATAGGCCCCGGTGCAGTGATAGATCTTAATATAAGTTTTGGATTTCGTTTTAAGTAGAAATAATATTTGGCACAACTAGCAGGAAAGATTTTCTACTACATAAGAAAACCACTTCGATTTTGTCGAGGTGGTTTTTTTTGTTTGCCACAGTTATGGTTGGTTATCTAATACCATTACTTAGTTCAAAATAGTCCAAAGATTATTTTGAACTAAGTAATGCAATGCTGAGCTAGTAGCTGTTTAGGCCACTTGCCAAAAAACAATTATTGGCCTAATACAGATACAGTTTCGGTATAAAGCCGCCAATGGACAGATAACAGATAACCGAAAACCCTTTACTGGTTAGTAGGTTTTGGTGCTTTCCTTGGGCCTTTGTGCGGTCCCCTGTGGCACTTGTCTTTCTTTCCTTTTTTGCATTGTTTAACATGGTGGTGTTTTGCTTTGGGACCTGGGCCCGGGCCTGCAGCAGCAGCAACGCTGAAGCTGGCGAACATAGCTACGAGAGCTAGAATCATTAACTTTTTCATGAGTGAAATTTGATTTATAAATTGTTATTATTCAGTTGGCGACTGCCTAACTTATTTTTCTTTGTTTTAATCTATGAGTGATATTAATTGGAATGGTTTAATGTTGGTATCACCCTTCGACTTTGCTCAAGGTGACAATTGATAAAATCTTTTAGTTGAAAGTATATAAACAAGGACGATGCCAAAGACTAAATTTGGGAGATGGGATTTTTTAGGAGTTGGGGATTGCGACGGTTTGGTTACATTTTTTGTGCAATTTAATAAGATTTTTTATACTTTTAAATTGTACTGTTTTTTTTTGGGGGGGGTATTACAACAACACTATATACCGGTAGCTATAGAAGTAATTTCCCTCAAAGAATTTATGAGCATTTGGGTTATTGTAGTCCTAAAACTGCATCTCTGCAGCTTATTCATTGGGCAAAACCCTTATTTTCAAAAATTACAGTCACATATTTTCCAATAGAATTTCCCAATCTTGCTCTTCATAAACAAATTGAGATTGCAATGTGTAAGACATATATCCCAATGATTGGTAAAATAGAAAATGATAGGATCAAATAGACATTCAATAAACTCAGCGTGATAAAACTTCCACTCTGAGTTTATCGAAGAGCGACATGGAGAAGTGATCTGCTCTGGTTTGTCGTCCTTCGACTCCGCTCAGGATGACAAAAAAACTAATGCAACCCTGAGCGGAGTCGAAGGGTGATATTAGCACCAAAGTCTATAATCTTTTGTCTTTCATCTTTTGCCTCTAAGCTACAACCTTCTCCCCCTTATACTTCCCCTTACTCTTCCTAATATTAACAGCAACAACTTTATACTCCGGACACAATGCTTCACTATCCGCAACACTGCTTGTAATATCATTCATGTGCATATCGGGGAAGTGGAAAGTAGATGATAGTATACCTGGTAGTACTTCATCTGTTATATGTGCTTTCACATCTATTTTTCCTCGAGCACTTTCTACACAAACCATGTCGCCTTCGATGATAGAATGTTTAGAAGCATCTGCTGGGTTTATCATTAATGTATCTTCGGTGAGGATTTTTGCATTGTTCGTGCGGCGTGTCATGGTGCCACAATTATAATGTTCCAGTTCGCGATTGGTTGTTATTATATAAGGGAATTCTTTTTTATTAATAACAAGTTCTTGGCTTTCTTTCCAATCAGCATTATGGAATTTTCCGAGTCCGCGTTTGAAGGTGTCTATATGCAGAATTTCTGTATCAGAACCATCGGCTAGAACTGGCCATTGTTTGCCTTGGTCGCCAAGCTCATTCCATTTTACACCGGCGAAGAAAGGAACTATCTGCGATATTTCTTTTAATACAGTTTCGGCATCATAATCGGGTTCGTTGGCACCCATTTTATTCATAATGTCTATTATAATTTGTCCATCAGGCTTTGTTCCTTCAATAGGCTGTACCACTTGGTTTACGCGTTGAATTCTGCGTTCGCCATTGGTAAAGGTACCGCTCTTTTCCAGGAATGAAGCAGCAGGCAATACCACATGGGCAAGCATCGCTGTTTCGGTCATAAATATTTCTTGAACAACCAGTAAATCTAATTTACCTAAAGCCGCTTTTACATGGTTGGTATTGGGGTCGGTTTGCACATTATCTTCACCCATCAACCATAATGCTTTCAATTTATTATCGAGAGCGGCATCATACATTTGAGGAATTTTCAAACCTACGTACATCGGCAATTTAGTATCATAAAAGGCTTCATACATTTTATGATATTCAGGATTTGTCACATCATAATAACCTGCTCCTTGGTGAGGTTGGCAACCCATATCTGCTGCTCCCTGCACATTGTTTTGTCCGCGTAAAGGATTCACGCCCACGCCACGGCGGCCAATGTTTCCAGTGATCATGGCTAAGTCAGCAATAAGCATAACGGTATAAGTTCCTTGTGAATGTTCGGTAACGCCCAATCCGTGGAACGACATCGCGTTTCCAGCACTTGCATAAGCAATCGCAGCTTTGCGAGCGAGTTCCTTATCTACGCCAGTTATTTTCGATAATTCATCTATATCATTTGCCAGAATTTGTTTTTTGAAATCATCATAACCTTCAGTGCGTGATGAAATGAATTCTTTGTCTTCCAAGCCTTCGCTAATGATATAATATAATAACATATTCATCATTGCAACATTGGTTCCTGGTTTTAATTGCAAATGGTAAGTAGCATATTTTGCCATTTCAGTTCTGCGAGGATCTATTACAATAGATGGTCCTTTCATGGCAAATTGTTTCAATTTTGCACCGGTAACTGGATGTGCATCGGTAGGGTTTGCACCTATTACCATAATACAATTTGTATATTGTAAATCTATTACAGAATTGGTAGCAGCACCAGTTCCAAACACACGCTGCATGCCTAGAGCTGTGGGAGAGTGACATACTCTTGCGCAACTATCTATATTATTAGTTCCAATAGTTTTTCTGATAAATTTCTGCATCAAATAATTCTCTTCGTTGGTACAACGTGCAGAAGAAATTCCACCTATATAATCAGGTCCGAAATCATTTTTAATTCTAGTAAGTTCATTAGCAATATATGTATATGCTTCATCCCAAGTTGCAGGAAGAAGCTCACCATTTTTACGAATTAAAGGTGTGCGCAAACGCTCAGGATGGTTATAAAACGAAAATGCAAAACGACCTTTCAAGCAGGTGTGACCTTTGTTTACATCCGCATCAAAAGGTGCTTGTATACTTTTTACTTTTCCATTTACAGTAGCAACTTCTAAATTACAACCCACGCCACAATAAGTACATATAGTCCGGGTAGTTTCTGCTTTTGCTATAGATTTCGATTCGAATATATCACTGATAGCTGAAGTGGGACAAGCCTGTGCACAAGCTCCGCAGCTAACGCAATCACTTTCATTAAATGTAACTTCAGATCCTTTTACTATATGACTATCAAAACCACGACCTGCCATACTTAATACAAATTGTCCCTGTACTTCATCGCATGCGCGCACACAACGGAAGCAGTTTATACATTTGCTCATATCTGAAGTCATATAAGGATGACTCAAATCTTTTGTTCTATCCAAATGGTTTTTTCCTTCGGGATATCTAACATCTCTAATTCCAACTTTTGCAGCAACTTCTTGTAGTTCGCAATTGTTATTTACTTCGCAGGTTAAGCAATCTAATGGATGGTCGGTTAGTACCAACTCTATAATATTCTTTCTTAGTTTTTGTATGCGATCGGATGAAGGATATATATATGAATTCTCCATCACTGGTGTATGACAAGAGGCTTGTGTTTTAACAGAACCATTCTGTTGCAAAGCCACATCCACACTACATACACGGCACGAACCAAAAGGTTCCAAATTAGGTGCATCGCATAATGTGGGAACCAATTCTTGTCCAAAATTTCTGCGTATAAAAGATAATATAGTTTCACCTGGCTTTATTTCGTAGGGAACATTATCTATATAAGCCAATTTAACATCAACACCATTGTTGTTGCTAAAGCTGCCTGATTCGGAAACTTTGTTTTTGAAATTTGCTTTTATGTCCATGGTGGATTTTTTTATTTTATAGTTGATATTTTTTATTTGTAATATATTATATTTTAGGGTCACGATTTATTTTGACAGTACAATATATATATTATTTGAAATATTGTTTTAACTCATCATCAAAATACATTAATGCATTTCTGATAGGTAATGGAACGCCTCCGCCTAGGGCACAGAGGGAACCAATCTCCATTGTTTCAATTAAATCGGTTAATAAAACTTTGTCGATTTTATAATCTGTAGTTCTTGCTTTATATAATAGTTCTTGACCACGTGTACTTCCCAATCGGCAAGGGAAACATTTGCCACAACTTTCGTGAGCAGTGAACTGGAAAAGATGTTCCATATATTCTATCATAGGGAAAGTTTTTGGCAAACAAACTACCGAAGCGTGTCCCAATAAAAATCCTGCTTGATTAAAACTTTCGAAGTCGATTGTGAGTTCATTGATTTTGCTAACTGGCACCATTCCACCAAGTGGACCGCCAATATGCAAAGCTTTTATATCATTGTTAAATCCTTGTCCCAAATCATTCACTACGACAGAAAGTGGAGTTCCCATATCTACTTCATATATACCCGGACGATTAAAAAATCCATCCAAAGAAACTAATTTTGTTCCAGTAGATTTTCCACGTCCGATGGCTGCAAATTTCTCTCCGCCTTCACGCATAATCCAAGGCACACAAGCCAAAGTTTCTACATTATTTACTACAGTAGGTTTATTGAACAATCCTTCCTGTGCTGGGTAGGGCGGGCGAATCCGAACTTCTGGTCTTTGTCCTTCAATAGAAGAAAGCAATGCAGTTTCTTCGCCACATATATAAGCACCTTGTGCACGAATCACTTTAAAATTATAACTAAAACCAGAGCCTAATATATTTTCTCCGATCAAGTTTTTCTGTAATAGTTTTTGTAATTCTTCTTCTATAATATCGATACTTTCTGGATACTCGCCACGGATATATAATACACCCATTGCTGAACCTATGATATAACCAGTAATTATCATACCCAGTAAAACGGCGTGTGGTCTGTGCTCCAATAAATATCTATCGCTATATGCTCCGGGGTCTCCTTCATCGGCATTGCATACTACAAATTTAGTAACGCTAGGTGTATTTTTACAACTTTCCAATTTAAACGACATCGGGAAACCTGCACCACCTCTGCCTCTCACGCCTGATGTTTTGAGTTTGGCTAACAATTCGTTGGGAGTTTTCTTAAGACAATCTGCAAGTATTTTATAGAACTCATCGATGCCAGGGAATTCTTCTGTTAATACAGGGGTTCCTAATGATTCCACATGATAATTATCAGTGGGTTTGGCTTCTCCTTTGCTGATTTTTTCAATCTGTTCAATCGCATCGCCTGAATAATTTTTGCCATCATAATAGAACGAACTATTTTCGTGGCAACGACCCAAGCAACACATTTCACCAATCTCGTTTGCGGCAAAATGCTCGCCTATTTTTTGGTGTACTTTGTCCTGCGTTCCCGCAGTCATGCACGAGCTGCCATTGCAGACATATATCATTTTACCTTTGTTTTCTTCACGCGTAAAATCGTAAAATGAGGCACTTCCATATACATTGGCTTTGCCAATCAGAAATTCATCAGCAAGTTTTTCTAAATCTTTCTTAGTTGGCGTCCCTTCGGCTTTTGCCAGTATTCCCAACTCTTCAAAAAGGTTTTCCTGTAGGCCCTTCCTGCCTGATAATTCACTAATATTCTTTGACATTTCGTATAATAAAATAGTATAATTCGCTTGATAGTTTTTCGCAACTATCTACAAACAAAAGTAAGCATTTTGTTTGCTATGCAAAAGTAAATATTTTCAGCCTATTTAAAGCTAATTGCTGAAAAGGTTATTAACAGGGTGTGGAGGGGGGAAGAATTACGAATTACGAATATGGAATTATTAATGCATTGTCCACTAAATATTTCGTCCCTCGGGACTTGGGGGTGGGGGGGGGGGGGGGAGGGTTCGCTATCTATTACCAGTATATCGTCCCCATGGGACTTTGTCAAAAAGTATTATAGTCCCATCGGGACGATATATCGGTAATAGAAAATATCCCACAAACGCTAAAGTCCCGTAGGGACGTAATATTATTGCATCACTTTAGAGCACTCCTCAACTTCCAAACAACATCAACTCTTCCTTACCACCCAGTAAAAACATATTCTTCTCAAAATGAAAACCTATCTTTTCTAATAATTTTATCGAGTGTAAATTCTCTTCAATTGCAATAGCAACAATTCGTTTTAAATTCAGATTTATATATCCATAATTCACTGTTGCTGAAGCAGATTCAAATGCATATCCTTGAACGATATATTGTGGTAAAAACGCAAACCCAATATCTATATCATCCAACGTTTCTCGTTTCAGTAAACCACAGATTCCAATAGGTGTTTCATCATTTTTTAATTTGGTGAGAAATAATCCAAAACTATGTGCTTCATAGCCTTTCATCAGGCCATTGATGATATAGTTTTTAGCATCATCCAAAGTTATTATTCCGCGGTCACCAATATATTTTATCCCTGAAGGGGAGTTTAAAAGTTAATATATAAATTCTGTATCATCTGTGTTACGATGACATAGAATTAATCTTTCTGTGGCAATTATTCCCATTGAAATATTCAGTGTTAAAAGTTTGCAAATATGGGCAATATTTTTTTTACCATCTATGTCTTGCTAAACTATTGAATATGAACTATATTTGTTGCCCAATTTTTCAACTTCGTAATTTTAAATTTTCACGATGTTGTATTGTAATGTATTAAAAAATAGGATTTTATATTTAATTTTTAATTACGAAGCAACCCGTAAGCGGTGTAATTGTTCATATATAATATAAAAAACTGGATGAAAATGAAAAAAATAATTTACCCAATCCTCTTTGGTTTCTTGTTCCTCTTCTCGCTTAACCAAACTAAGGCTCAATGTCTATTAGCAAAAGCTTATCCTTATGCCAATTTTTGGGACAGTTGTTCCAATAACAAAGGCTCACTGAATGCCTATGTTGCTTTTAAGGCAAAATCTAGCTGCTTCAAGTACGAATGGACTGTGAATGGCAATCTAGTTGACAGTAGCTATCTGTTGCATTATACCATTACGCAAAATGGAACTTACGATGTTTGCGTAAAAGTGAAAGACACTTGCAATAATTGTGATACGACTATTTGCAGCAAACGAACTATTACTTGTTTCAGTTCTACTTGCAATTGGGCAAGCAGATATGGTAAAGTCAATAATTTTGACAGCTGTTCCAATAATGCGGCTTCAATGCATGCATATATATATTTCAATTATAGCAGCTCTTCTTGTTTCAAATATGAGTGGACCGTGAATGGAAGCAAGGTTTCAAGCGGTACAAACTATCCCTATTATATTAAGTATCAAATTACCCAAAACGGCACCTATGATTTATGCGTAAAAGTTACCGATACCTGTAATAATTGTGATACCACATTTTGTAGCAAACGCACTTTTACGTGCTTCAGCAGCGGCTCTACCTGCGATTGGTCATCAAGGCCTTATAATACCTATATTGGAGATAGTTGCAAAACAAGTTCCTCCAATACTATCACCTCGTACATCGCCTATAAAACTAAGGGATGTTATAAGTACCAGTGGACGGTGGGAGGTGTAAATGCAGGAACTGCAAATTTCATTCAATATCCGGTTTATAAAAATGGAACATACGCAGTGTGTGTGAAAGTAATAGATACCTGCAATAATTGTGATACCACTATTTGCTGGTCCCGCACCATTACTTGTATTAGCAATGCCAGTACCTGTAATTGGGCAAGTCGTTACCCCAACAGTATTTTTAGAGACTCTTGTAAAAATACATCGGTTAATTTATTTGGATATATTTCATTCAATAGCAACTTATATAAATGCTTCAAATACCAGTGGACTGTGAATGGCAATGCAGCAGGAACGGGTTCATATATTAGCTATACCGTTAACCAAAATGGTACTTATAATGTATGTGTGAAAGTAACTGATACATGTAATAATTGTGATACTACTATATGTAGCACTCGCACCATTACTTGCCTTGGTGGATGTAATTGGGCAAGCAAAACACCATATACCTATTTATGGGATAGCTGCAAATCGAATCTATCTTTTGTGAATGCTTATATATCATTCAAAACAAAGGGTTGTTACAAATACCAATGGACTGTGAATGCTAACAATGCAGGAAATGGATATGTGATGAAATATGCAATCTTTAATGCAGGCACTTATAATATTTGCGTGAAGGTGACCGATACCTGCAACAATTGTGATACCACCATTTGTGTTAAATACAAAACAAACTGTTATAATGGTATAAATAATATAGAGCTGAGCGAAGGAATTAATCTATATCCTAACCCAACCCAAGGTATCGTAAAACTAGATTGGAGCAAAGGAAATAGTTCGTATGTAATTTATAATATCTCAGGTCAGAGTATAGCTACTGGTAATTTGACCAACGGCATGCAAACATTAGATTTGACATCGCAGCCTACAGGACTATATATACTGCAAGTAAAAGCTGCTGATGCGAATATTACCAAGAAAATATTCCTGCAAAAAGAGTAAAACAGAATCCAAACTTATATAATAATAAAGCCAGGCAGTATTGTCTGGCTTTTTTGTTGTATAAAACTTTCGTCATTGCGAGGAGTGGCGGGCATGCCAGGGGCCGACAAAGCAATCTTAATTGGCGTATAACCTTAGGGTGGGGTCGCCATTATCTATCTGTCCAACACATTTTGACAGAATTCCAAATGAAATTATTAATAAATATATTCGTATCATAAACTATTTAATTCAACCTCACTCCCCAACCACAACCATCCCCACCATCCTTCTCCCATTCTCCAACAATTCCACCAAATAAATCCCAGTCCCATATTCCCCAATATCATAACTAAAACTCTCTCCAGAAATATTGGTTTTCTGCATAATTACTTGCCCAGTTATATTATATATTTTAAGGTTTGCATTTTGGATTCTTTTATCAAGCGAAATCATAAATTTTCCTTGGGTTGGATTGGGAAATATTTGTATATTATCTTGGTTTTGTTGGGCAATACTTGCATTGTTAATATGATAACAAGTAGAGGTATAAGTGCAGATGGAATCAGTAATAATAACGCCGTAATCCCCATTCACAGCGGGTTTGAAGCTCTGTTTAGTTTCACCAGAAATGGGTGCATAGTTTTTATTACAATCAATCCATTGGTATTTTTTTCCTATTGCTTGGGCAGTGAGTACATTCCAAATTTTTATTACCGCCGTATCTATGGCATCAATGGTTACATTCAGAGTAATAAAACTATCACAACCTCGGGTATTGATTAATGTGTCATGGTACACACCAGTTGTATTATAATACTTTTTGTTAAATAAAATCTTAAAACATGACAATGTATCTTTTGTGCCTACTGTGCTTTCACATTGTTTTATTTTATGTATAAATAAATCACTATTACCCGCAGAAATCAAATTTGTAGTTTGTGTACTATCAATAGCAAAATTTGAAGTGTCCTCAAAATAGCCTCCTGTATATACATCCCCATAACTATCTGTTATCAACGTTTGACCTATATCATTAAGCAATCCTCCTAGCTTATAGGCCCATACAAACCCTCCCGAGGTGTCCAGTTTATATATAAATGCATCTAACCCATTTGCTGTAATATTATATACTGATGCTCCCGGGTCAAAATCAGCGGTGCTATCAAAATATCCAGTACTATATAGATTGCCTTTTTTATCTAAAGTAATACAATTGCCCAATTCAGTCCCAGTGCCGCTAATTTGTTTGGCCCACGAAAAGTTACCTTTCACATCCAACTTTAATATATATATATCTACACCACCAGCCACTGTTAAATTATACTTAGGTGGCCCTGGATTAAAATCAACTGTGTTGGAAAAAAAACCAGTACTATATATATTTCCCGCAGCATCTGAAATGATGGAAAGCCCTTGATCATCGCTAGTTCCACCCATTCTTTTGGCCCAAACAAAATTACCTCCTGAGTCGAGTTTTGAGATAAATATTTCAGTACCCCCTTGCGATTTTAATATAAAAGTATTGGAGCCTGGATCAAAATCTGCATCTTCCTGATAAAAACCAGTTGTATATATATTTTCAGATGCATCAACGGTGATGGAATTTCCGCCTTCGGTAAAAAGTCCGCCCATAGCTTTGGCCCATATAAAATTACCTGCTGTGTCCAATTTAATAAGATGTATATCGAACTCACCTGCAGAAGTAAGATTGGAAGTATTTCCCGATGGGTCAAAATCTACAGTGTATTGAAAAGTTCCTGTTATATATATCGATGAATTTTTTATAACCATAGAATTTGCATAATCATATCCAGCTCCGCCCATTTTTTTGGCCCACACAAAATTTCCCGACGCGTCTAGTTTTAAAATAAATATATCATCTAACCCTGCCGAACCCAAATTGTATGCTTGATTTGAAGGATCAAAATCGGCATAGTCTTCAAAAAAACCAGTTGTATATATTGCTCCTTCCGCATCAACTGCAATGGATAGTCCCGTCTCCACAAAGTCGCCGCCCATTGCTTTGGCCCACATAAAGTTTCCTTTTGCATCTAATTTACAAACAAAAATATCCTGAGTTAATGAAGCAGCAGACAAGTAAAATATACCTGTTGGCGACGGGTCAAAATCTACTTTACCTGTAAAACTTCCAGATATGCAAATATTACCTTTGGGGTCAACAGCTATGGCATAAGCCTCATCGAAAGCTGCACCGCCTATTTTTTTTACCCAGTCCAAAGTTACTGTTTGTGCCTGAACACAGCAGCTTATAAGAATAACGAAGAGCGTGAATGTTATTTTTTTCATTACGCAATATTACAATAAATAGGATAAAGATAAAAGACGAAAGACAAAAGGGATAAGGAGCAAGGAATAAGGAGTAAGTCATCAGGCGTTTGCTCCTTACCCTTACTCCTTCTTTCTCCAAACCTTCTGTATACAAAAATTATCACCTTCACATATTTCTAACCAATAAATTCCTTCTGCAAATTCAGCAACATTTATCATGAAATTGGTTTCATTTATATTTACTTTTTGTATTATAATTTTGCCTGTTGTATTATATAGTATGATACTGGCATTTTTAAAATTTGCAGTAGGTTGTATATTTATTACACAACCTGCCAGGTTTTCTTCAATGCTTACATTATAAGGTAATACAGGGCCAGCATAGCCATTTGGGTTTGAGGTAGAAGTTTCCATAACGGTGATATTAATTTTATTTTCATTGTGATATTGTTCGCATCTATTATTGATACAGTTTTGTATAAGTTCAGTATCAGGGCCATCAAATTCGGTTTCTAATTTAAAAGGTCTGATCGCATATAAATCTCCATGATTATCTATATTGATTGATTCTCCCAATATGCTGCCTACAACCTGCGTGGCAAAACCATAGGTATTATCTGCATTTAATTTGATTGGAATGCCCGTTGTATTCAGTAATTCTGAATCGGATGTTGTATTTATTGGGGCGTCATAAAACCCCCTTGACGTAATAGTTTTGCTTGGGATAGCTTGGTGTATATTATACTTCCTTGCTATTTTATCGGGGGTAATTGTTTGAGCATTTATTATACCAACTAACATGGTGGTAATAAAAAGATATATAAAGTGTTTCATTGTAGTAAGTATTATTTGTGTTAACTGGTATCGAAATAGTTTTTCATTGTATTATTTATAAAGGAAAAGGTTTGAGGAGCTTGCGCCGCATGGTCCTTATTCCTTGCTCCTTATTCCTTACTATTGTTTTTAATGTTTCACCACAAATTTTAAAGATTGTATTCTTTTACCATACGAAGTTAAATAATATATACCTTCAGCATAGTTTGAAACATCAATTCCTGAATTGTTATAAGGTCCATTATAATATATCTTACCATCATTTGCAAATATTAAAATTGTAGTTATATCTAAATAATCTGTTGTGTTATTAATAAGTGCCATATTGTTATTGGTAGGGTTTGGATATATGCTAATAGTAGGAACCAATATTGGTTGTGCTATAGTAACAGCTTTTACTCCTAAGGTTTGCGCATATTGATTCATATCTTTTTGTAGCAGTTTATAATACCAAGTTCCAGTTTGCCCGGTAAGTTGTTCAGAAAAACTATAACGTGCAGTTATAGTGCTGTTAACTTGTGCAGATAGTTCACCTACATATTCAAATAGTATCCCATCTTTACTACGTTGTATTATAAAAAGTTCGGAATTTATTTCAGAATTTGTACTCCACTTAAGTGTGACAATTTCATGGTCAATTTCAGCAGTGAAGCTGGTTAGCATTACTGGCAGAGCAATTGATTTGCTTGCAGTGCCTAAGGCATACCCATCGCCATTGCCTCCGTGGTACTTGTTTAGTGTTTGTGCTTTTACATGTAAGCTACAAATAATAATTGCGGTTGTTAATATTAAATTTTTCATGAGTGAAATATGTTTAATGATGAATGATAAATGATAAATTATGGATTATGGATGGTAAATTTTGACTAACTACTAACTACTAAATTTAAGGTGCTGTTCTAACTCCACGTCCGCTGCGACCCCAATTGTATGAGTAATCGGTATAGCCTATCCATTCGCGGTCAGATACACGCAACTTTGTACTTCCGTATGCAATACTTCCACCACGGTAACCACAACCTGTTCCATTTGATATATATGCTGATGCACTTGAATATCCAGGCCAATCACTGTTGGTTGCATAGCCACCTGTAGTTAAATTTCCATCACCATGTGTACCTGTAAAACCGCGACCTGTGCTGGTGGATATGTTCACCACACGTTCCCAAGCATTGCCACTCATTTCCATTATACCATAATAAGATGCACCAGAAGTAACACGCGAAGAACTTGATGTGGCGAACATACCGGTTCTAACAACGCCATCAATATAACTTGCACCTGTGGCAAAATATACTGCATTGCCCGTTGTGGTGCTGGCTGAACTAGCTACCTCATTGCTGTCAGCTGCGTGAGACAAGCTATAGCTTGATGAGTATATAGAAGTAGTTCCCCAAGCATATTCATTGCTCACAGGTGTTTGATCGCCCCTGCATGCTTTCTCAAATTCAAGTTCGGTCATGGGGCGCAGACCTGACCAGTCTAGGTATGAGGCCACCTGTCCGTAGGTCATATAGTTGCAGCTAATATTTGCACCCGCACAGCTAAAGGTTATTGCATCACTTGTGCCACTGCCTGATGCGGGACACATAATATAGTTTCTGTTCAATGCCCAGTTCTGTAAGCACATCACATAGTTTTTACCGCCGCTCACTGAACTTGATGATATGGTGGAATTAACCATATGGTTTTGTTGGGTGCGGGTGAGGCAGTTCAAAAAATCAGTATATTGCCCTTGCGAGATTTCGTATTTCATGCAATAGAATGCTGTATATCCATTTGGCCAAGATGCATTAGAAGGAGCAGTTTGACTTGTTGGATATCCGCCGCATTTTGGAGAGCTGCCACTGGGTGTGGTAGTTGCATCAGAAGTATTTATATAAGTTTTTGTAAACTCTGAGCTGCCGCTACCACCGCTGCCTGCATAGAAAGATGCAGTGGGCACGTATACCATTTCGCATCCCATTACTTTAATATTATACGCCTCATTGTCGCCAATTGAGTCGATTACATAATACCATTTAAGTTTTACTGAAGTGAGCGAAAGCGTGCCACTTCCAGTATCAGTGCGGTATATAAATGCACCCTTTCCGTCTGATGGCACGCTGATGGTAGAACCAGTTGGTGCAGTATTGCCAGTTGTAGTGAGCGTAGCATGTTTCCAAGTAGTGCCGCCGCTGGTTTTAAATTTGATAAATACCCAAGCGGCATCCCAGTTAATAGCATCTCGGAAAGAATTTTCCCAACTGATGTCGAACTGCACCATTATATAGTTGCCAGTACTACCTGATCCACCAGAGGTATTCTGCCCTGTTAGTTGCACGTTAGAGATGCTAAGGTTGTTAGCTTTTGCGTTGCCTAGCCAAAATAAACATAATATAATGACTACGATTTTTAGGATGTGTAATAGATTTTTCATAATGTTTTGTATTAATTTCTTGATACAAAATTGAAGACTCCACAATGGCTTATAGGATAAAAATTGAGGCTAAATTAAATTCCCAAGTAATGAGAAATTCGCCTTAAAAAAACTTAAGTATTTGAAAAAGAAGTTTTTAATTATGATTAATGGGAGTATAAATTAAATAGCTAGTTGCCTAATATCAGTCAAATTAAACTTCTTTTCTACCCAACTTATGCATCTCATTATAGGAACCTTTGTTCTTTTAAATAAGTGCCACATTTATTATCAAATTTCAACATAACAATCGTTAAACCATAAATTACTCAAAACGCTCTTTCCTATCATACTCCCCTGTCTCTTTATAATACTTCCAAACCCCCATTTTGAGTCCGTTTTCGTAATTACCTTTTATTTTTAGCTTCCCATTTTCCCAATATTCTTTGTATTCGCCATGCATTTTATTTTCTTCATTCATCTTGGCTTCTACTTTTATTTGACCATTAGGATAATGTTCTTCTTTGGTATTGTTTGCATAAGCAACTTGGGTTGAGTCATCTGTAATTACTTTTTCTACACTGTCAGTAATAGTGGCTGAGTCATTCATTTTATGTTCATCAATATTGAATGCTAGGCGCAGTTTTACATCATAATACTTTCCGTTTCCTGTCATCTGAAAACCCATTTTTGGGAAACAAGTAATATACTTTTGGTTTTGTTTCATTTTATAATAGGTTTCAGGTTTCACGCTTGTGCGCATCAGTGGGAAGTACTGTTCCATATTTACATATACAAACACATTTGAATTGTCATTGAACTGGTCAATCAGTTTATTATATTCATCATTCTTGGCCAAAGTATTTCCTGCTGTATAGTCATCAATCATGCGGTGCATATTATACTCGGTGTTGGTAAAAACAATTCGATCTTCTATAATAGTATAATAAGGCATATCAAATTTTTCAAACATTTTCCCAAACATTTTTCTGAACAAACCACGAATTTTCATCCGTTTAATAGTATGCTCATTATACTCTTCAGTCTGTACTTTAAGTATTCCGAGGCTCCTTCTTTTGAGGCGTTTGGCAATCAAATCCATATTTTCCTGCATCGATTCTTTTTTATTGGCATGTATTACAATAGCATAGTCTGCACCTTTTGCCGAATCGTTTGGCGATAGCGTTACATAAGTTACTTCATCACCAATCCACGATATAATATTTTTTCGCAGTGTGATACCCAGAAACTGTTCGGTAGTATTTACAATGCTGCTCATGGTGCCATAATCTTTATCGTTTAGTTGCATACTTTTATCTAGCTTCTCATAAAAGTCCCCAAATTTTTCATAGCCTAAACTCATACACATGGCTGCTTGGTTTGTTATATATTCTTGGTTGCCCAATTTCCCCGTCCCGAATTGTAGCATATCACTCAAATGATTGTCCAACGAATCGTGTATGTTCAAATTACCATCCATTCTTATGGCATCATCGTCAACACTTCCAGTCATACCCGCATACTGTATAATATTACTGATATCTATATTTATTTGATCGAGCGGCTGCTGATAGCAGGCAATCAGATCATCATAATAAGTAGCATTTAGGTATAGTTTAAACAAACCACCATCGCCCGTGCGATTAGATACATCTTTAAATTTATTTTGTTTGGTAAAATAGGGCGAATCAACTGTATTGATAGCAGATTCAACCAACTTGCCCACATAGCTGCACACTAATTGATTTTCTATAATACTGGTATATAATATTTCCCCTGTTTCAGGATCTAAGTTTTCAGTGATTTGATAGCTTTTATATTCCTTCGTTTTGGTTTTGAAACCACCCATTTTGCAAAGCATGTCAATAGCCTGCTTGATAACGCCAATCTTAGATGCTCCCTGCAAATCGACTACATATAGAAAATCATAATCATTGGGCTTGGTTTTGTGGGCTGATATAAAAACTTTGCGGTCGCCAAATGCATCAAATATGATATCATGTTCTTTAATCATTTTGTCAAGAGCATCGGCACTTTTTGCAATTTCAGAAAAAGTAGCCTGTGTTTTAATATGATTCCAGGGCTTAGACTCAGAAATTTTTTTCCATGATTTAATGGGCTGAGATGTTTCAATAATATATATCGCATCCGATGGTATACAGGCCATGGCATCAATATTTTTAGATGCTGCAAAAAACTTAAGATATACAAAATATCCCACACCCAAAAGCAGGATGATGATGGTGAACCAAATGAAGAATTTTTTCATAAGGGCAAAGGTAATGAAGGATTTACGAAATTAGGAATTGGGAACAGAATAAGATTCGGGAGGGGTTTAGGTCGCCTGATTTTTTAGAACCATTAAGAAGTTAAGAAAATAAGGCTTGTTCGTTGTATGCATTATTGCCTTAATGTTTAAAATAAGTGGCAGTATAATTATCAGGCGTAAGCCAAATCGTATATCGTAAATTAGGTGCCAGCTCCTAAATCCATACCCCTTAATTCTCCGCACCCTAATTCATCTTCTTCACTGCAACTTTCTTATCATCTTCCAATAATAAATTTTTCTGCCATTCTTCTACATAGGCTGCTTCAAAATCGGAAAACTGGGGTTGATTGAGGGTGTAGCCATATATATAATACTGTGCTGATGCTCCAGAACTAATTTTCTTGTCACGCCTCACATAAGAGAGAGCTACTTTTTTGCTAGCCTCGCCCTTGGTGATATTAGAAGTGGTAAGGTAGAAAGTTATCTGCTCGGCAATACTACAGCTAGATAAGAAATAGTTAAAATGGTCAATCAAATATTGGGGTTCCTTTTTCATAGGCAATTCAAATTCTAAATCAGAATTTGGATCAACCATGATAATGGCAGGTAGTTTATATACATTATATCTTCGGGCTATAGTGTTACCGTTACTGCCAGATATTTCAGCATCTAAACAATTGTAGTTGGCTTTTAATACATTCACTAACTCCGCATTCGACATAATCTCACGGGTAAATTTTTTGCTTTCGTAGCAATGGTTTGAGTGCACATATATCAATAATGGATGGTGCTCTTTTTTAGCAAATTCAAGTGCTGAATTTAAGTCGTGATGTGTGAAACATTTAGGCAAAGCTGATTTTGCACTATTTATACATATACTTATCGACAATATTACGAGTAGCTTTTTCATATAATACATGGTTAAGGGATGCAATTTTAGAGTATCTGATTTTAAATGTCAACATTGTTTTTAACTTATAAACAATTTATAGACACATGTTTTAAAATCTATATTATTCTTAGATATATATGATAGTGTAGGATTTTAGGATGTTTATTAAAGTGTACATAATGTTGTTTGGAAGAGGAATGTTTGCAGATACGCGTAATTGCGAGGATGAACGACGACGAACTCTCATTAAATGTGTGCTCGGGAACTTTTATCACTTCTAGCATACTATGATGGAGATTGCTTCGTCGCCCTTCCGCACAGGTATTACACACTACTTCTCGCAATAACGACAGAAGAGCTAGGAATATTTTTTTACAAGTTATTTATATTCTTCCTGTAGTTTTGAACCAAGATTGAATATTGAAAAACATACCGCTACTGTTAAACAAATTGCCCTAGAACTGGGATTCTCGTTTTGTGGAATTTCCAAAGCTGGATTTTTGGAACAAGAAGCACCGCGTCTAGACAATTGGCTTACCCAAAATCTAAATGGTGAAATGGGCTATATGGCCAATTATTTCGACATGCGAGTTGACCCTAGAATCTTAGTTCCTGGGGCAAAAGCAGTTGTATCTTTATTATATAATTACTATCCCAAAGAGACAGAAATATATAATACGGGCGATGTGAAAATTGCCAAATATGCGTGGGGAGAAGACTATCATAAAGTAGTAAAAAGCAAACTGAAAACCATGCTTAAATTACTGAAGGAACAAATTGGAGATATAAGTGGGCGTGCATTTGTAGACAGTGCCCCCGTGCTCGACCGTGCATGGGCAGCAAAAAGTGGTTTAGGTTGGATAGGAAAAAATTCGATGCTCATCAATAAAAGTATCGGCTCCTATTTTTTTATTGCTGAACTTATCATAGACCTGGAATTAATTCCGGATATAATACCCGCAAAAGACCATTGTGGAACCTGCACCGCTTGTATAGATGCTTGCCCCACTGATGCGATACTTTCGCCACAAATTGTAGATGGATCAAAATGTATATCATACTTTACTATTGAACTAAAAGGTGAAATCCCAAAAGCATATCATGATAAAATGGAAGGCTGGGCTTTTGGTTGCGATATATGTCAGGATGTATGCCCTTGGAACAAATTCTCCCAACCACATCATGAACCCAAGTTTGAGCCCAATAAAAATATATTAAATATGGACAAAAAAGAATGGCTTGAAATTACAGAAGATGTATTTAATATCATTACCGAGAAATCTCCATTGCAAAGGACTAAATTAACTGGGATGAAAAGGAATTTGGGATTGAGTACTTAGTTCGCCGCGGCGGATAGGTTCACGCAAGTTTGCTTAATATATGCTGTTGTCGAGCGGCCTCTCTTCCCCTAGCCACTCTTAAGGAGAGGACAATTTCGGCTTTGCAGGATATCATATTATATATAGAATTGGATCTCATGTAAATTGAACAATGTGTTTATAAGTGCTATAGGAGCAACATTGGTAAAAAAAGCATGTATAAAGGGGGCGGAAACAACCGTAAAATATGAGCTATAAATGTTTATAATCTTAGCTAACAACATTGAATCACGAATCCTTATATTTGTCGCTGTGATTTTATCGAACCCTACGCATATTTCCAAAATAAAATTTGTACAATCAATTGCTGCATGCGCTGTGGCTGGTGGATTGGTATTGGGTCACTTTCCAGCATTTATGAGTGTGGGTGCTATATTACTTTGTGCATGCGGTATATTGTTGAACACTTCAAAAGATTGGCGTAACACTATATTTATTGCATTTGCATTATTCTGGTTATGGCAATTAATCAGCGGTTTTTGGTGCGATGATATATCTGGGTGGCAAGCGGAAGTAACGCGTAAAATATCTTTCATACTGATACCCGCTGGTCTGCTAGTGTGCACAGCTCGATTGGTAAAAAGTATATTGATTACTTTTTGTTTAGCTGTATTATTAGTTGCCATATTAAGTGTAGGGAATTATTTTATACATTATGATGAAGTTAATTTGCAAATTACTAAATCTATTGGAATGCCAATTATATCGCAGCTCTCACATATTTATTTTAGTATACTAAACGGATTGGCTGCATTATTATGTATTCACTTGTGGAACTTAAGCAATAGAAAAAATATATTTTGGATAGTTGCAAGTATTATATTGATTATTTGTCTTCATATACTTTCTTCACGAACAGGTTTGGTTGCATTTTATATAACCAGTTTTTTACTGCTAATACAACTTGTAATCGTAAAAAAACGTTGGAAAATGGCACTGCTCATCGGTATCACAGCTTTACTATTACCTGTGGCAGGCTATTATACAACTACAAGTTTTCGCAATAGAATAGATAATACTGTAGAAGATATGGACCATTATTTCAATGGCAAATACCTGAACTATTATTCCATTTCTATGCGTTTTGAAGCTTGGAAAATTTGCGGGTATATATTTGAAAAGCATCCGATAATAGGAGTAGGTGTTTCGGATTTACCCAACGCCATGACCAAAGAGTATGATGCAAAGAAAATACAGAATGAAGTACGAATATATGAAGCACATAACCAATATTTAGAGCAATTAGCCGACTTGGGTATTATAGGTTTTTTAACACTCATATTTATATTATATACTATTGTAAAAGGTCGTGGAAGTTCTTTTTGGGTAGTATCTGTATTAGGCATGTTTGCTACTGCATTTTTGTTTGAGTCCGTATTGGAGAGCCATAATGGTATTGCAGCTTTTGCTCTGTTTGGGACATTGGTGGTGGCGAGCAAGAAACTATGAGTAGTCCCGCTGGTTGGTGGAAACGCCAGCCAGGGTCTGTAATATATACAATATGATATCCTTCATCATACCACTAATAAAATTCGCTAAGAAAGGGTAAAAACGGGCTGGTCGTATATAGAAATTTCTGAAGAATTGGCAATGTTGAGAGAAAAAGTATTAAAATAGGGAACTATTATAACGCCCGCATCCTATTATTTTTAGGATTGTGTTCCAGTTCTGCCAAACCGAGTTCTTCCAAAAGTGGTGGCAAATACATTCCAAAACGTCCGCGTAGTCCTTTCTTCAAACCATACCAACCACCTAGTGGATTTTTTTCTGAACGACCCCAAGCTTCCACAGTTCCCTCGATTACTGGTTTTTGTTCATCGGCACTTCCGAGAAAAATCCAGTTTCCATGTTCTTGTAACATATTATGAAGATCATTAATGCAGCGATAATCATAATGCAATATAGTCTTGCCAACAGTACAAACTAATATTTCTTTTCCATCTTTCACATCCTTATGCATTTCATATTCCGATGTGCCGGGTGGAGTTTTCAACTTCCAAGGATTTTCATTGGTTCCTTTTGTATCTGACATGATTAATAATATAATAAATTGGATTAGAGAGAGCGAAGATAAGGAATATAAAAATACATTCCAAAAAAATTTATTTGTCAAATTTGCGGGAAAATATATTATCTATTTTTATGAATTTTATCAAGCAAATTATTTAAAACTTCTTTGAGTTTTTCATTTGTACTTTAATCAATCACCAATCCTTTTTTGTTCAATTTATTATTTACATTTCCTATACTAAAAGTTAAATCTTAATTTATAATAGCCCCAAAATCCGTGAGCGTAAGAAGCAATGATGCCATGGCTTTATCGCCACCTAAATATAATTGTGAGACACTAATTGCAGCTACAGGTTTCTCATTAAACTTTCACGATGATACTACCCAATCAAATGTTTTTTTTAACTCCAGGTACACCAAAAGCATATTCGTGAGTACATATAATAATGCCATCTGCTTGAGATAATTTTTCTCGTAAATTAGCAACTGTGGTAAAATAATTTTTCTTGTTTGGATTGAAAGCAGAAATGTATTCCAAACTATTATATATTTCTATCGTTACATTTCCTGGAGCAAGTTTGGCAACCATTCGTAAAATATTTGTACTGGAAGAAGTGCTTTTTAAGCTTCCGGATATACCTAAAATTGTATCTTTTATTATCGTTCATGATATAAATCCAACGCTTTTATATAACATCAAACTCACCACTCAATATACTTTCATTAGTAATCACCATCTCGTTATCGCCCCAGCACAGTGAACCAAGCTCGTTTAAATATACTTCACAGAACAAGTCTATATCCAAATATTCCTCAATAACAGGACTGTCGCTGTTACGAATATATTTTTCTAAATCAATGGTTTTAGTCGAGTCATCATCAAACTCAATAGCCAATCTGTAGTTTCTTATATGTGTTACTGAACTTATTTGCATGTTATAATTATTATCATATTACGATGCAAATATATGAAAGTATGAATACAAAAATGAGTTTAATTCACTACTACTTTTCACTCCGCTACTTTGGTAAGCTGAGCGAAGTCGAAGCTTACTTTTTATTCAATACAAGAATCCCATTTTCCCTTGCTGATAATCCCTCATGGCTTCCATAATTTCTGTTTGAGAAGTCATCACAAATGGGCCATAAGTAACCAAAGGCTCATTGATGGGATCTCCTGCCATCAGTAGTAATTTCGAATCATCACCAGCTTCGAGCAGAATATCTCCATCCATATTTTCAAATACAATTAAACTATGTTGCAAAGCGAATTTCTCCCCATTAATTTTTACCTGACCTTCCAAAACATAAAATACGACATTATGATTCGAAGGGAAATTAAATGCATTATCACTTCCACTTTTCATCTTCAACATCGCAGTAAAAACATCCGATTTTGCTGGTCCTTTTTTATCCAAATAATTACCTGAAACAAGACGAAATTCTACACCTTTTTTTTCTATCAAAACTATTTCATCTTTTGTAATGGGTTGATAAGAAGCAGGCTGTAATTTCAATGCTCTTGGTGTATTCACCCATAATTGTATACCCTGATATCTGCCACCTTTTTCTACAAATTCTTTATCCGTCTTTTCACTATGTATTATACCCCTGCCTGCATTAATCCACTGCACTTCATTGTCGTGAATTACTTTTTTATTTCCCAAAGAATCTTCATGCTCCACTGCACCTTCATACATAAACGTAATGGGACTAAAACCCCTATGCGGATGCGGCGGCACATTAAACCCAGCTTCTCCAGGTTGCATCGTTTTATCGAAATGATGTAACAATATAAACGGACTAATCTGCTCTATATTATTCACCGGTATTGCTTGTCTTAATTTGATATCACCCATCATCACCTCTGGTGCATTCATGATATACTGTACTTTTCTAAAATTTTCCATGGTAGTATTTGTTATATATTATTTAACAAAAAAAAGTTGTTTTGGCCCCACCAAGCGTGCCCTGAGGGGAAGGGAAATTTCAAAATTTCTACCATTAATTTGAGAGCATCCATCTTAATCATTTTTTGACCGCTTACGTTTATGCCTCGCAGAATTGATATATATGTATTATTTTCCATTTGATATTTTATGTTTTTATCACTCTGAGTTCATCCAAGAGCGACAATGGAGTAGTAGTTCATTTCATACCTGTCTTCGATAAACTCAGACTGACATACTTTCATATCCTATCCCGTGTCTCTTCAACAAAGTTTCAATTGTAAATGGGTGCACCCCGATTCCCACATTGAAAAACTGGTTTTCTTCTATCATTTGCCCGTTCACCTCTATACTGCCTTTAAAGCCAAGAGGTATTGTTAGGTTTTGCGATTGTATGGCATAGAGCGTTCCCTCGGTATCGAAAATCGGCCCACCACTTTGTCCTTTTAATCCCGGTGACGAGGTTTCCAAAAACAATATATCCATCGTCCCATCTTGTGATTTTCCCATTTTCATATTTCTTGTATATATACCTTCAATGGGGAATAATGGAATGGGCAATGTATTGGGAGGTAATATAAAACTTTTCGTATTTGTATCAAATGTTGCTCTCACCTCAACAAACGGGAAACCCAGTTTACACAAGCTTGTCCCCGGACTTATCGAATTTGAATTAATGATTTTCGGGAATATAGTTTGTCCATTTAATATACTCGGATCAATTCTCAAAAATGCCAAATCGTGTTCTTGATATATGTGACTTTCTAGGATATTTATTTTTTGGCCACTCAACAAAATTGCGAAATCTGTTATCCATTTATTATTGGGTATTACAGATAGATTTTGAACTTTATTTTGTTCATATATTTTCAACTCATCCTTGTGCTGATTGAACCTAAATGCTGCACCCAAATTATGAGCTGCGGACATTAACCAACCTTCTTTATTAAGCACCACATAAGAGCCTAATCCACTCTCCACCGCACCATCGAAGAACCGCATGGCTACTACCAATGGATGGGTATATTTGTTCGCAATATTATAAGCCTTATTAAACATATTTATATATTTTAATTACATTGAATCAGGGCAGTCTGCATACACTTTGCCATAAATATTTTCGTGACAAGTTGACTATATATTATACAAAAACAATACAACCTTTTTTTCTTAAAACTTCTATACAACTGGGCTCGACTTTAAAATTATTCCAACGCAAATCCAATTTTTCCAAAGTAGAAATATTAGACAAATTGTCGGGGAGTGAGGTGAGTTGGTTGGCTCTCAAATCCAAATACACCAAGCTTTTCATATTACTTATTGATTCTGGAATTGACGTGAGTTTGTTTTTTCTAAAATTCAATTCTGTCAGTAAATCTAGGTTAGAAATGGAAGATGGAAGTTCAGATAATTCATTTTTTTCAAAACTAAGTTTTCTTAATTGCTTTAAATTTCCTATAGTTTCAGGCAGTACGTTGAGTTTATTTTCCATCAAATAACATTCACGTAAATTAGTTAAATTACCTATATCGTCGGGGAGTGCAGTGAGAGAATTATTATATAATCTCAACTCTATCATATTCGTCAAGTTACTTATGCTGCTTGGGATTGAAGTGAGTTTATTTTCTGCAATATTGAGATATAATAGACTTTCCAAATCGCCTATACTCTCAGGTACAATAGAAATATTATTCGTACTTAAATATAGAAAAGCTAGTTTTTTTAGACCGCCAATTGAGTCTGGAAGTTCATTCAAATTATTATGCCCAATATCAAACATATATAAGTTTGATAATTCTCCAAAACTTTCTGGAAGTGCAGTTATATAATTATTGCCGACATTAAATATTTGTAGCTTATTTAACTGGCCTATTGATTCTGGAATTGAACTCAATTTATTACTAAAAGCATTGAGTGTTTTTAGATTTTTCATTTGCCCAATTTCTTCAGGCAAGGATTCAAGCAGATTTCTATCTAATAATAGTTCTTCTATTTCTGTATAGTTAAAAACAGGAAGCATATCAAATTGTTTTCCTGTTAAATCTAAAGTATTATATATGTTTTCCATATTATATAAATTTATATTTTTCTTTATTACGAGGAATTTATTTTTAACCTGCCGTCATTCTGAACCCAATGCGTCTGTCGGTGAATAAGCTGGGTGAAGAATCCCATGGAGTGTGTACTCGACAAGATTAAATTTCCGAGCACACTTAAATGAGATTCTTCGTGGGAGCCCACTCAGAATGATGGCGTACAGGGTTCCTCCTCGCAATGACAGAAGCATTACAATCCCAGCAACCTTTCCAAATGATGATACCCAATCCCAAAATAAGCTTTCGCTTCTTGAAATTGCAATAATATATCAACGTCTTTATATACTTTTTTATCATCTTTAATTCCAACAATCATCACATTTTTTGGTGTGTGGGCATCAGAAATAAATTCCATTACTTTGGTTTTGTATCCATGATATTCTAATAACATAGCCCGCATTCCATCCGTTACCATTTCGGCTTGTCGTTCCATAAATATTCCATACTTGGTTAGGAAATCTATATCGTTTGAAATAGCATCTTTTTCCATTTGTTTGCGTATTTGTTTATGGCAACATGGAGCAACAATAATCAAATCTGCTTTGGCGGTGATACCTTTGTAGATTGCATCGTCCGTGGCGGTATCGCAAGCGTGGAGAGCGATTAGTATATTGCTTTCTTTACTATCATATTCTTCTATGGCTCCTTCTGCAAAACTAAGCTTTTTAAAGTCTGACTTTTTTGCAATAGTATTACATAAATCTACCAAATCTTTTCTGGTCTCTACCCCTATTACTTCCGTTTCAAGTTTTAAAACATTCGTTAAATAATCATATAATGCAAAAGTGAGATATCCTTTGCCACAGGCCATGTCCACCACTTTTTTAATTTTATCTTGTGGAATATCTTTTATCAGCGGACTCAAAATTTCTATATAATGATTAAGCTGTTTGTACTTATCCTGAGCAGCTTTATATATATTTCCTGCAGCGTCTGTTATATTTAATTCGTGGAGATATGTTTTATCATTTGCTGTAATAATGCGTTTCTTAGCTTGATCGTGCTCTGTTGATGGGGTAGCACTTTTAGATGCTTTTAGTTTTTTTACTAAGATTCTTTCATCATTAAAATTCTCCAATTGCAAATCATAATCTGTAGTAAATAAGGTAGCAAATCTGAAACCTTCTCCCAATGCATTTTTTATCAAATCATAAGATTCTTTGATATCATAATTCTTAACTATATCATTGGTTTTATATCGATACGTAAAAGTAAGTTTCTCTTCTTTCTTAATCAATATTTTTTTGACATATATATTTTTGAGTTGGTCCTCAGTTCCTTTGTAATTGCCCAATGACAAACTCACAAATATATTTTCTGTAATACTTTGCTCAATGTTTTTGGTGAATGATTGTATGTTTTCTTGTATGTTCATTTGTGGGGCAAAGATAGGATATATTTACAAGCCCGTGGCCAACCCATCCAAACTTACCCTATTCTTCTCCTGCTTATAATCTTCCAAACCTTGCTCACCTTTCTTCTCAGCCCAGTCGAAATGTATATGTCTTTCACCTTGGTATTCGTAGAATGGAATTCCATAGCCACATGAGTTTTGTATCATGAATATATCTGCAACAATAATTTGACGGGTGCTTGGATAAATATTGAAATGTGCCGAAAACTCCCCCCATTCAGCATCTTCACGTGTTACCGAATAGCCTTTGCCATATAATCTTAATATATTCGGCACCTTGTCATACGAACAAAACATGAACGTGATTCTTTTGTTTTCCAATATATGTGCAGCTGTTTCGTTTCCACTGCCAATCAAATCCATATAGGCCACTTTTGTAGGTGACAATATCCTAAAAGCATCCAATCCTTTCGGCGATAAATTGATATGTCCTTCGCTGGTTAATGGTGCTGTGGCAACAAAAAACATATGCTGTTTTGCAATGAATTCTCTGGTTACGTCTGTGATGCTTTCGAGGAATTTTCCCATGATTGTATTATAATAGTTTTTTGAGCTGCCGTTATTGCGAGGAGGCTTCCGACGTGGCAATCCCATCGAAGTGTGCTCGGGAATTTCTATCACTCTGAGCACACACTGCAGATGATTGCCAAGTAACCCAACCGCACAGCCCGTGCTTCGTTTCTCGCAATGACGGCAGATTTTAAAATGACAGAAACAATGCAAAGATAAATTAAAATACGTATTTCCAAATTACACATTAACATTGCAATAAATTTCTCATTTAAAGTAAAACCAAATCCCATCCGTCTACTTACAAAAAAAGGAGATGCCGTGGATGTTGCAATGCAAAAAAACCGACAAAATATTATACAAACTGTAAACCAGTACGGCAAAAAAATGCTGGCCTTTATCCGTGGCAAAGTGTCTAATTACGAGGATGCTGAGGATATCTCGTCGATTTTCAACCGGTGTGGTTTTTTTTATTATATATTATACCAGCACTGATGTTTTATACATCTTCGCTCTTTGCTCTTTCACATCAGCACTTTCTAAATATTCATCAAAAGTACATAATTTATCTATAATACCATTGGGTGTTAATTCTATCACACGAGTAGCAACAGTTTGCATAAATTCGTGGTCATGACTCGAGAATAATACATTACCCTTAAATTCTTTTAAAGAGTTATTGAACGATTGTATCGATTCCAAATCCAAATGGTTGGTAGGCTCGTCGAGTATCACACAGTTTCCATTCTTCAACATCATGCGAGATATCATACATCTTACTTTTTCACCACCTGAAAGCACTTTACAACTCTTCAAAGTTTCTTCGCCACTGAATAACATTTTGCCCAAAAATCCACGGATAAAAGTTTCGTCTTTATCAACACTAAATTGACGCAACCAATCTATCAAATTCAAATCATCTTCTTGAAAAAAAAGTGTATTATCTAAAGGCAAATATGCTGGTATAATAGTTACGCCCCAATTATATTGCCCTGAAGTAGCTTTTTGTTCGCCATTTAATATATCAAAGAATCGGCTCACAGCCAAATGATCTTTCGATATCACCGCAATTTTTTCACCTTTGGAGGTAGTGAAACTTATATCTTTAAATAATAAAGTATCGCCTTCTTTATAGGTTAGATTTTCTACATTCAAAATCTGGTCACCGGGCTCACGCTCAGGCTTGAACATAATTGCAGGATATTTTCTATTTGATGGACGAATCTCATCTATCGTTAATTTTTCCAATAACTTTTTTCTGCTTGTTGCTTGGCGAGATTTGGAAGCATTCGCACTGAATCGTGCAATGAAATCTTCGAGTTCTTTTTTCTTATCTTCTGCTTTTTTGTTTTGGTCCCCACGCTGCCTCAAAGCAAGTTGGCTGCTCTCATACCAAAACGAATAGTTACCAGTGTATAATTGCAATTTGCCATAATCTATATCGGCTACATGGGTACAAACCGCATCCAAGAAATGTCGGTCATGGGATACAACTATTACAATGTTTTCGAAATCGGCCAAGAAATTTTCAAGCCAACCGATTGTTTCTACATCAAGGTCGTTGGTAGGCTCGTCCAGAATTAATATATCAGGATTGCCGAATAATGCTTGTGCCAGCAATACACGCACTTTTTCGCTACCACTTAATTCCTTCATTAATTTATTATGCAGTATTTCTTTAATACCGAGGTTACTCAACATATCTGCAGCATTGCTCTCGGCATTCCAGCCTTCCATATCAGCAAACACGCCTTCTAACTCTGATGCTCTCAAACCATCTGCTTCACTAAAATCTTCTTTTGCATACAAGGCATCTTTTTCAGCCATGATATTCCACAAAATCTTGTGACCCATCAATACGGTTTTCAAAACTTCATGCTCATCAAACTCAAAGTGATTCTGACTCAAAACCGCCATACGTTCGCCTGGAGTAATATCTACACGCCCAGTGCTTGCATCAATCTCGCCAGATAGTATTTTTAAAAAAGTAGATTTCCCTGCTCCGTTGGCACCAATTACACCATAACAATTGCCTTGAGCAAATAATACATTTACTTCCTCAAACAATACACGCTTGCCATACTTTAAAGATAAATTAGATACTGATATCATGTGGTAATTTTAAATTTTCGGGGTGCAAAGATACGGGAGGAGTATCAAGTAGCTAGTATCAAGTATTTGCTACTGTCAGCTAGTATAAGGTATAAAGTAGTTAGTAAAAAGTAACAAGTAAAATCTGGTGTTATCCCATTAACCATTTTTACCCTGAGCGAAGCCGAAGGGAATAACTCATCATTTATTATTATTAAAACCCTTGTTAATTAATACCAACATATTCAGAAGCCAGTGCACAGCTATAATGAGCATCAGATAAACCAACCATGCCAAGCCTGCACCGCCAGCACTATTATATTCCAAATTATAAAGCAGAATCATACTATATATAATTTGAATAGCTAAATTCAATACAATCGTTCTAATTTTATGCTTGCTTTTTAATACAATAAAAGCGAGTGTAATCCAATAAACAATATAACATAATAACAGGATTTGAGTATCGTCAGCCATATATATAAATATTATACAAAATATTTTTGCGCCAGCATCAGCTATCTCCCATCAAACATTCACCATTTATCATTAACCATTACTATACCCCCTTATCCGACTTCAGCAATCCAAAATACATCATATCGGCATACTTGCCATCTAGTCCTCTAAAATCTTCACGCAGCACACCTTCCAAAGTAAATCCTAATTTCTCGGCAGTTCTAATATAACGCACATTATTTTGATGGATTTTAAAAAACACCTTATTCAATTCGAGCACCCAAAAACAATGTTTAATTGCTATGGTTAAAGCTTGACTAAAAATACCTTTACCTTCATAGCTCTCTTCTACAAAAGCACCAATTTCCGATTTCAAACTTTTCCAATCAATGGCTTTCAAAAACGTAGCACCAATAATTTTGTTTATTTCAATATCTACAATCACAAAGATGATATATTCTTTCTTTTCAGCACGCTCCATCCTTCTTTTAATATATCCGTGGGTGTCTTCCAAAGTAAGCGTTGACTGAGCTATAACAGGAAATAAAGGAGCTATTCGATCCCTATTTTTCTCAACAAATGAAAAGTATTTTTCTACGTCATCAATGGTGATGGGGCGAATTATAAAATTATTAAAAGTTACGGCCATATTATAAGCTACAATAATACAAGATATTAATTAGAATTTTGTTGGATTTTACTTATTAATATTTCCAAGATTAGAAGCTCTCCTCTTTATCCCCAATTTAGCGTCTTCCTGCCGATAGCTATTGGGATATCATTTATAGCTTATAATTCATCTTTATACGCCCTATCTTTGCCGCTTCCCGAATAAGGTTTGGGATCAAACGATTTGAAGACCAAAACTACCAAGCAAAATAAAATAAATATCATCACCCTAGGTTGCAGTAAAAACTTGGTGGACAGCGAAGTGCTGATGGGTCAACTGAAAGCCAACGACATGGCGGTGGAGCATGAATCGGAAAAAGATGACTCCAATATCATTATCATAAACACTTGCGGTTTTATCGACAACGCCAAACAGGAAAGTATTGATACCATACTCCGCTACTCAGAAGAGAAAGCTGCAGGCAATATAGAAAAACTATATGTTACGGGTTGCCTTAGCCACCGTTATAAAGATGAGTTAAACTTAGAAATTCCAGAAGTGGATGCTTGGTTTGGCACTTTGGAATTACCCAACATGCTAAAAACATTGGGAGCTGACTACAAACACGAACTCATCGGAGAACGTCTGCTAACAACACCTCCGCATTATGCTTACTTAAAAATATCGGAAGGTTGCGATAGACCTTGCTCCTTTTGTGCGATACCCTTAATGCGTGGCAAGCACGTATCAAGACCTATAGAATCTTTGGTAACCGAGGTCAAAAACTTAGTGCGAAATGGTACCAAAGAAATTATGCTTATTGCCCAAGATTCTACGTTTTACGGATTGGATTTATACGGAGACCGCAAGCTTGCCGACTTATTGAAAAACCTCAGCGATGTAGATGGTTTGGAATGGATTCGTTTGCATTACGCGTATCCAAGTCAGTTTCCATTGGATGCATTGGATGTGATGGCAGAGCGATCGAATATTTGTAAATATTTGGATATGCCAGTGCAACATGTTACGGACAATATGCTTAAGATTATGCGAAGAGGAATTACACGTAAACGCACCGAAGACCTGATTGACACTATCCGTCAAAAAGTACCGGGCATTGCATTGCGAACAACCTTGCTGGTGGGGCATCCTGGCGAAACTGAAAAAGATATAGAAGAGTTGAAAGAGTTTGTAAAGCAAACCAAATTCGACCGCTTGGGTGTGTTCACCTACTCACATGAAGATGGAACACACGCTCACAGTATGGCTGATGATATACCACAAGAGACAAAAGAATCGCGAGCTGCGGAAGTGATGGAACTGCAACAAGAAATATCCACACAAATAAACCAAGAAAAAGTGGGCAAAACGTTGAAAGTATTATTCGACCGCAAGGAAGGCTTATATTTTATTGGCCGCAGTGAATATGACAGTCCGGAAGTAGATAATGAAATTTTGGTTAACGCAGAAAACAACTATATTCGCATCGGAGATTTTGCCAATATTAAAATTACCCATACTGATGCGTTCGATTTATATGGAGAAGTTCAACAAAACAACTAAAAATGCAGTGCTAATAAGCTCTAGCAAATAAATTATGTTAACTAATAAAGCACTAGTATCAACCAATTATTTTTTCCCAGGTCAGAAAAAATTTTACCGCGGAAAAGTTCGCGATGTATATCATATAGCCGATAAATATCTGGTAGTTGTGGCCTGCGATCGTATCTCAGCATTCGACAATGTGTTGCCCAAGCCCATTCCGTATAAGGGACAAATATTAAATCAAATTGCAGCTTATTTTTTAGATGCTACCAATCACATTTGCCCAAATTGGAAAATCTCTACTCCCGACCCTAATGTAACTATCGGATACCAATGCAAACCTTTCAAAATAGAAATGGTGATACGTGGATATTTAACCGGCCATGCTTGGCGTGAATACAAGAGTGGTAAACGCATGATATGCGGCAGCCCTATGCCTGACGGGATGAAAGAGAATGACCGATTCCCTGCTCCGATTATTACGCCAACTATCAAAGCAGATAGAGGACATGATACCGATATAAGTCCTGCAGATATCGTATCACAAGGGATGATAAATGCCGAACACTGGGAAAAGCTAGAAAAATATACCAGAGAGTTATATGATTATGGTAATGCGATGGCCAATAAAAATGGATTGATATTGGTGGACACCAAATATGAATTCGGATTGAAAGACGATGAAATCATGTTGATTGATGAAGTGCATACACCCGATTCCTCTCGCTATTTTTATTTAAATGAGTATGAAGAGCTGCAACAAAAGGGATTAGAACAAAAGCAATTGTCAAAAGAATTTGTACGTCAATGGTTGATTGAAAATGATTTCCAAGGCTTAGAGGGGCAGTCGATTCCTGAAATGACAGAAGAATTTATCAATAGTGTTACAGATAGATATATAGAATTATTTGAAAAAGTGACTGATCAGAAATTTGAAAAAACTGACTATGTAGATATTGACCTTCGTATCGAAAACATTGTCTTAATGAATCTAAAACAATTTAATATATAATAAACTAATACATAACAAAAACAATGAAAAAAATCCTACTAATTTTAGCTGTGGTAATTAGCACGTTTGCTAGTGCACAGTATGTAACAACAATGGCCGGCAAGCCAACCAAAGCTGGTTGGAACGGAGGATCGGCCAAATTAACTGATGCTGAATTTACTGACCCATATGGCCTTGTAGTAGATGCAAGCGGCAATATATGGGTAGCTGAATATGGCGGATGTCGTATCCGTATGATAACAGGCGATTTACAATCTATATATACCCGTTCAGGACCTCTTACCGACCCTGCGCAAGCTCCCGGATATGTTAATTCGTCAGCGAGTAACGCAAGATATAATGGATGTAGTGGCATTGATATGGGAGCAGATGGTGCTTTATATATTGCCGACCGCGACAACCATTGCATACGTAAGTTAGATAAATTTATGAATATTGGTCAAACACAAGCTGTTAACTTACTTGCAGGTTCTGAGAGCCAAACCCCTGGCTATATTAATGGTATTGGCAATGCAGCTCAATTTACCAGCCCAACCGATGTGGCAGTTGATAAAAACAACAATGTATACGTTGCTGACTTAGCTAACAACTGTATTCGTAAAATCACACCAGCAGGTGTAGTTACTTTATTTGCGGGGACCCCTGGTACAACTGGCGGTTTTGCTGATGGTGCTGCTACCTCTGCTAAATTTGATTTACCAAAAGGTATTTGTTATGACAAAACCAATGATGTATTATATGTTGCCGATTTAAATAATTCAAGAATCCGTAAAATTATTATATCAACTGGCGTTGTAAGTACAATTGCCGGCTCAGGAAATTCAGGTAATGCGGATGGCAATGCCCTATCAGCCGAAATTACCAACCCAGTAGATATAAGTCTCGATGGTAGTGGAGGAATGTTCATTATTGACGGAAATGGTTCAAGCATGATTAGATATTTATCGAATGGCAAGGTAACAACAGTAGCTGGTGATTATCAATACCAAGGCCATAAAGACACAGTTGCTGATAAAGCTTGGTTCGATCAACCTGCAAGTATTTCATATATCCCAAGTCAGAAAATTGCTTATTTAACTGATCAAAATAACCATTGTATTCGTAAAATAGATTTGAAACCTACTGTTAATTTTAAAGCAGATAAATTAACTCCTGCAAAATTGACTGATGTGAACTTTACTAATTTAACTCCCAATCAATCTAGTGTAAGCTCTTTCCTTTGGACAGTAAGCGGCGTAGAAGGTACAGACTTTAACTTAAACGGTGGTAAATTAACCGATGCGAATATCAAACTGCAATTCCTTAAAAATGGTTTATATACTGTTTCCTTGCAAGCAACCAATTCATTTGGAACAGGGACCATCACTAAAACAAATTATATAAATGTAGGAAATGTTAATGGTATTGAGCCACTAGTTGCTGCATCATTTGGTGTGTTCCCCAACCCTTCTAACGATGGAAACATTATTATAGAGAATAATCAAAATATCAATATAAATACATTATTGGTAAGTGATATGACTGGCAAAACTGTATATTGGGATTACAATAATCCATACTTCAAACAATTCCATTTCGGTATCGGAATTGGTCATTTGCCAAAAGGCATGTATGTGATAACGCTGACTGACGGTGTAAGTACTTTCCACCAAAAAGTAGTGTTGCAATAAGTAAATGAATGAAGTGGCCTAAATGGAAAATCCTTGTTAAAAACGAAGTACTGGAACAAACCGGCAGCGATAAAAATCCCCATTTGGAGGTGGCTATCGAATATGGCAAAACAGTTTTAAATACAGAGCACGGAAACTTTTCTTTTGGCAATCTTCATACTGTATTTGATGAAGCATTTAAAAAAATAGAAATAGAAAACAGGCAAATAAACAATTGTTTATTGCTAGGCTTAGGAGGGGGCAGTGTATTGGATTTGTTAATTAACAAGTTTCAAATACAGTGCCCCTTTTCTGTGGTTGAACATGACGCTAAAGTAGTGGAGCTTGCCCGCAAATACTTTGGATTGGACAACTATAAAGATATAGAAATAAATATTACAGATGCATTTGAATATGTAAAATCGTGCAATAAAAAGTTCGATTTAATTATTATAGATTTATATGATGATTTGAATGTGCCCGAACAAGCACACACCAAAGAATTTGTAATTGATATTAAAAATATTTTGGAAACTAAAGGACTTGCGATGTTCAACAAAGTTGTGATTCATAAAATTGAGAAACAACAATATAATAACCTACTAAATAATTTTCTTGAATTCTGCAACTGCAAAACCATTCAAGTATTGGGCATGAACAATATACTGGTGGCCGAAAAAATATAATGGCAAAGCATAACGAAACTGGCAAGTGGGGCGAAGAACAAGCCCATGCATTTATAGCGGAGCAAAAACCGAATTGGGAGCTATTATATAAAAACTGGAAATACAAAAAGTGTGAAGTCGATATTATATGTAAAGATGCTAAACAAATAGTTTTTGTGGAAGTGAAAACCCGAACCGGCGATAAATTTGGCCATCCAGAAGAGTCGGTAGGGTATAAAAAGAAAGTAAAATTGGCAGAAGCTGCATCTGCATTTATAGAAGAAATAAATCACCAAGGCGAAATAAGATTTGACATTCTATCTATTACTATTAAAAAAAATAATACCGAAATATATCATATAGAAGATGCTTTTTTTCCAGGATTAGATTAATTTAATTATTATATGTCTGCTATTTCTATATATAATATCGATAAGTTTATTGAATTGGATATACCCACCATCGATGTTCGCAGCGAGGGCGAATACGAGCAAGGACATATTGTAGGTGCTAATAATATCCCTATACTCAATAATGATGAACGAAGGCAAGTGGGTATTTGCTATAAACAAAAAGGCAATAATGAAGCTGTGCTTTTGGGATACCAATTGGTTGAACATAAATTTAAAGATTATATAAAAAAAGCTATTGAAATAGCTCCCAATAAAACGATAGCAGTGTATTGCTTTCGTGGAGGGCAGAGAAGTGGCATTATGAGCGACCTGTTGCATCATGCGGGGCTAACTGTTATCAAACTGCAAGGAGGCTATAAATCCTATCGAAGATATGCATTAAACACCTTAACCATTCCTAAAAATTTAATGATACTCGGTGGATATACGGGCTCGCAAAAAACTGAAAAACTCCACGAACTCAAATTGAGTGGCCAACAAGTAATAGACCTAGAAATGCTTGCCAACCATAAAGGTTCTGCATTTGGTGGAATTGGTGAAGAACCTCAACCTACTAACGAACAATTTGAAAACCTACTTGCTGATGAATGGCGAAAAATTGACCCCCTAAAGCCATTATGGCTTGAAGATGAGAGCAGTAGAATTGGAAGAATCAATATACCTAAAAGTATATATATACAAATGCGTGAAAGTAGCATGGTGAAAATGATAGTAGATAAAATAAAACGCATTGATTATATATTATCCAGCTATGGCAAAATGCCTATTGACAAATTACATGAAGCAACTCAAAAATTGGAACGCCGATTGGGGAACGAACAATGCAATGCCGCGTTAACCTATTTGCAAAATGGAGAACTGAGGGAATGGCTATATATTATATTGAAGTACTATGATAAAACATATGAATATGGAAATTCACTAAGAGACCAAAGCAAGATAGAAACTTTATCTGAAGCTGAATTTTATAAGAAATATAAAGCATAAAAAAAACCGTCCCAGTTATTGAGACGGTTTTTTATTTATTAAAAGATTATTATTTGCTTACTACAAAACGCTGTGTGGTGCTAAATCCATTCATGTTTAATGTGTAGTAATATACGCCGCTATTTAAGTCGCTGGTAGTTATATCAACACCGTTAACACCTTGTGCAAATTGACCGTTAGCAATAGTTTTAACTACTTGGCCAAGGTTATTATAGATGCTGATATTGATGTTAGAAGTTTTAGCAAGTTCAAAAGGAATACGTACAATCTGACCGTTTGAAGGGTTAGGATAAGCCTCGCCCAATCTGAATCCTTTGTTTTCCAAATCAGCAATGCCCAAGTTCTTACATGAAACATAATAACGAAATACTGGGAATACAGGCACACGCTCAGTACCTTGACTACGCGTATATATTAAAGTACCGGGAAAGTACATATCATGCAAACTTGTTGGAGGATATGAATCATAAAGTAAGCCTTCCATGATGAATAACCCATTTTGATAAACCTTGTCGTTTTTAATGGGGATATTGGTATTGTCTTCAAACACGCGGGTTTGATCGTAAACAAATTTATAATAGAACTGATTAAAACGATTGGCTATCGGAGCACCGTTAAATGAATCGGCTCCCAATGAATCGAATGGGGCTGTTTTGTTGTGCGAAGTTCCTGGCTCATATTTAGCCACTACTGCTGAACCCTGTCCGCTATTGGTATTAACTTGTTTGTTAACTACTAAAGTAAGCCAACGAGCATCATCTACTGAACTCGTGTCGCTTGAAGTTAAATCAAAAGTTTTTTCTACTGTAGCATTAGGTGCTGTATTGGTAGTATGGTCATAATTAGGGATACCTACTTCTGGGTATTCAGGTTTTGGGCCTCCTGCACTGCCAAAGCCACTTTTGTATTTAAAGTTACTATTGTTCAAATATTGCATAGTAACATGGTCGTTCACTGCTGCATCTGAACTTCTAATATACCAGTATGGAAATTGAATAGAATCGATAGTATATATATTATACCTTCCTAACTGGAAATAATCTTGATTGGGAGATAAACTCCAAGCTAATGAGCGAGCATCAAATGTAAAACCTACATTGAAGCTATAAGCCATGGCACCGTTGCTCACGTCTTGAGCGTAATCATTAAAGCTCCAAGCCGTATCGGAGGTTTGCGCAAAGTCTTTTGAAACAATTGTAAACGCAGTATCGGGCAACATCATCACTGCTTGTGTAAATGTTGGTTGTGCGGTACTTTGCTGATCGTAGTCGATAATGGCTTGTTTATAATCATACAAACCACTTACCATAGCAGCATTGGTTTTATTAGATACCACTACTTGCTTTTTTGTGGACTGGTTCACAATAAGTTTTGAATTGGCACGAGCGGTTTTTAGTGGATTAAAATCTATCGTTTTGATAGGGCTTTGCGAAGTTTGGGCTTGAGCAAATATAGCTGTTCCCAATAGCATTAAAATTAAGTAACCTTTTTTCATTTTGTTTTTTTTTTGATTGATTATTTTGGCTTCAAAAATAAGTGATTTTTTTATGTAATCAAATAATTAACTCTTTTTATTACAAAATAGTTGCACGGGGCAAAAAATAATTATTCCAAATCAATCACTGTTACTGCATCTCCGCCAAATTCAGGGGCTTCGTCCTGCAAATTCTTAACTGCCCTTATTTTTTTTAGTTCGCTCCTGATAAGTCTTTTAAGTATGCCTGCTCCCCTGCCATGCACTATGCGTACCCGCGAAAAATTGAGCATGATGGCCTCATCCAAAAAATGCATTACCTCTTGCATAGCCTCTTCTCCCCGCTTGCCTATTACATTTATCTCGGCATTAAAATGAGCTAACTTCTCATTCAAGTCCACTCCATTATTATGACGTTTGAGAAGTTGGGATGATTTCTCTTCTTCAGGGGCCAGTTCCAATCTGTCCATATCAACCCAGGTTTTAATATTGCCCATCATCACCTCTACCTTGTTCTTTTTGATGGCCGATACTTCAACTATTGTTTGACTGTCTGGCATCTTCACTTTGCTGCCGATTAGAATTTTTAAATCGCTACTCGATAATTTAATATCAGCTTGTTCTTCAGGCATCAGATTCAAAACCATTTCATCCAGATTCTTTCTCACAGATTTTGTGACTTCATTGCTTGCTTTATTTTCTTTGATCAATTTAATGGTTTGCTCAATTTCCTTGTTCGCATTTTTAAGCAATTGCAATGCTTCGTTTTTGGCCTTTGAAATAATCTCTGATTTTGTTTTTGATAATTCATTGCTCTGCTCTTCAAACTTTGTTTGCTTCTCAACAGATTTTTGCATCTGACTTTCCAAATCTTTTTTCAGATTTTTTATATATGTTTTTTCTCTTTCAAGTTCTATAATAAGTTTTTCAACCTGATTATGTTTGTTCCCCGATTTTTGTATTGCTTTTTGTATTATATCTTTGTCAAGACCTGTCTTTTGTGCTATCTCGAAGGTATAGCTGCTACCGGGCACGCCAGGTTCAAATTGGAATAAAGGAGCCAATTCTTTGCTATCGAACAACATACTTCCATTATATACACCATGCAGATGTTGGGCAAGGATTTTTAAATTACTAAAATGTGTTGTTATAATACCATAAGCAAATTTCCGGTTCAATGCTTCTAATATTGCCTCAGCCATGGGGCCGCCCAATTGAGGGTCGGTGCCTGTTCCAAATTCATCAATTAAAAACAAAGTTTTTGAATGGGCAAATGTGGTAAAATGTTTCATATTCAACAAATGACTACTATAAGTACTCAAATCATTTTCTATACTTTGCTGGTCGCCAATATCTATATATATCTGTTTAAACATGCCCATCTCACTGCCATCTTTGCAGGGCACTGGCAATCCATGCTGAAACATCATTTGTATCAATCCCACCGTTTTTAATAATACTGATTTTCCTCCCGCATTCGGTCCTGATATAACCACAATTCTTTTATCCCTATCCAATTCTATTGAAAGGGGAACTACTTGTTTCTTTTGCTTTTTTAAACTTATATATAATAGCGGATGCCGCGCATTCACTAATTTGAGTATCGGCTTATCATGTATCTGTGGAGTTATACACTTTAACTCAATACTTAGCAATGCTTTTGCTCTGATAAAATCGAACATGCCCAATCTATCGCAACATACAGACAACTCTGAAACATGCGGCATCACTAGGCTGGTAAGCTCTATCAGAATTTTTCGTATCTCTTTTTTCTTTTCATGATGCAGTTCAATGGTATAATTGTTCAGCTCAAAAATTTCACCCGGTTCTATATATAATGTTTGCCCCGTTGCCGATTCATCATGCACAATTCCGGGAATTTTTCTTTTATGTTCTGGAAATACTGCCACCACTAATCTATCATTACGAATTGTGATAGTTGTTTCAGGTCCCCAATTATTTTCCGTAATATTTTTTGCTATGCTATTTATCCGTTTTCTAACCAAGTTTTCATTGGCAGAGATCTTACTATATAAGCCTTCCAACTCTTTGCTGGCATTGGGTTTCATCAGCCCGTTCACATCTATTTTGGTATTGATGGCATGGGTAATATCATTAAACTGGTGCAGTCCCTCTGTTATCTTATATAACTCCGCAAATTGCTCTTCTTTTCCTTTAAAAAAATGTATAATACGATTCACTGTACTCAACATATTTCGCAGCTCGTGCAACTCGTGTTCGCTGAGGTGAGCACCTTCAATATTTGCTTTGCTTATATATTCTTTTATGGGCAAATAATGTTCTGTAGGAAATACTAGAGCCGTACTAATAATCTCTACAAACTCATCGGTCTGCTTCAGCAATTTAGTAATCAATTTCGCATCGGATGTATACCGCATCTTTTGCACATAGCCCTCCCCCATCGTGCTGATACACTTAGCCGCTAGCAGCGCACGTATCTGGTCGAAGCCAGTTTTTTGTTCAATATTTTCGGGATATAGACTCATAATTGGGGCTGCAAAAATATAGGGTTTTTGTGGAGGATGGTTCGACTGCGCTCACCACCACAACTTAAGACATTATAACAGTTTGAGAGCAAGAGAATAGGGGAAGATTGCGTCAGCCCCCCGAATCCAGAATCCAGAAACCGCTTCGGTTCAAGCTTCGTAATCCCGCCCCCCTATTCCCATTTTCCAAATCCCAAATTCTCCCCTACTTTTGTCTCGGGCAATTTTTACTATTTGGGGCTTGAGGAAATTTTACAAGTTAAAACTATGGACATTGATGATGGCGTTAACAGCTATGGTCGTGTTTCCTGTGTTCGATGCTATAGCCCAGCAAGAGATTGACTACACCCTGCACGCCAAATTTATTTATCACTTTACCAAGTATATCCAATGGCCTGAAGAAAAAAGGACAGGCAATTTTGTAGTAGGTGTGGCAGGCAATGATGACGTTTATGCTGCCATGGATAGAATTGCTCAAATAAAAAAAATAAAAGGACAAAAACTGGTGGTGCTAAAAATTAAAAATACCGACGATCCATCTAACTGCCACATTCTGTTTGTAGGTAAAGCGAAAAATTCCGCTTTGCCAGGATTTGTGCTAAGGATTGCAAATAAAGCAGTATTAATCATCACTGAAAAAAGCGGCTCAACCAGACAAGGTTCTGATATAAACTTTGTAATTAAAGATAATAACCTTAATTTTGAACTTAATTCGGCAGGTGTGTCCGGTAAAGGGATGGCAATATCTGGCGAATTAAGAAACCTTGCACTAAGAAATGAATAAACTTTACAGTCTAATATTCCTGCTACTTATATTGGGCTTAAGTCGTGCACAAGCTCAAATTGACACCAACGAGTTTAAGGAATTGGACGAGATTGATATATATAGTTTGCTTAAAGAGTCTGTATTTAAAAAAGTGGTGGTGCGGTTTGAAGAATCTCCAGGTAATCTCACTGAAATAAGTCATGAAGAATTTGCCAATCGTGGTGCCCGCGACCTAATGGATGTGATGCGTATGATACCTGGATTTGAGTTTGCACAAAATATTAATGGCCAAATAGGAATGGGCTACCAAGGTATGTGGGCTCAACAAAATAAAATTACGATATTGATTGACAATGTGGCCATGAACGATGGGCTGCAAGGTGGATTTGCTGCAGCACAGCGCATTTCTATTGATATGATAGAGAAGATACAAATTGTAAAAGGTGCAGGCTCTATCCAATTCCAAGGAGCAAATACAATGACCACAATCAATATTATAACACGTAGTGGAGACAAAATGGGAGGAGCAAGAATCGCACTAAGCAATGGCACCTTCGATTCCACCTTTGCCCGCCGAGGTATATCGCTGGTGATGGGAGACAATCTGGGGAAAAACAAATACTGGAGTGTGATTGGAAGTTATAATAGTGGCAAAGTAACTAATATTGGCAAAATAAATCCAACAAGTCCCAGCTGGGAGCAGTATTGTAATTTGAGTGACCTATTTCTGTTTGCCAAACTTAAATTAAATAAATGGGACATTAAATATTTATTGAACAACTATAATAGTCAAGCTAGCATAAGGCAGTCGACAGTGAAAAGTTTGATTCAGAATTTTCAGGTGAGCAATGAGTTTAAAATTAAGAAAACAGATTTGGCCATTCTCCCTGTTCTAAATTTATCTGCGCAGTTGCCCATGAACTGGATAGTACAAAGCCTTATGGCAACCGACACCAATAATATGATGCAAACAAAAGCACAGGCACGCTTGATGTTAAAGCATACTTACGAAGATAATAAAATAAAATCACTATCATACTTTGGTATTGATTATAATTGGGAACAAAATACTTTATTGCAACATAAAACAAAATTGAATCCTTATACTTCAACTTCTCTTTATGCTCAGAATGTATTTCAAAAAAACTTGAGCCGCATATATATAAACAGACTATTGGTTAAAACTGGAATTAAAGCTGATATTCAATCGGGACAAAATATCAATATATCTCCCAAAATTGGTATTGAATATTATTATAAGAATTTACAAATTAATGCATTTGCCGGACGCTATGGAATAAACCCCAATAACTATGGCAACTATTTAAATGCGAACTTAAAGCAAGAACAAATACAATCTGCTCAGTTTAGGGTGAATTATATATTCAAATCGAGTTGCAATATTGCTGCTAATTTGTTTATGAATAAGTCTACCAATATGATATCTTTTATGGAAAAGGACTTTAAAGATACGTTTGTCAATATTGCTACGGCTGGTTCTCAGGGTATCGAGTTGGAATTTAATTGGAAGCTGATGGATGGGCTACATTTCAAATCGTATTATACTTATTTCCAAAAAGCCAACAAAGATTCAAACCAATATTCACTTGAATCGGGCAACAGCGGATTGTTGGGATTTGCATCGCACAAACTATATGCATCGCTTCAATACAACTTGGTGAATCATTATTGGATTAATGTTAATGGGCAGTATTATAGTAAAATAACAGGTATCGAATCAGGCGACCTTAAGCAGCAAAATCCTTTGCTCATGCTCGACTTGACAATGAGCTATTCGTCGCCCAAAAGCCCTATCGAAGTGCAAACAGGAATATATAATATATTGAATCATAATTTCAAATATTTCCAAGCATATAATAACTCAAATAATATCGCAATGGGTATTAACAACCCCGTGCCTGGAGGTGGAAGGGAATTGTTCCTCAAAATTATATTTAAACTCAGCTTCTACGACAACGATCACCAATCGTATAATTATTCTAATCCCATCATCTTTTAAATATCTACTAATATGGCAAAGCTAAGATTTGGGCTGAACGGCCAGATATTTACAGGTTTCTTTATCCTGGTATTCCTGCTGATGTTATATGCTATCGTTAGCTTTTTTGCTTTGAAAGCCAATACCAATATTTCTGAAAAGATATCGACGGTGGTTGCCCCATCCCTCGAGGCCGTGAATGACTTGGATAATATGGTGGTAAAATCGAGAATGCTTACCATTACTTGGGTGCTATCGCAGCCTAATGACTATGATAAATCTGCATTAAAAAAACTTCATCAAACAGAATATAGACAAATAAAACAAAACATCAAAAAACTAATGGCCAAATGGGATGACCCAAGTTCCGCAAAAGAGATGGATTCCGCATTTGTTTTGTTTGAAGTTATTCTAGGTTGGGAAAAAGAAATTATGGCTTACTTGCCCGATTTTAAATCCTATGAAATAGCGGAAGCCAAAATTGAAAGCAGTGATTTATTGGGCAATGTAATAGAACAATCGGATGAGCTTGCTGCACGAGTTGACAAAATTAAAAAATTGAAATCGAAAGAGTTTGCTGAGAGCGAACTCATACTGTCAAAAACAGCAGATAATTTAAGATATAGTATTATAGGGCTTTCTATATTGTTCAGTATTTTGGGCGTTATCATATCTATATATATGGGTAACCTTATTACCAAACCCGTGGTGCAACTTCGTAATGTGATAAATCGTTTGAGTCGCGGAGAATTGGCCAAGAGCGACCTGCGTGTGAGCCAAAACGAAATTGGTAAAATGATACAATCGGTTGACATTCTTACCGAATCATTGAAGCAAAAAACACAATTTGCAAACGCGATAGGAACACGCAATTATGATGAACCGTTCAAACCCATCGGACCGCGTGACGATTTGGGAACAGCACTCATTTCGATGAGAGATAACTTAAAAAAGAATGAGTCGCAATTAATTGAAGCCAAAGATGCAGCTGAATCTGCCGACAAAGCAAAGAGCCAATTTCTAAGCAATATGAGTCACGAGATTCGCACACCGATGAACGCCATCATTGGTCTCACAGAATTACTTTTACAAGAAAAAGAACTCGACGAAATGCAAGCCGACAATCTTCGTTCTATACAATTATCAGCCGACAACTTATTAGAAATTATCAATGATATATTAGACATTTCTAAGATTGATGCTGGGAAATTGAGTCTGCAAACATCAGAATTTAATTTGAACGATGTATTACAACAAGTGCTTCGTGTGGCTAGTGTGAAAGCCAGTTCCAAAAAAATACAACTCAACAAATCTGTCGATACACGCTTGCCAATGATGCTGAAAGGTGATGCGGTTAGGCTTAATCAAATACTCATAAACCTTGTTGACAATGCTCTAAAATTCACAGAGAATGGCAACGTGGAAGTGAAATTAACCGCCAAGTCGCTGGATATACAAAATGCCAAATTAATTTTACATATAGAAGTAGTTGACACTGGAATTGGAATACCTCGCGAAAAATTCAACATTATATTCGAAAGTTTCCGTCAGATAAAAGACGAACACAATCGCCAATATGGTGGCACAGGTTTGGGCCTCGCCATTACCAACAAATTGGTTGAACTGATGAAAGGTAGAATATGGTTGGAGAGTGAAGTAGACCGCGGAACTACGTTCTATATAGAGTTGCCTTTCGAGATATCAGAAAACTATATGAATGTGGCACAGTTTATCCAATCGCCAGTGAAGATAAGCCCCGTGATGGAGAATACGGCCAATAACAAAAATTTTGCAGGCAGGCATTTCTTGGTTGTTGAAGATAATCTGATCAATCAGATATTGATGAAAGAGATTTTGAAAAAATGGAATGCTACCTTCGAGGTTGCTTCTAATGGTGTAGAATGCCTTAAATATATGGAGCAAAAAGAGTATGATGCGGTGCTAATGGATTTGCAAATGCCTATTATGGATGGCTATGAAGCTACGCAAAAAATAAGGCAGAGCCAGACTTATAAAAATCCACTAATACCGATTATCGCTATATCTGCAGATGCTTATGAAGCCACAAAAGTTAAAGCTCTTGAAACAGGCATGAACGACTATATCTCAAAGCCTTTTAGTAACGACGGACTATATAATATCATTAATAAATGGATAGGCCGCAAAGCAGCGTAAAATTTAACCTGTACCCTACCCTTTTTGTTTTTTTATTGCCTATAGTTATATTAACTATTTGTATTGGGGTATACGGCAACCATACTGCTTTCTTATATATTAATAACCATTTCCATTCTGGATTATTAGATACGCTGATGCCATTTATTACTATGATGGGCGAATGGGTAGTAGTTATCCCTACTATCATTATCGTTGCATTTTTTAATTATAAACAGGCATTGGGAATTGCAATTTCTGGTATTGTTTCAATGATAGTTGTGCAAGGATTAAAAGAATATGTATTTGCTGATATGGCTAGGCCATCAGGTGTTTTTGCAAATGATTTATCTGTTCTGCACATTGTTGAAAATACAGATTTACATTCATGCTACACCTTTCCTTCAGGACACAGTGCTGGAGTTTTTATGTTGTGCATGTCTTTGGCATTTTATTTTAAGAATATAAATGTAACAATGGGATTGATATTGGTGGCTTGTTTAACGGGTTGGTCCAGAATGTATCTTGCCCAACATTTCCCAATCGATGTGGCAGTTGGCGCCCTTATTGGCATTGCTTCGTCATACTTTATGGAAATTTGGATTTCTAAAACCAAGAAATTTAAAGGTGAAGCAAATTTTATGACACTTTTTCGCAAAAAATAAATAGCTGAATAACAACACTATATAGCAACTGATGCAATTATCAAAATCAACACTTATTGCAGAGTACTATACAAAGCATACATTTGTCGACTCAAAAAAAAGTATAGAAAAAGTATGGATGACTACAACCAGGACAGGAACATTGTATTTTCGAGAAAAGTAAAGGCCGGAAAAAGGACCTATTTCTTTGATGTGAAAACTACCAAGGGTAATGATTATTACATAAACATTACCGAAAGCAAAAAGAATTTGGATGGAGGTTTTATGAAAACCAAAGTGTTCTTATACAAAGAAGACTTCAATAAATTTATGGATGGCCTGCAAGAAACTGTTTCATATGTAAAAAACGAGTTGATGCCCGACTATAATTTTGATGAGTACCAAAGGCCTGAATATAATGCCACTCCGCCTGCCGAAGAGGACTTTAACCAAAGCTAATCCACCAATTGTATATAAAAAAAATGCGACGCACTAGAGTCGCATTTTTTTTTATCCCTGTTTTTTAACTAGGTTTGCAACATCACAATGACCGCATACGAAATTCAGGCTGCTAGCTATAACGATGATATAAGCCATCTGTTGGACTTATATATCAAATTGGCCGACCGTGAAATGGCCTACGGGCTTTATGACCCTAAGTTTTCATCCTTCATTGCACTGAAATCGTTCCCGCTATCAACCCCAGATGATTTGCGAGACATTGTAAACCACGAATTCACTAAAACATATCGCAGTTCAAGAATTATTATAGAGAATAACCAATCGGCACTATTCCCTGAAAATTTGTTTGACCGCAATAAAGCCAAAGATATTTTTTCATTTACAACACCTTTTAATGCCAACGAAGAAACATTATATACTGACCACTTAAAAACTAGTGGCATGCTGAATGTGTTCAAAATATCAAACCTACTTAAAGAAATCATTACCCCATATTTTCCGCAAGCAAAAATTACACATTATGCCACAGCACTGCTATCAGGACTAATGGTGAATAGTAATGATGAAACTGAATTTACAGCACATGTTAATCCCGATTTTTTTCATATTGTAATTACCAAAAACAATAAGCTAATTTTCTGTAATTCCTTCGAGTATGAAACTATTGAAGATATACTATATTATATATTAGCCAGCTACGAACATTTTGAATTTTCGCCTAAAACGCAACCCCTAAAACTATATGGCTCTATCAATCGGTTTGATGAATTGAAAGATTTGCTGAATACCTATATCATGTTTACAGAACTTGGCGAACGCCCTGCCAACTTTTCTTTCGACAAGGCATTTGACCAATTGCCCGAGCATTTATATTTCCCGCTTTTATCATTGCCCCTGTGCGAATCATAAGTGGAAAATATCGTGGCCATGTGCTCCGTCCTCCCACAGGATTGCCTGTTAGACCCACTACTGACCGAGCCAAAGAAAGTTTGTTCAATATATTAGAAAACAAATATTATATAGATGAACTAAATGTACTGGATTTATTTAGTGGTACCGGTAATATAGCTTTTGAATTTGCAAGCCGCGGTGCCATTGAAGTAATTTGTGTAGATAAATATCCGAAATGCTGCAAGTATATATATGCTGAAGCTCAAAAAATTGGGCTCAATCAAATACATACCGTTACCGAAGATGTAATACACTTTATCAAAAATTGTCCTACTCAATACACTATTGTATTTGCTGATCCACCCTATGAAATGGCCAATCAAGAAGATATAATCGCCCTGATATTTGAAAAAGAATTGGTCAAAAAAAATGGGATGCTTATATGGGAACACCACAAAAATCTGAATTTTAAAAACCTAAAACACTATAGCGAAACGCGGAACTATGGAGATTCGGCATTTAGTTTTTTTGCAATCAATGAATAATATATTATTATATATATGCTCGTCATTGGGACTGTATGCCGTCATTGCGAGGAGGCTTCCGACGTGGCAAATTTCAATTCGACGCAGTCAATCCCATGGTGTGTGTGCTCGGAAATTTAAACTCGCCGAGCATACACTCGAGGAGATTTCCACGTCGCCCTTCGCACCGCTCCTTGCAATGACGCGTAAGGGGTTAGTTTTCCTCCTTCCCCTTCTATTATACACCCTCCCATCCTACTCCCAATCCGATTCAACAATTACGATATATCACAATGCCACTATATATAGTGTCGATAGTCTGTTTACCAAGTATGATGCAATGGCAATTGTTGAATATCCATTGAATGAAAAGAAAAATAAAATTTTAGCAACAGGGCAAATTGAAAAACTAAAAACAAAATATCCGAATGCAATTTTAAATAATGTAAAAGGTAAATATATATATCCTGGTTTTATTGATGCTCATTGTCATTTTTTTGGATTGGGTGTGAGTATGCAAATAGTTGACCTGGTAGGAACAAAAACATACGAAGAAGTATTAGAACGGTGTAAAAAGTATTATAATACCAACAAAGGAAACTACCTGATGGGCCGTGGTTGGGACCAAAACGACTGGCCTAAAAAAGAATATCCTACTAATGAGCAATTGAATTTACTTTTTCCTGATATTCCAGTTGTATTAAAACGAATAGATGGTCATGCCGCATTAGTAAATAAGAAAGCATTGGCAATAGCAGGAATTAAAAAAGGAACAAAAATTAAAGGTGGTGAAATTATATTAAAAGATGGAAAACCAACAGGAGTTCTAATTGACAATGCTGTTGATTTGGTGATGAAAGTAATCCCCAAAATGAGTGATATACAAATTAAACTTGCAGTGGAACAAGCCGAAAAAAAATGTATATCAGTGGGCTTGACCAGTGCGGTTGATGCCGGATTGGAGATGGACACTATATATAAAATTGCTAAATTTTTAAGGGATATAAATGTATATGCCATGCCAATGTTCACAACTGATTTTATTGAATCGCACGATGCTAATATCGACCATCCCATAGACTATGATAAACTGCATTTAGATGGCGTAAAAGTATATATAGATGGTGCACTCGGCTCGCGTGGTGCATTATTATTAAAACCCTATAGTGATAATCCAAAATCATATGGATTAGAATTAAAAAGCTATAAGGAACTTCAAAAAATATTTCTATGGTGTGCCGAATACGGATACCCACTCAATGCCCACTGTATAGGCGATTCAGCCACTCGCATATATTTTAAATTGATAGAAGAATTGAAACCCATCTTGAAAAAAAATATATATAAATGGCGAATCGAACATGCACAGGTTGTTGACACAAATGATTTACACAAGTTTAAAAAGTATGGCATCATACCTTCAGTGCAACCCACCCATGCTACAAGTGATATGTATTGGGCTGAAGAGCGATTGGGCAAGCAACGCGTAAAAACCGCCTATGCCTATAAAGATTTATTAAAAGCAGCTGGCGTAATTGCACTTGGCACCGATTTTCCTGTGGAAGATGTAAATCCATTATATACATTTACCTCAGCCGTATGGCGAATGGATAGCAATGAATTCCCAAAAAACGGTTTCCAAATAGAGAATGCACTCACCAAAGAAGAAGCCCTGAGAGGTATGACAATATGGGCAGCATACAGTGTGAATGCCGAACGATATACTGGCAGCCTAGAACCCAACAAACAAGCCGATTTCATTATCTTTGATACCGACCTCATGAATGCCACTTTTAAACAATGTAGAAATGCTAAAGTGATTGGAACTTATATAAGGGGGAAACGGGTATATAGTAGATAGTATAAAGTATAAAGACAGTGATAAATGATAAATATGTTACTTAAAACTTTAAAGTACCCAACTCCCCTATCCTTCGGAAAGGTCCCGGATCTTATTCGGGAGGGGGTGAGGCTTTGCGGCAGCCCTGTGCGTAAAATCCACTTTCTTTTTCTCCTCTTCACTTTATTATATATAATACCTTCCAATATCTTTTCACAACAAGCAAAATTTAAAGCAAGTTTTGGCCTTAGTTTATCGCAGATAGATAATGATGGCATGAGTGGTTATCACAAAAACGGATTAACTGCTGGATTAGCAACACAGTTCCCTCTCAAAAAAAATATGTTATGGTCAATAGGTTTGAAATACGTGAACAAAGGCAGCAAAAAAATATACGGTGAATTTGGCCCAGTTGGGGGAAATGGGAAATGGGAAATCGCCAGATTACAATACATTGATGTGCCACTTACTTTTACTTATGTATATAAGGACAGATTTCATATAACGACAGGACCCTTAGCAGGTATATTAACAGGTGGCAATATAGAATTTACTCCTTTTACCAAAACTCCGGCACTTGATGTATTTAAACGTGTTGAGGCGGCTTGGATTTTATCTGCATCCTATAATTTTACCAATAATTGGTTTGTTCAGGTATCAACTGAGACCAGTTATATTTCTATAACCAAAGGTGATAATCGTCCCCATTTTCAAAGATATTTTGGACATATGAATGATAATATTTTGATTGAATTGGTAAAGGTTTTTGATAGTAAATAAAAGAAATAGTGGTAAGTGGCTGACGCGGCAATTACCACTAAAATTTGCCAATTGATTACCTTAATACATGCATCAAACAAAATATTATCGCATTAATACCGCGTCATGCTGTTTTATGACGCGTAACCTATATCAAATCTTCTTCAAATTGAGGTGTTCCCCATCAAACACGGCATAGGTAAAATGTGTTATCCAGTCGCCTAGATTTATATAAGTTGCACCATTTCCCAAATCCAATTGCAGGGGATAATGACGATGCCCATATATCATATAATCATAATGCGTTTGTTGTAATAGTTCTTTCGAATATATAATCAACCATTCCTTCTCTTCACCCAAAAACACTTTGTCTCTATCAGCATTTACACTGCGACTGCTTTTGCTAAAATAATTTGCCAAGCGAATTCCTATATCGGGGTGCACTTGCCTGAAAAGCCATTGGCAAAAAGAATTGCGAAATAGTTTTTTAATAAACTTATATCCATGATCACCCGGACCAAGTCCGTCACCATGTGCTATATAAAACTTTTTATTTCCTATAGTTTTAATCAATGGTGCATGATGCACTTCTATATTAAACTCTTTGCTAAAATAATCACGCATCCACACATCATGGTTGCCACTGAATATATATATCTTAATATCAGCATCACTCATCCGAGCAAGCTGACCTAAAAACCGAGTATAATACTTTGGAATAGCGTGCTTATACTCAAACCAAAAATCGAACAAATCGCCTACTAAATATAATTCTTTTGCATCCACCGAAATCTGCTCCAACCAATCCACTAGCTTACGCTCACGCTGCAAACTACTTTCGTAATCAGGCACGCCGAAATGAAAATCGGATGCGAAGTAGGTTTTGGTTCTGTGGGTTTCTGGCACTTTTACAACTGGTATTTAGCACAAAGATAAGGGAGATTGGGAAATGACAAGTTTAGCTGATATCTATGATTTAGATTGTAGATTTCTTTTGTATCCTTTTATGCCACACTAAAAGAAAGTTAAATAGACATTACTTCTGAAATACCTATGTAACATACCGCCTAGCAGGCAGCAACTGCCCCTTTTTGGAGGCATCGCATGGTTCTTTATTAATATCGAAAAAAGTGAGGTATACATTTTTTTGTTTTGGGTCACACTCTTTTCTTTGCAGGCTGGCATATACCAATAATTATTAATGATTCTTTTTGCAAACAGGGTATCGCATTTCACCACCAAGCGTGAATCGACACGGTAGTTTTCGGCAGATTTGTAGAACCATTTCAAGTACCCACACCCTGATTTACATATAATCATAGTCGGCTATTATTTTTGGTAAATATTTCTTTAAGGCGACATTCACATCCCACATTGCTATGGCATTTTTGTAGGTAAGCAGTTCATTTTATTTGACTAATGCTTTTTCGGCATCCGAACGTTTGGCATCCAGTTTTGGATTTGCTTCAAGATGCTTTTTTTGTTCAGAAAAATTCATGGGATTCCGAAATATACGATTTACGATTTATTTTTTGTCATGTTGAGCGTTCCCGAATAAATCCGAATCTTATTCGGATCGGGAGAAACATACGATTTACCCCGCCGCGGAGGGGCTGACGACTGATTTACTTGATACCTGTTACTCTATACTTTATACTTTTAAAAACTCCACTGGCAAATTTACTGTTTTTCTGAGTGAATAATCAAAACATACAATTCCTGTTTTGGCAACGGCGAGTTGTTTTTGTGTGGTGTGGTTATATATATTATAATACATATCGAAACCCTTGGGGCTGAAGTCGGACAAGGCGAGCTCGAATTGAATATCGTTGCCTGCAAAACCTTCTGATTTATATACTACTGCCACATCGCTCATTATAATACCAACCCCATAAAAATCTATTTCAGTTTGATTAAGCGAATTAAAATATTGCACACGTGCTTCTTGCATCAATCCTAATAAAGAATCATTGCCCAAGTGGTTGCCATAATTAAGCTCGGATACACGAATTTGTAATCGGGTATTGTACACCACAACTCCCTGAAAATGTAGTTGAATTCTTGCCATCTATTTCTTCTGCCTCCAGGTAAAGCCTGCTATCACAAATGTTTTCATAAAACCAACTTCGGCATAAGCCCCCCAATGATCATTGAAATAGGTACGACCTCCTAAATATAATTCTGCAAATATGGGTGTTTCGTTTAGCGGGTTTGCCATGGAGTGAGAACCCGTTGTTGATATATTATAACGCGTTTTATTTTGCCCCAAACCAACCCCCCAATACACATCCAATTTTTCTGATTTAGAAAAATGATTGTTAATCCGCACACTCATTCCGGTTACATGCTTTGCATTATTAAAAGTTGACGTAAGAGTCTCAAACGCATTGGTATTCTGGTTCCATACTTTCTCAGTATAACTACCTTTTTCAAATGAGTGCATATTTGCTACATGAAAAGCTATACCTATTTTGCTACTGACACCATACTCAGTTTGCAACGTAAATGGCCCAACACTGTAATTCTGATATGAATTATATTGTAGATTATTGGAATTATTGATACTATTATTCGTCTCAATAGTAGCTGCCCCAAATCCATAACCTCCGCTAATATAAAGACCATCGAGTTTAAATATTTGTGCGTGAGAAAAAGTGGTAAATATTAATACCCAGCTTAAAAATAATATTGCTTTCTTCATATTGATTTGTTTATGCAATGATACATATAAAAGTAAAAAGGGTTGCAAATAAGCTGGAAAATTTTTTAAAAATAAAGCCAATAAAAACTAAATCCCTCACCGGTACTGAACTTGAGAGTAGGCAGGGGCGTTTTAAAATTATTTGCCAAGAACATACAACGCCGTATCCATTTATATCGGGTAAATAAAATCTCCCAATCAATATCCAATGATAAATAAATCTCGGATAATCTTTCCACAGCAAGCATCTCCATAGTTTGTCCATTTTGTTCCCATCGGTTTTCATAGCCACCCAGCAGGCCTGCTGCTCCCACCCCTACACTAACTTGTAACCAGCCTGGAATAAATTTAATATTTGTTATATCCTTCAGCCCCATGCTGTACCAATACGTCTGGCCATTATAATCTTTTAGTGCCTGCTCAGCCCATGTGCCGCCGAGCATTGAAGGCCGCATCACCGCAAACTGCGAAAACTGAAATCCAAATTTGGGCATCAACTTTATTTTGCTGAATAGCTTTATTTGTATAACAACGATTAACGTCCCACACACATTTGCCAATATATCAGTAAGCGATGCACCATACTTGGGCGACATAGAATCGAGCACTTCAATAGAACACATAAAAGCAAATCCCAAAAATGCCCCAAGCCATATGGAAACGTTGGGTTTGCATTTTGCCCATTTCAATACTTTATACATAAAACGCACAATAGTAAAAGCTGTGAACACATGCCCCAACTTGTCCATATAACGCCACTCCCCCAAATCGTTAAACCAATGGGGACTCGCAATTGAATCATTGCCATACCAGGCATTTGCTAAACCTACCAATGCTCCTAAATATATAATAAGGCAAATAGTAACTATCCCCAAAACCCGCGTGCTACTCTTACCCTGCCATCGCCATAATAATAAATAAGTAATAAGCGATACGGCTACGAAGTATATATATATCCAGGAACAACCCATTGTGCAAAGATAGTCATTAGGCATTAGTCGTTAATCGTTAGTCATCAGAATTTAGGCCTTACTACAGAAAACCGATAACAAGAGCATCTGCCCTTGCTAAACTGACTAATGTTTACTGACTAATGTTTACTGACCACTGACTACTGACTACTGTTTACTGACTACTGTTTACTGACTACTGTTTACTGACTACTGACTACTGTTTACTGACTACTGTTTACTGACTACTGTTTACTGACTACTGTTTACTGACTACTGTTTACTGACTACTGCTTACTGACTACTGTTTACTGACTACTGTTTACTGACTACTGTTTACTGACTACTGTTTACTGACTACTGTTTACTGACTACTGTTTACTGACTACTGTTTACTGACTACTGTTTACTACATGATGTATATCATATCAAAATGCATAGCTGCATCATTATTTGGTGGTATTCACTTGACGTTTCTTTGCACCTACAAAATGGAAGGATCCTCCATAGATAACTAACAACAAAACATAAACAACTCAAAACAACAACTTATCACTAAATGAAAAAGACTAATTACAAACTATTGCTATTAATTTTCGCAATAAATTTATCGAATGCAATCGCACAAACAACAACAAGCTGGAAAGGCACTTCAAGCACAAATTGGAGTACTTCAGCCAATTGGACAAACGGCATACCTTCATCAACAATCGATGCAGTGCTAGGAGACGCAAACTTTACCGGGTCGAAACAGCCCACTTTAACTGCCACATCATCAGCCAAATCCTTAACTATAGGTGCTAGCGTAACTACAACCTTAACAATATCAGAAGATATATCAATTTCAGGTAATATAACTATAAATTCGAATGGCAAAATTTCACATACGGATAATACTATAACACTAAATGGTAATTTTAGCAACTCGGGAACTTATACTGCATCAAGTTCGGGCTCAGCAATTACTTTTGCTGGAAGCACGCAAACTATTGGCGGGAGTGTTGCAAGTACTTTTAGAAAACTCACTATTAATTCTGGAAGCACCGTTTCGCTAAACTCTAATATTAGCATATCTGGCACATCGAGTAATTTGACGGTATCAGGTGTACTCAATCCAGATACCTATACTGTATCTGGAACCGGAACCTACACTGTAAACGGAACTTTAAAAGTTTATGCATCTACCTATGCTGGCAATTATTCTATTTCGGGAACTGCCACAATTAATGTAGGAAGTATTATAGAATATGCTGCCTCATCGATAGACCAAACTGTAAGCAACAGTATAACTTATTCAACACTCACCATTAGTGGTGGCCGAACAAAATCATTGTCTGGAAATCTGGCTTCGCTAAAATCCTCCACTTCAGCTATCGGAAATATATATGTAAATAGTGGCACTTTTGATTTGTCAACGTATACCGCTAGCAGGGGAACAAGCGTTGCAGGCGGCACATTGAGCGTGGCAGATGGGGCAACATTAAAAATTGGTGGAACAAATTCTATTCCTTCAAACTATAATACTATTACCCTAAATTCAAATAGTACGGTTGGATATACTGGCACTACGCAAGCAATCTATAATACTACTTATGGCAATTTAACCCTATCAGGTTCAGGCAATAAAACTCCAAGTGCAAACCTAACAATTGCGAAAAATTTTAACCTAAGTGCTGCAACTTTTGTTGCAGGAAGCTATACCCATAGCATTGGAGGAGATTTCACGATGAGTAGTGGCACATTTACAAATACAGGAAGCACCGTCATTTTAAACGGAAGCGCCATTCAAAATTTAAGCAGCACCGGTAGTTTTAATAAATTGAAAATAAACAATACCTCCAATATCAATTTAGCAGGCAGTATTACAGTGAATGATTCTTTAGCACTAGTGGCTGGTAAAATTGTACTTGGCAACTACAACTTAACCTTGGGATCGAATAGCAAAATCACAGGAGCATCATCTTCTAATTATATAGTAGCAGTAGATTCAGGTACTTTAACACAGCAAATCACAAATGGAGGAAGTAAAGCATTCCCTATAGGCAGCAGCAGTGATTATTTGCCAGCAACAATTGCACTTACATCGGCATCGACTACTGACAATTTTAGTCTTAATTTAAAAAGTGAATTGCGGTTAAAAGGTACCACAGGAAATCTTGTTACTGACAAATCTGTCAATGCAACTTGGCATATCAGTGAAGGAACTGTAGGAGGCTCAAACGCTACAATCACGCTGCAGTTTAAAGGTTCATTAGCACATTCAGGCATGTCAAAAACTAAATGCAGACTTATACATTTTTCTAGCAACTCGTGGGATTATGGCAGTACTGATTTAGCTGTAACAGGAACCGATCCATATAGTATTAGCAGATCTGGATTTACCAGCTTCTCTCCTTTTGCAGTGTCGAGTGCAATTCCACTACCTGTAACTTGGGTGAAAGTAAGTGGAGAGCGAATTAAAGATGACAATTATATTCACTGGACTACAGCAAATGAATTGAACAACGAATATTTTGCAATTGAATCATCGGCTGATGGGAAAAACTTTAATGAGATTGGCCGTGAAGCTGGTGCAAGCAATTCAATGACTTCACACGATTATAATTTTATTCATAAGGAAGCAAATGAGGATATGTATTTTTATCGCATTAAACAAGTTGACTATAATGGACATAGCGAGTATTCTAAAATTATTATAGTAACACCCGCACAAAACCAAGTAATAAACAATGTAATATTGTATCCCAAACCTGTAACTGACGCAGCAGCCTTATCAATTTCATTAAATGAAAATACTATTTCTGTAATAACAGTAAGTGATGTGCAAGGTAAATTGGTGTATAATAAAAGTTCGATACTCACCAAAGGGAATAACTTACTATCAGTTGATATGACAAATTACCCCCCTGGCACCTATTTCTTGCAAATAACTAATGATTCGGGGGTATTACACTCGAGTAAATTTATCAAAAACTAACTTGAGCATATAATATATAAATAAATGATGTATCTTTTATTATCTGTTGCCCTCTGGATTCCAGTAAAGCTAAGCAAATAAAGAATACTACTATATAAAAGAATCTAAATTCCAACTTGTAAGTAAGTTCCTTATAAACAAAGAAATCGTCCCAGTAAGGCGGTTTCTTTGTTTTGTGGGAGATTGAGAATGATTAACAATTATTGTGGTGAGAGGGATGAAGTAAAAACAGCTTTGATGAAAATATTTGTACTGCCATTTATTAAATATTTGGTAATTTGATTATACTAAACAAAATTTCAAACATCACCCACAAAAAATTCTTCACCAGTCAGTCCGGGAAATATCTTTTCCTACTCAGTGTTATTGGCCTCACCATCGCCCTCCCCTGCCTGCCATTAGCAGGCGAGATTGGACTAGTTCCAATACCACTGATTAATTTAGGAGCGATGTTAGCAATTGTTGCTGCAGATATTATAACGGCAGATATGTTGAAGATTTGGTTTTTTACAAGGTACAAAGAGGCTTGATGATATTTATGATTTCAAACCCAACCATCTGGTGAAATTTGTTTTTATTATTCAAGCTTGTTTCAGGTCTCCAATTCCAAAATATTCATTCGAAATATTTAACTAAATATTCATGATAACAAGGCTTCCCGTAATAATAGTTAAACAAAACTACCGTAATATTTAAAAAAAAAACAATTGATTCAAATCATTGTTAGTTACACTTATAAGTAAATATATCGAATTTGTCTAAAATTATAGTTATAGGTTCTGGGTTTTCAGGATTGAGTGCTGCATCATACTTAGCTGCGTCTGGGCATGAAGTGCATATCTATGAAAAAAACGATCAAGAAGGTGGCAGAGCGAGGCAATTTGTAAGCGATTCGGGCTATACATTTGATATGGGGCCAAGTTGGTATTGGATGCCGGGCGTATTTGAAAAATTCTTCAACGATTTTGGTCACAAGGTTTCTGATTTTTATGAACTTAAATTACTAGACCCTTCATTTGAAATTGTATATGGTAAATATGAAACCATGCAAATTCCTGAAAATTTTGAAGAGTTATGTATACTATTTGAATCTATTGAAGCTAAAAGTTCGGCCAAACTCAGAAAGTTTATGGATGAGGCTGAATATAAATATAAAACAGGCATCGAAAATTTAGTATACAAACCAGGGCTTTCTTTAACAGAATTTGCCGATATGGATTTGCTAAAAGGAATATTCCGACTACAAGTTTTTTCATCATTTAGCAAACATGTTCGAGATCATTTTAAAAATCTCAAACTAATTGCATTGATGGAGTTTCCGGTGCTGTTCCTTGGAGCCATGCCGCAAGACACACCCGCACTATACAGCCTGATGAACTACGCGGGATTGAAACTAGGCACTTGGTATCCTATGGGTGGTTTTAAAAAAGTAATTGACGGCATGGTAGCAGTTGCTAAAAGTAAGGATGTTATATTTCATTTAAATGCCAATGTAGAAAAAATAAACATAGAAAATAAGCAAGCCAAAAGTATAACAGTAAACGGTGAAACTATATACTGCGATGCAATCATTGCTTCCGCCGATTATCATCATGTAGAAAGTAAACTGCTAGAAGCAGAATACAGAAACTATAGTGACGCCTATTGGGATAAAAAAACCTTTGCTCCATCCTGTTTGATATATTATATAGGCTTAAACAAAAAAGTAAAATCACTGCAGCATCATACTTTGTTTTTTGATGAAGACCTTTTTATACATTCAAAAGAAATATATAAAACTCCGCAATGGCCCACCAAACCACTTTTCTACGTATGTTGTCCATCGCAAACTGATGATAGCGTTGCCCCTCCAGGTCATGAAAACTTATTTTTATTAATGCCTATTGCTCCAGGTTTAATAGACAATGAAGAAACACGTGAGAAATATTTTGAAGTGATGATAGAACGCCTGGAAAAACAAAGCGGAGAAGATATAAAATCATTTATCGATTACAAAAAAAGCTATTGTATCAACGATTTTATCACTGACTATAATTCTTATAAAGGCAATGCATATGGGTTAGCAAATACCTTATCGCAAACAGCCATATTGAAACCCAAAATTAAAAACAAAAAACTTAATAATTTATATTACACAGGCCAGCTAACTGTTCCTGGGCCGGGTGTTCCGCCGTCTATTATATCAGGTAAAGTAGCCGCTGATGAAGTATTAAAATATTTGAACAAATTATGAAGAAAATATTTGACACCATCTCTGTAAAAAGCAGTAAGCTCGCCACCAGGGCTTACAGCACCAGTTTTTCTATGGGAATTTATTTCTTAAACAAAGAGCTCCACAATCCCATATATTCTATTTATGGATTTGTGCGTTTTGCCGATGAAATTGTAGATAGTTTCGAAGACTATGACAAGCGATATTTATTGAATAAATTTAAGAACGACACCTATGAAGCAATTGAACAAAAAATTTCTCTAAACCCTATATTAAATGCGTTTCAACAAGTAGTAAATCAATATGAAATTGACCACAAATTAATAGAAATATTTTTACAAAGTATGGAAATGGATTTAGAGAAAAAACAATATACTCAAGAAGTATATAATCAATACATTCTTGGTTCAGCCGAAGTTGTTGGATTGATGTGTTTGCATGTGTTTACTGATAATAATAAAAAACAATATGAAGAGCTAAAACCTTACGCCATGAAGCTTGGTGCAGCTTTTCAAAAAATTAATTTCCTACGCGATATGAAAGCCGACTACCATGATTTGGGCAGAACTTACTTTCCAAATGTAGATATGAACAAGTTTAATAACCATGTGAAGCAGCAAATTGAACAAGAGATTGAAGCCGATTTAAAAGATGCCCTGATAGGTATAAAAAAACTGCCCAGCTCAAGTAAAGGCGGCGTTTATCTTGCTTATGTATATTATAACTCATTGTTCAAAAAAATAAAAAATGTGCCTGCACATAAAATCCTCAATGAACGTATCCGCATTAGTAACGGAAAAAAAATTGGACTGATGATTAATAGTTTGCTTCAATCAAAAATGAAATTAGTATGAGAAAAATAACCTACGTCATCATCTTATCTTTTATCTGCTATCAAACAAATGGACAAGCCCCAACAAAAACGCTGATTCGTTCACTATATAAAAAAGCAGCTACGGATGAAGCAGCGTGCAAAGAAATTATCACTACACTTGAATCCTATAACGAAAACAATAACGCTTTATGGGCTGGCTACAAAGCATATGCAACTATCATGCTGGCCAATCATGTTTTTAATCCTTATAGCAAATTATCAAATTTTAATGCCGGAAAAAAATTGCTCGAAAATTGTATCAATGCTGATAAAGGAAATGTTGAACTCAGATTACTTAGATTTGCAATTCAAACGAATGCCCCTTCCTTTTTGGGTTATAGTAATTCCATTAACGAAGACAAATTAATACTTATTAATACAATCGGGTATATAAAAGAAAACGAACTAAAACAACAAATAATCTCCTATTTAAAAACCTGTGAACAGCTTACTCCTGCTGAAAAACTAAAACTAAACCAATGACCGAATATTTAATACTTGTTGACCCTAATGATATAGAAAAAGGCAAAATGGAAAAGCTTTTGGTTCATCAGTTGGGATTACTGCATCGGGCATTTTCTGTTTTTATATTTAACACAAAAGGCGAATTAATTCTGCAACAACGTGCCGATGAAAAATACCATTCGGCTGGCCTTTGGACCAATACCTGTTGCAGCCATCCGCAATATGGCGAAGATGTTGCAGTGGCTATAAAAAGGCGGCTGCATGAAGAAATGGGTCTTGCTTGCGAAACGCATTTTGCCTTTAAATTTATCTATAAAGCCCAATTCCAAAATGGATTGATGGAGTACGAATACGATCATGTATATTTTGGAATAACCAATGATCATCCTATTTTGAAACCCGAGGAAGCCAAAGACTGGCGATATATAAGTTTATCCGCTCTAGAGGCAGAACTAACAAAGCATTCTGAAAACTACACCGAATGGCTTAAGATTTGTTTTGTCGAATTAAAAGAACACTATAATAAAATAAATTTTTAAGCCATCAAATATGTATCAATTCCGAGCAGATCAATTCCTACCTATCCCCATCGAGCAAGCTTGGGCATTTTTCTCCGCTGCTCAAAATTTATCCAAAATAACCCCGCCGGAAATGAAGTTTAATGTGCTCACTCAATTGAAAGATGAGGAAATATACAATAGAATGCTTATCGATTACACCGTGAGACCCTTGTTTGGAATACCTTTGCATTGGCAAACTGAAATTTGCAAAGTAGAACGCCCAACGATGTTTACCGACCAGCAATTAAAAGGCCCATTTAAAATTTGGCACCATACCCATACTTTCAAATCTGTATCGGGAGGCACCCTTATGAGCGACGTTGTAGATTACGAATTACCTTTGGGACTTATTGGCAAATTAGCCCATCGTATTCTCGTAAAAAAAAGGGTAGAAAATATATTTATATTTCGTAAGAAAATATTAGAAACACTATTTAAATAAATGAGTACGATTTTAATTAATATCATTATAACACTAGCTACGTTCTTTGCTATGGAAAGCGTGGCGTGGCTTGCTCATAGATTTGTGATGCATGGTTTTCTATGGTACTTGCACAAAGACCATCACAAAAAAGAAACCGATGGCTTTTTAGAACACAACGATTTTTTCTTTATCATTTTTGCGGTACCAGGCATCTTAGGATTACTCTTTGGCATGCAAAACGATTTCAATTTTTTGTTTTGGATTGGTTTGGGAATTACCATTTACGGCTTTGCGTATTTTGTAGTGCATGATATTTTTATTCACCAACGCTTCAAATTGTTTCGCAATGCAAATAACGCCTATTTCAAAGCTATTCGCAGGGCACACAAAATGCATCATAAGCATTTAGGTAAAGAACATGGCGAATCGTTCGGTATGCTTTGGGTGCCTTTCAAATACTTCAAGAACAACTCCAAAAATTTACTTGATAATTGAAATCCCTATATCTTCTTATCAATATTTTTACCATAATCGTTCCGGTTATCTTTTCCTTTCATCCCAAGCTGCAATTCTATAAAAACTGGAAAGCATTTTTTATATCAAGTATTATAGTTGCTGTTGCATTTGTTTTATGGGACATACAATTCACCAAGCTGGCCGTGTGGGGCTTCAATCCTAATTATGTAACGGGAATCTATCTATACAAGCTTCCACTTGAGGAAGTATTATTTTTTATCTGCATTCCCTTTTCTTGCGTGTTTACCTATCACTGTTTAAATATATTTTATCAATACAAATGGAAGCCAAAAACGGAAACATTTTTTATTATCATATTATCTATTTTACTGCTTGCCATAGGAATAATTAACTACGATAAACTATATACTTTTTATACATTTGTAAGCCTCGCCATTTTACTTATACTTTTAAAATTTGCATTTAACGTTACGTGGCTATCCAAGTTACTTAGCATCTACCCCATCCTCTTGATTCCATTCTTTATTGTTAATGGCATCCTCACAGGCACCGGAATTGAGCAGCCCGTGGTGTGGTATAATAATGCTGAGAATTTGGGAATCCGATTATTGACCATTCCTGTGGAAGATATATTTTATGGCTTTGAATTAATACTTTTGAATGTATTTTTGTATCAGTCTATGATTCAAAAAGCCAATTCAAAAAACCAATAATTTGAGAAATTACCTAACCATAGGTTTCATTTTTATATCATTAAATTTATTTTCGCAGGATGATATATACTTGAGCAAGAATTCAAATTTAATTTGTTTTCCTGGCTCCAACATTGCATTTTTTGGTGATATAATAAACGATGCAAGAGGTGGTCTTAATCACCAAAATGGAGGTGATGCGTATTTAATTAATAGTAAATTTACGGGCTTCAGAAGTTTCAGAATTATTAATGGATTTGATTCCTCAATTTCATCCACTGCGTTTAACGCAAATGGGCCTTTTGTACGTTTTTGGAATTTACATACCGACAACGATTATTTTAACAATATACCTAGTGCTACTTTAATAAATAAAGACAGTGGCCGCGGGCATTTTAATTTTGAACAAGAAGTTAAAATTACAAACCAACACACTTTCATACATGGTATTATTTGGACTCCCAGAAGCAAATGGAAACAAGCCTATGTAAACTATGAAACTGATAGCACTATAGTAATTGGGAATAACAATGATAACCATATCGATGGTTATGCTGTAAAAAGTGGCTGCACCAGCTTTGAATTTCCTATTGGTGACGGCATTTTTCAGCGAACTGCAAAAATAATTTCACCCGATTGCGGCATCTATAAAGCTGCCTATTTTAAAACTAATTCACAACTTGGGACCACAGGAATTAGTGGCGAAAAGGCACTTACAGCTACTCCCAATAACTGTATGGATAGTATTATAAAAGTTAATAGCACTGAGTTTTGGGATATCGACGGGAGTCAAAATACCTATCTCGGGCTATCTTCCTTAAACAGCTCAAATGGTTATTCAGAATGGAGTTCAGATTCCAATTTCTTGGGCTGCTATGCAGAAAAAATTACTATTACAGGCTTTAATGGCAAATGGCAAAATTTATCAATTGTAAAAAGTCCCGTCAGTTTGCAAGAAAATGGACAGTACGATTCTAAGTTAAAAATTGTTCCTGACTCTGGATATAGTTGCTTCACCTGGGCTGCCAAAGATACCGCAACTGCCAACCTCGCTATCAAACAGCAAACTCCCACAAATTCCTATAATATTTATATCTACCCCAATCCATGCACAACAGCATTTACAGTCAAATTTGCAGGTAGTAAAGACGAAAAGGTGACCTATTTTTTAACCAATAATATGGGAGCAATAGTGTTAGAAAATGACGTTGAAATAAACGCAAAGCAAAACAATATATATATTGAATTTACTATCCTACCTGCAGGTATTTACTTTCTAAATATTTGTACCAATAATACCCCATTCCAGACCAAAAAAATTATAAAACTATAAATGAAATATACCCTTCTATTTATATTAATTAATATAGTAGCCTTGCAAGCTGCAGCACAAATAAAGATTGGCGACAATCCCAAAAGCATTTCACCTGCCTCACTTCTTGAACTTGAAAGTACCAACAAAGGACTTTTAATACCGCGAATTCATCGTGATTCACTGTTGAGCTCAGCTCTAAATTCTGCCCCAAATGGCATGCTGATTTATCAAATAGAAGGCGACTCCCTTTTTATTCGCCAGCAAAACAAATGGGTGTGCATTTCCAATCAAAATAATATAGAACAAAAAAATATATACCTGTTCCCTGAAGACTTTGGAGCAAATCCAAATGATGCAAATTTCGATAACAGCTCAGCCATCCAGCAAGCTATCGATTCAGCTTTGCAATGTGGCAAAATTGTATATTTCGACCAAGGCGACTACTATGTGCAAAAAACAATATATATAAGAAAAAGGCTCAGTAATAACCATGACGATGGTATAAAAATGGTAGGAGCAGGAATCAGTCACACCAGAATAATTTCAAAGGTAAATAACAATGCACTGATTGTAATGGAAAACACCTTGTATAGCAATTCAAAACCAATACCCGGCTATTTTTTCAAAGGTGGATATATAAAAAATATCTTATTTATGGGCACTGGTGGCAAGGGCAACTGCTTCAATATAACCGGATGGTGGGCTGGACTCTTGGAGAATATTCAAATACAAAATTTTAACGGCAACGGCATTCATATGCCTACACAAAATAATTTTGGCCCGCCTTACGACGCTTTCGGAAATGCCTATACCGATAATTATTCAAGTTTTATTAGTTTGAAAAATTCTCAAATTGACAACAATGAAGGTTGGGGCTATTATGATGAAAAAGAAAATACATCCTCCGATTTGAATTGCGAAAAAACAGTGATAGCATCCAACGGGAAAGGTGGGATACGATTTGGTGGACAAAGCTTACGGCTTGTAGGTTGTGCGATTGCTTATAATGGCTTTGGCTCCAACACTGGTGGCGGACTAGAACTTGCTGTAAATGGCAACTCTTCCCATAATAACTTTATTACACAAAATGAATTTGATGCGAACCATCAATATCACATTAAAATGAATGGTGTTATCAATAATCAAATTGTTTCAAACCGCTTTTTGTTTCACGACTTAATAGATACCAGCAAAATGACGCCAGCAAATGGTGCTATTTTACTTGCATCAGATTCCTTATATCCTTATGCAGATAATGTAACTATCTCAAATAATTATGTGCGAGTTGATTACCCCACAAAGGCATTTACCAACAGACAACAATTGTATTTTGTCCGATTTTTGAACCACGCGTCGTCCATAAATATTAAGATTGAAAATAATTTCTTTCAAGCATTGCCCACTGGCTTTACAAAATATCACAACTTTACAAGGTATGATTATTATTTCGATTCGCGACTTGGCATTACCAATAATATTATAATAGACGACCCAAATACAGGAAGTTATTTTAACAGTGCCCGCGGTGCACTTCCACCCTATTTCGATGGCATTATTCAAAATAAATCCATCGATACTATTTCATCTACTATTAATCTTAAATTTCCAATTACCTATGGCGGTTATAATATACTGAATTTAGAAGAGTATGTACAATTTTACGACACGACCAAAAACGAATTTCAAATTCCGGAATCGGGTTACTATGAAATTAATGCATCTCTAGGAATCCAATCCAATTCTGCGTCGAATAACTTGAAATTGGAATATTATATTGACCATGCTTTATACAGTACCCACGCTTACCCTGTGCTTACAGGCAGCGATTCTTGGGTTAGTGATAAACTAATCATTTACTGCTATAAAGGATTAAAATTAAATATTAAACTGAAAGCAAGTTCTGCTATTAATTTTTCCGTGAGTGAACAATCAAAAGTTTTTATAAAGATGCTTCGGTAAGAAGATAATCGACTGTTGCATTATTATCTTGAATTTGCAAAAATATGAGCTGCTGAAATAGCTTTGATAAATTGCTTAGCTACTTTAATGTTGTTTCTATGTACAATTAATTGGCAGAAAATATATACTTTTTATTTATTTTTAAACCTTGCAATTTTACCCCTACTTATTAATTTCGCATTCAAAGTAACTAGGCTCCCCAAATTGCTCAACATTCCTGTGGAGGATATATTTTATGGGTTTGAATTGATTGTTTTGAATGTTTTTTTATATGAATATCTGAAAACAAAAAAATAATTTATATAAATAACATTTCTTGCTTCCGAGCAGAAAATTTTTGATATAATAAAAAAATTCCGGGGAATTTATTTAATGCTGAAATTTACAAGAATCTCTGCATCCCAGTTGCAACGGCTGTGTCAGACTATTAGATAAATTACAGTATGACGAGCATCATATTCTTTTGTTGCTGCACGTCATTTTCATGAGCCCTAAAGTGAAGCTTACTTTGCATCATATTACAACAAAGAAAAAAAACATTAAATAAATACTACAATGAAAAACTTAATTAAATTGCTTACAGTATCAATGATATTATTAAGCAGCCAAAAACTAACCTTTGCTTTAACTAGCAACAATGTTATAAGTAAGTCTATAACAAGTGAACCTATTAGTGATACTTTGCAAACTTTTTTTGCTGAGCAACAAAGTGAGGAAGTAAATATACATTGGTTTACCGTTTCCGACCAAACATATAGCAACTTTGCGGTAGAAATGTCGCTTGATGGAAAAGACTTTTTTGAAATTGGCAACATAAAAGGAACCGAGTACACTAACAACCCTAGTGAATATTTATATATACATAAGCAGGCTATTTCTGTAGTTACTTTTTACCGAATCAAGTTAGTAAGTTCTGATGGGAGTTCTAAATATTCTAAAATAATAAAATCAGAATCGAAAAAGGCAACGCTAGTTAGTAGTGTTAAAATATATCCTAACCCTGTGAGCAATTTGGCTGAAGTATCTTTCACCTTCTCAGAAAGCAGTGTATATATACTTACTATTACCGATAACAGTGGTAAGGTGGTTAACACACAAACTGGTAATGGCGTTATAGGAAATAATATTTTACCTATCAACATGGAAAACCAAATTCCAGGAGTCTATTATATCTACATTACTGGTTCCAACGGGCTGTCGCATGTATCTAAATTTATTAAAGATTAATGCAGGGCGTGGTAGCAAACAGGACTACCACAGCAAAAATATAAACCTGCTGCATTGCACTGGAAATGGGTGCAATTACAAGGTAAAAAAAACAAGAGATTGATTGATTGATTTGAACATATTTTTTCATGGTTAGCCAAAAGACCACCTAATTTGGGTGGTTTTTTTGGCTAACTCATGTTCCGTGTTTATTTCAAAAGCATGAGGACTTTCATGTCTTTTTGATATCTACAAGTAGCACTCACACCATGCCGTCCAGCTATATTGGAGAACCGCCTGATGGACCTTAATTAAAAAAGGGACAATACTTATGATAAACATCACATCAGGCAGGTGACCAGTATCAATTTTATAATATCATATTATAGTGAATTTTGTAGTGTTAAAAAAAACATAAACATGAAAAAGCTAATTAAAATTATTATCAGTAGTGTAGGTGTTGCACTATTTATTTTGAATCCCTATCATATAAATAAAAAAACCGATGACCTGCAAAATACTGCTGCAAAGAATATCGGCAACTCGCACTGTATAAAAAACAGCAAACTGGGAACAATTCATTCTGCTGAATTTATTGCACTAAACAACCACAGCAGACCTAAAAAGAAAAGACCAAACTATTTGTATTGCTAAATTATTAAACCAAGAACTCTTAAATTTAAACACACAATGAACAGTTTATATCATATCAGCTTATGGGAAATAATCCTTATGTCAACTTTGTCCTTACTGGGCATTATAGGGATCTTTCTATATACTCGTTTACACTTATCTAAGAATGGCAACTCCATTAGATTTAAATCATTAAACGCTAATATCAGCGAACTAAAAAAAGCTGAATCTTTATTTCGCTCTCTTATCGAGAACAATTATGATGCTATAATATTGAGCGATATAAACGGTTTCCCTATATATCAAAATCCATCCGTGGGGAAAATGTTGGGTTGGACATCTGAAGAAAGAAAAATGCAAAATAGTGCGGAAATTATTCATCCGGATGAGATTGAACTCGTAAAAACTAAAATGAAAGAGGCCCTAGAAAACCCAGGAAACGCAATATATAGTGCTTACAGAATAAGACATAAAAAGGGACATTATATCTATGTTGAAGGTTCTATCACCAATATGCTGAATGATGGTAATATCAATGCTTTGGTTTCGAATTTCCGTGATGTAACCAAGCACCGAGAAAATGAAGAACAAATAGAATTCGACAGAAATAATCTCTCTTCTTTAATTAACAATACAAACGATTTGATGTGGAGCGTTGATAAAGACTTAAAATTGATTACTTCTAATAATGCATTCGATAAAACAATGGCACAACAATCTGGAAATGCTATTGTAAAAGGAGGAGATATTTTGGCAGAAGGATTTAGTAAAGAACAATCAAATCGCTTTAAAATATTTTATGAACGGGCACTTTCAGGAGAAGCTTTTACAGAAATAGAATATGTAGATTTCCCGGAAGAATTTTGGTCTGAAATCTCATTTTATCCCGTTCGTAAAGATGAAAGTGTAGTGGGCACAGCATGCTTTTCACGCAACGTTACCGAACTAAAAAAATCCGTAAAAGAAACACTTGACATGGTGGAGATATTGCAAAACAAAAACAAGGACCTGCATCAATTTTCCAATATAGTTTCGCACAATCTTCGATCGCCGATTGCCAAAATTCAGGGACTGGCATCACTATTCAAAACAGATCCCCACCAACAGATAAAAGGTAAAAGTATATTAGAATGTGTGGAAGACGAAGTAAATAATTTAGATAACGTCGTAAAAGATATGTATGCCATTATATCAGTTCGCGATCAAGTAGAAAAACAAAAGGCTTATATATGTTTTCAAACTGAATTGCAATTTATAAAGCAAGTATTGGAAAATCAAATTATAGAGAGCAAAGCCAATATTACCGCTGATTTCGAAAAAACTGAAGGTATAGTTTCCATAAAAAGTTATATATATAGCATCATGCTAAATTTACTATCGAATGCAATAAAATATCGTCAGCCAGACATCCCTTTATCCATACATATTTCATGCACAGAAGATGATAAAAATATTTACCTAACCGTACAAGACAATGGCAGCGGTATAGACCTACAAAAAAACAAAGACAAAATATTTGGATTGTATAAAAGATTTCACGGAAACAATATTGAGGGCAGAGGAATTGGACTTAACCTAGTGAAAGCCCAAGCTGAATCGCTAGGTGGAAGGATTGAAGTAGAGAGTGCAGTAAACCAAGGTACTACTTTTAAAGTGTGCCTCCCTAAAAACAATATATAATATGCAATTTATTAACAGCGATTTTCTAATTGACGATGAGCCTATATTCAATCTTATTAATCACTAAACAATATATGTTACAAAGTTCACCAAAAATGCTTATTGCTCTAGTGATGCTACCATAGCAATAAATGAATTGATATTCATATTAGATAACAACCCAACAAGTTCCCCACTGTTATATTTTCAGACAGCAATATGCCCATGATGGATGGGTGGAATTTTCTGAACAAACTCAGTAAATTTAAACGTTTTTATTGCGTACCACTTTAAAGTATAGATACTTACTTCATCTATCGACCCAGTAGATGTTATCAAAGCTATTAATTATTGCATGGTAAAAGATTTTATATCAAAACCATTGCCTGTCGAAAAACTTGCAACGCTAAAGTATAAATTGCTTTGGGTGTGGAGGTAGTATATGGGAGAAAGATAAAAGATTAAAGACAAGAGCTAGCTAGTATCAAGTATTCGTCCTTTTTTCGTGTGCTTATAAATCAATCCCAATACCGGCCGTAAAATTAGTGCTGCTGAAATCATTGCTTTTGCAAAAACTGAATTGCACCTCAATTATATCTTCTAGTGTTTGCTAGTAACTTATTAATCGAATGAGGTGCTCGCAAACTTTAAAAAGGCAGATCGATAAAAAACCAAACTGTCTAATACGCATAAAGGCCGACACTTTCGTCAGCCCTTATACGCTATGAAAACAAACTTAAACCTTTGCCCAAGAAAAAATCTAGGACAAGGCAAAGTTAAAAATAATTTTAGAATGTACAAGGTCCTGCTATCTTTTTTTAGCAATTTTAGTACAAAGCTTTAATTTACAATTAAATAAATTTTAATAATCCGAACACTTTTCTTTCCTGTTTCACTCCCTTGTAGAATATATGCAATCAATGTCTAGTTTAAAATAGTCCTAAGATTATTTTAAACTTAGTAATTTAATGTCTCCCCAGTAGGTGTTATGCCATTTGAAAAAAAATATTGATGCGCCTACAAATATCGTCATTTGAAATAAGCACATATTAAATATGACAATAATTATGGTAATGAAATGCACCCAATCACTTTCCATTTTTAGTTTGCGTGTATAAAAATAAAGTGAAATAATGTCGCTTGCCAAAAACGTAACCTATAAGTTACACCAATTCAAACACTGTAATCTCAGGCAAAATCCCTACCCTGCCCGGGAAACCGATAAAGCCAAATCCACGGTTCACATATATTTTTTGTTTGCCCTCTTCGTACATGCCTGCCCACTGTTTGTAGGCATGTTGCACGGGACTATATTTAAACCAACTGGTTTCAATGCCAAACTGGCCACCGTGCGTATGGCCTGCAAACATAATATCTACATCAGGGGCTTCAGGTTTCACTTTTGCTTCCCAATGTGAAGGGTCGTGACTCAATAAAAGTTTTACTGGAACATCGGGAATATTTTTGGTGGCAATTTGCAAATCGCCTTTTTTGGGGAAGCGGTCTTTGTCGCCCCAGTTTTCTACTCCTATCAATCCAATTCTTTGTCCGCCAAGGTTTATAGTTAAATGTTCATTACGCATTAATTGCCACCCCATATCCTTATGAACTTTATATAAGTTGAGCATGTTTTGTTCTTTCTCAGGATCATCGGGGGCATAATAATAATCTCCGTAATCATGATTACCCAATATGCTGAATACGCCCATCGGTGCTTTTATTTTACTTAATATATCCATCCAAGGGTATGCCTCGTCGGCTTTAAAGTTCACCAAATCGCCAGTAAAGAAAATCATATCTGCTTTTTGGGCATTAATCAAATCCACACCTGCTTTCACCGCATCCCTGTCTGACCAGCTTCCACTATGTATATCGCTAAGCTGTAATATTTTTAGTCCTCTAAACGAGGAAGGTAGATTGTTTAGTTTCAGTGGAACAGGGATTACTTGATAGTTATATGCATTTTTTGTAATACCTCGTGTCATTAATATTAGAGGTGCAATACCTGCAATAAGCCCGGTAGTGGTAATAAATTTCCCACGTGATATTTTATTTGAGGTATTTTCTTCAGGCAATATTTGGGTGTCAACCTGAACTGTTGTTTTCTTTTTTCTGAAAAATGAAATCATAAAAGTAAAGAACCGCCTGATATCATCTATCAATAAAAATATACAAACGAATAATTTAGAAAAATACAAACTCATGAACGTGCCAAAAATGGCGTTACGGTATTGTATATCAAGTTTGGGATTAAATATTACAATGCTAGCAAGTATGATATACAATAAGGTAATGCCCCAGAAAATATATTTAATTGTTTCCTGTTTTTTATCACTCAATTTTCTGCATGAGAAACGAATGGCCTGCCACACATATAAATCGAGTATGATAATGACGGTGAGAATGACGGATAGAGTTGTAAGATGGAATGCGTGCATTTTTTAGTATAAAGTATAAATTAGCAGGTATCAATTATATGACCAATTCACTAGCAAATTGGGATTGTTAGTTGGCGAACGAATATCTAATTAGATTCGGTAGCAAGTACTTGATACTTGATACTAGCTACTCGATACTGTTTTCACCAACCACTAATTTCTCTTATGTTTGCAACAAATTTGTGGGCAAATTGATTTATCCTTTTTTATAAAAATGCTGAAACGAATAAAAAACATCCTGAAGAGTATTTGCTTGTTTGCATTTCAAACCAGTTTATTGGCAATTATTATTTATAGGGTATTGCCCATTCCCTGCACGCCCCTAATGATACAAAGATACATTCAAAACAGCAACGGTGAACGAGAAAAAGGCACGAGTAAACAATGGAAGCCCTTGGCCGAAATGGGTCACGAAATTCCATTGAGTGCTCTAACGGGTGAGGATCCAAAATTCTTCAGTCATTTTGGTTTCGATTTCCAACAGATAAAACATGCTGCTGAAAACAATATAGAGGGCGGAAAAACCCAAGGTGCAAGCACCATTAGCCAGCAAACGGCTAAGAACTTATTTTTGTTGCCCATACGAAGTTATGCGCGCAAAGGTCTCGAAGTTTATTTTACTGCACTGATGGAACTGATATGGAGCAAACAAAGAATACTAGAAGTATATCTCAATATTATAGAAACTGGTCCGGCTATTTTCGGAATGGAAGCAGCGGCTAAACATTATTATAATAAAACCTGTAAAGTATTAACCGTAGCTCAGTCAGCAAGGTTGGTGGCGGTATTACCCAATCCGCTACGTTGGCATCCCACCAATTTGGGATATGACTATTGGGATAAATGTAATAAGCCGAATTTGGTTTTGAACAACCATTATAAGGCAATTGTTTATCAAAGGCGATTTGTGGAGTATAGTATCAAGTAGCTAGTATCAAGTATCAGTTACGTATCCAATTCACAAGCGAATTGGAAGTGTTGGTTTGCGAAAGCTGGTAGCAAATACTTGATACTAGCTACCAGATACTGGCTACCATTTTCTCTCCTCTAGTTATATGCCTCTTCCCCTTAGGCCCTGGCAATCTCTCAACCACAAAACCAATACTTTGCAAACAGCGACGAAAGCTACCGCGGGCTGAGAATGTAGTGAGCACACCATTGGGCAACAGCGAACCATATATCTTTTGAAGTATCATAGGTTCCCACATTTCAGGTTGGTGGTCTGGACCAAAAGCATCCATAAAAAATAAATGATAATGATTCTTCAAAATATTATAGTTGCAAAAATCGCCCTCATGTTTCAGCAAAGTGAAATACGGAGTTAATTGAACTTCTTGTTCCCACTGGGTCGTATGCAAGCTTTTATATAATTGTATATCGGGAATCTTGAAATCGAGGTTTTGTATTATAGTATTTGACACCGGAAATAATTCAATAGCATGGTAAATTATTTGTATATTGTTCTGTTCGGCAAATTCAGCCGCTAAGTAAGCGTTGAGCCCTGTACCAAAGCCTAGTTCAAATATATGAATATTTGATGCTTGATGTTGTGATATATAATATTTTAGATTATGCTCAATAAATATATAATCACTCTCAGCTACCGAGCCATTCAATGAATGATAGTGACTTGCAAACTCCTCACTATATAATGTGGGGTTACCATCGGCGGTTAGGGCAATTTGAAACATATTGTTTTATAGCTCACAAATGTAATGCGAGATAAATTACATTTTATGTATATTTGCAGGATGAAGAAGTTTTTATACAAAATTACATTTGCCCTGTTTATCCTATTTGTCGTAGCTTTGAATAATCCGATGAAAGCACAGCAAGAGCTGGGTCTTAAGGCTGGATTGGGAATGAGCAAACTAAGCGGAACTTTTGCTAAATATTCCGATTTCAAAAAATGGGAATACCCAGCCCCGTCATTTCATGTTGGAGGATTCTATAATTACAACCTATCCAAAAATATAGGATTTGGTGCAGAATTATTATATACAAATTTGGGAGGCAAACAGTCCTATCAAAAAAATACAAAAGATTCTATAGGCAATATGAGCATGCAGCAATATGTTGATTTCGACTATCATATGTCCTATCTCGCCATTCCTTTATATGTATATTATGATATAAAAAAAGTAAGAATAAACATGGGTATACAAAATGGATTTTTGTTACAAGAGGTTAATAAGCAAACTACTACTGCAATACAAAATACAGACACCATTATCGTATTTGTAAATAATAAATTCCAAATGAATAAATACTCAGTGGGAATTAAAGTGGGAGCTATTTATAAGATAAATAATATTTTATCAATCGAAGGAAATTATTGGTTTTATAAAACCCATGACGAATACCCATCAACCTGGAAAGTACAACAGGTAATATTTGGATTGCGATATAAAATTTATCCGAAAACGGCTTGTGCTACCTGCCCTGGAGGTTTTTAGTATCGCAATTAAATAACAGTTGATTTTGATTTAAAACTACCGTATTTTTCAATAGTATATTCGCAAGACTAAAATGAAAAAAATATATAGATTCAAATTATTCTTGGTATATATTTCTATCATGTTTCCTGCATTGGTATTTTCTCAAAAACTAAGTAGAGATTTACTGATACTCAAAAATGGGGATACACAAGCAGGGAGAGTTTTATCTAGTGATTCCGTGAACCTAACTTTAAAAAAATATGACCACAGTATCCAAAAGTTCCCGTGGGCAGAAATTGATTCGGTACGCGGGCTAACTTGCAAAACATTTTTCATTTCTGGTGGGCTAGGAATTAGTCATATTGATCAGTGGTCTACCTTACTATATAAAAATGTGAATAGTACTTCTCAATCTTTCAACTATAGATTTGGCACCTTGAAATGGGGGCATTGGTCACGTTATGCCGAATTGGTTTTTATTGGTGCCAGCCCGTTTAAAACACAGAGATTGGGTGTAGGTGGCAGCTATTATATTCCTTTCGATTATAGTCAAAAAGTAAACTACTACACTGGTGCTGATGCAAACTTGACAGTAGTTGCGAATAATAGTAATTATTTAAGTTTAGGTTTGCATTTCGGTTCTGAATATTTATATAAAAACAAACACAGATTGTTTGCTGAAATGGATTTCCAGCGGGCCATATTTAACATCAATCAAAATTATTCTTTCTGTTTTATGGCAGGTATTCGTTCAGGGAAAGAATTTGGTAAATATTATAAAAAATTAAACAGCACCCACAAATTGCCATGAGGTATTTGTATGTTATATTGTTTTGCGTAATAAGTTTTACCGCAATGTCACAAGCGGGTTTGCAAGTATTCAACGACTATATATTACATGAGGTTCGAATCACAATAAACGCTGAGCATTGGTTTGACACACTCTCCGTCGACTATATGAACCACAGGAACGATCCAGACCATGTACCCGAAATTTCAAGACCTTGTTTGTTTGAATTTGACGGTGTTAAATTAGATACAATTGGAATTCGCGAACGTGGGAATGCTTCAGTTTTTTTAAATTCAGTAAAATTTAAAAAACCATACAAATTAGAGTTTGACGCGTTTAAGAATTTAAAATTGGATGAACTAAAAAATTTAAACTTAAACAATTTTACGGATGATCCTTCATTTGTGAGAGAGGCAATGTGTTATAAGTTTATAAGAGATTTGGGGTTACTAGCACCCAGAACATCATACGCAAAAGTATATATTAATGAACAGTATTGGGGTTTATATATGCTTGTGGAAAGTGTAGATAAAACATTTTTGAAAGACCATTTTGGTAGTAAAGGAAAAGACGGAAATTTATATAAACCTGCACAAACAGGTCAAGCATATTTGAATACAATTGATATAAACGATACTTTATATAAAGAAAAAAGTGGACTGGAATTGAAAACCAATAATGCCACTGATGATTGGTCCAGGCTGATACATTTTATTGATATCATAAATCATCCAGACATGGTTGGTTTTAAAGATAGCTTGCTTAAATTATTTGATGTGAATGCCTATCTAATGCGACTTGCTATTGAAGAGTTGGTAGATAGTTGGGACAGCTATTGGGCAAATGGCAATAACTATTATTTATATGAGCACCCTGGAGGAAGTATTATATGGATTTCGTGGGATATGAATGAAACATTTCCAAACAAACATGGGCTTGATCTTAACAGATTGGCGGGAGCTCAGTATTTGCTTCCTACCAATCATTACGATGGTCGTCCATTAATTAAAGCAATTTTCAGTGTGGAAGAATGGAAAAATAAGTATTATGATATTGTATGCAATATGCTCAACAATCAATTTAGGGTTCAATATATGGATACAACTTTATTAAGATGGCACCAACTTATTAATGAAGCAGTATATAATGATACCAATAAGTTTTATCCCTATGAGTCGTTCGATGGTTCTTTAACAGCTGATTTAGTAAGTACCGATTTTACGTTCCCTCGCTCTGGAATTCGCATTGGGCGCAATTTGCCAGGCATTATTCCCTTTGTGCAGCAACAACGAGACTGGGCCAGAAAACAAATTGAACTACTAGGGTATAGTTGTGATTTTGCAGAAACAAGTAATAGAAAATACAAATTATCGCTATTCCCAAATCCCTCATCTCAAAATACACTCAATATTACTTGGGATAGTTTAACAGAAGGATTAGCTCGCATACAATTGATTAATGCAGAAGGAAAATTGGTGGTTGATATATACAATCAAAAAGCTATAGATAATAAGCTGCAAGCCGATATTATAACGATACCGGCAGGTATATATTGGGTGCTTAAGTTAGATGCCGACGGAAGTGTGGGCTGCGGCAAATGGGTTAAATTTTAAACTTACCACATTCGATGTACGATGCACATCCCGATAGCTATCGGGATGGCTTGCCGCCAGATTATTATCTTAGTCATTATCATATAATAAAAAATACGAATTACGAATCAGCTATCAGCCAATTCGTAATTCGTAATTCGTATTTTGTTATTTGTTATTCTTAGTTCAATTTTCTATAATTAGCAACGTGGGTTAGCCCTTTTGCATTGGTAATATATATATAATAATTACCTTTTAATAATTTTTTGATATCTAAAGTGATGTTGTTTTCTCCTTTGGTTCCATTTCCATTGATGGTAGATACCATTGAGCCGTTCACATCAGTAATTGAAAGCATATATACGGCACTTTCGTTAAGTGAGAAACTAACTTTAATATTTTTGTTTACGTTATTGGTAGAAGTAATTTTAATACTTCTCGCACTTGTTGTATCACTGGCTATGATGATTAACTTTTTAGAATACTTTACCTCCCCCATATTGTCTACTTTTTTAATTCTGTAATAGCATAGTGGGCCGCTGGATTGCATGCGATTTGAAGTATTATAATCAGGAGGTTGGATACCGGAAGTTTTTAAGTATCCTATCTCAAAATAATCCTCATCATCAATCGATTTTTCTATGGCAAAATAATCAATATTGTTCTCTTCAGATTCGTTACTCCACATGAAGAAATCATCATCACTTAGTTTATTAGCTTTTGCACTTGTTGAATCTTCATCTGACTCATTTGCCAAAAAGAAGGGACTTTTGTTATTATATATAAAGAGTTCAGAGCTGGTATCCATACCATAAGTATGATCTTCGCTATTTGTTATAACTGAGATTTGCGTTCCATAGCTCACATAGGCGATACTTTTGGGCATAGTATATTCTGTTGAATTAACTGAACCTTCTGCCTGGGGGCTATTACTTGTTAAGGTATAACTAGTTGCTAAACTCCTCAAGCTGCCTGCAACTGCAAAGTTAGTTTGGCCTTGGGTTTTTGGGCTAAAGCTCATCAATATCATACTAATGAGGACCGTTTTAATTGAGTTTTTCATTTTTGCAATTTTATTAATTTGTTGTTAATTAGTTTTTGGCTTTTATTATGATACAAAATTATGGGCATCCAAAAAACTGAGAAATGATATAGGACATCGATAGCTTATGATTATCATCATATAGTGGGATTCCCGAGCCTAGCGGGACAAGCATATATCGAGACTGTTCGGCAAATGTGAACCTTTATATATAATGTGTGTTATTACGAAACGTAAAACGAAGCGGTTTCGTGATTCAGGATTCAATGGGCCAGCTTAAGATTTAAGAACAAGGATTAACGCTCGCCGCGGAGAACGTTAATCCTTGTTCTTAAATCTTTTGTTGATCGCCTTTCTACTTTTGTCCTTCTTCTAAAACCTCACACCCAACGACAATATCATCTGATAGCAAGCCAAATTTTGAGAAGCAGTTCCATTATATATAGCTAAATTTCGGTACCAGGCATATACTGTTTTGTTGCTATATTCTATATAGAATCTTTTATAGAAAGTGGCATTTAGTGATGCTTCTAGTCCAATATCTAATCCGCCAAACTAGAAATGGGGTTTGTTGCTTTGGCCCATTATGGTATTTTCAACATGCGGGTATACAAAGCCCGCTCCGCCTTTTAGTAATAGTTTTACATTTACTCTTTCTTTTATATCTTTATATAAATCTATTTTTCGCACCATATTGAATAGGAAAAAATTGGCACCATTATTAAGCTCATATGATAAGTTATTTCTAGTTTGTGCAAATGAAGAATCTACCATTCTACCGCCATAAGTTCCGCTCATATGCAGGGTTTGCTCAGCTACTTGATATTTGGTATGGTCGAAGTTTAGTTCGAATGCCCATTTCTTGTTTATATTATAACCAAGGCGATAATTGTATTGCGGTATAGTTAAATCCTTATTAAAAATACCATCACTCCATCCGGTTTTGTCAACGCCTTTTACTTTTACAAATGTATATTTATTTTGTAAATCATTTTGCGTAATTCTGATATTATTATTGGCATACCATTCTTTGTTATATCCCCACGAGAAGTAGAAGCGGGGCATGGTGTCACGAGCACTGGTGATAGTGAATTGTATGAGAATAAATAATAAGAAAAGATATTTTTTCATGAATGATTTTATATGTTGCAAAGCTAGGATATAAAAAGGGAAATTGGGGATTCAGGATTCGGGGGTTGCTTTCGCCTGATAGTGATTTAAGAACAAGGATTAATGATTTTTGATTTTAGAAGTATCAGAGTGTGGTTGGCGATGTTCCGAAGCATCGGAACGACTCCAGTTCGGCTGTCGCTCAGTGCAGGCTGCTCACCACCCCACCACAGACAGTGTGTATATCAGGCGTAAGCAAAATCGTACATCGTAAATCGTAAATCGTAAATAAATTACATCTTCTTCAACAATACCTCCGCATTTTTAAAATGCTCCTTATCCATTTCCAAACATTTTTCTAAATCTTTTTTTGCAGCGGCTTTATTCCCCATTTGATAATAACACAAACCTCGGCTATACCAAGCGTATGCATAGTCTTCTTTTTTTTCTATTGCCATGCTAAATTCTTCTACTGCTTGCTGCAATTTGTTTTGCTGGAAATATATAACACCCAAATTATAGTTGGCCAAATAATGACCTGGGTCGAGTTGTTTTACAAATTTGAAATCGTTTTCTGCATATGTTAGTTTGCCAGTCCTTCGCAAAAAATCTCCACGGGCATATAAAGCTTCCACATTGTTTTTATTGTTACGCAATACGTTTCCAAAATATTGTAAACATAATGGATTGTTCTTGGCACTAAATATAATACCCAACTGCAACCATGCTTGCCAATAAGTGGCATCAAGTTCTGTAGCTTTTTGAAAAAGTGCAATAGCGTGTCCAGTATCTGCTTTTATATCTTTATACATTTCTCCTTTAAAAAAAGGCGTTTTCGGATTTGCAGGATCTAATTCTTCTAACTGTTTAAAGCACCATTGTGCACTGTCGAAATCTTTTCCTATAATATATAATTCTGACAACCGATGCCAAGCATCAGCATAATCGGGTTTAATGCGAACTGCTTCCAGCATTGCATCGGCACACTTGCGGGTTTTGCCTATTGCAAATAAATATTCGCCACCTTTGAAATGATATAATGGATTTTTCGGCTGCAGGTTTATAGCATGTGAAATATCTTCCAATGCTTCAAATTGTTTGTTTTGATCGAAATAATATTTGGAACGTATATAATAGTTTTCTGCATTACTGGGTGCATCGGCAATATTCTCATTCAACTTTGCCAATACTTCGGGGATGCTATCATTTTTCACCTTGGGTTTATCACTAGCTGAATCGGAGCATGAAGTGAAAGTGATGAATGAAATGATGGAATATAGTAATAGAGCAGAACGCATTTTAGGAATCGGGATTTAGGATATGGGCTATAGGGAGCTGACGCCAGATTATTAGTATATAGTTATGCAACTTCATTCAATAGCAATTGTTATTATAGTCCCAAATTCCTTAATCCCAATTCCCGTATCCTACTTAAGTTTTTTAAACCTGGATTTTTTTCCATTGTTTATATTGTTCAGCGTGGAGTCGCCCACCAGCATAGGCATTTGTTGTATGCGGGCAGTGTCCACACTCATCGTTACTTTGGCTGAATCGGTATCCACCGTTGAACCGGGTGTTGTGCTATTAATAACGTTAGGTTTGGGTTTAGGGTTGCTTGCATCTTCATTTTTTATTTGAGTTTTTGTTTTGTTTGTGATGGTACCCGTTGTATTGCTAGTTCCTGTGTTCCCTAATTTGTTATCTAATGGTTTCACGCCTGTTTTATTCCCACTGGGCGATACCGGTTTATCCAAAGTATCCAAACCTACTTTCCAGATATATATGCCGTAATCTTTTTCTTTACTAATACCCTTGCCACCTGTTATTATATATTTCTTATCGATGGTAACAAAAGCTGATTTTACAGAGTTTTTAGCCTTGATTGTATATAATGGTTTGCCGCTTTCTACATCCCAAACCCTTGCGGTTTTATCATTAGATGCTGTAACTATATATTTACCATCGGCACTAAAACTCACTCCATTTACTTTAAGTTCATGCCCTGTAAATGCTCGTATTTTATTGCCGGTCTTAGGATCCCAAAGTATTACAGTTTTATCATTAGATGCGGTTGCAATATATTTCCCATTGGGTGCTACAGCTATTTGGTTTACTTGATCAGTATGCCCTGCAAATGTGAGCAAAGTGTTTCCTTTAATATCTAAAAGTAGCAACTCTGGTTTTTGGGTAGCTACCAACAATCCTTTTCCGTCATAACTAGGCATAATATGCGTAACTTTACCAGCAGTAAGTATCCCGCGTTTTTGCTGACCGCCCGCCGAGAGGTCAAATACTTTTATAGAGTCTTCATCCAACGAGGCAAAAAGAAATTTGCCAGTGGGGTCGCATGCCAAAGCTTTTACGGGTAAATTAAATCCACCTAAACTCTTAACTATTTTTCCTGCAGCCACATCATATTGCAAAATTACCCAATCGTTTGAACCACTAAAAAGGAATTTGCCATCTTTACTAAAACACAGTGCTTCAACAGAGGCTTTATGTTCATTGGCATAAAACTTTTGTTCCACACCTTCTTCATTATAAATTCTTACTGATTTATCATAAGATGCACTAGCAAATAATCGGAGGGGCATACTGTATACCATGCGATTTATATCATCGGTATGCTCAGTAAGTTTTTTATAGGGTTCAGCTATTTCTATTTGTGCAAATAAAACTTGCACATAGCATATGGCCATTACAGCAATTGTTCCCAGTCTTTTCATTGTATTTTTGTTGTGGCGGAAAAGTATTGCAATTCTAAGGCATTTGAGGCAAAGAGTGCGTAAATTTGCCGAAATTTTTTTAAACATGTTATTATTAGATGGATTACTGAGACCTGATTTTTGGTTTATGCTTATTAGTGAGTTTCTTATTGGAGGCATATGCTTGTTTTTTTTCTTCCGCATATTTCTCAAACCGTTTGCCAAAAACAAAATGGAAGAAATGAAAGAGCGAGAAAGACGTTTCCAGGAAATTGAAGATGCTAGAAATAAACTAAACAACGATGGGCAAACGACTAACTGAAATGAGCAAAGGCAGCGGCTGCGGTTGTAAAATCGCTCCTGCTGTTTTATCTGAAATATTGAGTGGGCTTACTCAAAACCCTGACCCGAAATTACTGGTAGGGTTTGAAAACAAAGACGATGCAGCCATATATGATATGGGTAATGGGAAGCTCTTAATTTCAACAGTCGATTTTTTTACGCCAATTGTTGATGACCCTTATATGTTTGGCAAAATTGCTGCAGCTAATGCACTAAGCGATATATACGCTATGGGAGGGAAGCCGCTGATGGCTTTGTCTGTTCTGGGATTTCCGGTTGATGAACTGAACACCGATATCGCAAAACAAATTTTACAGGGAGGGATTGATACCTGTAAAGAAGCTGGAATTAATTTAGCCGGCGGACATTCTATTAATAGTCCTGAACCATTTTTTGGTTTATCAGTAAATGGACTGGTAAGCAAAGAAAATCTTAAAACAAATGCTGGAGCAAAACTTGGCGATTTGCTTTATTTGACCAAACAAATTGGAAGTGGAATATATAATGCGGCCATAAAAAAAAGAGTGTTGAATGACGAAAACGAAAGCGATAAAACACGCATAAATAAACATGTTGCTAACATGTCGCAATTGAATTCTATAGGCAATGAATTCTCGAAATTACATTATATAAATGCCATGACTGATATAACAGGCTTTGGGTTTTTGGGGCATATTAATGAGATGTGTGAGGCATCAAATTTATCAGCGGAAATTAATTCAGGTAGCATTCCTATTTATGAAAACATTGATGATTTGCTGGCACAAAATTGTATACCCGATAACACCTATCGCAATTGGAATGCAATAGAAAAAAAGGTGACTGGTGCTATTGATATGCGGAATTTTCAATTACTCAACGATCCGCAAACCAATGGCGGGCTTTTATTGGCAGTGGATGCAAATAATCAAACAGATTTCGAGGAGTTTTGTAAAACTTATAATTTGATATTGAAACCATTCGGGAAATTTATTCTGCAAAAGGATTTTACAATAGAAATAAAATTAAAGAGCTAGTGAACACAAAGATATTTTTTTAATCAAAAGGAGTATATTTGTAGCCCATAAACAAATTATTATCTTAATTTTAAACCAATGATACTGATAAAAAGAGTACAAGATGGAAAAGAACTTGCAACGCATTGTGCGATTAGAAAAGTTGTTTTTCAAGATGAACAAGGAGTATCGGAGAGAGAAGAATACGATAAATACGACAAATCCAGCCAATGCCGCTATTACCTAGCTTTTTGGAATGAGGTGCCTGTAGGTGCGGCAAGGTGGAGGAAGAGCAGAGCAGGGCACAAGATTGAAAGGATTTGTGTACTGCCCGAATACAGAGGAAATGGCATCGGTAAAGCTTTAATTGCAAAGTTATTAGAAGACATACCCAAGAATTTGCAAATCTATCTAGGGTCTCAGGACCAGGTTGTTCCTTTCTACGAGCAATTGGGGTTTAGGGTAAAAGGCGATGCCTATTGGGAAGCAAACATTTTGCATCGTTTTATGAAATATAAGCCTGAAGAAGTTCTTAAGAAGTAGGGACTCACGATAGCTCACGCTTATTTTAAAGAACAAGAATTAACGATACGTCGACTAATTGATTTACGATTAAAGGACTTCTATATCGTTAATCATTGTGCACGATTCCTATTAAGGCGTAAGCCGCCCAAATCCGACGCAAATAAAATTCGGGATCCGAATCCTAAACCCCGTTTTTGTTAACAACTTGTGCAGCCCTCCCCTCATTAGGTTTATACTTTTGAAGCCTCATTCCGAAGGGTCGGAATAGTATAAAATATACAATCAATTATTAAATGAAAAACATCTCAGTTATCGGCTCTGGAACCATGGGAAATGGCATTGTTCACGTATTTGCCCAACACGGTTTCCAAGTTACTATGATAGACATTAATCCAGCAGCTTTAGAAAAAGCATTGGCCACTATTGGCAAAAACTTGGACCGCCAAGTTACCAAAGCACTCATTACCGAAGAAGTAAAAGCACAAACACTTGCCAATATCGCAACCTCAACCGATTTGAAAACTGGTGTTGAAAATGCAGAGTTTGTAATAGAAGCTGCTACTGAAAATGTAGAAGCCAAATTAAATATATTCAAACAATTAGATGAGTTCACCAAACCAGGTGTAATACTCGCCAGCAACACTTCTTCTATATCTATTACCAAACTTGGTGCTGCCACCAAACGCCCTGAGCATGTAATCGGAATGCACTTTATGAACCCAGTGCCTATGATGAAATTGGTAGAGGTTATTGCAGGATTTAAAACAACAAATGAAGTTACTAAAACCACAGTGGACCTATGCAAAACATTGGGAAAAATTCCAGTAGCAGTATATGATTACCCAGGCTTTGTGGCCAACAGAATTTTAATGCCCATGATTAACGAAGCTATATATACTTTGTATGAAGATGTAGCTGGTGTAGAAGCAATTGATACGGTAATGAAGCTGGGTATGGCTCACCCGATGGGTCCTTTACAATTGGCCGATTTTATTGGCCTTGATGTATGTCTCGCTATCCTAAATGTATTATATGAAGGATTCGGAAATCAGAAGTATGCTCCTTGTCCGCTATTGGTTAAAATGGTAACAGCAGGTCAACTTGGCGTAAAAACCAAAATGGGCTTTTATGATTATACCGGAGAAAGCAAAGAATTGAATACTGCTCCTAACTTTAAGAAATTGGGAGCATAATAAAGAGTTAACAGTTAAAAACTAAAAGTGAATGGTTGAAAGTGATAAACTACTTTTAATCGTTCACTTTTTTTTGTTTGAAAATTAATCAATAATCCTTTCAAAATTTACAAGGAATATTTTTGCATCATGCTGAATTTATTTCAGCTTCTCAAAAGTGCGTTCATAGATGCTGAAATAATTTCAGCAAGATGCCGTGTTTTGAATTAAGAAAGAAACTTAGTAATTCTTAAGCTTTTTTGGCAACAAGGGAATTTTTGCTTGCCCAAGCATAGGCTCCAAATAATATAATAGCTGCAGATCCATTACCTATAAAGCTTTTAAGTAAAAACGGAAGAGCATTGGTGTAGCATAATACCAAACCAGAAATATCTTTTGCATAGGGCTTGCTATTAAAATCTAATCCTGCAGCCCAAACCATTAAATTCGATACTACAAAAAACAATAAGATAGAAGCGACTGTGCCTATCGCAATATTTTTTATTTCTACTTTACCCGAGATGCGATGGCCTATAAAAGCACTTACTAAATATATAGCATAGATACCAATATATTCTCCATTGATAAAATAATCGTAATAACTGTCGCCCATTTTTAGGGCCATCAGCAAATCGCCCATCAACAAACCAGCTAAAGGCAATAGCACGGATCCACGCCAACTCACCCCGATTGCTCCAGCAAAAAGCGTGATAGCAAGCATAGGTGCATATCCTTCCCAACTGGCAAGACGCATCAAAGAAAGTAAAAGAAAGATAAAGATTGGAGCAACTATTTTATTGTTCATGCGTTTGAATTTTTTAAATTTATTTAATAAATCGGTTTGCAAAAATAAACCATCCGAGGTGAAATGGTTAAATTTGCGGCTCTTAAAAATTATTCACAACCAACAATATGAAAAAATTATTTACGTTACTATGCGGTCTCATTGCATTTGCAGGTGTTATGGCCCAACCAAAACTTATTGAAAAAGTAGATAAGGTTCCTGGCAAACTCATTATTCCTTACGAAAAATACCAATTGCCCAATGGACTTACTGTAATTGTTCACGAAGATCATTCAAACCCTATAGTTCATGTGGAAGTGACCTACCACGTTGGATCAGCACGCGAAGTGAAAGACCGCACAGGCTTTGCACACTTCTTTGAGCACATGATGTTTCAAGGCAGTGAACATGTGCAAGATGAAGAGCATTTTAAAATAGTATCAGGTGCTGGGGGTAATATGAACGGAAGTACCAACCGCGACCGTACCAATTATTTTGAAACATTGCCAGCCAATTATTTGGAGATGGCCCTATGGCTTGAGAGTGATCGCATGGGATTCTTATTAGATTCTGTTACACAGAAAAAATTTGAAGTACAACGTGCCACCGTTAAAAATGAAAAAGGACAAAATGTAGAAAATGTTCCTTATGGTATTGTAGAAGAATATGTGAATAATAACCTGTACCCCGAAGGTCATCCTTATAGTTGGACTACCATTGGCTATACCGAAGATTTGGATCGTGCCAATGTAGAAGACCTTAAAAACTTTTTTCTTCGCTGGTATGGCCCTAACAATGCTGTTTTAGTTATATCAGGCGATGTGAAAACTTCAGATGCCATAGCATTGGTCGATAAATATTTTGGCACCATACAATCTTGCCCCAGAGTAAATAAAATGAAAGTAGAACGTGTTATTTTGCCTGAGCGCAAATTTGTAAATTATGTAGAGAAGGTAAATTTACCTAGATATACTATTGTGTACCCATCGGTAGGTAGTTATAGTAAAGATGAACCCGCTTTGGATATTTTAGCTAATATTTTGGGAAGCGGAAACAACTCTATTTTTTATAGATATTTTGAGAAAACAGAAAATGCTCTTGGTGCATTTTGTTATAACCGCAGTGAAGAATTGGCTGGTGAATTTACATTAGGTATTGTACCCTACCCGCTTACTTCGGTTGACTCAATTGACGCATGGCTAAAAGCTTCATTTGAAGACCTAGAAAAAAATGGCGTGAGCGATGAAGCCATGGAGCGCGCAAAATCTCAATTCCTCACACAACTTATTGGTAGCATAGAAAGTGTTGCAGGAAAATCAACCTATCTTAATTATTGGAGTATGTTTTTAAATAAACCTTTTAATATGCAAGACGAAATCGATCGTTATAAGAACGTGACAAAAGAACAAGTAATGGCCGCTTATAATAATTATATAAAAAGCAAACCTGCGGTGTGGGTTATTACGCAACCAAAATATAGCAATGATGAAGAAAAGAAAAAAACTGACGTTATAGCAGATATAAAACATATTGAAGCACCAAATGAATATAATAGTCTCTCCTACAAAAGACCCGTTGATAATTTCGACCGCAGCAAACATCCCATTCCTGGTGAAGTTAAAAGTGTACAATTCCCCAATATATATGATGTGAAATTTGATAATGGATTACGTGTAGCAGGAACTGTTAATACTGAAGTGCCACTAGTATATATGCAACTTACTATAAAAGGTGGTGAGTTACACGATATGAATGATCTGAAAAAAATCGGGCTGAGCGGTGTTACCGCTGAGTTGATGAATGAAGGCACACAAAAATACACAAGCGAAGAATTTAGTGCCGCTCTAGAGAAAGTAGGTGGCAGTATTCGCGTTTCATCGGGCAGTGAAGAAATGAATATATTTTTGCAGTGTCGTGCCGAAAATATAGATGCCACATTAAAATTATTTGAAGAAAGATTACTTCACACGAAATTCGACAAAAACGATTTTAAGCGTATTGTTAAAAGTGATATACAGCAATCGAAAGGTATTGACTATAATTCAAACGCCATGTCGCAATTGGCTTTTGGTAAATTGATGTTCGGCAGCAATCCTTACGGCTTATTTGCCACAGAAAAAAACTACAAAAGCATAACAATAGAAGATGTAACTAACTATTATAATAATAATTTATCTCCTTCAATCAGCAGCCTTATTATAGTGGGAAGTATTGGACAAGAAGAAATGATTCCCAAATTAGGATTCCTGAAAGAATGGGCAGCTAAAACCGTTACCATTCCGAGTGCTGGAGAATTTTATGAAACGGAGGGCACCAAAATATATTTGGTCGACAAATCGGAAGCTCCGCAAAGTTCTATTGTAATTGGATTTTCATCAGATAAATATTCTTCTACTGGAAATTTCTTTAAAAACAATATAATGAATTTCCAATTAGGCGGTAGTTTTAATAGCCGCTTGAACCAAGATATTCGTGAAGACAAAGGCTATACTTATGGTATCCGTAGCGGTTTTAATTTCAACAATTATATGGGTTATTATACCATTGGATGTTCGGTTCGTGGCACAGCTACTGACAGTGCTTTGGATGAAATAATGAAAGTAGTAAAAAACTACAAAATAAATGGACCCACCGATGAAGAAGTTGCATTTACCCGCAGCTCAATGCTCAATGCTCGACAAATGCGTTATGAAACTTCTGGCTCAATGGCATCATTTATTAGTAATATGCTTAACTATGGAATCACTGCCGATGTATTAAAAGAACAAGAAAAAATCATTTCAACTATTAGCAAATCAGAACTTGCAACGCTAGCCAAAGACAATCTAAAAACCGACAAAATGGTTATTATGATTGTGGGCGATAAAGACTCTTTGAAAAAGCGTTTAGAAAAATTAAATTTAGGCGAAGTAAAAGTGTATAACAGTACCAATGACGTGCAGTTTAATATTAAAAATCGAGTGGTACTGCCTACCATGGAAAAGAAATTTCCAAGACAATAGTATTATATTAACTAAATATAATAAAAAAGTCCCTGATGTTTTGAAGCACCAGGGACTTTTTTATTATATAATTATATTACATCCAAGTAATCATAAACCGCGTAAACTCGGCTTTTAAATCTTTATATAATTTAGCGAATGATGCTGCACGTTCATGCATATTTTCAATTTAAGAACGATGAAAAAGTTGTTTTTGGTTTTGTGATACAAGACACCAAAGAAGAACTTGCAACAGTGGGTGTAAAATTTGATATGATTGATAGTTTTTATTCCGATTTTATTAAAGCTGCAGATAAAAGAACTGTGTCAAAATCTATCCACTCGAAAAAAGGAGATATAAGTTTTATAAAAAGCGATTTCTCTTATTTGGATACAGAAACAAAAGTAGAAATATATGATATAGTTTGAAAGACTAAAAATTACTCTTAGACTTCGCTCAGGGTGGCAAGGGGTATCGGGTATAAAGACAAAAGTATAAAGTATATAGTACCGATAGCCATCAGTATTTTCGCTATTTATGCTAGACTGCGCAGCCGCGTGAGGGATAGAAGCCGGCACGCAGTAAGGCGGATAGCCCGGCCCCGCTTCGGGGACACGCCCAAAAATAGAAGAAAGAATAAAGATTAAAGACGAAAGATTAAAGACTTAGTACCAGTCAGCTAAAGCCAGACGGCAACAATATGCAATATTAGATTACAAAAGCCCTCTTGTCTTTTGTCCTTTGTCTTTCGTCTTTGTACTTGATACTAGATACTAGCTACTTGATACTATACTAAAAAAAAGGCAAGCCTATAAGCCGGGTTCTGTGTACTCCTGTCATTAATCTAGGATTGCTGTTGCCAACAACCTCGTGCAGCCTACCCTCCCCTGTGTGCTCATTTGCATGAGCCGCCGCAGCGGGCCGCTGCTTACGGGGGTTTATTTGGCCTTGCAACCCATAAGGTTTGTAATGCCCCGCAATGTCGCCACGCGGGCGGTGGGCCCTTACCCCGCCATTTCACCCTTACCTGTATTTGCATACAGGCGGTTTATTTTCTGCTACACTATCTGTTACCTTACGGTACCTCTCTGTTAAAGAGTATGGTGCCCTATGTTGCCCGGACTTTCCTCTCCGACGAATCGGAGCGACAGGACAGCTTGCCTTGGTGCAAAAGTAGCCTATCATAGCGTGGCGGGCAAAATAAAAATAGCAGCGATGTTTTGGAACTAACTGCTTTGTATTTAATTTGCAAGCCTAATGCTTACTGTCCCTCAAATAAACTATCTCAATATTTTACTCATGATATTATCAGCAGCAGTGGCTGTGGTAATACCTTTTGAGCTTTTCCTTTTCTCTTATGCCGTGCTCGGGCCTTTGCATTACTTAACTGAAATATCGTGGTTGCAGAAAAAAGGATTTTATATAAAAGGCAAATACGATTATATTATTTTATTGGTACTGGGTTTGCTGGTGTCAATTGTTTTTTTAAATCCTGATAATAAATCACTACAAACAATCTCAGGTCAGAACTATGTTTTTGCAGCTTTTATTGTAGGTATTGCCCTGTTATTTATTCGAACATGGTATTTGAAAATATTTGTTGCAGCAATGGCTGTATTGGTTGGTTTTATGATACAGGACAATTATTTTTATATTATGTTTTTTGCTATATTTTTACCTACACTTATCCATGTTTATATATTCACAGGTTTGTTTGTAATACATGGTGCACTTAAAAGTAAAAGTGTATCAGGCTATATATCGATGGTGGTATTTATATTTTGTACACTTTCCTGTTTTTTGATTGGTGTTGATGGAGACAATGTAATAAGTTTGAAACTACAAAAAATATATGATTCATTTATGGGAATGAGCAGGGGGATAATTACTTTCTTTGGTATTGATGGACATACACAGGATATGGGAGATTTTAATGCAATAGATTCCAAGTATCTTTTCTTTGGTGAAAAACCTGTTATGCTAATGCGTTTTATCGCCTTTGCCTATACCTATCATTACCTCAATTGGTTCTCGAAAACAAGCATTATTAAATGGCATGAAGTTACCGCCCTTCGATTGATGATTATTGTAACGATTTGGATATTTTCGGTATTCTTATATTTTATGGACTATAACAAAGGACTAAAAGTATTATACTTTTTAAGTATGGTGCATGTGTTCTTAGAATTCCCACTAAATTTACGAAGCTTTACAGGCATTGGTGAAGAAATAAAAGGACGATTTAGCAGTAAGAAAATATCAACATAATAATATAATATTTATGCATTTTAGTATTACAATTGCCATTATCATTGTTACCGCATTAACTAGCATCTCGGCTTTCAGCAATCAAACGTTGTTGAACAAAATGATGTTCAACGCTTATATGGTAAAACACCGCCGAGAATGGTGGCGTTTTTTCACCTCAGGTTTTGTACATGCCGATTATATACATTTGGCACTGAACATGTTTGTATTATATAGTTTTGGTACTTATTTAGAAAGTGCATATGTCGAATTTTTTAATACGAATGCACCTATTTATTTTATCGTATTATATTTTCTTTCTCTCGTAGCATGCGAGGTAACAAGCTACCGCAAGAATGTAGACAATGTGCATTACAATTCATTAGGAGCATCGGGTGCAGTATCGGCAGTAGTATTTGCTTGCATTATTATAGAACCATTCTCGCAACTATCAGTATATGGCATTAAAATGCCTGCTGTTATATATGGACTATTATATCTTTCTTTGGAGTTTTATCTCAATAAAACCAAACGTACCAATATCAATCACACCGCACATATTGAAGGAGCCTTGTTTGGAATTGCCTTTACCCTAATTACCAAGCCTGCTTTGTTTTCTAATTTTATTGAGCAAGTGAAGAACCATTTTTGATGCACGATTTACGATTTAGGATTTACGTCCCGATAGATATCGGGATTGCTGACGCCTGATTCATCATTAACAATTAACAATTAATAATTGCCCGTTCGTAATTGATTTAGGTCGATACAGCCCTAGCTATTCACACATTGTGCAAAACTGCGGAAAGGCTTGGTGCTTATTTGTTTGTTAATTTTGCGTAAACAAAAAGAATACGCTATGCACAATAAAATTATCTTATATATACTTCTACTTTTTTCGTCTAAATATATAACAGCTCAAACAGCCGACTTCTATCTGGGTTTGGGCGAAAACATGGAGAAGGGTACTAAAAACAGGAATGTTCCCTATCGTTTAGATTCGGCATTGTATTATTATAGATATGTACTTGACAACTATCCAACCTTTAAGCAAGAGTGCTCTAGAGCGATGTATCGCATTGCAGGGGTGTTGGAAAAAGATAGTATCAATGAATCAATTAGTTGGTATAATCGGATTATTACTTCTTCCAATGTAAATGATAGAGATAAGGGAATGGAGGTAATGGAAGTGTATGCCAACTACCGCCACAATTCTTGCTTACGTATGGCCACATTATATAATCGCAAACGCAATTACGATGAAGCATTGCAATGGCTGTATAATGCCCAATATATATACAAATATGATACTGACATTGGTACTGCATTTGAAAATAAAATGGTATCAATTGCCACGGTGAAATTTGAGTGTTATAAAAGTTTAGATTATCAAGATAGTGCGGTATACGCTTTAGTTCACAAACTTTTAGATATTGATGTGAGGTACTACTTACCAAACATGGACGAATTGAAAAATAATACTGTTGACCACTATACCAAATTAGCAAAAATTGCCATCAAATATATTGAACAAACTAGGGGGAAAGACGAGTTTAAACTGGCATTTAATCTTGCACTAAAAAAAATAAAAGTTAAAAAAGACAAAGAACGTAAAGGTGAAAAATTAACTTATGCCACCTTTAAATTATATAATATCGAATATAAAATTCGCTCCTCAAAACCTAAGCACAGAAAAGTAGAGTTCATGAACGATATTATGCAAACTGCTTTTTATATTTTGTTGCAAGAGTAAGATGCAAAACTATTTCGAATTTTACGGCCTGCCTATCCAATTAAATTTAGACTTGGCATTACTCAAGCAAAAGTTTTTTGAAATTAGCCGTACATTCCATCCCGATTTATTTGCCAATACCACCCCTTCTGAGCAAGAAGAAGCTTTGCAAATAAGCACTAAAAACACAGTTGCGTATAAAACACTAAGTAACGAAAACTCCCGATTGGAGCATGTGGTGCAATTATATCGTATAGAAAAAAATGAAGCCCTCCCTCCTGCTTTCCTTGGCCAAATGATGGACTTGAATGAGCAAATTGATGAGGTAACAAATGATACACGGGATGACTTAGTGAGTGAAATTATGGAATTGAAAAATGCATTCTATACCGAAATGTTTTCCCTTTTTGAAAAATTTGATGAGTCCACAGAAGCCAATAAGACTTCCATTTTGCTAACTCTAAACCAATTGCATTTAAAAAATAAATATTTGTTGCGATTAAACGAAAGCCTCAATACTTTTGCAGCAGAATAATACCAATACAATTGCTCGGATGGCGGAATTGGTAGACGCGTTAGTCTCAAACACTAATATCGAAAGATGTGCCGGTTCGACCCCGGCTCCGAGTACTAAAACAGTGTAAGTGTGTTCCTCACACTGTTTTTCTCTTAAGACCCACACTTCAACTCACACTTTATCTCTTTAACCCGTCAGCTCAATTCCGACCGCAATATTTAATATTTCGGCCACGCCTATTGATGCTTTATTCTGTTAATATTTCGTCTCTAAACTTTTGTCTCTAAAACTTCAAACTATGCGTCCCCAAATCGGCCAACTTTTCTATAGAAAGTGGTTTGGGGATAAAACCATATATTACATTATTGTTATTCGATTTGCTCAAATCAACAGGGTTGATAGATGAGGTAAGCATATAAACTTTGCATTTATTTTTAATTTCGATATCAAATTTATTGAACTCCTCTAAAAATTCCCAGCCATCCATACCGGGCATATTGATATCGAGAAATATAATTCCCGGAAAATTTATTGGCGTAGAATATATAATTTGTTTTAGATCATTTAATGCAATTGATGCATCAGCATAGCAATATACATTATCGGCAAACTTTGTTATTTGCAAAATTTTCTGATTGATCAGATTGAACATGGGTTCGTCGTCAATTAAAAAAACACTATTTATCGATTGCATATTTATTTTTATTAATGGGTAAACATATCTTAAATGTTGTTCCCTTGTTTACTATACTTTCTACTTCTATATTTCCATCTAGGGCTTCAGTTTGCGTTTTAACCAAACTCAGCCCCAATCCGCTTCCTTCGATGTCACTGCTATGGAATCGTTTATATAAACCAAACAGATTTTCGCCGTCCTTTTCCAAGTCGATACCCAATCCATTATCTGAAACCGAAAGACAAATGCTATTTTCGGTTTGCTTTGTTTCTATGTGTATTGCTAGTGGTGCATTGGGCTGCCTATATTTAATTGCATTTGAAATTAAATTGAACATAATACTATATATATAACTTTTTACGGTAACAATATATTTCACCTGAAAATTGCTCGTGATGGTTGCGTTGCTCTCTGATATTTGATTTTCGAGTACCTGTTCTATCAATTTCAATTCAGTATTAAACGAAATATTGTCTTTTTGCTTTTGATCCGCATCTCGGAAAGATAGAATGGTGTTCATATCGTTTACCACATTGCCAAGATTGGTAACTTCTTGTTCAACACACTCAGGCAGACTAAGATTATTTATTTTATGGTCGGGTTCTATTTTGAGCAGGAACGCGAGACCCGAAATTTTGGCAATATGTGAACGAAGATTGTGCGAAACTATATAGGAAAATTGCTGCAGGTCTTTGTTTTTGTATTGTAATATCTTTAATAATTCAACTCTTTCTATTTCAGCCCTCATTTTTTCACTAATATCACGTGAATAACAAGCTGCTCCTACTACATCAGTCCAATTATCAATAGGACTTACCGAAATTTCAGACCAATGTTCAAAAGGCATTTCTGAATATTCTACTACTGTAAAACTTTCACCTAAAAATGCCCTCTCGTAATATGCCCTAAAACGATTTAATAGGACTTCAGAATATCCTGTCGAAAACACAGATTCACCACTTTCAAGTCTTTTACCCCTCATCAATTGCATCCTGTCATCAAATGCCTTGTTTGAGGTAATCAAATTGAAATCCTTGTCAAGACTCCACATTAAATCATTGGTGCTATTAATTAAAGCCTTTAAGTTGCTACGATCAAATTCTCTTAACTGCTCGTCATTCATTTCCTTGCTTACATCTAAACCAGTAATACAAAAACCTATTATATTACCTGCTTCAAATACTGGTTTTAACAAAAAAACAATATAAAAAGTATAACCGTCATGTTGATTATAGGCAATATCATACTGAACGGACGCGCCTTTAAATACACTATCAATATAACCTCTATATATATCTTTTCTAGCTGTTTCTACATAATCATATATATTCCTACCACTCTCCAATTCAACATCTACATTCAAATTTAATAAATTAAGGTCTTTAGCTTTATTATTAAAAGAAATAACTTTCAATTCCTTGTCTACCAAAATAACCCCCACAGGTGTATTCTCAAAAATTGCTCTGAGGTTTGCTTCTGAATGCTTGATTTTTACCTCTGCCTCCCTACGGCTGGTAATATCCTGCATCGCACCTATTACCCGCTTGGGCTTGCCCGCATTATCAAAAACTATAAATGCTCTATCGGATATATATTTATATGAATTGTCCGAACATGAAAAACGATATTCTAACTGTAAATTCGTTATGTGATTTTTAAAGGAATAATTTAGCTGGCTATTTACTTTTAAAATATCGTGTGGATGTACTTTTATTGCCCACCATTTGCTTGTATTTTCTGCTACTGATTCTTCATAACCAAACATTCTGGTAAAGCTATCATTATATTGTATTTTATCAAGCTCAATATCCCAATCCCAAATAGTATCGCTGGTAGCTTGTGCAAGTATTTCATAACGCTCATTACTTTCTTTTAATATTTTTTCTGAACGTTTTCGCTCAATACTATAAACGATACTTTTATATAAGTATGATGCATTGAGTTCATCTTTCAGTAAATAATCGGATATACCCAAAGACAAGGTCTTGATTGCAAATTCTTGGTCTAAATAGCCCGTCAGCACAAGCACAGGAGTATGACCCGCAAATTTCAATATATCTACAACCAGCTGCTCGCCTTCTGCATCGGGCAGGGTAAGGTCGAGCAATATCAAATCAAATTCTATATTTTTACCTAAAAATTCAATAGCTTTTGCAAATGTGCTTGCATGATATATAGTTGGTTTTGAAATATTTCCTTTGAGATACTCTTCAATCAACAATAAATCTCCCAGATTGTCTTCAACAATTAAAAATTTAAATTCAGTTTTACCAAACGACATGTTAAAATATATTGTTATGTTCTAATTGTAATAATTTATTCCGAAATTCCCTTGTGATAGCATTACTTTTAGGGAATCGTTTATTTCTATAGGTTTTGTAATAAAACTTGCAGCGAAATATTGATACCAATATACTATGCATTTTTCAAAAGATGATGAGTTAATTAAACTAACTGGAATGTGTTTAGTAATATTATTCGATGTAATTCTTTTGAGTACTTCATATCCATTCATTTTGGGAAGGTTAATATCCAACAATATTATATGTATTGATTTCACTAAGTTCAATTGTAATTATACCTATTTATGATACGTTTTTTAATATTAAAATAAAATATAGTGCCTTCGCCAACAACTGACTCAGCCCATATTTTGCCGTGGTGGGTCTCAATAATTTTTTTACATATAGCTAACCCCATTCCAGTTCCAGGATACTTATCTTTTTGATGTAAACGCTTAAATAAGACAAATATTTTGTCTAGAAATTGCGATTGTATTCCTATACCATTATCCTTAATTGCAAATTGCCAAAAATCGATATGTTCTTCCGAAGTAACTGTTATCAATGGTTGTGTATGGGGCAACTGGTAGTTAAGTGCGTTGGCTATTAAATTATGAAAGAGCTGGAGTAAAGGAGATTTAAAACCATATATTTTGGGTAGCTTATCCCAGGTAACCTTGGCATTTTTGTCATTAATTGTTGATTTATTTAGTTGTAATACTTCATCCATTAACTTATTCACATCTATTTCTTCATATTTGTATTCTTTCTTTCCTATTTTTGAATACTCTAGCAAATCCAAAATGATTTTTCGCATACGGGCAGCACCATCTGCAGCAAAATGAATATATTCTTTCGCCTTATCATCTAACTGTTCTTTATACTCAGATTCAAGTAGGCTCATAAAACTACTTACCATGCGTAATGGCTCCTGCAAATCGTGTGAAGCTATATAAGCAAACTGCTCCAGCTCTTCATTCGATTGGGATAATGCTTCGGCCTTTCTGTTTAGTTTATCATATAATTGAATGTGTGCAGCTTTATTTTGTTCACTTTGTGTAATATTATAAGTGGTAACAAAAGCTCCAAAAATATTTCCGGTATCATCTAAAGCAGGTTTATACAATACCGAATAAGTATGAATGGTATTGTCAGGATAGGTCAATTTAACTTCGCTATTAATCGTTTCTCCTTTAAATACTTTGTTATATATTTCTATTGATTCATGCTGCGAACGAACCTCGCTAAAGTTGATAATAGAATCCCCCCTTTTAATTTGCCTGTTAAAAAGTTTGTTAAATTGCCTTTCATAAGCAGTATTAAAAGTAATAATTCTAAAATCAGTATCAACCAAAACAAAACTCTCTACAGTATTGATAATAAGCAATGCCAATTTTTTCTCAATGTCAGGCAACACTGCATGATTCTCTGTTTTCGATATGCCTATTTCTGTTTCTTTCACTAATTAATTTTATCTGAAAAACTGTATATTATTCTATTTAATTTTATTTAACTACGCATTGAATAATTAGCCCCTACCCTTATTGCGAAATAACTAATTTCGCATTCTTTTAATCTTATCCAGATTCAAAAACATGATGGTGCTGCCTTTAATCTCAATTAGTTTTTCTTCTTTAAAATCAGATAAAGTTCTAATTACACTCTCAGCTGAGGTACCTACCATATTGGCCAAATCTTCTCGCAATATTTCCATACTAAAAATCTCTACTTTATCTTTTGCATACCTAGCATGCAGCGTTACCAATGCATCTGCCACTCTTTTACGCACCGAATTATAGGCCAATTTAATCAATCGTTCTTCTTTTTCGGTTACATCATTCGAAAGCATTTTGATAAATTTCAATGCCACATCTCTGTTGTTCAAAAGCAAAGCGAAAAAATCTTCTTTATATATAACCACCAATTCCGAATCTTCCATAGGCATGGCAGAATCAGTATAGGGCATATTCTCGAGCAAGGGGTTGTATCCAAAAAAATCGCCTTGGGTATATAATGATACAATATATTCTTTGCCATCTTCATTGGCTTTATATGTTTTCACTTTGCCCTTGGTAACAAAGTATATTCTGTTAGGCGTGCTGCCTTCCATATATATAATTTCTTTTTTAGAGTATTGTTTAGGTTTACTTTCATCTGATATTTTTTTCAGTTCGTCCAAACCTCTAACAGCATCTAAAAATTCGGTGAACCCTTCTGAGGTTTTCGAATATTCACTTTTAAGTATATCATGTTTTTTGATTCTTATTTCTACAGCATCCAAAAGCTCGGTATCATCAAAAGGTTTCATTATATAATCATCAGCTCCCAAGCCCATTCCTTTGCGGTAATCTGTTTTCTCGCTCTTGGCTGTTAAGAATATAAATGGAATAGTTGCAGTAGTAGAGTCTTTGCCCAACATGTGCAATACGCCATAGCCATCAAGCTCTGGCATCATGATATCACAGATTATTAAATCGGGTTTTAAACTTTGGGCTAATCGTACACCTTCCTTACCATTAGGTGCTGTGTGCACTTTATATTTAGCAAGCTCCAATATTTCTGATATATTTTCACGCATATCAGCATTGTCTTCGATGAGTAATATTGTTTTATTCATGGTATTAAATTAAAGTTCAAATGTAGCGTTTTTCTTGTTTTATTAAATATTATTATGATAATGGAAATTCTAGTTGAAAAGTTGTTCCCACTCCTTCAGTAGAATCAAATATGATTTCACCATGCATCAGCTCTGCGTATTTTTTCACAATATTCAATCCTAATCCTGTTCCTTGGATATTCTCCACATTTTTAGCCCTAAAAAAACGGTCAAATAAATTCTTTTGATCAGTTGCAGGAATTCCCATGCCCTGATCTATCACACATAAAGTAAGTTTTTGATTCTGTGCTTTTGTTGTTATTTGTATAGTTTTGTTCTCTGGAGAATATTTAATAGCATTGGATATTAAATTAAGTAAGATGCTGTGGAACAAGTATTTGTCCAAGTATATCGCGGTAACGCCTTTTATATGTTTGTACTTTACTAATTGGCCTTTTTTTAGCAAAGTCCTGTTATCATCAATCAGCGATTTGATGAAGTCATCCAATATAATAGGCTCAGGATTATTACTTACAATTCCTTCTTCCAGTTTGCCTAGTGACAAGAAATTATTTAGTATTTCTGTGAGATGTGTAACCGATAATTTAATTCTATTAATATGCTTCATTCGCTTTTCCTCATCATTGGGCTCATTGTATTTACCAATGAGTGATACCGATGACAGTATGGTAGCCAATGGTGTGCGAAACTCGTGAGATGCGGTGGTAACAAAACGAGATTTCAATTCATTCAATTCTCTTTCTTTATTAAATGATTGTATCACCTCAGCTTTGGTGCGCGCTAGCTCAGTATTGGCATCATCAAGTTCTTTCGTGCGCTCTATAACCCGTTTCTCCAAATAAACATTTAACTGAATAATTTCTTCCTGTGCACTCTTTATCTCCAATTCCTGTTTCTTCCGTTCAGTGATATCTACAATAAAGTACATCAGATATTTGCCCTCTGAAGTTTCAAAAAGGCTTACGCTCATCTCAACAGGAAATACCGAATTATTTTTCCTTTGACCAAACAAGTCGATACCCTTGCCCATGGCACGTGGGCGTGGACTCGCTAATTTTTCTTGTTCAAACTTTACCTGATCGTTCGAAACACTTTCAGGCACTAATTCCTCTATGCTTCTGCCAATAAGCATCTCTACTTCATACCCAAACTGTTTTTCGACAGTAGGGTTGGCAATCACGATCTTTCCATTTTTGTCAGATACTATGATTCCTTCATTGGCATATTCAAATAGGGCGCTCAGCATAGTTTGTATTCCCCGATATGTTCGGGACTCATTTTTAAGTTTGAGACAAAGGTATGATTAAATATGAAACCAAATAGTGATGTGTAATTAATGTATATAAGTAGTAAGGTTAGGATTTAGGATTAATATCATTATAATACACTGACCCACATCATTTATTGAACACTGTATTATACCCAATTTTGCATTACAATATAAAACAACAAAAATGAAACATTTACTAAAACTATTCTACTTGACTGCCTTTATCGCAGCGTTCGCAATGTTTATGCGAGCTGAAGCACCATATCTAGATGCCTTGGATTCAGAACCCTTCCCCAAATCTTTTGTGGACGCCTCAAAAGTGAACAAACCTTTAATTGTACTCGTTAGTTCAAAAACTTGCATCTCAAGCCGGGTATTTTTGAGAAAAGTAGTGAACACTGCTACTGTACAAAGCCAAATCAGCTCAAACTTTATATATGTAAAAGCCGATGTAGCCACCAAAGAAGGGAAACACTTTGCACGTAAAAACGGAGTACTCTCGTTACCTGCTGTATATTTTATCAGTAATGATAAGACCATTAAATACAAAAGCAAATTATCATTAGATTCGTCTATTATTCAAAATGAAATGCGAAGCTTTATTAAATGTGTAAACATAAAAGATCAGATTAATCTATATATGTCTACTAATAATGTAAGTATGAAACAAGCACAAATTGCCATTGCTGAATATTATGCAAAACATGACCAAAAGAAAAGTAGGAGTTCTGATCTAAAAACAGAAGTATATGGCTATACGCTGGGCATAAATTGGTTTGCCGCCTTCGAAAAAGCATATATCGAAAAAAGCCAAGAAGCGTCGAAATTGGGAAATTAATAAAATATAGATTTACTATTATACAAAAACGATAATAGACTTAACCAAATTTACAGAACAAAAATATCTTAAAAAGTGCATATATAAAATAATTTCATGGTTTGGTTTCCAGAGTTTAACCTCGACAAAAATGTCGGGGTTTTTCTTTTTATATGCTTTATAATTTTTATTTTTTTGAAATCGATATATTATATATAATATTTATTATAAAGCTATCAATAAAATAAAAACCAGAATAGAACAACTTGAACCACCGCCTCTTTATTAAAACCCTTAAAAGTACTGTAAATAAAGGAATATGCAATGATTAATGCTATTTAAAAAAAAATACAATAACTGATTACTATCATATAGTTTATATGCTGCATGTCTTTTACCAGCTTCTATATATACTGGAATTTTGTACTATCAAATAAGAGGAAATAAATCTATTTGATATATACAATAAAAAAAACAAAAAGTATAACAATATAAACTCTTACAAAAATGAAAAACATTTATTTAATTTTCACATTAGTTCTAACCCTTTTATGCGGTTCACTAAAAGCACAAAACTGCACCGTCAATGGAGGTATTGATCAATCAAATTGCATCTCAGTTCCAGGTGAATTAAGAGGAAATGCAAGCGGATTATTTAGTAAACCAGCTCACTGGGTTTTGGTAAGTGGCCCTTCGCTACAAATTAATTTTCCTGACAGTTTAAAAACTACTGTAACAGGATATAAAGGAGGTTCTACTTATACCTTTAAAATAGCGGCCACCTGCAAAGATGGCAGCGACGTTTCTGACCAGGTGACCATAAAAATAAGTCCCGTGCCGAGCACACCCAATGCTGGACCCGACCAATCGCTATGCTCTATAAATGGGTTAGGGGCAAACTTATCAGCTAGTTCTTTAGATTCGAATGAGAAAGGGCAGTGGAAAGTTGTTACAGGTGGCTTAGGCACTTTTTCAAATGACACATTACCCAATTCCAAATTTACACTTTCAGGAAACAATTGCATTGGAGTAATGAATGTGGTATTGAGATGGACGGCAACTAACGGCGATTGCAGCGTATACGATGAAGTATTAGTAACCTATACAGGTGGTGCATCAGTGGATGCAGGCCCGCACCAAGCTGTGACCTGTGCTACCAAAGTAAGACTTGCTGGATCATGCCCCGGCACTGGCAAACAAAGTGGTACTTGGACGCTAATAAGCGGCCCAGGTGGTGGCACATTCGGAAATGCAAATACATATAATACCACACTTGGCGATTTGCAAATAGGCACCTACTATTTAAAATGGACAGTAAGTGGCCCCTGCGTTTCTAATGATGACACTGTTAGTATTACTATATTATCTTTGGGTATTATTACAACTATTTCGACAAGCCCCAATCAAAATTATTGTTTGGGTAGTCTTCCATCTTCTTTTAGTATATCAGGCACCGCTCCCGATTCCTCTTTAACAGGATTATGGTCACAAACTACCGGAACAGCTACTAAAATTGCTAATAAAGATTCAGCAAAAACTACAATTACTGGAATTACCTCCGCAGGGTCGTACGCTTATAAATGGACGCTATCCAGAGGTTTATGTGTTACCAGTGCGATTGTTTCTATATCCGTATTCACTAAACTAACTGCAGATGCAGGGCCAGATATTATTGCAGACTGTGGAGCAAGCACGGCTGCAATGGTCCCGGTGTCGAAAGGTGGTTCATGGTCATTTGTAAGTGGCCCATGCACGCCTGCTATATCAGGAAATACTATTACAAAATTATTCAAACCAGGTGTATATAAAATGAAATACTATTGTGCAAATATCTGTGGTCAAGACACCGATTTTGCGACGATAACAGTGTCATCAATACCCAGTAATGCAAAAGCTGGTACTGATCAAATATTTGCGTGCAATGTAGTTTCTGGAACATTGGCTGCAAATTCTCCCACAAGTGGAACTGGCACATGGACACAAACCGGTGGACCCAATACTGCTAAATTTTCTGATATCCATAACGCCTCAAGCAGTGTTACAGGATTAATTGGCGGCAGATATTATATGAAATGGGAAATTAGTGGAGGTGCAGGTTGCCCAACCAATACAGATGATGTTATTATATATGTATCAACCGAGCGTCCTACAAAAGCAAATGCAGGTCCCGACCAAACAATCACGGCAAGTAGTTCTTTATATTTACAGGGGAACGCTCCTTCGGGTCAAGAAATTGGAGCATGGAGTGAGGTTGCTGCTAGCAGAAGTTTAATAGGTATTGATAGCCCTAATGCTGAAGTTACACATATTACAGGTATCAGCGAAAAAAAGACTTATACATTTGTATGGAATATTAGCAATGCATGCGGCTCAACTTTCGACACCATGATTGTAACTGTAATACCAGACTCAAAAGTAGGTTCTGATTCTAGTTTTTGCAATGTGTCATCAATTACTATATTTGGAAATGATCCTGGAGCAGGTAAAGGGCTGTGGAGCCAAGCATCTGGACCTTCGTGCACTATTGTTGATGCGAACAGTCAAACTACCAAGGTAAAAAACATGGTCCCTGGCATATATCAATTCAAATGGACAATTACCAGTGGAGCTAGTTCAAGCAGCAGCATAATAACTATTACAAATTATGCTCCACCTGCTATAGCAAATGCAGGAGCACATCAATATTTAAAAACTAATACTACTATAACGACTGCTTTAAATGCAAACAACCCTGGTCAAGGAACGGGGATATGGACTGTGATTAATGGCAATAATGCTAAGATAGAATCTCCTACATCTCCCAATTCAATGTTAACAGGATTAACAAAAGGCGAATATACATTTAGGTGGACTATTACAAATGGCTTGTGCTACACCACCGATGATGTGATTGTAACCGTGACTGACGAGAAAAAGATTCCTGTTGACAGTCACCCAATAACACATACCAACGAACTTAAAGTATATGTTCCCAATGCCTTCACACCCAATTCTGACGGACTGAACGAGTTCTTTAAACCCTCAACTTTAGGTGTAGATAAATACACGATGGTATTATATAATAGATGGGGACAACAAATATATGTTGGCAACGAAAATGATAATGGATGGGATGGAAATATGAAAGAAAAAGAATGCCCACAAGATGTATATCTTTTCGAAATAGTATACGAAACTAAAACTACAAACAATTTTATAGCTAGCGAAACACTAAGAGGAACTTTTACCCTACTCCGGTAAATGGGAATCGGGATTCAGCGTTCAGGAATCGGAGGCCATTCGGCTGATAGCAATACAGTTACAATATCAATAAATATATAATAACTGGCATCAGTAACCCCGCATACGGAATCCTAAATCATGCCCCCAACAAAAAATTTGGTTTGATTTTTTTGATATCTAAAAGTCCTCGCTGCTAGCGGGGATTTTTTTTGTCAATGAGTACTTGGGCCATTCGCCAGAAACGACAGCCCCCTTACTCCTTACACCTAATAGAACAGCAACCCTGAATCCTGAATCCCGCCCCCCGATTACTGCAAAGAAGCTAAACAAGCTTTTATCGCATCAAAATTTGGCAAATCGCCCGCCGAGGGAAGAACTTCGGCATATTGTATAATACCATTTTTATCAACCACAAATGATGCACGTTTTGAAACGCCATTCATATCATTATAAAATGTTTCGTACAAACAATCGTAAGCAGCAGAGGCCGTTTTGTTGAAATCGCTCAATAAAGTAAAGTTAAGATTTTGTTCTGCTTTAAATTTCCCTAAACTAAAGAGTGAGTCTACCGAGATACCAACTACATCAGTACCTATGTTCTGATAATTGCTAATATCATCTCGGATGCTGCAAAGCTCTGTGATACAAACACCGGTAAAAGCTAGTGGGAAAAATAAAATAACCAAGTTCTTACCTTGGAATGTCTCAAGCGATACTTCATTTTTTTCAGTGTCGCGAAGTTTGAATTGGGGAGCCGATTGGCCGATTGTAATACTCATTTTTATTTTTTATTTATTGTTTTTTATTTTATTACAGAAAAAACTATAACAAGATTTTAATCCGTTTTGTTTTTTGCAAATGCAGGGCTATAAGGACAGAGGGGATTATTACTTGGGTAGCGTCGGCAAAACCTACGCGATAACTTCCAACTTCCGGCTTCGGTCTACTTCGGTGAGCAACCGCATTCGGCGCTGCGAATCGAATCCTGAATCCCGACCCCTACTTCAAAAAACTATCTAAATAACCCAGCACTTCATCTCTTCCATCTTTTTCTACAGCACTGGTAATAAACAAGGGTGGAAGTTCTTCCCAAGTTTCAAGAAGTTTGTTCTTGTAATTTTCTACATTCAGTTTTAGTTCGGCGGGTTTTAGTTTGTCTGTTTTGGTGAGCACTAAAAAAAATGGGACTTTGTTTTCTCCCAAAAATTCTATAAAATCTAAATCTATTTGTTGGGGTGCCAAGCGGCTATCAATCAAGACTCCTAAACTATATATTGTTTCACGTTTGGTGATATACTCAGTAATAAATCCATGAAACCTTGAACGCTCCGACTTAGATACACGTGCATATCCATAGCCCGGCAAATCGACCAAATACCACTTACCGTCAATATCAAAATGATTGATGGTTTGTGTTTTGCCAGGTGTTGAGGAAGTTTTCGCCAATCCCTTTTTGCACGTAAGCATATTAATCAACGACGATTTACCTACATTACTCCTACCTATAAAAGCTACCTCGGGCCGGTCATCAATGGGGCATTGCGATATATGTGAACTACTTTTAACGAACTCAGCTTTTACAATTTGCATGGGACAAAATTAGAGTTTGTAAAGCATCTAATAAAAAAAATAATCATATAAACCAGACCCCAGCACCGTCCTCAATTTTTGATACCCGCTCCTACTAATCGGAATTTTGGCCCGATTATTCAACAATGCAACATGCTGGTCTTTATCTATGGGTTCTATTCGCGTAATTTGTTTTATATGTATACTACAAGAACGATACACATGCACAAATGTTTGTGGATCAAATGTGTTATCATAATATCCCATCATTTTCTTTTTAATAAAATAACCCTCTACAGTATATATTTTCACATAATCATCTTCAGCTTCCCTATATATAATATAATCCACCGGAATGATTTTAATATTTGCTCCCGATTTCACTACAACTCTATAGCTGTCCTCGGGCTGTATGCTTTTATTTTCTAGTAGATTTTAAATATTGTCGGCATTGGTATTTTCTGTCGAACAATTTGTATATTTTTCGCTATCTCAAATCTTTCTCTTCTGAAAGTCTTTAACAAATAGTCTATCGCATGGGTTTCTATAGCTTTAAGAGCATACTCATCGAAGGCAGTAGAGAATATAACTGTAGGTGGATTCTCGATTAATTTCAACATTTCAAATCCGTTAATTTGGGGTGTATTTCAGGCCGTTTTAAAACCCTAAGCAAGTCCAAACCAAACGTAAACTCTGTGTTCGAGGTGGAAGGTGGAGTTGGCCAAAGTAAAGCAGATGTATATGCAGACCGCTTTTTAACTTGCGACGATGAAAAAGAAAATTTTTACAAAATATATGAAAAACTAGCTACCATCAGTGTAGGCGACTACCACAAAGTATCTGTGCAATCTTATTTTTCATATGTTAATCCCTATAACCTAACAATAAACAATAATAGTATAGTTGTAAAATAGCAATACCTTTTTTTGAACCAAGCATATCAATTGACTTAGGAGTTAAATATGTAAAATTAAATTCAACTTTAGGTATTTGTTTGCGCATATATTATAACTATTCACAACTAAATAGTAGTTCACAATCAATGTCATTTAATATAATAACTTTTAATATAGGATTGGGTATATTAATACCGTCAATAAAGCAACCTCACTATAATATATTATAATGAAAATGGAACTATATTATGCTAAAAAAACAACCAAATAACCCTACTGTAACTCAGGATGCTGAGCTTGTGCTTGTCCCATAATAATGTCGACCGAGGTCTTGGATGGTAATAAATCAGTTGTATCTAACTGTTTTAATGCCAAGCACATTTTCTGGTACTGTAACTGTAGTTCGGGGTTTTGCTTTAGCTGCATCTCAAACAGGGTCTTTTCCCGTTTGGGCATTTCGTTATAATGGTAACGTAGCAAGTCGTGATGTGTAGAATCAAAATTCATAGGCGTTTTGTATTTATATGAACTATGTAGTTTTATATTTGGTTGCATTTATTTCATATTATTTATTGTAATAGTTTATAAGTGCTTATATCTATAACGTAAAAAAATATTATTTATTGCATATTTATTTTTTGTACGATCATCATCTTCCTCAAATTAGCTAATGCATAATGCATTCTGCCTAGAGCAGTGCCCAAACTCACATTGGTCATTTCAGAAATTTCTTTGAATGAATATCTGCCGTAATGCTTCAAAATCACTACTTCTTGCTGAAGCTTAGGCAATTTTTTTATCAAATCGCGAATCATGAATTTGTTTTCATTCTCTATAAATTTTTCCTCGCACGATTTCTCTCTCACATTGATATAATTGAATATATCTTCGCCTTGGCTATCTACAATAGTAGGCTTTACCTTGGCTTTACGAAGATAATCCAATGCCATATTGCGCGCTATACTATTAGCCCAACTGCCAAACTTTTGATCATGCTGATAACGGTTATCTCTTAAATGTTGGATTACTTTAATAAAGGTTTCCTGAAAAATTTCTTCAGCGATATAGCGATCGTCCACTATAAAATAAATCACAGAGAAAACTTTCCGTTTGTAGCGGTTCACAAGTTTTTCGAAGCTGCTGTCGTTGCCAGAGAGATAGCCCAGTATCAACTCGTGGTCGGTTAATTCATGTTTTTTCATGGCTCAAAGTGGTTTGTTGGTTAGACAATTAAAATTGGTTAGGTAACTTTGAGTAAAATTGTTCCGATAGGGCTATTTTAATTTATATATTAATTAGATTTATTACAATCGTTTGACAAATATTAGAATTTACTTTCAACTTGCCAAGTCATTTTTTTAGATTTGTAAGGAAACATATACTTTTTACAAAAATCTAACAGGTGTTTACAATTATTATTAAACTTAAAAGTATGGTTTTTAGCATTTTGAACCATATTAGTGAAATGCAAATGGGCTACAACCTTACATATTGGCAGTTCAGCGGACTTATTATACTACAACATTTACAATTCGTCCTTTTACAAAAATAATCTTTTTAGGTTCTTTACCCTCTGTCCATTTCTGTACCACTTCGTGTTGCAACACTGCTTTTTCTACATCGGCCTGTTCCAAATCTAAAGCCATCTCCAATGTAAGACGTAATTTTCCGTTTATAGAAACTGGATATTGGAAAGTATTCTCCACCAAATATGCTGTATTATATATAGGCCATTCAGCTTTTATAATACTTGTTTCTGGATTAATTGTATTCCACAACTCTTCACATATGTGCGGAGCATAGGGACTCACTATAATAAGTAATTGCTCCAATATATTTTTCTTATGACAGTTCAATTCCAAAAGCTCATTCACACATATCATAAATGCAGACACAGAAGTATTAAATGAAAATCCTTCTACATCTTCACCTGCTTTTTTAATGGTGCGATGCAATACTTTTAATTCTGCTGCACTTGGTTCTTCATCAACAACTATATAATTGCCATCTCTATTATAAAACAATCCCCAAAGCTTTTTAAGGAAACGGTGAACCCCTTCGATGCCTTGGGTATTCCAAGGTTTGCTTTGTTCTAATGGGCCGAGGAACATTTCGTAGAGGCGTAATGTGTCTGCTCCGTATTCACTTATTATAATATCAGGAGTTATAACATTGTATTTGGATTTAGACATTTTTTCGACTTCAGAATAAAACTCCATTGCCCCATCTTTATCATATATAAAATGTATATTCTTATATCCATAGTATAGCTTCAGCCATTCTATTGTTTCATTCTCGTTTTTTATTTTACCGTCTTTATCAAGCAGATTTATATCTATTCTGTGTGATACAAATTGTGTTGGTCTTACTTCTGCAATATCGTTGTCTGATATATTGGAGGATATTTTTTTAACAATATTTATATATTGTGATCTTATTTCTGAATTCTCAAAATCTTTTTCGTCAAGATTAGATGATACTATAATATTCTGATTAGAAAAAGAAATTCCACCAGCAGTATTATTTCCTGCTATTAACTTGAAGAGCTTTGTTACCCCCTGTATCATACCTTGATTAATCAACTTCTTCGCGGGTTCATCCACGGGCAATAAACCCATATCATATAAAAACTTGGTCCAATAACGCACATATAATAAATGCCCGGTGCCGTGCTCGCTGCCGCCTATATATACATCCACATCTTTCCAATAATTGAGTGCTTTTTTGCTGGCAAACTCACCCGTATTGCGAGGGTCCATATAGCGGAACATATACCAGCTGCTGCCTGCCCACCCGGGCATAGTGGTGGTTTCGAGGGGGAAGCCATTGTAGGTCCAATCGGTTGCACGGGCTAGTGGTGGCTCTCCATCTTCAGTTGGCAAATACTTATCTACTTCGGGTAATTGTTTTGGCAAATCCTTCTCATCCATTGTACATGGAATTCCATCTTTATAATATATTGGAATTGGTTCTCCCCAGTAACGTTGCCTGCCGAAAATAGCATCACGCAAGCGGAAATTGGTTTTGCCTTTTCCCAAGCCTTTTTGTTCAATGACTTCAATCGCTTTTATTATGGCTTGCTTTACCTCAAGCCCGTTTAAGAAATCGGAATTAATAGAAGTCCCTGCTTTTTCATCATAAGATTCTTTTTCAAAATCCCAATCTGTATTGGGTTTGACAACTTTTTTAATAGGCAATCCAAAATGTTTTGCAAATGCATAATCTCTTGAGTCATGAGCGGGAACGCCCATTACGGCTCCGGTTCCGTACCCTGCTAATACATAATCGCCAATCCATACTGGAATATTTTCACCTGTAAATGGATGTATAACATAAGCACCAGTAAACTGCCCCGTAATCCTTTTCACATCAGCCTGGCGTTCGCGTTCGCTGCGGCTTTTAGCATAATGTATATATTCTACAACTTGATTTTTGTATTCGGTCGTTGTTATAATATCGACCAAATTGTTTTCTGGAGCGAGGGTTACGAATGTTACTCCGAAGATTGTGTCGGGGCGGGTGGTGAATACTTCGATTACCTCACGCACATCCTCACCCCTGCCCCTCTCCTGGGGAGAGCGGTTAGGGGTGAAGCTAAACTGTATCGAGCTCCCGCTGCTCTTCCCAATCCAATTTCTTTGCGTCTCTTTCAAGGGCTCAGGCCAATCAATCTTATCCAATCCTTGCAATAATCTATCAGCATAAGATGTGATTCTCATGCTCCATTGCATCATCAGTTTGCGTTCAACCGGATGACCACCACGCTCGCTCACGCCATCTTTCACTTCATCATTGGCAAGCACAGTTCCCAATGCTGGGCACCAGTTTACATAACTTTCGCTGAGATATGCATTTCTGTATTGCATCAATATTTCTTGCTGTTCTATTTCTGAAAGTTCTTCCCATCTCATTTCCCTTGGAAATGGGACGAGCCTACCCTCCGGAGAGGTTGGAGGGCTCTGATTTTCCAATTTCTCAACCAATGTCTCAATTCCTTCCGACCTATTTGTTTCAGCATTGTACCACGAATGATAGAGCTTCATAAATATCCACTGGGTCCATTTATAAAATTCAGGCGCACTAGTTTTTACTTGACGGCTCCAATCGAAACTAAAACCAAGCATATCCATTTGTTCACGATAACGATTAATATTTTGCTCGGTAGTAATAGCTGGATGCTGCCCTGTCTGTATGGCATATTGCTCAGCAGGCAAACCAAATGAGTCGTAACCCATCGGGTGCAAAACATTAAATCCTCTTAATCTTTTATAGCGTGCATAAATGTCAGATGCAATATATCCGAGCGGATGCCCCACGTGCAAGCCTGCACCGCTTGGGTAGGGAAACATATCAAGAACATAAAACTTGGGCTTTGAAGTGTCGTCTTCAACTTGATATATATTGTTATCTCGCCAATATTGTTGCCAATACTTTTCTATTTTGTCAAATTTGTAATCGCTCATCTGTTATAAAAAATAAGAGGCAAAGTTAAACCGATAGCGTATGTCTATCAGCACGAATTTACAATTAATTTGATCCCTGAAATTTCAAATTATTAGTTTGAAAACTTGTCTCGCAAAGCTACTTTAGTTAAACTATGCAGCAACTGCCGCCCTGCGCCACCGCAGCCATCCTACAATGCTCATGAACCAAAAAATAGTAAATAATATCATAGTGGGGTAAAGCCCTCTATTATAATATATATATATATATACTGTATTCACGGCAAGCCATACCAGCCAATTCTCTGTCCTTTTGCGGGCTTGAAGGTATTGTGCGATAATACTACCCACAAATGTAAAACTATCCAAATACGGCAATGGGTCTTTGGTGTATATTTTTAAAAACTCTCCCAACACAGGCATTAAACCTGCATATATAATAAATACGATTATCAGCTCAACCACATTGCACTTTATAGGATTAAGCATCATTTTACCTTTACTTCTAGTTGTCCAACAACTCCAACCATATGCTAACATTCCAATGTATACTATTTGCAAAGCAGCGTCAGCATATAAAGCATTGCTTCCATGCAAAAACACAATTCCATAGGCTAATGAACTCAAAATAAGCAAGGGCCAACACCAGGCCAACTGCTTGGTACTTGCCCAAACACCCGCCAATCCCGTGATTGCACCAAATATTTCAAGAAAAAGGAGCAACTTGTCCATTCTATGCCGATTTTTGCAGCAAATAAAAAGAATTAACATCCAAATAACATGGCTAAAAAAAATAAAGAAGAATTTTGTTCATTCTGCGGCACGCCCGCCACTCCTTTTTTATTTATGCTTGCAGGAATTGAAGGAGCACTAATTTGCGAATCATGTATACAAAGTGCGACAGAAATATATGCAGAAGCGAACAGCAATGACAAAGTAAAAAAAGGGAAAGAGGGGCATTCACATAAAGAGCTGAAATTACTCAAACCTCATGATATAAAACGACATTTAGATGAATATGTGATTGGGCAAGACCAAGCAAAGAAAGTACTGAGTGTGGCAGTATACAACCACTACCAACGCATGAATGCCAAAGGGCATAAACATTTAGATGTTGAAATTGAAAAATCAAATATCCTTTTGGTTGGTGAAACTGGAACGGGCAAGACATTGCTTGCAAAAACGTTGGCAAAAATACTGAATGTACCTTTTTGTATAGCTGATGCTACTGTGCTTACAGAAGCCGGATATGTAGGTGAAGATGTAGAAAGTATTATAAGCAGATTGCTGCAAGCTTCCAATTATGATGTAGCCCAAGCCGAACGTGGCATTGTATTTATTGACGAGATTGATAAAATTTCCCGTAAAAGCGACAACCCAAGCATTACGCGTGATGTAAGTGGCGAAGGTGTTCAGCAAGCCTTGCTTAAAATATTGGAAGGTGCTGTAATTAATGTTCCACCTCAGGGAGGTCGCAAACACCCTGAACAACAATTTGTGCAGGTAAATACTGAGAATATATTATTTATATGTGGCGGTGCATTTGAGGGGATTGATAAAATTATAAAAACAAGAGCCAATAGCCAAAGCATCGGATATAAAACTGCCGATGAGAAACAAGTTTTTGAGGATAAAGATTATTTGCAATATTTGTCGCCAGAAGATTTGCGTAAGTACGGTATGATACCCGAAATTATTGGCCGCATGCCTGTGCTTGCCCACCTTGACCCTTTAAATGCCGAAACGTTGAAACGCATTTTGACTGAACCCAAAAATGCTTTAGTAAAACAATATAAAGCCCTGTTCGAGCTAAGTGATAAAACACTAGAGTTCGCTCCTGAAACTATCGATTTTATAGTAGAGAAAGCAATTGAATATAAGCTTGGAGCCCGCGGTTTACGATCCATATGCGAAAAGATAATGACCGACCATATGTTCGATTTGCCTTCATTAGATATGGTAAAACATGTAACACTAGGCCCGGAATATGCACGCAAAAAATTAGAAATTGTAAATATGAAACAAAGTGCTGCTTAACAATTTTATTACTGATATTTGTAACCTTAAATAATATAATAACAAAATGAAGAAAATAATTCTACTCATCATCGCCATTTGTGTGGCCAATGCTTTTGCTTTTTCACAATGCTCCAAAGCCTATTCAGGCACTGGAGTTTACCCCCCACAATTACCCGACGCTTACGAACAAGTTCAATACAGCCAAGAAGTTGATTTTACATTTCCGGTTGACACTACAGTGCAAAGTTTCTCGGTGCACATCGACAGCTTAAAAATATCGCAAGTAGTTGGATTCCCTGGATCTAATTTTACTTTTAATTGTAGTGTGCAAAATTGCTCTTATATATTTCAAACTGGTATGACCTATTATCAAGGTTGCTTTATGATAAAAGGTACCGCACCCAAAGGAACCGCTGATACCTTTAAACTAAAAGTAGACTTGGAAGGATATTTCCAGACACCATTCGGTGCTCAAACCTATATAGTAACTGACTCGTCAGTTAACTTAATAGTGAAAGCCTGCAATACCACCGCTAAAGTAATTGCAGCTGGCAGCACCTCTTTTTGCGTTGGAGACAATGTTAAACTAACTGCATCGGGTGGCAATAAATTCCAATGGCTAATTAAGAATAATAAAATAGCAAATGACACACTTGCTGATTTAACAGTGACGGATAGTGGCATTTATAGAGCACTTGTTTGGGATGCAGCTACGGGTTGTTTCGACACTTCAACAACCACGCAAGTTATCATATTTGCGATGCCTGCAAAACCTTCAGTATCTGCTACACAAACTGCAGTTACTACTGCCGCTACAGGTGTTACCTATCAATGGTATAAAGATACGACACTTATTGGTGGTGCAATTTTACAAAGCTATTCTCCTGGAAGTAAAGGGAAATATAAAGTAAAAGTTACCACTGCCGATGGTTGCAGCACCTTTAGTGACCCAGTAGATTATTTTAATTCTGCAATTACAGATATGAACGGATTACAATCATTTACTATTTTCCCTAATCCTGCAAATAGTATTGTATCTTTAGAATTTGTTTCCACAATTAAGCAAGCCGCACAATTATCTATTATTGATATTAATGGCAAAATAATCATGTCGCAAAACATAAACGCAAGCACCAATAAAAACAATATAACATTGGATTTGTCCAACTATGCTAAAGGTATATATTTAGTAAAACTGCAAACCAATAATGGTCAACAAATACAAAGATTAACAGTGGAATAAAACAGCGATTCTTAATAATTTAAACGGGCACATTAAAGAGTAATCAATTCTTTAAGTGCCCGTTTTATTTTAAACCCAATTAAGCTAAATCACCCAGCCCATCTATGTCATCATCCATATCTTGTGGATACATATAGTTTTTAAAACGTGCTATAACTCCCGTTAGAAACAATATATAATATACTACAAATAGGAAAGCCAACATAATTAAAAACCCATAGCCGATATACTCACGGGCAAACCAAAATGATATTCCTGTAGGCGGTTTTTTGTCAATATCTGAAACAGGTAAATTTACTGTGTACTCACCGGCATTTTTATTGTTTTGCGAAATAAGATGTGTTAAACTTGCGGGATTCTTTCTATTCAATATAGTTTTCACCCCACTGCTATCTAGTAATTGTATTACCCTGTTCAGCAATTTCTCATCAGTTGAATATTTTAAAAAAGCCTGTTTATCTATTGCATCAGTTACTGCCCAAAGTGCAAACTGCCCTGCAAGATTTTGCATATCTTCATGTTCAATTCTATTCACAACTTTTAGCAACCTGTTACTGCACACTGTCCCTATTTCAAAACGAACGCCACGGCGGGGTACTTCTTTGGTTATTTCTGCACACATCGCATACAGTTTAAATTTGAATTTTTGATTCCCCGAAATGTCAAATTGTATTCGCTTGGTAATAATTATATTTTGAACAATTGTGTCATCACTATATAATTCAGTTCCGTTATCTAATTGAAGTTTTAAAGTGGAATCAAGTTTGTTTTTCACTTCACCAACAATACATTTTCCATAATGAACACCATTTTGATCTATCACTTCCTTAAATGCTTTTTTATCAAAAGCACCTTCTAGCTTTAGCGAAATCCAGTCATTGTCTATAGCTGTTTGAATGGAAACATATTGCTGCGAAAACAGCACAGATGCCCAACAAACAAAGGCCGACAGAAATATGATATGTTTAAATTTACTCAGCAACAAAAGCCATTTGAGGCGAGTTCAAAGCTATGATAACACAACAGGCTGCAGCCAATCAAGTTTTAAACTCTTTGTCGGTCTTATTTAATAATGTGTTTGCTTTTTTGGACAGGGGGAATGGTATCAAGTATAAAGTAGCAAGTATAAAGTCCCGATAGCTATCGGGATTGCCGTTGCTTCCGGTGGATAGTATAAATATTAATTTTATAGATCAAATACTCGACTATCAACTATCAATTATTAACTTCGGTCTTCCTCCTCACTCACACTCCTCTCTCACACTCCTCACTCACACTGCCTTCCATCCTTGTGCTGGCAAATCATACTGCGTACCTGCTTTGCTTACCATATTGATACCTGTGCCCGCTGCTGTGCAATGCCCAATAATACTAATACCTTCCGTATTCTTCACCAACTCAAACAAGCTTTGCGGAATAGTGAATAGCAATTCATAATCCTCTCCGCCATTAAGTGCACAGGTGGTCGATTCGAGTCCAAGTTCTTGGGCATTATTATATACAATGGGGTCGATGGGAAGTTTGTCTTCATATATAGTAATCCCCACATTCGATTGTTTTGCGATATGATGCAGCTCACTACTTAGCCCATCCGAAATGTCCATCATAGCTGTTGGTTTCAGTTTGTTATCATGCAAAAATTGTATCATATCCTTTCGTGCTTCCGGTTTCAGCTGGCGTTCCAGTATATAATCAAACCCTTCCAAATCGGGCTGCGCTCCTGGGGTTTCAAGGAATATCTTTTTTTCGCGTTCCAATAATTGTAGTCCCAAATAAGCTGCACCAAGATCGCCAGTTACACATATGAGGTCATGTTCTTTTGCTCCACTTCTATAGGTTACTTGGTCTTTTTTGCAAGTGCCGATAGCAGTTACACTAAGCATTAATCCTGAATGACTGGTGCTGGTGTCACCGCCCACCAAATCAATTCCATAAAAATCGCAAGCACGTTTTATTCCTGCATAAAGTTCTTCTATAGCTTCTAATGAAAAACGATTGGAGAATGCAAGTGAAACTGTTATTTGCTGTGGTATACCGTTCATCGCATATATATCACTCAAATTTACTGTTACAGCTTTGTAACCCAAATGTTTCAGAGGCATATAATGTAAATCGAAATGAACACCTTCTACCAATAAATCGGTACTAATTAGTGTTACATTTTCCTCATCCTTATCAATTACAGCGGCATCATCGCCGATACCTTTAATGGTAGATGCTTGCTTATTGGTGAAACTCTTTGCAATATGGTCTATCAAACCAAACTCGCCTAGCAGCGAAACTTCGGTACGGGATGCGTTTTCAAACATTGTGCAAAGATACGTGCAGAACTTTGCCTGTATTGGGCAACTTTTTATTGCTTATTTTTGTCAATGAATATGGCCATTCCATCATTCAGCATATTTTGATTACACTTTTAAAAGTAACACATCACCTTAAAAATATTTATATATATCCACTTGGATATATGATGTTGCTTTTATTTTCTCCCCATATTTCAAAAGCCCAAACTTTCATCGAAAACAAAGGCCAATGGGATGCTCCTTATAAATATATTTTAAATGCAAATGCCCAAAGTATTATCATAGAAAAAAACAAACTGCGTTATGTACAGTTTAATGATACTGTTTGGTCGCAGATTATAGCACACCCGCCTAGCCAAGTTAAACAAAGGCCATCAATACTGCCTTGTAACCAAATGTTTATCAGTTTCACTGGAGCTAATGATTTTCAATTATCTGGTACAAAAAAAACCGAACACTATTATAACTTTTTTTTGGGAAATGACGAATCGATATGGAAATCGAAAGTATATGGTTTTGGCGAAATTGATATTCATAATTTATATAATGGTATCGATTTAAAAATGGAACCATTTTCTGGCTCACTCAAATATACTTACTATATACAAAAAGGCATTTCCCCTACTCACATAAAAATGCAAATTGAAGGTGCCGAAAAACTTGAACTTATCAAAGGGAATTTACATATATATAATAGTGTTGGCAATGTGCAAGACCTTGCCCCTGTTGCTTGGCAAACTATTAATAACACTAGAATTCCTGTTATATGTAAATTCAAATTAACAGGAAATATTATAAGTTATGAGTTGGGCGACTATAATATAAATTACCCCACAGTAATTGACCCCGTTTTAGTATTCAGTACTTACTCGGGTTCTACTGTCGACAATTTTGGATTTACTGCCACTTATGATAGTAAGGGAAGTTTGTTTGCAGGCGGTATTGCTTCATCACCTACAAGTGTTGCCAATGGAAGGTATCCCGCAACATCAGGTGCTTTTCAAATAAGTTTTGGTGGTGGGAATACCGGTGGTTGGGAAAGTTTCCCCTGCGATATAAGTATTAGTAAATATAAGCCCGATGGTTCTTCATTATTATGGGCAACTTATTTGGGCGGAAAAGGCAGTGAATTCCCACATAGTATTATTGCAGATGATCACGACCAATTGGTGGTTTTCGGCACCACAACTTCTAGGAATTTCCCTGTGAAAGCTGATAGTTATGATACCAGTTTTAATGGAGCCTATGATATTATATGTACCAAGTTTACCGAAGATGGAAGTGCCTTGGTGGGCTCTACTTATATAGGCGGGAGCAGCGACGATGGATTTAATTCTGGAGGAAACTTAAACTATAATTATGCTGATGAATTTCGTGGCGAAGTTGATTTGGACAATGACAATAATATATATATAGCCAGCTGTACAAAATCTTCAAATTTTCCCGTATCAAAAATAACATTACAAAAAACTATAGCAGGTGGACTTGATGGAGTTGTTATTAAGCTAGATAGCACCCTAAGTAATATAGTGTGGGCCACTTATTATGGCGGCAAAAAAGATGATGATTGGTATAGCGTGGAAGTTACAAGAGATAATTTAATATACGTGGGCGGCGGCACAAATAGTGACAGTTTGCTCACTGATTCATTGGCAATTAATCCCAAATTTTTAGGAGGCAGTGCTGATGGATATATATATTGTTTTACCAATGACAGTCTCAAATTTGTGAGTGGAACTTATATAGGAAATAGCGACTATAATCAAGTATATTTTATTGAAGTCGACCGCAAAGGAATGGTATATGCCACGGGGCAATCTGATGGTGTGTGGCCAGTAAGCACTGGTGTTTTCAGCGAGGCTAATAGTGGGCAATTTATTATAAAGATTGATTCGGCTTTGCAAAAAACTATACTGACAACTTGCTTTGGAAGTGGGATAAAAACAGCCGATTTAAATCCCAGTGCATTCTTAGTTGACCATTGCGAGAATGTATATTTCAGTGGCTGGGGCAGCGAAGTTGCAAATTTTGGACAACATACCGGTTCTACTTCAAATTTAAATGTTTCATCAAATGCGATTCAAAAAACAACTGATGGTAAAGATTTTTATTTGATTGTGTTAACTAAAAATTTCGCAAGCCGCGCATATGCTACCTATTATGGTGCTAATGGGCAAGCTAACGAATCGGGCGACCATGTGGATGGTGGAACTAGCAGGTTCGACCCCAAAGGTGTCGTATACCAATCAGTTTGTTCAAGTTGTCCCGAAGTTTCAAATCTTTCACAGCTAAGTAATTTCCCCACCACTACAGGATGTTTTTCAAAAACAAATCCCAGCCCAAGATGCAGTAATGCATCATTCAAAATTGATTTTCAAATTACCAATGCTGTAATCGCTGATTTCGATATAGGTCCACGCAAGGCTTGTCCTCCATTGGTTCCAGCTATTACCAATAAAAGTACAGGAGGCAAGTATTTCTTCTGGAGTTATGGAGATGGGAGTTATGATACCGTAAAAAATCCACAGCCTCATCATTATAATACTCCTGGAAAATATACGGTGATGTTGGTAGTAAATGATAGTAATAGTTGCAATGTAAATGATACTGCTTATCAATCAGTAGAAATATACCAATCGGGCAAAGCTGATTTTGATGCCCAACAAAAACCCTGTGATAAAAAAGTAGCTTTCAAAAATAAAAGTACCTATAGCATTCGCACCGATTGGGATTTTGGAGATGGAAAAACTGACTCGGTAAATAACCCTATTCATTTATATACAAACTCGGGGTTTTATCATGTAAAATTTGTTGTTAATAGAGGAACTCCCTGCATAGATAGTATCATAAAAACTGTTTGGATAAATGCAGATACCAGTACCCACGCTAAATTCACAGTCAGCCCAAAGCAAGGCTGTGCGGGGCAGAACGTGAATATGAATAACCAAAGCACGCCAGGTAAAACTTATCTTTGGGACTTTGGTGATGGTACTGCCGATAGTAATTATAATACTTCACATCGTTACAATAAAGAAGGAAATTATCTTGTAAAACTTACTGTTCTTGACTCATTAAATTGCATAGTACTTCAACAAGTTCAAGATAGTATAAATATAGTTGGTATTGTAAAAGCAGATTTTGATTATGAAAGTGGGCTTTGCGAATTGATATATAAATTTACCAATAAAAGTGTAGGTATATTAAAATACTTTTGGCTCTTCGATTCTGTTACTATTGATAGCTCGCAAACGAGTCCCATCACACATACATTCGCTTCTCCAGGCACTTACAAGGTGGGTATTATAGTTAACCCAGGTTTCAGTTGTACCGATACATTATATAAAACTATTAATATAAAAATAGGCAGTATCGATTCTATATTAATCCCAAATTCTTTCACCCCAAATGCCGATGGAATTAACGATTGCTATCATATAGCGGGCATACAACCACCCTGCGACGAATTCCATATGTGGATATACAATCGCTGGGGCGAACTCCTATGGCAAACTACTGATATCAATGACTGCTGGCACGGCTATAACGATGCTGGCCTCCCCTACTCTGCTGGTACTTATTACTATTTATTAGAGACCAATAAAGCTGGAAAGAAAACAAAGAAACATTATAAGGGAACTATTACGCTTATTAGATAATTTTTTTGCTTCTGTCTTCCGTCGGTTGAAACCGACGGCAAAAGGATTCTCCTACTAATCAATTGCCATCCGTCTCAACCAACAGAAAGCAGCTGTTAGTATTTCTCCAATAACTTGTGAATTACAATAAATGATACTATAATACTTTTGAATAAAAATTAAAAGAACTATGAGCTGGATAAAAGTTTATATACATATAGTATTTGCTACAAAAAACAGAGAACCATTTTTAGATTCAATAGCATTAAGACAAAAAGTGTTTAACCACATCAAAGAGAATTCCATAAAAAAAGAAATATGGATTGATTCTGTTAATGGGTATACGGATCATGCACACTGTTTAGTATCATTGGGAAGAAAACAAACAATTAGCGATATAGTGCATCTCATAAAAGGAGAATCATCATTTTGGATAAATCAGAAAAAACTAACAGAAAATAAATTTGCATGGCAAGATGATTATTGGTGTGTAGGGGTTAGTGAGAGTCATATTGACAGAGTACGGAAATATATTCATAACCAAGAAACTCATCATACTGAAAAATCATTTGCAGAAGAAGAAGCTGAGTTTATGCAGCATTACGGTTCCGTCGGTTGAAACCAACGGCAAAAGAATTAGATTAAATTATTTCCTGTTTTTATCATCATCGATCTCAATTCCCGTCGGTTTCAACCGACGGAGCTTCAACTCCCCATCCATTATCATAACCCCCTCAAAAAAATCATTCGCCATCATCAGGTGTCCATCCAAATCAACCCTGTCAAACATACTGGCCAAATTAGCTGCGGCACTCACAGCACAGCTCCCTTCAGCCATGCAGCCCAACATAGTTTTAAGTCCTAAACTTTGTGCAACAATGGCTTGTTCATAAGCTTTACTAATGCCACCGCATTTCATGAGTTTTATATTTACACCATCAAATAGTTCGCGTTTATATAGGATATCTTTTACATTTTGTATCGACTCATCACCATATATATCTAAAGGGCTCTCAGCTTTCAAAAATATATAATCTTTCTCAAGGGCAACGGGCAGTGGTTGCTCTATATATAATATATTTTTCTTTGCAAGCCAATGCATCATATCAATAGCAATATCTTTGTTAGGCAATCCTCCGTTAAAATCTACACCAATATTTTGGTTTGAGTTCGACTGTATAAATTCAATAGCATGCTTATTATATAATATATCTCCACCCAGTTTTACTTTAATTGTTTTAAATTCTTTAGCTTTATTTAATTGCCTCAAAATAAAATCATCTTCTCCTATTCCAATGGTAAAAGAAGTATATATATATTTATTCGACTCCAATCCCAATAATTTATTTACTGGCAGTCCAGAAACCTTTCCCATCAAATCGTGCAAGGCTATATCAATGGCAGCTTTTGCTGGGGTGTTCTCATCACTTATGCTATCTAGATAATGATATATTTCGTGCAGTTGAAATGGGCTATTGAATGCCCCAAAATTCAATTTAGATAAATACAATAAATTATCATCTCGTTTTTCTTTCATATATGGCGGGAATGAAGCCTCTCCATAGCCAGTATTTCCTTGGTACTCCAATTCCACATATATCACCTCAGTCGAAGTTCGGGCATTTGACGAGACTGCAAAAACTTCTGAAAATTTGAGATCGTGAGGATAGTATTTCAGTTTAATCATATTGAATAATAATGTGGCAAAATTAGCGATTTCCTACATCTTAAAATTCTTTATTACAGTTGTCGCGATCCATATAAACCACTTTTCATATTTTTAGAATCTGAAAAATAAACATAAAAAAAAGCCCCCTCAAATTAATGAGGGGGCTTTTTATGTTTAAACGCTTAGGGCAATTTAATGCCTTGCGGAGTATTAGTTATTCGACTTAACCACACGCATGGTGCTAACCTTGTCGTTGCCTATGATGTTGATCATATAAGCACCGGC
>CANJUD010000009.1 GCA_947477885.1 Bacteroidota bacterium
CAAAAACTAAAATAAAGACAGAAAGATTATGGAAAAATTATTATCGAAAACAACCTACAATTGTAAACCCATTGCAGGATTAAAAATGAACTGTAAACTAATAGCAGGATTAACTAACTAAACTGTAAACTTATTTTAGGACGAGTCATAATGCTGTCTGTGTTGTAGGCGATACTGTGTGTGTTGTAGGAGGGTCTGTCTGCTCTGTAGCTAATGCTGTCTGTGTTGTAGGCGATGTTGTGTGTATTGTAGGAAGGTCTGTCTGTTAGGATAAGAGGTCTGCTTATTTGTTTTTGTATATGACGCTAATTTTCGGGAAATGGTTGCATGGGGTAAAAAAAAGTTTCTATAAACGTATAAAGGCCACCCTTTCGGACAGCCTTTATACGCTATGAAAACAAACTTAAACCCTTTTGTTCAATTAAAATTGAACGAGGCAAATGTATGCGTATTTTTAAATTATACAATGAAATAATACTTGATTAATCAAATATTATTCTTTAACAACTTTCCCTGAAAATACAGCTCCATCTTTTGCTGTTATATCAACTAAATAAACACCCGCAGGGGCAAATTCTAATGAAGTTGTTAGTTGTGTTTGTATACCGTCTAATAGGATTCGTTTTATTGCGGTACCATTTATATGCTGTAGTTTAAGCACATCACCTTGTTTGTGGGGAGGTAATATAATAGTTACTTCATTTATAGTAGGATTAGGAAATATAGAAAGTGTATTATGCCTTACTTGGTTTGAAGGTGGCAGAGAAATAGAGGTATTGGTATTACTACCTGTTACATACTTTTCTACACTTACTGTGTCTGATGTATAAAGATCGTAAGTATCATCCGTAACTTGTGAGGCACAAGGCCAGCTATACTTAGAGGAATCAGAGGGGATGAAATTGGATGTGGTAAGGTCGGAATTGAACTTGAGCAGGTACACTGCTGATTTGCTCGCATCATAGGCTCCAACAACTATTTTACCATTTGGGCTAATAGCCATTGAGGTAATATTCATAGAAAAAGGGTTGTAAGTTTTTTTGTTTACAATATTGCCACCCGTATCCAGTTCTTCGATAGTAAGTGGTCCATAGCGGTTACTAATGTTTTTAGTGGAGGCGTAAGCCACTATAAGATGACCATTAGGTAAAGCCAAGGTTTGATTGCCGATTAAATCTGAAGAGGTATCTGACACTATCTTTTCATATAGTATATTACCACTATGGGCATCATACGCAATGTAGCTAAGGTGATTGTATTTCACTCCATCATCTTGTATTGCCATTGTCCCATACTTATTTGAATCTATTTGGTACGCATATGTAGTCCAGCCCAAGCTTTTATAATTGCTTATTATCTTTGTGGAGCCAAAAACGGTATTTAAACTCTTTTTATCGACTCTGCTTATCCCAGGAATACTCATTATGAGTTGAGAGTCATTTGGACTTGGCACCCAATATGCACCATATGCAAGTAATTTTCCAGTATTGAAACATGGAATCATGTATCTCCATTCTTCTCTATAATAGGCCCTACCTTGCTTAAAAGTTCCATTTTTATCTAACTTCCACATTGCTGTTTCATAATCTGTACCTATTTCAGCCACGGAATATATATAATCCGTATCTGCAAATGCAGAGTAAAATACAGTTGTGCTATCAGATATATATGCGACTTTTTTTATTGGATTTACACATTGGTCAAACGATATAAAGAGCGGGAATATTACATTGGATGGGTCAGGAGAATACACATTGGTGCGACCATACCAATAATAATGTGTAGAATCCAATACCTCAAGGCCAGAACCGAGAGAAACAGCCATAAGAGAATTGATATCCAATTTTTTTTGCCAACGTTTATTGCCAGAGGGGTCGAAACATTCTATGGTATTTGTGGGCTTGCCATAATAATTGATACTAGCAGTGAAAGCATGGTCGTTATACTTAAGACCAGAAATGCCACAACCAGTGCTTATTTTTTTATAAAAAGTTTGTGCCCTAGCCCCAAAGAGGGCTAGGCACAAAACTATTATTAGAGATAGATATTTCATTATGACCGAAGGACTATTTTGTATGCTATTAAATTACCGCTTTCATATACAGCCACTATATAATAACCACTTGGGAAGCCACTAGTGCCCACTGATGTTGTAACGGTTTGCAGGGGTAGCAGCGTAATGTTCCCGCTGCTATAGTATTCTTGCAGATACAAATCGTATATTTTTATCTGTATAGACCTTGTAGAGCCTATTGTATTTTGTGTAACAACAGAAAGAGGGTCGGTAAATGGATTGGGGGCACATGACAGGACTATATGGTGGTCTGTATCTGCTGGTGTATCGATATCAAAGTTACCATAATCGTAATCCATTGGTACATTCATATCGGAAAAGGTGAACATTTCGAGACCCAATGTATCGGCAAGGTCGGAATATGAATATACAAAACCAACAGTTCCACGGGCTTTTGAAGCTGCGATGGAAGTGGTCTGCGTTAGAGAATCGAGTTCTCCAACATGATTTGCCATCCATGTGCTATCGCAATTATTGTTTTTGGCAGAAATTACCCAATCGTACCAATCGCACAAGCCCTGCCAGTCCTGATTGGATGCGGAGTCTGAACGCATGGTGTTAACTATGGTTTGTGCACTACTGGTTTCATTAAATGTTAGATGCCTTTGCAGCAGCAGATATGTGGAAATCTGGCTGGGATGTGCGGTTAACAAGGTGTCAATTGAATCTTTGTACTGAACCTGTGCCCCATTGTACATTAACATATAATAACCTTTTACCTGCATTGTAAGATAGCGTTCAAACTGACCCATATTGTAAAAATATTCTGGCATTTCAGATTCACTAACCCCACCTGATTCCAATGATTTATAGTTGCTATAGAAACTGTCTATTTGATCATGGTAGGATGTGCTACTAATAGGAGGGCTAGGACAGTCCAAACTGTTAGCCGTTGATGTTCTTGTAATTGTTGCTGTTGGTCTGTAGTATTTGGGCTTCTCTATCGGGTTGTATATGTTGTAATAGTATTTTAATTTGCTTGTGGCATTTTGACCCAAGACTATATTGTCGTTGTAATAATAGCCCCCTTTGGAGGTTTTGAAAGGTATAAAGTCGAATAAGTTGCCTGCACCAAAGCCTGGATAGCCCTGAATAGGGTATATGCCAGAGACACTTGCCCCCACACTGGTATCAAAAATATCATTTAGGTATGTTTCAAGAAAAGTATTAGCTGATATCTTTGAATTTCTGTTGTCGTTAACACTAATAATTCCGGTTGCCATTTTTGTAAAGCTGTTACACATTATTTCCCCTGTAACAACATTGCAACTTCCCAATTTAATACCTGCGTCAGAGTTTTGAGGAGTTGCATTATATGTTGTACTTCTCATAAAACTATTCCCAAAAATCTGATACAGTGATGAGCCATTCATGGTTACTCCATAAACACCCTTTCCGTACTGTCTTCCGAGGTCAAAAGTATTACGACCTATCCAAGCAAGGTCTGTACCTTCGCACCAAATACCCCACATATTAAAAGTGAAACTGTTGCTATCAGCATTCAAAAAACCTGCATTGCCAAAAGGTGTTATAGAAAATATACCGATTCCTAATTTATCGAATGTAGAGTTAGCTATACTAACGTATGAGCCATTGGCAAATACCCCATAAAACAAAGCAACAAGAGGAGTGCTGCCCGAGGCCAATACTTTGTTTTGAAAACTACAATTATAAATATCATAACGCATCATAGTAGATGTGTCGAGATGGATGCCTATCTTAGCTTTTTTGTTCGTGCCTGGCATGGGCAATGTGCTTGTGAAAGAGGCTGTGTCTCTTTGTATGGATGTGGCCAGTGCTTTATTACTTAATATAAAGTAGCAATCTCTTATGGATGTTTGGTTAAAATCGGTATGTGCCAGGGAAGGATCATGCTTGAAGTATATGTCTCTTTGGTTACTATTTATGAAGTAAGCATTACGGGCATACAGGTAACCACCTGAATCAAGAGTTACTGCGTTTGCTGAATACCTGAGTGTGTCAGTGCTTTTCAATATCAGTATGCCAGAACCAGCAGGCGTGTTTGTAAAAGTTGAGCTGTAACCATTGATAGCAAAACCTTCTAATTGTGCCGAATCATGGAGATATGCTGGGTCTCCTTTTACTATAATACCTAGCCAGTATCGAGGAGAATAAGTTGCATCATTTAGGCTGCGATTGTCATCTTCACTGCTTATGGTAGAACCTGTTATTTCAAGAACAGCCCCTTTTTCAACAGTGATTCTTTTACCCTGTTTCATTTTCAAGAACTTGCTGTCCAACTTAACCCAACAACCATTCTTAATCATTATATCACCCGAAGCATTGTTGCTAGTAGGCACAAGCAATGTGTAGTAATTTACCCCTCCCGACACAGCAATGGTATTCGTGCTTGTGGTTAACTGGAAATTAGTTTGGGCAAAAGATGCTTTAGAAAATAAAGCTATTGTAAAAATTAATATGATTTTTTTCATTTTATAATTAATTAAGTGATATTATAATCTAGAAAAGATATTTTAACTAAGCCAAAGCCCCGCAAATATAATCAAAGCAGGGAATGCTTGTTCAATAAACTCAGTATTGAGTATATTGGAATGGTTTGTTTGGTTTCACTGTTTTGGGGTTAAGTTTGGTTTTTAATAGTTGTAACACTTATTTCTATACTACAAGAGGGTGTGAGCCTCTTGTCCATTGGATAAGTCGGTGCGGTCGTGCAAAATAAATGTGGTGCTTGTGCGTTTGCCAATAGCATGGCAAAGCACCTCTTTTATTTTTGCGGAGCGGGGGTTGTCGTTCATTTTCCGTCTGTCGTTTTGTAGTCGATGGCTGTTTTTGCAATGACTGTTAACGTGCGAATAGTGGCGATAAAACCTACACTACTAACTTTATTAAAAAGTAGTTAGGTGTTTTTTTAAGATTAAAAACCCAGCCGAGTTTTGGCTGGGTTTTTTACTTTTTAAAGCTTGTAATATCTTAGTGATAAAAGCCAAAGAAAGGAATCAAATCATTATCGCTTACTTTTGCAATACAATAGCACAAATACATTTTTTACTTTACCTATACAGATAATTATATAAAAGTGCAGCGTCAGCACGATAATCACTGACAAGATAGCAATGACAATACAGAGACTACGAAAAAGTATAGGAGTAACTACTTGGTTATTTATTATTTCACTTCTATTTGCAAAATGCAACCGAAACACTTGCAAAGATACTCCGTGCCAAAATGGAGGCACTCCCGTTGAAAAAGCTGGCACCTGCAGGTGCAACTGCCCTACAGGACACACCGGTGAGTTTTGTGCCACTAGGGTTGACTATATGAAATGTAAAATTAACGGGGCCGATTATAAAGCCATAATCGTATTAAGTGACACCACAACTGGCCCTGCGAGCACTTACCGCACTATTGGGGGCTTCACCACATTAGACACTACCGATGTGGTAGTTCTCAATTTTTATCAATCTTTGCCTGTCGGGACCTACCATACAAGCAATTTCAACTTCTTGGGATTGTACATGAAAAACAAGTCTACTATTTATCAAAGCACTAGTGGCACCTTGGTGCTGTCAGAAGTTACCAATCGCTATGCGGGCACTTTTGAATTTTTGGGTAGGCTTACTTCTAATCTCCAAGATACAATGATGGTAACAGAGGGGTCGTTTAGCCTTGAAAGGTAAGAGATTGCATTGTGCTATTTCTCAATCTCCTTCCTCAGCATATCCAATGCTACCACACCTGAGCGGTGTATAGTGTTATGTCTATCACTACCCATGTGGAAATGCTTAGCTATCGTTTTCCCATTGGGGCAGGCTATAGCTATCCAACAAGTACCAACTGGTTTTTCTGCTGTTCCTCCGCTAGGACCTGCCACACCACTAGTAGCTATGGCATAATCGGTGTTCAATTCCTTTTTGCAACCTTCAGCCATTTCTATAATAGTTTGCTCACTAACAGACCCATGATCTATAATAGTTTGCCGCTTCACACCCAGTTTGTTTATTTTTACTTCATTATCATAAGCTACTACTGCCCCCTTAAAATAGGCCGAGCTTCCTGCCACTTCAGTAACAAGGTGTGATATATAACCTCCTGTAAAACTCTCTGCAATGCTCAGAGTCCATTTATTATCTGCAAAAATACGGCATATGTATTTTTCTAAACTATCGTCGCCTTCACCGAAAAAATAAGAAAGGGCTTTATTTTTTATTTGCTGGGCAAAGGAGTCAATTTCTGCATCAAGTTTGTTTCCATCGTCGCCATAACCTGTTAGGCGTAACCTCACCTGACCAAGGCCTGGCAAGTAAGCAAGTTTTATATAAAGAGGTAAATTATCCTCCACGTCTTTTATCTTTTCGGCAAGAAAAGACTCCCCTATTCCTGCCGTTAACAAAGTGCGATGTCTAATACTCGGCATGGTAAAATGTTCTTTGAGCTTGGCAATTACGCCATCTTCAAAGATAGTCTTCATTTCGGCAGGAACACCGGGCATACTTATATATACATTTCCGTCATAGTCAAACCACATACCTGGGGCAGTACCTGTGGTGTTTTCTATAACCGTGCAGTTAGCAGGCACAAATGCTTGTAGGCGATTCATTTCAATCATAGGCAAGTTACGAGTGCTGAATATTTCTTCCACCCTTTGCAAAGTAGCCTGGTGTAATATCATACCTGTATTGAAATATTCAGCCAACGTATTTTTAGTAATGTCGTCTTTTGTGGGGCCTAGTCCGCCAGTTATTACAATTAAATCAGCTCTAGTTTTTGCTTCGCTAAGTGCATTTAAAATATGTTGCTTGTCATCACTCACACTACTAATTTGCTTTACGCGAATGCCTAAGTCACTTAGCTTTTTGCCTAGCCAAGCCGAATTGGTGTCCACTATCTGACCTATTAATATCTCGTCGCCGATGGTAATGATTTCTGCTATTATTTCCCTCATGTTGTTTAATTCTTTAATTTCGTGGCAAAATATTTGTAAAAAAGCCACATTATGAAATATAAAATATTCACCAATTTTACAGTTGCCACTAGCACGCTCGTACTGAGCGTTATGCTGCCCTTGCAATCCTGCACCGATGCACAAATGAAACAGTTCACCCAAAGTGCTGGCAGCGTGCTTGCTACCAATACGCTACTCACCAACGGGGAAGCAATTAAAGGACTTCGAGAAGCACTTAGTGTAGGCATTAAAAATGCCAGTGGATTTGCAAGTGCCGCCGATGGATTCTTTAAAAATGCAGCCATCAAATTATTATTCCCACCTGAAGCACAGAATATAGAGACCAAATTACGTTCTCTTGGATTTGGTAATATGTGCGACAAGTTTGTAGAAAGCCTTAACCGAGGTGCTGAGAAAGCGTCGGCCAGTTCAATTGATGTGTTTACAAGAGCTATCATGGAAATGAGTATTGCTGATGGTTTTAATATTTTAAAAGGCTATAACGATGCGGCAACTGAATATCTCAAAAGTAAAACAACTTCGCAGCTCACCACCAATTTTAAACCTATAATTCAAACATCATTAGACCAAGTAAATGCTACCAAATATTGGAGTGATATTGTTAACACTTACAATAAAATTCCTTTCATTACTAAAATGAATCCCGACCTTGCAGGATATGCAACCGATAAGGCTATTGGAGGTTTGTTTCATTTAGTAAGTACTGAAGAAAAAAAGATTCGTGAAAATCCTACAGCACGCGTTAATGATTTATTGAAGCGTGTATTTGACAAAAGCAATTGGCCTAAATAACAAAAAAGGAGCAAGGGGCAAGGAATAATGACAATGACCTTTCCGCTAGTTCCTAGTTCCTTACCCCTTATTCCTAACTAATATGAAGAAAATATTTACGATTAAAAACTTATTGCTTATTTGTTTTGCATGGATTGTTGATAGTTCTCACTCGCAAAATATAATCATATTTCAGCAGGCACAGCAGCAAAATGTATTGGTAAACTACAACTATGTGCAAATGACCCACAATGACTTTACCCGTCAAATTGTGCAAGGATTGGCTAACGATATTCCTAAAAATATATATAATACTGAGTATGCTGTTAACTTTAATTATGATTTAAGATTGCTTCAAGTAAGTAACACACTATATAATATCACCATAAACCGCAAACCCACCACGGTGAATGGCGATGTGGCCATAGGTACTTTCAGACTAGATGATGTGTTGGTACCTGATTTATTTTCTTTTGATATCCAGGTAATATTGCCTGGTGGTTATGCACGTTGGCAGCAGCACTATCAAGATGTGAAAAGTGCAACTGACGGATTGATTTTAAACATTAACAACTACGATACTTTAAATTTGGGTGGTGCAATTATTAAAATCAATAACTTACAGCTGGGATACTCAACCCAAGCCCTTGCCGATTTTAATAGAAGACTGCTCGTAATAAAATCATATAAAACCGCTAATCCCCAGTACTTTGTAACCCGCCTAAAACAATTACCTTGGGGCAACATAGATAGTCTCGGCGCGGTTAGGCAGGTATACGATCAAGCTACCATATACAATAGGGAAATGAGTTCGGCTAATCTTCAGCAATTAGGTGCTGATCCTGAAGGCAAAATACAATCATTCAATGAACTTAGTAAATTGATTGCGGAGTATCAGCAGCAAATGAATATTATGAATGCTGATGCCCCTGCTTTATATTATAAGAAAGGCATGGACCAAATGGGAGCAAGCAATTATGATGGTGCTACAAAAAGTTTTAATCTTTGCCTAGGTGCTAATAAGATGTCGCAGCCCAATGCTTTTTTTCAATTGGCCAAAATAGATTACTTGCAAGGTCGTTACGATCCAAGTTGGGAAAAGCTTGAAATGGTTCACGATAGAGTCCCAAGTAATTTGGAAGTTGAAATGCTAAGGCTAGGCAGCGATTTATTCAACACTTATATCAGTCAAGCCAAAGCACATATATCCAAGAAACAGTACAAAGAGGCGATAGAGAAAGTAACAAAGGCGCGCAATCCTTGTTTTACGCTCAACTTTACAAGCTGTACAGATACCGCTGACCATTATAATAAATTGGCATGGCAAGGTATTTATAACCAACAGGTAGCTGATGCCAATGCCGCTATGAAAATGTCGAATTTTATTTTGGCTGAAGAGAAAGCTCAAGATGCCAAACGAACTGCACGTAACAACCCAAAAGAAATAACTGATACCAAAAAAGCAGATGAAATATTGGGCAAGCTTAAGCAGAGCGAATATGATGGATTAGTATCTACTGGCAAAGCCGATATGACCGCAGCCGACAAAACCGAACAAGCACTATATGAACTGCAAGCCGCGCAAGCCCTGCAAGAAAAATATACTGTTAAACCAAGTCCTGAATTGCCCAAACTATTAAAAGCTGCTCACAAAATAGTAAGTATTAAAAAACTGAATTCTCTTAAAGCATCTTTAGGCACTTTAAGCATAGCTGAAGCAAGTAAACAGTATAATACTATCTCACTGGAGATTATCAATTCAGGTATTGCAGGCGATGCCGATATCAAGAAAATATCTGCAGAACTGTCGAGCAAGCTGGGTAAAAAAGAATGCGATGATGCTAAAACTGATATTGACAATAAAATTAAAACTGCTCTAGAGTTTGAAAAAGCACTTAATTATACTGAAGCGAGCAGTGCATACAATACTGCTATAGGCATAGCAATTAAAGAGAAACACTGCCGCATCGATTCAGCTGATTTGGCAGCTGCTCGCAATCGTATTGCAGCTGGGGTTAGACACGAGGCCCTGCTTGCTGTTGCGGAGACAGACTTAAAAGAGGGCACCTATTTTAAAGTAATTGAAGACCTGGACCAAGCCGCTGCATATTACAAAACACAGGTACTCGAAACCCTCAGCATCCCATTTACCGATAAAATAGATTGGGCCATCAAAAACCCCGATGCATCTTTCCATTATTACCTAGCGGACTACTACTATAAAAAATCGCAGATAGACAATGCCTTCCAGATGCTTAAATCATCTCTGTCATTGGGAGTAGATTATAGGCTCACCAAAGATATGCAAAACCACTTGGGTAAAGACCTCGCTAACAAAGACCACCAAACACGTGGCAATGCTCCCGATGTTTGGATGGCTCATTACATAGCCGATGGTGAAAAGGAACTAAAGTATTTCAAAAAAGCTTATCAAAAAGAGTGGAAAGCTTTAGAGAAAGCAAAGAAGAAGAAATAGCACCTATTTTTTATATAAATTTGCGGGGATGAAATTAATTTACTTTTTAACTTTTTTGCTGTTTGCTAATATATTATTGGCAGCCCCAGGTGATACCACCCATGTACAGTTCCATTATAAAACCAATTTGAACTGGTATGGGAATTATGATTTTAAAGGTGCCTTCCCAGCGGCAGGTAAATCGTGGAATAAGATTATGATGCGATACACTATGGGCTGTTCCTCAAGTGGCTGTTCAGGTTGGGATTATACTACCCATATCCAATATCTGAAACCAACAGGTACTATGGATTCCAATATTGCAGCCATTGACACAGTAAAAAAAGATACTACTTGGAATGTATATGAAGTAATTGAAAAATTTGAAATGGCCAGGGTAATCACACCTTATGGAACCTATATGAATGCTGGTAGTAATGGCTATAATAACAACTGGAGGCAAGCCCATTGGTATGATGTTACCGATTTTGTTTCTTTATTGCACGACTCATCCACTTTAAGGGCTTTCTATTCAGGATGGAGCAGTGGCTATAGTTGTACTTTAGATTTTTATTTCATTGAAGGCACACCGCCACGTCCAGTTTTATCCATTCAAAATGTTTGGGGAAAAGGCGGCAACAGCTATGGGTATGGCAAAAGCATTGATTTTGAAACCAATGTGATGCCACCCAAAAAAGTATTTATATTGCCTACTACCAAATCGGCTAAAATGACTTTTGTTCCTTCGGGCCACGGATTTGATAATTCGCAAACAGCTGCAGAGTTTTATGATGAAGCATTTGATGTAAAAGTGAACAATACTAAAATAGCCAATGACCATATATGGAACGATCAATGCGGTCAAAACCCTGTGTTCCCGCAAGGTGGCACCTGGGTATATAATAGAGCCAACTGGTGCCCGGGTACCAAAGTAGGTGTGTTTAGTTACGAGATTGGCCCTAGTTTGCAAGCCGATACCAATACTTTGGATATAGACTTTGAACCTTATACCTGGTCAGGAAATCAAGTACCTAGCTATACAATTAGTTCAATGCTATACCAATATGGCAATTATCAATATACCAACGAAGCTTCCATCGAAGATATTATTTCACCTTCAAAGGATTCTAATTATATCAGGCTGAACCCTATTTGTTCAAATCCTGTAATCTCTATTAAAAACTACGGCAAAGACGATTTAACATCCTTGCAAATAAGCTATGGGCTTGCGGGCAATAGCAAACAAGTATACCAATGGATCGGAAAAATAAAATTCGGTGAAACGCAAACCGTCAATCTACCATTCCTCAATTGGACAGGCGTAACCAAAACCAGTGTTTTTGAAGTAGTGATAGATAAACCCAATGGAAAAACTGACGAACTAAATTATAATAACAGCCGAAGTTCAGGCGTATTACTTACGCAAAAACTTGATAACAAACTAGTAGTTTGGTTTAAAACAAATAACAATCCTGCAGAAAACACCTACTATTTTAAAGACGCTTACGGCAATATCCTGTTTTCAAAATCAGGATTCCCTGCTGCTACACTTATTAAAGATACCTTTACTTTGCCTGATGGCTGCATCAGTTTTGAACTTACCGATGATGGCAATGATGGAATTGATTGGTGGGCTAATAACAAAACCGCTGGCAGTGGATATCTTTGGATAAGAAACCTTTCAGGAACCTTCACCAAAAAAATCAATCCCGACTTCGGCAACAAAATAGTTTACAGGTTTAATACTACTTACGGGCTGCCTGTTGAAGAACAGAATGTAAATGATTTCAACTTCGACATTTACCCCAATCCCGCCAAAAGCTTTTTCACGATAGCTTCCCAAAGACTTAATGCCAATGCACAAGTTCAGATTTTTGACCTCGCAGGCAAACTTATAACTAACACCCAATTTGCGAATACTATCACCATAAACAGCGAGGGTTGGCACAAAGGATTATATTTTGTACGGATTGAACAACAAGGTTCTGTTGCTACTTACAAAGTAGTGGTTGAATAATTCCCCCAACTTCTATTCTAACGACAATAGGCATAAAAAAGCCCTATTCCGCTAGGAACAGGGCAATATTCTTGAACAGCAATAAACTTTACTTGTTTTCGTAACGTTTACGGAACTTATCAATCCTACCTGCTGTATCAATCAGGTTCGATTTGCCAGTAAAGAAAGGGTGACTCTTGTCTGAAATTTCCAGTTTGAACAAAGGGTATTCGTTGCCGTCTTCCCATTTGATAGTTTCTTTGGTATCAACACCTGAGCGGGTGATGAACGAATAGTCGCACGACATGTCTTTAAATACTACGAGTCTGTAATTATCGGGGTGAATTCCTTTTTTCATTTTCTTGTTTAATTTTTTGGGAGTGCAAAAGTAAGCCATAACTCTAAATATACACAACAAATTTCTGAAGTTTTTTCTGGATACCTGCATAAGTTTTTAAGCATCGTATCCTTAAATGCTTCAAATTTGTTGCAAAAATAATACGTATGCAAACAACCAAAGCAATTATGCACCACCAACAGGTGGAACAAAAACTTAACCGACTTGCTTGGCAGGTCTATGAAAAAAATACTGAAGTGTCTACACTAATTATAGCAGGAATTGACCAACGAGGTTATGCTATTGCACAGCAGCTGAAAAGCTACCTCAACGCAATATCAAATATCAAAATCGAATTGTTGAAGATAAACGTCGATAAAGAAAAACCATCTAACGAAACCACCTTGCTAGACAGAGATATTGCCAAATTTAGCAATTTCCCAGTGCTAGTGATCGACGATGTGCTCAACTCAGGACGCACATTGGTATATGCCTTATCTCCATTTATAAAAAATAAACATCCCCAAATAAGTACTTTGGTATTGGTAGACCGCAACCACAGGCGTTTCCCCGTATATGCCGATTTTGTAGGAATGTCATTAGCCACTACCATGCAAGAACATGTTGAGGTTACTTTTCAAAATGGGCAGTTCGAAGTATTCTTGCAATAACCGATGAAACTTAAACATATTCCCAACGTGCTTTCATCATACAGATTGGTGGCACTGCCTTTTATCAGCTATGCTATTTACAGTGGCTATCGTGATATATTTTTCCTTTGCTCTTCATCAATTTGGCTACTGATATTTTAGATGGTTTCATCGCCCGTCGATTAAAATGGGAAAGTGAGTTTGGAGCAAGACTCGATTCATTGGCCGATTTAGGGTCTTATGCTATGGCATTTTGGGGCATGCTAAGTTTGGAATATGCTTTTTGTAGCAACCATGCTAACTATTTCTTTATAATAATTGGGATAAAAATATTAACGCAGATTGTATCAATTATTAGGTTCCAAAAATTCCCAAGCCTGCATTTGTATTCTAATAAGTTTGCTGGTTATGTGCAAGGATTTTTTATGCTGTTCTATTATATGGGTTGGGAAGTGGAGCTTTATTTTACTTTTATGTTTTGTGTAACTTGTGTGGCTGAGGTTGAGGCGATATTGGTCCTGTTGTTCATTCCCGCTATGCGTTCCAATTTGCAGGGCATATACTGGATGCTCAAAAAAAATGGCAGAATCGCCTAACCATGCTCACTGTAATTATTCAAATACTCGCCCTCTTCTTTGGGCTAAGCTTATTACCAGTTTTTTATATACTATTTTTCAAACAAAGGGGCAATATTTCTTTACCATTAAAATATTTATTATATCTCGCACTAGCCTTCGGCTCTATATATGTTATTCAGTTAGGTTATAGTGCCTATTGGGCTGCAGCGATAGCTGCAATTGGCTTTTTCGAAATTCTTACGCATATCAAACGCTATCCGCACAATAAGTTATTCCCTGTTATTATATATACACTCTTTGCTGCCAATTTTACAATTGTGAACTATGTACAAATGCAAACCAATAATAACTATGACGCTGTATTATATGTATATACTCTGGTATTGGTTTTCGACGGCATGTCGCAACTCGGTGGGCAAATACTTGGCAGGCGAAAGCTAACGCCCTTTATAAGCCCGCACAAAACCCTCGAAGGGCTAATAACAGGCATGGTGTTTTGCTATATTGCTAGTGCCGCTATTCAAATGCAGATACCTGATTTTTTTTTACCTTATATATATATCATTTCACCTTCCCTTATTAGCATAACAGCGCTAGGTGGCGATTTGCTGGCATCCTATTACAAAAGAGCTTGTGGTATCAAAGACTTTAGCAACCTGCTCCCAAGCCATGGCGGCATCCTCGATAGGTTTGACGGGTTGATTGGTGCATCTTTGACATTGTGGTTATCCACATTCTAAAATAAATATACAGTGTTTTTAAATCCATTGATTTATTCTCAGGTAACTTATAAATATTCCTACAGTATTTTGAAGGCGCTTAAAAGTTATCTTTGTCTTTTAACCCAAGACCATATATTTTGTTAAAAAAAATATTTGTAGGATACACATTAATAGGGGTTATTTGCACCCCAAATAATAACTAAAAAAATACCAATATGTCTGACATTACAACACGTGTAAAATCAATTATTGTAGATAAACTGGGTGTGGACGAAAACGACGTCACCACTGAAGCCAGTTTTACAAACGACCTAGGTGCCGACTCTTTAGACACCGTAGAGTTGATTATGGAGTTTGAAAAAGAGTTCAACATTGCCATACCCGATGATCAGGCCGAGAAAATCGCCACGGTTGGTCAGGCAGTCGATTATATCACTGCTAACGCCAAGTAAGCGTTCGTTTTTAAAAATAACTTCAGCAGCTAACATTAAGTTTTGCCATGCAAAGCCGCAGAGTAGTAGTAACCGGAATGGGAGCATTGACCCCCGTTGGAAATACCGTTGCCGAGTATTGGCAGGGGCTTTTGGCGGGCACTTCGGGTGCTGCCCCTATCACTAGGTTCGATGCTAGCAAGTTTAAAACCCGTTTTGCTTGCGAATTAAAAAACTTCGATGTGCTCAACCATATCGACCGGAAAGAGGCAAGGCGTATGGATCCTTATACCCACTATGGTATAGTTGCAGCAAGTGAAGCTGTAGTAGACAGTGGTATCGACAGTGAAGGCATTGATAAAGACCGAGTAGGTGTAATTTGGGGTTCGGGTGTAGGAGGTCTCAAAACATTTTTGGATGAGATTAGTGAATTTGCTAAAGGCGACGGTACTCCGCGTTTCAGCCCATTCTTTATTCCCATGATGATTTCCGATATTGCTGCTGGCTACATTTCAATCAAATATGGTTTTCGAGGTCCCAATTTTGCCATTGCATCAGCTTGTGCCACCAGTACAAATGCCATTGCCGATGCGTATTTATATATACAAGCCAACCATGCCGATATTATAGTGACGGGTGGTAGTGAAGCATGCGTAAACGAGGCAGCAGTAGGTGGCTTTAATTCAATGAAAGCCATGAGCGAACGCAACGATGACCCCACAACCGCATCACGTCCTTACGATTTGGATAGGGATGGTTTTGTGCTAGGCGAAGGTGCAGGATGCTTAATACTAGAAGAGCTGGAACATGCCAAAGCCCGCGGAGCAAAAATATATGCTGAGTTAGTTGGGTGTGGATTAAGCGGTGACGCTTATCACATTACAGCGCCTCATCCTGAAGGCTTGGGAGCTTTGAATGTGATGAAAAACTCACTACGTTTTGCAGGACTTAAACCAGAGGACATAGATTATATCAACACACACGGCACATCAACCCCATTGGGCGATCCACAGGAAGTTAAAGCTATTCAACATGTATTTGGTGAACATGCCTACAAGCTCAATATCAGTTCAACTAAGTCTATGACAGGCCATTTGCTTGGTGGTGCTGGAGCCATAGAAGCTATTGCAGCAATATTGGCAATCAAAAACGATATTATCCCCCCTACTATCAATCATTTTACAGATGATCCTGCAATTGACCACAAGCTTAACTTCACTTTCAACCAGCCACAAAAACGTTTGGTACGTGCAGCTTTAAGCAATACTTTTGGATTTGGGGGTCATAATGCCGCTGCTGTTTTCAAAAAATACGAAGAGTAAGTTTATACTTCCTTTCAAGACCTTCTATTCACTTTAATTACTTTCTTTTATTATGGATTTTATCTCGCCATATATTGCCAATTATGCCTTGCAATTCACTCAAGCGGAATCACATTTATTGCTTGAACTTAATCGCTATACACATAGCCATATGGTTTTCCCTCGGATGCTATCAGGCCATATGCAAGGAAGAATATTAGCCATGTTTAGCAATATGATACGTCCGCAATACATATTGGAGATTGGAACCTTTACCGGCTACTCTGCTATCTGTCTGGCAGAAGGTTTAGCTAAAGACGGAAAACTATATACTCTTGAAGCCAATCCAGAATACTATCATATAGCAAAAGACTTTATAGCTAAAAGCCCATTTGTAAATAAGATTGAATTAATTTGCGATGATGCTAGCAATGCTCTAAAAACTTTGAAACATTCTTGGGATATTGTATTCATAGATGCAGACAAAATAAATTATCTAAATTACTACCAATCCATTATTGACAGTGTTAGGCCAGGAGGTTATGTTATAGCTGACAATGTGTTGTGGAGCGGTAAAGTAATCGACGCTGAAATGTTGCAAAAAGATGCAGAAACTAAGTCCATCCACCAGTTTAATGAATATGTGTCGCAAGATGAAAGGGTGAATAACATTCTGCTACCTGTAAGAGATGGAATGATGGTGATGCAAAAAAAGCTCTAAAAGAATGCAACGATATAAAAAATTTACTTGCATTCTAAATAAATTCAACGTTAATTTGTTGTTAATTTAAAAAGCGTTTACAATGAAAAAGCAAATCTTGCCATTTGGGCTGTTGTTATCTCTAACATTGCTATTTGCTTGCCATTTCGATGAGAAAGCAAACCCCGGACTTTCTAGTAATTTTAAAGCCAAATATGTGGTTATTGTATCTGTCGATGGCCCTAGGTGGAATGAAACTTGGGGCGATTCTAAACATACCTATATTCACTATCGTGAAAAACTGGCCAAGCAAGGTATTCTTTTCACTAATTTTCAAAATACAGGTTTTACTGCTACCAACCCAGGGCACTGTGCCATTGTAACTGGGAATCATGAAAATATTGACAATACAGGACAAGAACTACCTACTTACCCTTCCATTTTTCAGCACTATCTTGAAGCCAGTGGTTATAGTAATTCTGCTTGCCAGATAATTGCCAGTAAAGACAAACTTGATGTGCTAGCCAACTGCAAAATGGGTTCCTATAGAAATAAATTTAACGCAGAAGTAGATATAGGAGTAAATGGCCAATTTATGGGATACCGTGAAGACAGTATTACTTTTCAACACGCTTTAAGTATATTTAGTAACAAACATCCACGCCTCACACTTGTGCACTTCAAAGGGCCTGATATTATGGGTCATCAAAACAATTGGAGTGGCTATCTGGCTGCTATCAAAGAGACCGATAAATACCTATACGATTTTTGGAGTTATTTGCAGGCCGATCCAATCTATAAAGACCGAACAGCTTTTTTTGTAACCAACGACCATGGCAGGCACAACAACGACCATAATGATGGGTTTGTTAGCCACGGAGATGCTTGCACAGGATGTCGGCATATAGAGTTTTTAGCACTTGGTCCTGATTTTGCAAAAGCTCAAATTGTTGATCGAACTAACTATGACCAGCGAGACATATCAAAAACAATTGGCAAATTGTTGGGATTCAAAGTTCCTTATTCGCAGGGCAAAGAAATTTATGAATTGGTTGGAAATTAATTAGTTTTCTTCTTCTCTCCCTTTTTTTCAGGTACTGGTACTTTTTCTTTCTTTTCCTCTTTATTCTCTTCCACCTTTTTCTCCTCTAATTTCTTCTTTTCTACCACCTCTTTCTTCTTCTTTTCCACTTCCACTTTTCCTTTCTTCTCAGCAGCCCACATATCTAATGTGTTTATGTAAAAACCACCAGCCATGCTTGGAGAATGCCCTATATTTACAAATGTGGTTTCACTGGTTGGCCAATACAAAGTGGGATTGGGATAATTATCGGGATCACCCAGACTGCCTTTGCTCGACTTTACAATTCCCTCTGCATCTATTAAATAAAACTTGGCATCAGTACCATTCCCTGTCATTATATATACGCTTTGAATAAATTTGCCACTATGCATTGTAGCTGCTGTATAAGCTTTTTGCCATTCCATTTTCCCTACTGCATCAAATCTGCTAATCATTACATTTCTCATATGAGTTTCATAAGGAAGTTTGTATTCAAATTTATCACTAAGGTTATTGTATTTCAAAGCATCAGCTGGATTTTTAAACTGATAACTGACCAGATAGTATCCCCCAGTATTATCAAAAAATATTCTACTTGTGGCAAAAGTATGCACTGTTCTATCTTTAGGGTCTTTATTCGGACTTCCTTTTACAACAGGCATTACTTCATTAACCAAATCAAAAACTTCTGTGGTAGGAAATTCACCTTTTGATGGGTCGAAGAAATAGCTGAACACGCCATCGACAGCATCTAAATTTGATTTGCCAGAATAGTATCCATTTACCAATACAAAATTATTTGGCATTACTTGGGCAACAAAATGCGATATGGTTTTCATATTATTCATTGGCATATCTGCTGATACGGTTAGATCTGCATTGTCTTTATAAAACATTTTGAAAACTTGGTCCACTTTTTTTTGTGTATTCAATTTAGCAAAACAGGCCAATACAAATACGCTCCCATCATTACCTACTGTGGGAGATAAACGTACATTGTTTCCTTTAGGAATAGGTATTTCTATAATACGGGTTTGGTCAGTGGTATTTGCAAGTGCATCAAGCACACATACATGCACATCTAATTTTTCTTCTTTGGCTACCATATACAAACGGTAAATAAAGAAAGCTACTTTGGTGCTATCAGGTGAATACGAATGTTCCACCCCAACAAACTCATCGGGCTTTTTGGTTTCTATCCCAACCAATTCGCGGCCCATTCCTCCATCAGGTTCTCCATCTTCCACACTCAAATAACCACCATAAATAGATAGTTTTTTATCTGCCTTTTCATAATAACTATTTATCATGAAAAGTTTGTCTTGGGCTTTTAGTACTTTGTGCAGTGTGTGTGGTTTGTTAGTCTCATTTAATAGCTTTACTTTCTTGCTACTTATTTTAGTTGCCTTGTTATCATACTCATCTATATAGCTTTCAGTACTGCCATTTGCATTGGTATTTTTGGAGGGGCAGATAATCATATAGGTTTTACCCTTTGAGTATACGCAGAATGGAGATACCACACCATGTTGCATCAATATTTTGTTGCCAAAGCCAAATGCTTTTTGTGCATGAACAAAGGTGTTGCTCAGCATAAGAGCAAGTGTGAAGGCAAATAGTTTTCTCATTTTACTTTTGTAATGTTTAGTGGCAAAAGTAATATGAAAACGAAAACGATTTGTCAATAACAGATTTTAAAGCCTTTTTTCGAGACCTAAAGTTATACCATAGGTGTGTGGTAATTGCTTCGCATAGGTATATCTGATAAGCGGCGTAATAGCTCTTGAAAGATAAAGACCCGCATTGAAAGAGACAGATTTTGATAAATGAAGTCCGACCCCGGTTCTAACAGACATATTGAAAATATGAGATACACCCGCATAACCATCAATCTGGTTAACGGTAGTAAAACCTACATGGTCTACATCGAGCAAGCTGGCTTTGATGGCCGTTATTCGGCAATAACTAATGGATGGCTCAAAAAAGAAATTGTACTTTTTACCATAATTGTAATATCCAAAAGTAAGTGGCACTTCCCTGAAAAAATAATAATTGGTACCACCGTTATAATTCTGCCCAGCATAAATAGAATCAGTTTGTTTGGTAAATGTATAAGGGTATTTTTTCTTTACAAGTTCATCAATACCTATTGGAGGAGCTTCAAATGCAACATTCACATCGCGCTTGTTATAAATTAAATCCTCACTATAATGCGTAATACGAATACCTGTACCCACCATCAAATGCTTGCTGAAACAATATTTGATTGCAATACCACCTGACAAGTTCCAATTATCATACTCTACACTGTTCCTTACTTTTACATAGTTTTTTTGGTCGGGTGTAGCATCAGAATTGGCGATTAGTGCCCTTCCAGATTTATAAACATTATTAACCGATTCAAAAACCCAACTACAAGGTTTTTCAATGCTACTCTTATTATCTTGGGAGTTATTTTTAACTTCAGGTATTATAACCTTTGGAGTTTGATAAGGCTTTATTTTATAACGATTGGGTGCTTCGGCCTTAAGGATTGAAGAGAAAAGCGTTGTTTTCTTAATACTATTTAAATTAGTCAAGTCAATATAATCATGAGTATTAAAATCAGTATTACTAATCTCTGAGGCCATAAGCACCTGTGCTCTTTCATTTAAAGAAGTATTTGCTGCACTAGTTACGTTATTAGGTGGGTTCTGTATTACATTCCCAGCATTAGAATTATTCAAATTTAAATTGGAAGAGACCGCAATGTCATGCTGCTTAACTGCATCATTAATATTAGAAGGTTTTGTTAAAGTTTGAGTGAGGTCGACTTTTTTATCGTTGTTATTTATACAATATACTGCTATGCCTCCAACTAAACACATTGGAAGCAGCCACATCATCCATATAAGGCCAAGTCTTTTCTTCTCTTGGGGCAGTTCTGCCTCAATCCTACCCCACATATTACCAGGTGGCGTATGTTCGGCATCATCTATTTTATGCCTGATGCTATTTTCGAAATTATCCATTGCTTTGCTTTTGTTCTATCATTCTTGGTTTGGGGTCTATCATTTCTTGCAAACTTTTTTTAGCCCTTGCATATTGGCTTTTAGAAGTTCCTTCACTGATGCCGAGCATCTCTCCTATCTCGTAATGTTTATATCCTTCAACTGCATATAAATTAAATATTTGTTTATACCCATCAGGCAGTTTATTTACCAAATCCATCACCTCAATTACTGACATGCTATCAATAACACTAGGTTCAGTAGCACTGTTATCAGGCACAAATTCAACACTATCTATAATACTACGTTTATTGCGGCGATAATGTTGAATAGCAGTATTGATCATGATAGTTTTAATCCATGCTCCAAAGGGACCGATAGGCAAGTATTTATTAATCCCGTTAAATACTTTTACAAAACCTTCCTGAAGAACATCTTCAGCATCCATGCGATCGGAAGCATAGCGGAAACAAACGGCAAACATCTTTGAAGCATATAACTTATAAAGTTTATGCTGTGCGGCCCTGTCGCCTCTTTTGCATCCTTCTATCATTTCAGCTTCGTCCATGGCAAAATATTGTTATTATTACCTCTTCTAAAAATGGTAACGATAACAAAGATAAAACAGTTGCATCAAACAAATATTTTTTTATTTTATTGTAACCAAGCTTTAAAAGTTGGCGTTATACCATTGAATTTCCCTGAAAAATGGGTTAGTGGTTTTGCCCCGCCAATGCTTTTCCCCCTGCATTTGACGGGGTTTTGTTTTTTAGTAATAAGGGGTAAGGAATAAGTAGTGAGTGGCTGACGCAGAATTTTACTCCCTGTTCTCTTCAAAATACCGGTCAATGGGCAAATTAGAGCCCTGAGATGCAGCCACAGCCAATTGGTCACATCGTTCATTCATCGGATGCCCAGCATGTCCTTTTATCCACTGCATTTTTACTTTATGTTGCGTAAACAAACTATAAAACTGGGCCCATAAGTCTGGGTTCTTTTTCCCTTTAAATTTTTTGTTAATCCAATCCAATAACCAACCTTTATTAATTGCATCACATACATATTTACTATCTGACCAAATGGTGACATCGGTGCCTTCATTTTTCAATTGCTCCAATGCAACAATGCAGGCCAGCAATTCCATTCTGTTGTTGGTGGTAAGTTTAAATCCGCCACTTAGCTCTTTCCTTTTTTCTTTGTAGGTGAGTATTGCACCGTAACCACCTGGACCAGGATTTCCGCTGCAAGCCCCATCTGTATATATATTTACCATTAGATTGCAAAAATACTTAAATATATATACATGATACCGAATTTTATTTTTACATTTGTTGCGTCTTTGGCATCACAATTGACTTAAAGACAAAAAAACAAGACCATGAGATTCCTAATCAACAAATTATCTAAAAAAACTAAGCCGATGCGTAAAAAAATAATTTTGCTCAGCCTGCTGGCCACTAGTGTATTCGCACTTCAAAGTTTTAAGCAAACGAAAAGATTGCCCGATGTAAAACTAAAAGATATTAATGGTATAGAAAAAAACGTGAGTGATTATGGCAAAACGGGGCGTATCACTATTATATCCCTTTGGGCAACTACATGTAAACCCTGTATTCAAGAAATAAATGCCATAAACGATTTGATGGATACATGGAAAATAAAATACAATGTGGACTTAGTGGCTGTTTCTACTGACAATGCCCGTACTTCATCAAAAGTTAAACCTTTTGTAGCCTCTCAAGGTTGGGATTTTGATGTATTGCTAGATGCCAATGAGGAGTTAAAACAAAAGCTAAGCGTACCTTCTATACCCTATATGGTATTGGTAGACAAAAACGGGAATATAGTTGACGAACATAATGGATACTTGACTGGTGATGAATTTCAATTAGAAGAAAAATTAAAAAAATTAACTGGACAATAATATACTAATTAAAATATTTGATTAAGCCACTCCCCAATGAGTGGCTTTTTTATTAGGTCATTTTTCAAATAGAAGTTCATCGCAAAACCTCATATTTTAACACTAATTTTGCCGCAATGAATCAAAAAGAAATTGTGGTAAGCGGCGTTAGGCCAACAGGGAAATTGCACTTGGGAAATTACTTTGGTGCCGTTCAGCAGTTTTTGAAAATGCAGGAGCAGTTCGACTGTTATTTTTTTATTGCCGATTACCATTCTCTCACTACACACCCTTCGCCTGATGGATTGCATAATAGTGTTAAACAAGTATTGGCCGAATACTTGGCCTGTGGGCTCGATCCTGACAAATGCACTTTATATATACAAAGTGATTTGCCTCAAATACCTGAGTTATATATGATATTAAACATGAATGCATATATGGGTGAGCTGGAAAGGGTAGCATCTTTCAAAGAAAAAGTAAAATCGCAACCCGATAATATAAATGCGGGTTTGCTTACCTACCCAGTATTGATGGCCGCAGATATTATTATGCATAAAGCTACCAAAGTACCGGTGGGTAAAGACCAAGAACAACACTTAGAAATGGCCCGAACTTTTGGCAACCGTTTCAATAGAATATATAATTGTGAGTGTTTCCCCGAACCCCATGCATTTAACTTTGGAGATAATTTGGTAAAAGTTCCGGGCCTAAGCGGAAAAGGGAAAATGAGCAAATCGGAAAACGAGAACTTTGCTATATTTTTGGCTGATGAGCCCGAACTTATTCGCAAAAAAATGATGCGTGCAGTTACTGATACTGGTCCAACCGAGCCTAACCAGCCAGTAACTGAGCCAGTACAAAATTTATTCGATTTGATGAAATTAGTTTCAACAGCTGATACTTTGCAGCACTTTACAGAAACATATAATAATGCCACCATTCGTTATGGTGATTTGAAAAAACAATTGGCCGAGGATATGATAGTATTTACACAGCCCATTCGTGAAAAAATAAATGTTATATTATCCAATACAAGTTTACTTGGGAAAGTGGCAAAGCAAGGAGCTGAGAAAGCCAATGAAAGTGCGAACAAAACCATGAAAGAAGTGAGAGAAATTATGGGGTTTAGAAAATTTTATTAATATACAATATGCAAGCATCTATCCCAAGTGGAACAAGAGATTTTGGTCCTGTTCAGGCGCAAAAACGAAAATATATATTTAATACTTTAGAGCAGGTTTTTATTTTACATGGCTACCAGCCTATTGAAACGCCTGCAATGGAGAATCTTTCTACATTAGCTGGTAAATATGGTGATGAGGGAGATCAACTATTATATAAAATATTAAATTCAAGATTGGGTGAATCGAAAAAAGCAGATGAGGTAAAAGCAGAATTTGAATTAATGATGGGTGGAAAATCTTTTACTCCTTTATTAACTGAGCGTGCGTTACGTTATGATCTAACCGTTCCATTTGCACGATTTGTGGCCATGAATCACAACAACCTGCCAATGCCTTTTAAACGCTATCAGATACAACCCGTATGGCGTGCTGATAGGCCACAGAAAGGACGCTACAGAGAGTTTTATCAGTGCGATGTGGATGTGGTTGGGAGCAATACTATATATAATGAAGCTGAATTGGTTTCTATATATAATATGGCTTTTGAGAAATTAGGATTAAAACATTATCAGATAAAAATAAATCACCGCAAATTATTACAAGGAATTGCATTATATATAAATGCCGAGGATAAATTTATTGATTTAACAATTGCTATTGATAAATTGGATAAAATAGGAGTGGACGGTGTGAGCCTAGAGCTTGTGAAACGTGGGTTTGAGCAAAGTCAGATAGAAAAAGTATTATCAATTTTTATAATTACTGGAAGTGCGGCTGAAAAACTAAATCAGATACAAGAAACTATATCGAATCATTTTATAAAGGCTGCCGTTGAAGAATTAACTCAATTACTTGCATTGAGTAAAAATGCAAAGATAGAAATCGATTTTACACTAGCTCGCGGATTAAACTATTATACAGGTTGTATTTTTGAAGTAGTGGTGAATGACCCTGCTTGCACATTTAGTGGAAGTATTTCAGGCGGTGGTAGGTATGATAATTTAACAGGGATTTTCGGATTACCTTATGTAAGTGGAGTCGGCATCAGCTTTGGTGCTGATAGGATTTATGATGTGATGGAAGAGTTGAATTTGTTCCCTGAAAGTATTATACAAAATAACAGTATCCTTATTTGCGGAATGGACGATGAAAGTGTACACGCTGGTTTTGAATTGCAGAATATATTAATTCAAAATAATATTATATGTGAATTATATCCTGAAGCTGCCAAGCCTAAAAAAATGTTTGGCTATGCAGATAAGAAAGGATTGAAAAAAGTAATCATTATAGGCGAGAACGAACGCCTTAGCAAAACATATACTGTTAAAGACATGACAGTGGGCGAACAACAAACAATCTCATTTGAACAATTGTTGAATGAATTAACAGCATGAAATCAATCTCGTTCAGCCCATTAGAAAAAGGTTATTATAATAACTTGGTTAAAGATTATATCAATCAAACTGAGAACACAAAAACATTATATCATAACTATTTCGACAAAGCAGGATTTGAGAAAACTATTTCTGAGAGAAAATTCCCACAGGAAAATCGTGAAGTATTAGTACAACAATTATCAGAATCTTATATAAATTCTGCAAGCGAATCGCAACTACAAAATATAGAATTACTCAAAAGCGAAAATACCTATACCATTACCACAGGTCATCAATTGTGCCTTGCTGCAGGGCCTTTGTACAGCATTTATAAAATTCTCACTTGTATTGTGTATGTTCAGAAACTAAAGACTTGGTTTCCCGACAAAAATTTTGTTCCTGTATTTTGGATGGCAGGCGAAGATCATGATATTGAGGAAATAAAATCGCTAAACATCTTTGGGAAAGATTATACTTGGGATACGGCTCAAACTGGTCCAACAGGAAGAATGCAGACTGTAGGCATTGATAATTTATTAGATGAAATAAAAACATTGTTTGCCAATGATGAAAAAACGACAAGTATTATAGAAAAAATAAAACAGGATTATCATACATCCGATTTAAAACAGGGTACTTTCAATCTCATCAATGACTTGTTTAAAAATATGGGACTATTGGTATTAGATCCTGACAATGCAGCTCTCAAGAGCCTTTTTGCAAAATATATAATTGATGATATTATACATCACAAAAACTATAATCCACTTACCGAACAAACAACTATTATAGAACAAAACTATAAACCACAATTATATATTCGTGATATAAACTTTTTTTATTTGCAACCAAGCAAACGCGAACGTATTATACAAGAAGAAAACAAGTATTATACTAATGATAAATCTAAGAGTTGGAGCGAGGAAGAAATTATTCAGGAGATAAAAGAACATCCCGAAAACTTCTCGCCCAATGCGGCTTTACGTCCTTTGTATCAAGAAACTATTTTACCCAATATAGCTTACACCGGCGGGCCTGGGGAATTGGCTTATTGGCTACAATTATATAAAATGTTTGGTGCAAATGATATAGATTTCCCTGTCCTGCTGCCTCGTTATTCTGCCATACTTATTAGCAAATCTGTAAATGAGAGAATTGAAAAATTGAAACTTAATAGCATAGATTTTTTGGAAGAAGAAAAAGCCATTATAGAAAAATATATAAGTCTGCAAGACAATTCTGATGAAATAAATTTCTCAGATGAGCTTGAAATATTATTTCAACTAAAAAGTAAAATATCACAACGAATAAATCCCATTGATCCAACGCTAATTCCGCAAGTCGATAATCTATTTAATAAAAGTATAGAACAACTAAATAGTATAGAAACCCGTCTTAAAAATACATCTCAAAAGAAATACGAAACGGATATCAATAAAATTAAGAAACTTCGCGAAGACCTATTTCCCCAAGGTTCTCCACAGGAACGGATTCAAAACTACATACAATTTGCAATGAGATTTCCTTTGTCAGAAATATATGAATCGTTTTTGAAAAGTGATACAAATGGGAGTATCATTATAGAAGAATAAATGCAAGAAGGAATTGATTATTATATTGACCCCAATGGCAATCTAGTTTTCACCGAAGCCTATCATATCAAACGTGGATATTGCTGCGAGAATGGGTGCAGGCATTGTCCCTATAAGGATAAAACCAAAACAGAAAAATAATATATTATTATGGAATATTATATTAAAGAAATTTTCCTATATTTGTCAACTTCAATATAATATATAGTTATGAAATTCGGTACCAAAGCAATTCACGCAGGCCAAGAGCCTGACCCAACTAATGGAGCTATTATGACTCCCATTTACCAAACTTCTACATACGTGCAAGAGAGTCCAGGCAGCCATAAAGGCTATGCATACGCACGAGGTAAAAATCCTACCCGCGATGCTTTGCAAAGTTGTTTAGCATCTTTGGAAAATGCCCAACATTGTTTGTGTTTTTCCAGCGGCATGGGTGCTATTGATGCAGTGATAAAACTATTACAACCCGGAGACGAGGTTATTACTACAGATGATTTGTATGGTGGCTCATATCGTATGTTCACCAAGGTGTTTGCTAAATTTGGAATTAAGTTCCATTTTGTAAATATGACAGATGCGAACAATATCAAAAACTATATAAATGCCAATACCAAAATGCTGTGGGTGGAAACACCAACAAATCCAACTTGCCAAATAATTGATATAGCAGCATGTGCTGCCATCGCTAAAGAAAACAATATATTATTAGCAGTAGACAATACATTCGCCTCACCCTTTTTGCAAAACCCTTTGGACATGGGTGCACACATAGTAATGCATAGTGTTACCAAATATTTGGGCGGACACAGTGATGTGATTATGGGTGCTCTATGTGTGAACGATCCTGTGATATATGAACAGCTTTCTTTTATACATAACTCCTGCGGTGCGGTGCCCGGACCACAAGATAGTTTCTTGGTGTTACGTGGTTTAAAAACTTTGCATATACGTATGGAACGCCATTGTTATAATGGAAAAATAGTGGCTGAATTTTTACGCAACCATCCCAAAGTTGACAAAGTATATTGGCCTGGTTTTACCGACAGTCCCAATTATGAAATTGCAAAAAAACAGATGCGTGATTTTGGTGGTATGATGAGTTTTACGTTGAAAGGTGATAACATGAACGAAGCATTTGCCATGGCATCTCGCACCAAAGTATTTAGTTTGGCGGAAAGCCTAGGCGGTGTAGAATCACTGATTGGCCACCCGGCAAGTATGACACATGCCAGTATACCTAAAGAAGAAAGATTGAAAGTAGGCGTTACGGATTCTTTACTTCGATTAAGTGTGGGGATAGAAGATATTGAGGATTTGCTTGAGGATTTGAAGCAAGCGATTGGGTAGTGGGTATTGGGATATGGGATTTAGGGAACCTACGGTGAACTATTCTGCGTCAGACCCCCAAATCCCATATCCTAATTCCCAAATCCTAAAAAATAACTTGTAATTTTAACACGAAATGTTAAAATTGCTAGGGGTTTTTGAGTTTGTGAAGATATAAAACCTACAAAGAAATTTGTAGTATATAATGGAGAGGAAAGTTTTCCTTTGCCTAATGATGCGGTGGCGATTGCCCCGTCCCGAAGAAGCTTCGGGATTATTCGGGAGGGGGAGTTGATAGAGAGGTTGAAGAGAGTATAATAATTATTTGCAAAAAAACGGTACTTTATTTGGCAAAGATACCAAGAATTGGTATCTTTGAAACAAAATTGAAACTCAAATGGCAAAAAATACTTCAATCCTTTTAGGAGACTATTTTGACAGGCTTATTAACCAACAAATTCAAACAGGGCGATTTTCATCAGCAAGTGAAGTTGTAAGGGCTGCGTTGCGACTTTTTGAGCAAGAGGAAAGTAAGAAGATCGAGCTTATTAAAGAACTTAAAACAGGTGAGAAATCTGGTTTTGTAAAAAAGTTTGACCGAGGGGAATTTATCAAAAACCTTCATAAGAAACATATAGCTGATGAACTATAAAATTAGTGTAAAAGCCGCTGAAGACCTAGAAAATATCTGGCTTTATACTTTTGAACATTGGTCGCTTGAGCAGGCAGACAGATATTTAAACCTTATTATAGATGAAATAGAATACCTAGCTGAAAAGCCAGAAATTGGAAACGACCTTGCACACATCAGAAAAAATTACAAATGTTCTAAAGTAAAATCGCACATTGTCTTTTATAGAAAAATTGAAAAGCAAAACGAAATAGAAATCATCAGAGTTTTACACCAACGTATGGATATTGAAAACCGATTAAATGACTGAAATTGCTGGGGAAGTTGAAAGGTTTATAATAAACAAACACAAAAGATTTAAGAACAAGGATTAACGATTTTTGATTTTAGAAGTATATAATCCTGCGAAAAATAATAATTGTAAAATCCAAAATTATTCTTACCCCTTATTCGCCAACTGCCCGCAAGCTGCATCAATATCCTTCCCCCTGCTTCTGCGAAGATTTACTATAAGTTTTTTACTTTCCAAATGTCGTACAAAAGCATTCAATCTTTGTTCGCTGGATTTTTGGAACAGGCCATCGCCGATGGAATTGTATTCTATCAGATTTATTTTGGTGGGGAATTTTCGGGCAAAGGCTGCAAGCTCGTTTGCATCTTCTATACTGTCATTAAACTTGTCAAAAACTATATATTCTAAGGTTGGTCGTGTTCCAGTTTTATTATAGAAATAACTTAATGCTTCTTCTAAAGTTGCCAATGTATTACTTTCATTAATCGGCATAATTTCATCACGCTTTCTATCATTGGCAGCATGGAGTGATAAAGCTAGATTAAATTTGGCTCCATCATCGGCAAGTTTTACAATCATTTTTGAAATGCCTGCTGTAGAAACTGTAATACGTTGTGGCGACATGCCCAACCCATCAGGACTGGTAATCATCTCAATACTTTTCATCACATTGCTATAGTTGAGCAATGGTTCGCCCATGCCCATATATACAATATTGCTCAGCGGTATATTATAATGTTCTTCCGATTGTTTTTTAATTAATGCAACCTGGTCAAAAATTTCATAATGATCGATGTTGCGTTTGCGTTCCATTTTGCCCGTCGCACAAAATTTACAAGACAAACTACATCCAACTTGGCTACTGATGCAGGCCGTCATTCTGCTTTCGGTAGGAATTAAAACACCTTCTACAAAATATCCATCGTGCAATCGGAAAGCAGATTTAATAGTTCTATCATTACTTATTTGTTTGTGGTCGACTACTACAGGGTGAATAGGATAAGTAACCTCGAGCCAAGTACGAGTGGCAAGTGATAGGTTACTCATTTCATCATAAGTAGCAGCTTGCTTTTGCCATAGCCATTCATACAATTGTTTTGCACGAAATTTGGGCTCACCTTTCTCTAAGAATAATTGTTGTAATTCTTCTAATGAAAAGGTGCGAATATTTTTTCCGTGGGTAAACATGTTTTAGTAGTCAGTAAACAGTGGTCAGTAAACAGTAGTCAGTAAACAGTAGTCAGTAAACAGTGGTCAGTAATCAGTGGTCAGTAGTCAGTGGTCAGTAAACAGTGGTCAGTAATCAGTGGTCAGTAATCAGTGGTCAGTAGTCAGTGGTCAGTAAACAGTGGTCAGTAGTCAGTAGTCAGTGGTCAGTGGTCAGTGGTCAGTGCCATACGGCAGAAAACATAGTGTGTTAGCCTGTGCGTAACTGACTACCGTTTACTGACTACTGATTACTATAATTTTCTTGCCATTACCTTTTTACAGGCTTCTATAATATTTTCTTTTTCGAGTCCGTATTTTTTCATGAGTTGTTCGGGGGTTCCGCTTTCGCCGAAGCTGTCGTTTACGGCAACCATTTCAGCTGGTCTGGGATTATTGAATGCTAATAATTGGCAAATACTATCGCCTAATCCGCCATTGCGTTGGTGTTCTTCGGCAGTTACTAAACAACCTGTTTTGGCAACGGATTGCAGTACAGCTTCATTGTCCAAAGGTTTGATAGTATGTATATTTATTAATTCTGCATCGATGCCTAGTTCCGCTAATATTTGAACTGCTTCAATCGCTTTCCAAACCAAATGACCGGTAGCAAAAATGCTTACGTCTTTCCCATCTTTTATTTTCCAAGCTTTTCCAATTTCAAATTTTTGTTCGGCTGGCCAAAAGTTGGGAACTACTGGGCGACCAAAACGTAAATATACTGGTCCTTCATAATTGGCAATGGCCAGCGTCGCTGCTTTTGTTTGGTTGTAATCACAGGGATTTATCACGGTCATGCCTGGCAACATTTTCATGAGTCCGATATCTTCCAATATTTGATGCGTTGCACCATCTTCGCCCAAGGTAAGCCCGGCATGCGATGCACAAATTTTTACATTTTTGCCCGAGTATGCTACCGATTGACGAATTTGATCGTACACACGACCTGTACTAAAGTTTGCAAAAGTTCCAGTGAATGGAATTTTGCCCCCAATAGTTAAGCCAGCGGCGATGCCTATCATATTAGCTTCAGCAATTCCAACTTGTATAAAACGGTTTGGGAATTCATTTTGGAAAGCATCCATTTTGAGCGACCCAGTGAGATCGGCACACAGTGCAACGATGTTTTCATTAAGTCGGCCAGCCTCTAAAAGTCCAGCACCAAAACCTGAGCGTGTGTCTTTGTTATCAATAACTTGTGGTAGCATGTATAGGGATTATATAATGATTGGAAAATAAATTAAGCGTTGCAAAATTACAGGATAATATAGTGCCTTTGTGCGATAAAGGTAAATTTTTTAAAGCACTTTTGAACTGAAGCTTTGCGTTTGTATCTTTGCCCACTAGTCATGAAAAAAGCCCTATACTCAATTACAGTAGCGATTTATTTTTTGTCACTAATATCTTGTGGCAATAAATTAATCAGTACCTCGTCAAAATATTTTGAAATACTTAATGCCACTGAGACACAATGGAGTGCCGGGACATTAGATGCCGGCAGGGGTGTGGACTATCATATATTTGTTTCAGAAATTGCTAAAGACACTCCAATATTTGATACCGCTTGGGTCGACCACCAAAAAATAGCTGTAGAGGCGAGCTTCATGGCAAAACGTAAAAATTTGCTTGAGGTACATATTGGTTATACGATTGACAACAGCACTTCAACCAAAGAAGTGTTGCCTCCATTTAATTATAAAGGCAAAGCATTAATCAGATATAAAATTAAAGGCCGGACCAAATATCTGCTAGTTAAAGAATTCGTATTACAAAAACCCGTTAATTTTCAATAAAAACAATGATGAAAAAATTAGTATTATATATATATTGTATTTCAGCTATCTGTAGTTCTTCGTTTGCACAAACAGTAACTATTGATGAAGTTGAGAAACAAACATTAAAAGATTATGAAAACAAACCCATACAAAAAGGGCAAGGCTATAGTGTATATAAACGCTGGGACAACTACTGGAGAGCTAGAGTAGGAGAAAACGGAACAATGCCTGCACAAGGACATCTATTTGAAGAATGGGTGAAAATGCAAACCAATAAGAGCAATGAACGCGGGAATAATGATTCAGGCAATTGGGTAAGTATTGGGTTTAATAGTTCAACTGGAGGATATAGTGGAATTGGGAGAGTGAACTGTGTAGCTTTTCACCCAACAGATAGTAATATTTTTTGGGTGGGGACACCTGCGGGCGGCATATGGAAAACTACCAACTACGGTAAAAACTGGACCCCGCTTTCTGATTTTCTGCCACAGATAGGTGTATCGGATATTGTGGTTGATTATAAAAATACAAATGTAATATATATAGCCACCGGCGACCGCGATTATGGTAGCTTTTGGGGTGCTCAAGGCCCTTACAAAGTTAGTGATACAAAGAGTGTGGGTGTATGGAAAACAATAGATGGTGGTGTTACCTGGAAAAAAACCGGACTCAATTATATATATACTGATTTTGCATTGGTGAACCGATTAAAAATGCACCCGACCAAACATAATACTTTATGGGCTGCAACCACAACAGGCATATATATAACAAATGATTCGGGTGTTACATGGTCGAAAACTGCAAGTGCGTATTTTATTGATTTGGAATTGAAGCCCAATAATCCAAATACTATATATGCTGCTAGTTATGATGCAACAAATTCAAATTCTCAAATATATAGAAGTATCGATGGTGGATTAAACTGGACTCAGGTGAGTAACTTCACTGGTGCTAAACGTATCAATATAGAAGTGACACCAGCTTCGAACAATTTGGTTCATGCACTTATTTGCAACTCGAGCAAAGGACTTTTGGGATTATTTAAATCAACAGACAGCGGCACAAATTGGACCCAATATATTGATGGTAGTGTTTCGGGGCAAAACTATTTGTGTAACAGTTACAATGCAAAAGTATCGGGTGGACAAGGAACCTACGACTTGGCTTTTGCTATCAATCCAAAAAACGCAAACGAACTTTATTTAGGTGGTGTAATTACTTGGTATAGCACCAACGGCGGTGCTAGTTGGAATGTTGGAAATTTTTGGTATGGAACTAATGGAACTTATCCAACGGTGCATGCCGATAAACATTATATGGCTTATCATCCATTAGCTAAAAGCCCAAAAAGTGTTTTGTTTGAAACCAATGATGGTGGTATATATTATACGAGAAGCCCTAACAGCTGGACGGACCTAACAAATGGACTAAATATAGGAGCCATATATAGATTAAGTGTTTCGCAAACAGCATCAGATGTGGTGTTATGCGGTCACCAAGACAATGGCACCAAGAAAAGAACTGCTACACTTTTCGACGATAGTAAGGGAGGTGATGGTATGGAATGTATTATAGATTATTCCAATGTAAACTATATGTATGCAAGCTCACAATATGGCGATATAGAACGCTCAAGCGATGGTTTTGCAACACAGGGTACTAATATATCAGGCAATATTCCTGGTGCACCCAAAGGCGACTGGATTACACCTTATATCATGGATCCAAAAGATCCAAAAACTATATATGCTGGGTATACGGAAGTATATAAAACTACTGACCGTGGAACTACTTGGAGTGCTATTTCTTCGAACCTGACTGGCAGTACGACGCGCAATTTGAACACTATGGCCATTGCTCCATCGGATGCCAAAACTATATATGGTGCTACTTGGGGAAATATGTGGAGAACCACCGATGGCGGAGCAACTACTACTTGGACAAAAATTACTGGAACACTGCCAATGACTGATGGAGCCATAACCTATATAACCGTAAACCCAACAGATCCAAAAACTGTATATGTAACAATAGGCAGCTATACACAAGATAAGAAAGTATATAAATCAGTGAATGGTGGTACCAATTGGAGTAATATATCTGGAACCAAATTGCCCAATGTGGCTGCAAACTGTATTATACACGATGGCAAAACTACCAATGGCCTTTATATAGGAACTGACCTAGGTATCTATTTCCGCAACGATAACATGAGTGACTGGATTTATTTCAGTCGCAAATTACCGGTAGTTCCAATTGGTGAATTGGAAATACAAAAGAGCACGCAAAAGATTCGTGCGGGTACTTTTGGTCGTGGATTATGGGAAAGTAATATGTGGAATGCTACTGCCATACAACCACCCAAAGCTAAATGCACTGTGGACGACTCAACTATTTGCCAAGGAGGTACAGTAAAATACACAAGTATTACTGTAGGTGCAACTTCAGTATCATGGATATTTGAAGACGGTTCTCCAGCAGCATCGCCTGATACAATTGTAACTGTAAAATATTTTAACTATGGAACTAAAAAAGTTACTTTTATTGCTACCGGTCCTGGAGGAAATGATACATTAGTAAGATATATAATCGTATATCAAAATCCTTCAAAACCTAGCATCCAGCAAAATGTTAATTTCCTCACATCGTCAGTCAATGCATCTAAATATAAATGGTTATTAAATGATACGATTATGGTAGGTGATACATTGAAAACTGCTTTCGCACCGCGAGATGCACAATATAAATTAACTATTACTGATAGCAACGGATGCTCTGCAACTTCATTCCCACTGACATTTTCTTATACTCCCGGTGTGGGAATTTCTAATGTGGTATCAGAAAATTCTTTGGGATTATATCCCAATCCTGCTGCCCATAATTTTACTATTGATTATTGTCCAAGCAATTGTAATGAATTAAATTATAATTGGAGGATAACAGGGATTGATGGAAAAAATATAGAAACTGGAAAAGGAATATGTTGTAAACCTTTACAACTTTCAACCAAGAATTTATCTGATGGTATATATATAGTTGAGGTAGAACATCAACATATTATATCACAAAGAAAACTTACGGTACAGCGTTAAAACTTCAATAGTTTTTTTGCATCCAATGCGGCTATATCTTTAGGATCTAAAGCTAGTACCTTTTTGAAATATGGAATCGCTTCTTCTTTTTTACCCAAATAAAAATGATAGAAACCTATATAACGATTTGCCTCAATAGTTTCCTTTTTATAACTTTCTCTTTTATATTTAATAGTATCAGAATCTATTATTTCTAAGAATTTTTCGTAGTGCGGTTTTGCATCACCCACTTTCACTTTTGGGTCTTTATTCGATTTGGTTCTGGCCAACCACAAATATCCTAGGGGCGATGTGGGACTAAGCTCTATCACCTTATTGAATGCTGCAATAGCACTGTCCTGACGTGTGCTATCAGTTTTAACTATATAAGTATTTGCACGACCTAAAGTAAAATAATCATTCACTGATTGTTTGATTGCAACTTTATTATTTAATGTGTTTATTGCATCTAAATATTTTTTATTACGCATATAGTTTTCGGAAAGAACACTATATATATCAGCCAATTTTTCTCGTTCTAGTTCATATTCTTTTTTGCTATCGGCATTATTCAACGCATTTATTCTATAAACAGCTTTATTTAAATAATTACAACCCAAAGAGTCCTTTCCTAATTTAATTAACAATAATCCATAATACTTATAATCGTCATTAATAATCTTTTCGGAATTGGTTTGTTTCGCAAAAAACTTATCCATCTCATATATCCCCTTTATATATTCTTGTTTTGCTCTGGCTGTATCATCAGGTTTATTATAAGATACTCCCAACTCGTAGTGCGAGTATCCCATTAACCTATATAAGTATGGACGAGAACTATCTTTTTGATGGATAGTGCTTATCTCGTCTATAGATTTTTGATAGTCTTTGGTAAGAAATAAAAAACCTGCATATTTAACGCGTGCATATATATCATCGCCTACTATAGAAAGATATTTTTCGTAATTGGTACGGGCCTTTGTATAATTTTTTGCGAGGTTATTTAGGTAAGCCATTTCGCTGTAGAACGGGGCATAAGTGCTATCAATCATTAATCCTTCTTGTATAGTACCCACTGCTACCATATAGCTTTCTTGGGTGCGTGCACTGGCGTACAATCTACCTTTTCTTAAATAGGCTTTTAAGCACTTACTATCTTTTTCTAATGCCATTTTATAGTTTTCAATAGGCTTGGATGAATTCTTTCTTTCAAGCCACAAATCGCCTATAGCCAAATTAATATTGGGATCCTTTGCATCAAGTTCTAATGCCCTATTTAAATATATTTCGGCTTGGTCCAAGTCTTTCACTGGCCCTGTTACAAGTGCTTCGCCAATATATAATAATACTTTTGCATTTTTATTTTTAGTGAGTGTAACTGCCTTTGCAAAATCTGCTTTTGCTTGTTCCAAATTTTTTCCGGCAATCTTTAATTTGCCTTGGCCTACTATACATAAAGCATTTTCTGGATTTTTAGCAATTCCTTCTATCAAGGTTTTTTCAGCTTGGTCTTCTTCGCCAGCTAAAAGATATACATCGCTCAAATAATAATTTAAATCGGCATTGCTAGGTTGCTGTTGGATAAGGGTACTAAATGTTTGCTTAGCCTGTGCAAATTTGAATGCCTCGGTTTCTAAAACACCCTGCTGCATTGTTTGTGCCGATGCTATACAAATCATCATTATAGTGGCGCTAAATAATAGAATCTTCTTCATGGTTATTATATATATTATTCTTCTGTGTTTTCTTTTATTCGTATCTGTCTTTTCCAAACTACTAATGCCCCTGGGAATAATCCGCTTGATTGTATCAGCAATTGCCCCGGCCTGCTATTGATGTAATGGACAAACCCCGTGCCGAGACCTTGACGACCTTCTGCATTTACTGAATATACTGGCCTCATCAATACATAATGTTGCATATATAAATGGAGCTGTAATGGTTTATAATACTTTCTCTCAGGTATCACAGAGGTATCAGCTGGCATAATACCCATCACATTTACCTTGTCCATAAAGCTGCCCAATTTGGGGTCACGACCATCGCTAACCCAGTTTAAGCCAACAATACCTATCGCCTCAGGATGTGTAGCTACATACTCCACCACTTTTTTATTTTCATCCAAAGCTCCTACATTTTTGCCAAAAGGTTTTTTAACAAGATTTTGCATATAGCGAACGGTACTGGATGAATCATTGTCAAAAACTATCTGGATGCCTTTTTTAGGCAGTTTGTTATTTAGCTTGTCCCACGTATTAATGTTCCCGTTTAGCACCTCCATCAGTTGCTCAAACTTTATACTATCTGGCATCGACGGATGCACTATCAATGCAATACCATCGTAAGCAAACAAGGTATAAGCTACCTCAAGTTTACGTTTTTTAAATGGTTCGTTTTCTTGATCGGTAAGTTTCCTGCTCATCAGTATCAATCGCACACTGTCTTTTTGAAGTAGTTCTATGGCCCTTTCTTCAGGTAAATTTAACAATGATATATGTGCCTGGTTTTTGCAATCATGCTCATAGGCTTCTATCAAGCGCTCTGCCAATGGTTGAAAACTTGGATCAGCAGCAATACTTATGATGCCTGTTCTAGCTGTGTCATTATGCTTATAATCTTTGGGATTGTCGCTGCATGAGGCAATCATTAAAATTAAAAAACATAATAAAGCGAACTGAGAAGGACGAAGTATATATAACATCTGGGTAATGGGTTTCTGTTGCATGTGTTTTAAAACGCCCTTGGTAAATGAATAGTTGTACCGCTTTATTATTCTGACGCTTTATTTACTTTGTAGGTGCGATATCCCCTCCAACCTCTGAAACATGCATATACTATTAATGCTCCGCCTATTACCATGCAATACATCGTTGGCAACCCGAAAAAATTGCTTTCAGGCTTAAATAGGAACAAGCAACCTAAAAATCCATACATAATAAAGGCTACAAAATGTATAAACATCATGGGCTTAGAATTTCCGAAGCCCGGTCTTTGATTTTCTGTCATGGGGCAAAATTAAGGTTCACGTGGTTAATAAACTATAAAGAAGATAGCTTTAAAAATGAGAGTTCTCATTTTTTTTCAATCCAATTAAAACCATAACCCAAATTTTTACCGTAAGTGTATTCAAATTAAATTAATCAAAACATTTTAAAAATTAAAAACATGAAAAACTCATTCAAAAAAATCGCTGGTGTATTAATAATTGCAGCTATTGCTACCAATAGTGTTAACGCACAAACCAAAAAAGCTATGGCGCCAACCGTTACTGTCGGTGGTGAAGCTATGTTTCCTAAAAAGAACATTGTAGAAAACGCAGTAAACTCAAAAGACCACACCACTTTAGTAGCTGCCGTAAAAGCTGCTAACTTAGTTGCAACTTTACAAACCGCCGGACCATTCACTGTATTTGCTCCAGTAAACAACGCCTTCGAAAACCTTCCTGCAGGAAATGTAGAAACGATTTTGAAACCCGAAAACAAAGCTACACTTGTATCTGTTTTAACTTATCATGTAGTATCTGGAACTTATGATTTCAATGCACTAAAAGAACTAATCAAAAAAGGAAACGGAACGGGTAAATTAAAAACTGTACAAGGTGAAGAACTAACTGTGATGATGAACGGCGAACATAATATACAAGTAAAAGATGGTAAAGGAACTGTTGCCAATATAAGTACTTACGATGTATACCAAAGCAATGGTGTAATACATGTTATCGACAAAGTTTTAATGCCAGGCATGTAATATATAATAAATATTCCAACTCACTAAATATTAATACCCAGCTAAAGTCTCACCCTCGGGGAGATTTAGAGGGGTCAAAAAAACGAAACCATGAAACTAAGAAACTGCCAGCTGATTATATTACCTTTATTGATGATATATTGCAGCCCTGCACCCGAAGCCAAACAAGGCGTGAGCGACCAAAAGCCGCTTCCAAAAGTAGTAAAAACAAATGCAGAATGGAAGAAAAAACTCACTGCCGATCAATATAATGTAACCCGTGAAAAAGGAACCGAAACTGCCTACACGGGGGCATATTGGGACAACCACGAAAAAGGAACTTACCAATGTATCTGTTGCGGATTGGATTTATTCAGCAGTGCACATAAGTTTGAATCGGGAACCGGATGGCCCAGCTTTTACCAACCTATTATAAAAGGAATGGTAACCAAACAAACAGACAACTCCGCTGGAATGAGCCGTGACGAAGTAACCTGTGCCCGCTGCGATGCCCATCTGGGTCATGTGTTCGATGATGGTCCGAAACCAGCGGGGTTGCGGTATTGTATCAATTCTGTTGCGTTGGTGTTTGTGAAATAATATTATATATAATACTTCAAATAAAAAATCCACTATTATAATAATAGTGGATTTTTTTTAATTTGAAGCTACGCGTCATTCTGACGAGGAACGAGGAAGAATCCCATCGGGTATATGCTCGGGAATTTTATCTTGCCGAGCACACATTCTATGAGATTCTTCGCGGGAAGCACGCTCAGAATGACGCTTCGCGGGGGGGCTTCTCGCTTCCGATAACTATCGTAATGACGGAATATATATTATAGTCCTGCCAAAACCCTACCCTTCGGGCTATGCACTTCAAAACTAAACACAATCTTTTTCGATTCCTTCGCACCTAGTTTATAATCCCATGATAGTTTACCGGTGAGTTCGTTATACTTAGCTCCGTCACCATCTTTTAGTACCACTTTCACATCGGCGAGGCCCACTTGCACTAATGGGATTTGATCTTCAACACGCATATTTAAGCTTATAGCTTTTGTGTTCTTTATAATAACTTCATAAGTATATGTTTTTATTACTTCGTCATGAATAATTCTTTCTTTACTTTCATCTTTCAAGCGGCGTTTATGTATTACAAAACTATTATCTCTTCCCATATTCAATAACATGGTATCACTAGTTATATCTGGATTGATAGCCGTAGTGCCCGCAAGGTTTCCATCAAAATATATTTTGGCGTTTCCGGGTATTAAATTCAAATCTTCCCAGCCTGTTATTTGTGCCATTAAAAAGGCTTTGGTATCTAGTTTAGGAACCGCTGAGAAGAAATATTTAGCAGGCAAATCTTTATTTTGGATAGCGACATAATGTTTCTGACCATCGTTGGGTATATTATATTTTAGTTTTAATTCAAACTCGGTTAATAATATATTTTGTGATATGGTGGTATATTGTGACATATCTTCTGCCGCCACTTCATCCTTTGTTTCTAATTTATCATTATCGCTTACAGCACCTTGGTTACTTTTGTATGCTTGTTTATTTTGAGCTCTTGGAATATTTTTCAAACCTTCATTATAATACACCTGCTGATTATATATATACCAAATAGGCAATTGTGGTTTTATACTATTTTGATTGGGCGTTGCGGTCGATAATATAATACTTGCATCTTTCCAATCCAGTCCACTTTGTTGTTGTATAGTGGCGAGCTGTTTTAGTTGTACCATATTGGTATTTCCATCTCCGTGCAGTTCATAAAAAGGAGTCCAGCTTGCATTGGCTATATAATATTGTAGCGTAAGTTGTGCACTGGTAGCCGCCTCTGCAAACACTGATACCACTACCTGCGGAACAGGTTGTGCATCGGCCACTTCTTCACTAATTCCATTTTGCAGATTTAATAAATCTTGTTTGCGTTGCTCCAAATCGGTGGTGCTTTTTTGTATACGTTTTAACTCACGCGATATTTTTAATTCAGCTGCCATTATATTGTTTAATCGTTCACGCAAAAAATCTAATCCTTGTTGTAATATGGGTAACGAATCTTTCTGCGATTCGCCTTTAATGGTTTTATTACTCATTAGCATTTTCTTTTCCAATTCCAAAGTATTATAACGATTTTCGGCATCGGTTTTCTTATATACATTTTCTTCCAGGCTATCCTCTATCATACTAATTTGCCTATTATATTTTCCATCCGATTTGGTAACCAAATGCTCTTTATACTTAAGCATATATTGTGTTTCTAAAATTACGAAGCTACCCTTGCCCGATACCTGCAAGCTCGCCTCCTGCAAGTGTGGCGACACGCCTTCAAATACTAATCTGCTATTGCCCGCCGGCAGCATCACATTTTCGCTACTGCTAAGCTGTGCACCTTGCAGGTATACTATAGCTTTTTTCACACTGCTTTTAATTGTTCTTTCTGTTTGTGCATGGGTATTAAAACATAATAATACGATTGCAATGGGGAGGATGTATTTTTTCATGGTTGTATGTATTTTTTGGGTTGTATATCATGAAGGAAGGATTGGTAAATGGGGGAATAGTAAACAGTGGTCAGTAATCAGTAGTCAGTGGCTGACGCATCCATTGTCTGAATCACGGATTAGACGGATTACGCAGATTTCACGGATTATAATATTGAAAGGAGGTTGCCTGTGGTTGTGGTGGTGAGCGGAGTCGAACCATCACCAACCACTACCGTGCTGCCCTCGCTATCTGATCTTTGATTAAACTGATTTTTATGATTGCCATGATTTTAGTAGTTGACGGCTTTGTGAGCATATTCCGCACACCGTGTCGAAAGACACTAGAGTTCATTGTTCCACCAAGTCACCCTACGGAAGACTTGGCGGGAGCGGGTGTGAAATATTAAATTCAACAAATCTTGGTTCAATACATAGCACGAACCGCATGAGGGATAGCAGCGGAAAGCCCACAGTGCAGGCTTCCGGAACGAGGACTTGCAGCGGATTAGCCCGACCCGATGCTTCAGAGGGGCATGCCCTAATATATATGTTAATACAACGCCTGCACCGGCTTATTCCCCACCCCTCTATTCGCCGCGGCGAATCCCCTGAGGGGAGACTTAAATAGTACAATCTAATATAATGCTTGAACGGGTTTATTGCCGAGTATCATATCAATCCGTTCATTCACCTCAGGCGTGAACAAGGCAATAGCATCCAATGCTTTTAAATTTTCTTCGAGCTGGCTTACTTTGCTGGCACCGAGGATGGCTGTGGAGACGTGCTCGTTTTTGAGTACCCAGGCCAGGGCCAATACGGGCAATGATATAGAAAGTTCTTCGGCAATAGTTACCAGTTGTTTTACTTTTTCAATACGGCCGGGCTGGAACATGCGTTCTTTGAGCCACTCCATGCCTTCTATTTGCAGGCGGGTATCGGTGGGTTCGGCAGTATTATACTTTCCTGTTAATAATCCGCTGCCCAGTGGGCTCCAGATGGTGGTGCCCAAGCCTTCGTAATTGAATATATGCAGGAGATCTTTCTCCATCTTTTCGCGTTCGAACATATTATACTGTGGCTGTTCCATTACGGGGCCAATAAGGTGGTGGCGGGCCGCCTCGAGGTGTGCTTGCAATATTTCCTGGGCACTCCACTCGCTGGTTCCCCAGTATAATATTTTGCCTTGTTGTATGAGGGTGTTCATGGCCCATACCGTTTCAGCAATGGGTGTGGCTTTATCGGGGCGGTGGCAAAAATATAAATCTATATAATCGACCTGCAACCGCCTGAGTGCAGCGTGGCAGCCTTCCATTATATGTTTGCGGCTAAGCCCAGTTTGGTTGGGCTTGCTATCCTCGTAACCAAAAAATACTTTACTACTTACCATATAACTGCTGCGAACCCAATTGGCTTTCTTAAGTATTTCGCCCATTACCAATTCGCTTTGTCCGCGGCTATATATTTCGGCATTATCGAAAAAGTTGATGCCGCTGTCGTAGGCTTTGTGCATGAGTTTTTCGGCGATGCCGTTTTCTATTTGCTTACCAAATGTGAGCCAGCTGCCAAATGATAGGGCACTAATTTGTATTCCTGTTTTTCCTAGTTTTCTGTATTGCATGATGCAATATTAGTTAAAAAAACTTGCTGTCAGTCTGAGTTTATCGAAGACGACGAGGAGAAGTACTCGTCCTTTGGTTTGCCGCCCTTCGATAAACTCAGGATGACAAACCAGTAACCAAAACAAATTATATTTGACCCGTGGATACTTCTATATTCAAACTACAAACATGGCTGGAGCAGCGATTGCGGCCTCGTGCAGAAAATTCTGTGTGGCATAACCGCATCAATGAACTGCTCGTTTTTGGATATAAAAATGCAGTGTCGTGTTTGTTTCCGGTTATTATATTTTCATTGCTTGCTTTGTCTAAAATTATTCCTTTGAGTGCAATTCCGCGATATGATTTTTTGCTTGCGTGTTGTTTGCTGGTGCAGGCAATATTATATATTACAAAACTGGAAACAGGACGAGAAGTGTTGGTGATTTGCCTGTTTCATATCATGGGTTTGTGCATGGAATGGTTCAAGGTTTATCATCATTCGTGGAGTTATCCAGAAGATGCATATACAAAGTTTTTCGGCGTGCCATTATATAGTGGTTTTATGTATGCATCGGTGGCAAGTTTTATGTGCCAAGCTTGGCGACGTTTTGATCTTGAAATGGAACAGTGGTCTTTGCAATGGGCTGCACTCATTTTAGGCATTGCTATATATATAAATTTTTTCACACAACATTATATAGGCGATTATCGTTGGTGGCTTGCGGTACTGGTAATTGTGGCTTTCTTCAAATCAAAAGTTGCATTTACTACCAATACAGTACGCAGAAGAATGCCCGTGGTACTTTCATTTATTTTAATAGGATTTTTTATTTGGCTAGCTGAAAATATAGCCACCTTTTTCGGTGCGTGGAAATATGCACATCAGCACGATGCATGGAAAACAGTTCATGTACAAAAAATTGGTTCATGGGTATTGATGGCGATAGTAAGTTATATTATAGTGGCTGAATTGAAGTTTGCGGAGAAGAAGTTGGGGAAGGTTACAAAGTAGGCGAAAAAATGTTTCGTCCTTACGGGACTTATAAGTATTTTCACTAATCAGCATAAAAGTCCCACTAGGGACGAGATATTGGTAAAATAATGATCGCCCCCCCCTTGTCCTAAGTCCTGTAGGGACGCAATATTGGTTCACAATGTATATAACTTACTCATAGCTTGTGAATAGTCATACACCCATCATCCCTTAGTTTTGAAACTTGTACAAAAACACTTGGTTTTGGTGCATTATTGCAGTGAAAACTATTGGCACGCCATTTGGCAAATAGCGAATCCCAATTTAAAAAATATTCACTGTCAGTTTTTCACACGCTGGCCTAACAAAAAAGATATGATGAGTAACGACAATTTTATGTTTGATGAACTGATAGACGACGACAACGATAATACCCCCGAGTTTATACCTTTGATGAGCAATGAGGCCGAGGAAGACATGAGCAAAGAACCTTTGCCCGCCACCTTGCCCATCCTACCTTTGCGCAATACGGTGTTATTTCCGGGTGTGGTAATTCCTATTACTATTGGTCGTGATAAAAGTATAAAACTGATTAAGGAATCTTATAAGAAAGATAAAATAATTGGAGCTGTTTCGCAAAAGGATTCGAATGTAGAAGACCCGAGTTTCAACGATTTGAACGAAGTGGGAACGGTTGCCAATATTATAAAGATGCTGCGTATGCCCGATGGAAATACGATGGTGATTATACAAGGCAAACGCCGTTTCAAATTGGAGAACGAAGTATCGAGTGAACCATTTTTTGTGGGCTCCGTAAAACCATTTGTAGATAAGAAAGATGAGAAGTCGAAGGAGTTCACTGCTTTGATTTCTTCCATCCGCGATATGGCTTTGCGTATTATTGATATCAATCCAAACATCCCTTCGGAAGCAGGTTTTGCAATGAAGAATATTAGCAGTCCCAGATTTTTGGTGAACTTTATTTCATCGAATATGAATTTGGAGCTGGCCCAGAAGCAAGCCATCCTTTCCATGGACAATTTGGCAGACAGAGCTAAGGCTGTTATAGAACATCTGACCAAAGAATTGCAGATGCTGGAAATGAAAATGGAAATACAAAGCAAAGTGCGTGGCGACATGGACAAGCAGCAACGTGAGTATTTCCTAAACCAACAATTGCGTCAGATACAAGAAGAGTTGGGACAAGATTCGCCCGATAAAGAACTGATAAATCTGCGTGAAAAAGGCAAAGAGAAAAAATGGAATAAAGAAATTGGTGAGGCTTTCAACAAAGAACTTGACAAACTACAACGCATGAATAATATGAGTCCCGATTTTTCTGTCGGACTCAACTATGCTCAAGTATTATTGGACTTACCTTGGAGTGAATATACAGTTGATAAGCTCGACCTAAAACGTGCAAGAAGGATATTGGACGAAGACCATTTCGGGATGGAAAAAGTGAAGCAGCGTATATTAGAATATTTGGCGGTGCTCAAATTAAAAGGAGATATGAAAAGCCCCATATTATGTTTGTTCGGCCCTCCGGGAGTTGGAAAAACTTCGCTGGGAAAATCAATTGCAAAATCAATTGGACGTAAATATGTGCGCATGTCATTGGGCGGCCTGCATGACGAAGCAGAGATTCGCGGACACAGAAAAACATATATAGGTGCGATGCCCGGGCGTGTAATACAAAGTTTAAAAAAAGCAAAATCTGCCAATCCTGTTTTTATATTGGATGAAATAGATAAAGTAGGAAGAGATACGAGAGGCGATGTATCATCAGCATTATTGGAATTATTAGATCCCGAACAAAATAATGCGTTTTATGATAATTATATAGAATTAGAATTCGACTTAAGCAGAGTGATGTTTATTGCCACAGCAAATAGTTTGGATACTATACAACCAGCTCTTTTGGATAGGATGGAAATTATAGATTTGAGTGGATATACCATTGAAGAAAAAATCGAGATTGCAAAGAAACATTTGATATCAAAACAAAGAGAAGCACACGGATTGAATGCTCGTAATTTTAAAGTGAGCGATGCGGCGGTGAAAAAAGTGGTAGAAGGATATACAAGAGAATCGGGTGTGCGTGGATTGGATAAAAAAATTGCCGCACTTGCACGTGCACAAGCTAAAGAAATTGTAATAGGAAATAAACCAGAACCATCAATCGGAATTGGCGAAGTGAGCAAACTTCTAGGTGCCGAAAAAGTAGAACTGGAAACATATAATGACAATGATGTAGCCGGCGTAGTAACAGGACTGGCTTGGACTCCCGTGGGTGGCGAAATTTTATTTATAGAATCTATATTAACCAAAGGTCGGGGCGGTTTAAAGTTGACCGGACAATTGGGCGATGTGATGAAAGAATCTGCAACCACTGCACTCACATATTTAAAAGCACATGCCACATATTTAAATATAGAACCCGAATCATTTAATCATTGGGATATACACATACATGTGCCCGCAGGTGCCGTGCCTAAGGATGGCCCATCTGCAGGTGTTACGATGTTGACTTCTTTAGCATCATTATTTACGCAACGAAAAGTGAAAAAGAAATTGGCGATGACTGGCGAAATAACTTTGCGCGGAAAAGTATTACCTATTGGTGGTGTTAAAGAAAAAATATTGGCAGCACGCCGTGCAGGTATTACAGAAATTATATTATGTATTACCAACGAACGCGATGTAAAAGAAATCCCCGACCATTATTTGGAAGGCTTGAAAATACATTATGTAAGCAATATGCTCGAGGTTTTAGATTTGGCTTTAACTGATGAAAAAGTAGAAAATCCAATTGATATAAAACCTTATGAAGCCAAAAAGAAAATTGGTTTTGGAATGGCGATGGAAGAAGATAGTTCTATATAATATATATGTTGAAAATTATACATCATACTTTAACCCTTCGACTTCGCTCAGGGCAGCAAGTACCGCTCACTAAGACTTGCAAAAATTTATTATAATATATGTTAGTTAAAACCTTTGGCAGTGCGGTATACGGTGTGAGTGCTACCACCATTAGTGTGGAAGTATATGTAGGCCAAGGCGAAAAGTATTATATGGTTGGATTACCAGATAATGCGGTAAAAGAAAGTCAGCAAAGAATTGATACCGCACTACGCGAAACAGGATATAAAATGCCACGCCAAAAAGTGGTCGTAAATATGGCCCCTGCTGATATTCGCAAAGAAGGTTCTGCTTACGATTTACCAATTGCTGTGGGTGTATTAATGGCATCGGGTCAATTGGATCCAATACTTAATGTAGAGAAATATATTATAATGGGAGAACTCTCTTTAGATGGAGAAGTGAAACCCATTCGTGGCGCATTGCCAATTGCAATACAAGCCAAAAAAGAAAACTATGAAGGTATTATACTCCCTGCTCAGAATGCTAGAGAGGCGGCTATTGTAAGTGGATTAAAAGTATATGGTGTAAAACATATAAATGACGTGATTGATGTACTAGTGGGCAGCTCTAGTATTGAACCTTATATAATAAATACCCGAGAAGAATTTGCTGCAAACGAAAATCAATATAATATAGATTTTGCCGATGTACGTGGGCAAGAAAATATAAAACGTGCGATGGAAATTGCAGCGGCCGGTGGACATAATGTTATATTAATTGGCCCTCCAGGTTCAGGCAAAACGATGCTGGCAAAAAGACTTCCCACTATATTACCTCCTATGACTTTGCACGAAGCATTAGAGACTACTAAAATACATTCAGTAGCTGGCAAATTGGGCAAAGAAACTGGTCTGATGCCGACAAGGCCGTTTCGTTCACCGCATCACACAGTTAGCAATGTAGCGCTCGTTGGCGGTGGCGGAAATCCGCAGCCTGGAGAAATATCATTGGCACATAACGGTGTTTTATTTTTAGATGAATTGCCTGAGTTTGATAAGAAAGCTTTGGAGGTGATGCGTCAACCATTGGAGGATAGAAGTGTTGTGATATCTCGTGCAAAATATTCGATTGAATATCCTGCAAGTTTTATGTTGGTGGCGGCAATGAATCCATGTCCGTGTGGATATTATAATCATCCCGATAAAGAATGCACCTGCCCGCCCGGAATGGTAGGTAAATATTTGGGACGAGTATCAGGACCCTTACTCGATAGAATTGATATACATATAGAAGTTACACCCGTTGGTTTCGATCAATTATCAGATAATAGAAAAGCGGAACCAAGCAAAAATGTGAGAGAGCGTGTGACTGTTGCCAGAGAAAGACAAAGCAAAAGATTTGAAGAAACTGCCGGAGTATATTGTAATGCACAAATGAGCTCATCTGAATTAAGAGAAATTTGCATTATACCTGTTGCAGGACAAAACTTATTAAAAACTGCTATGGAAAAATTAAACTTATCAGCCCGTGCTTACGATAGAATATTAAAAGTGAGCCGCACCATTGCCGATTTGGACCAGAGTGAGGATATAAAAATAGAACACTTGGCTGAAGCTATTCATTACAGGAGTTTGGATAGGGAAGATTGGGCAGGGAAATAATCAGTGTGATGGAGACCAGAAAAAAGGTTCTATCCCTATCTTCCTTTTAACAAGAGTGCTCAAAAATTACTTTATTTAAATACCAAATTTAATAAAACAACAAAATGAAAAAAATGAAATATTACTCTATGGCTTTTTATATAATAGCCTCAATGGGTGCGAAGGCACAAACCATGACTTACAATACCGAGAAAAATGAATCGGACAAACCCAATTTAATGGTGAATGTGCGTGTGCTTGATTTTAATCTTGGGCAGCCAACTCTTTCATTGGGTGAAGGGGCTGAAGCAAATTTTCATTTTACTTATTGGGATGGCAAAAAAGGTGTTATCAAAGCAACGAATGAAAGTCTGAACAAATTAGCAAATTTCTCAAGTTTTAGATTGGGTGGCCGGTTTCATTTTATCAATAAAAAAGGTACGCATACGATGAAAGCTATAACAGGTACAGACTATGTTGCAGGAGGAACTGTTACGCATTTTTTACCCATGGAAGTTCCATGTCGCAGTATAGTGGCACTACATTTTGGATTGGAGCATTATAAAACTCCTGTAAAATATAAAAATGGATTTACTGGCGCAGGCCAGCTTGCCTCCAGCTCAACAACTGATTTGACAAAAGGTACTAAAAATAGTGAATGGGGTTCGGGCACTAATTTAAATGTATTCATGTTATACGGTGGTTTGTAGTTTGTGAAAATATTGAAAACCACAATGACTTCAGTCGGAGACAAATGGCACTTTAACTGGTGCCGCCACGCATATATAGATTTCCTATTTGCTCCTGTTGTCAATTTTCAAAATATTATGCTGGGCACCAATAATTATATAGTGCAAGGAGCTGGCACTTCTGGTTTTGATAAAAGTGCAATCGGTGCTAAATTTGGCATGAACGTGATGAATAGAAAAAAAATGAGTATGCGTTTTGAAATAGGTATATTACCAGGACTTGCTGGAAGAGGATTTTTTACTACTGCATCTTTTGGAATTCCTATTATAAAGCAAGTGCATTATAAAAAATTGTTTTAATATTTTTAATTCCGTTTAGCTAACATCCTCCTACCTAAAATAGAAAAATTGGAAGAGAATCTAAAATCGAAATAAGTTTGTTCAACTGCACCAAAGCCAATGTTAAATCGTGCAACTGCAGGTATCATACTGCCTTCAAAGTCTAATATATAATCTCTACCTGAGTATTTTTTTATAACCTCATCCATCATATAAAATAGTGCACAGTTTTGTTTGGCTTGTCCTATAGCTGCACTCAGCATATAATATATTTGATTATCATATATTATAAACACTGAAACTGCTTCTATTTGTTTTGTGTCTGGATTATTATATATATATACTTCTTGATTAAATTCTTTCAGCTTTAACAAACTTGAAAGCCTATCAAAGTCCGGCATTTGCACATGGGGTGTGCGATGGCCGTAGTTGCTTTTGTAAAAATCCAAGGCTATATCAATATCATTTTGTACAGTAATATTTGCTGCGGTGTTATATCCCTTTTTAATGCTTTGTTTACATTTGACACTATAGTTTTTAAATATAGTATGATAATCATCTGCTAAATTTAGTATTTGGTTTGTTTTATTTTTTACTATATGTTTTTTATCAATGATTATTTCACCTTCATTAGTATGATTATAATAATTTAATTGTATATTGCCATACTTATAAAGTTTTGATATTAGTGCGAAAAAATCTACATGGTTTTTTGTATCATATTCTTTTGTATGAAAAACACCCAATTGCTGACAAAAGAAAGGTTGATACAAATACATCACACCAAGTCTTGTTTTAAAAGGCAAGGGCATCACAGCTTCATAATCATTATATACAATTGCATCGCATTCACACGCAATGTTTAGGTAATTATATAATGCGTATATTTTTCTATTTGCAGCATTAGAAATACAGTTATCCCATTTACCTGGATCAATGTCTTTATGCTTTACAAATTTTGCAGCCAATTATAATACTATTATTTTGATTTCAAAAGAGCCACAGCATAAGCTGTTACGCCTTCTTCTCTACCTACAAAACCTATTTGCTCATTAGTAGTGGCTTTAATAGAAACTGCGTCTATATCTGTTTTTAAAATTGGAGCAAGTGTTTCCATCATGTTTGTTATATGCGGATTGATTTTAGGCTTTTCGAGACAAAGTGTACAATCTATATTTTCTACTTGCCAGTTTTTTTCATCAAGAAGTATGATAACTTTTTTTAATAGTTCTTTACTGTCAATTCCCTTAAAATCGGAACTAGTATCGGGGAAATGGAAACCTATATCACGCAAATTTGCAGCTCCTAATAAGGCATCACAAATAGCGTGGATCAAAACATCGCCATCACTGTGGGCTACTGTTCCTTTTATATGTGGAATTAAAACACCTCCTAACCACAGCTCCTCGCCTTCCTTCAAGCGGTGTACATCGAACCCAAACCCAACACGGATTTTCAAAACTAAATTAAGGATTTGTAGTTGTGGAACTGGTAAAGTCGAAATGGATGGTGAACCTGAGGGTATTTTCCAAAGGGTTACGTTGTTGGATAGGAACTAAATATGCGAAATCAATTCCAAATACATTATACTTAAGACCTACACCAAATGTGAAAAATTTACGATTCCCTTTATTATAAGGTTCATGATGAAAACCTGCACGTAGTGCAAATTGTTTTTGATACCAATATTCAATACCAAGCATCCAATTAATTTCACTCATCTCTTCCTTAAATCCACCTGGTGCATCGTAAAACGATTGTATCATACCTTGGGGAACTGACACATTGGGATCTATGCCTTTAGTTACCTTGCCTGAAAGGGGGTCACGCTGGGGTGGTGTAGGTACCAGTAATTTATTAAATTCTATATTGGTGGCGAAAGTGTTAAACTCATCAAAATCAATTTTGGTACAAAAACCTGTACGCAGCATGGTAGGAATAAAGTCTCTATTGGCAGAATTTGTATAGGTAATTTTATTCCCTACATTGGTTAGTGTAGCTCCCCATGAATAGCGAGCTTTATATTCTTTAAGTTTACCATTATGCTGCCAATAGGCTGATAAATCTCCAGCACCAGCAATACCAGGCCTTGCCTGACCACCTCCTTGTGTTACTGTGCGGCCAGCCAAATTTGAATATATAAACCTAAGGCCAATTCCTACACTAAATTCATCACCCAATTTGCGGGAGTAACTTCCATCTAAAGCCCATTCGGCGGGCGTAAAAAGTTGCAACGGGTTTCCATTATTATCGGTAAATTGTATACTGCCCAATGAGAAATATCGCATACCGGCACTCCATGCAGAACGGTCATCAATTTTTTGGTATCCTGAAAGGTAGTATAGCCATACATCGCTTACCAACGACCTAAGCCAAGGGGCACCACTGATAGCAAATGACTTTTTCTTATCGGCAAAAGCCAACTTTGAGGCATTCCAAAAAGCAGCATTTGCATCTTGGCTCACCGCTACTCCTGCATCGCCCATGCCACCTGCTCTTGCATCGGGGGTAATTGATAAAAATGGAACTGAAGTAGTAATGGTATTAAGTTTTCTAGCAAATGCTAAAACTGATGATGATGATGAGGGTGGCGTTTGCCCTTTTGCCGCCCATGCAAATAGGAACGAGCAGCAAATCAAAATAAAATTTTTATTCTTTGTCATAAAATATGTTTGCAAATATAAGGTTTTGTAAAATGATATAAACTAGATTCAGTATCAACACTATTGCAATATCACGAGTTTTTGTGTCTGATTTAATGTATTTCCCTGCCCGTCAGTCACTCGCAAACGGTATATGTAAACTCCGCGGCCTATTTTGTCGCCATAGTCATCACGGCCATCCCAAGTAAGGTTGTCAAAGTGCGATGGAGCTTGCTCAAAAGATGTCTGTAGGTTTTTGACTATTTGCCCACTCACACTGATAATCTGAATTTGCACATTCAGTTGCTGACCAGCTTTGTTGTGGTCGAAATGAAAGGTAGTGAGATTAAAAAATGGATTGGGGTAATTGAGTAAATGACTCACTGATAAATTGGCATCATTAACCACATAAAACTCAGTACTCGCTGTATTGGAATTATTATATACATCCCATGCTTTAAAGGTAAGTGTATGCTTACCCTCGCTTAAGTTAGGCATCGGGTAACGTACTTCGCCGTGGGTAAAATCGTTTTGTTGTGCTTGGTAAAAGTCATTTACAATAAGACTCTTCCCATCATCCAGGGTAGCAGTAAGATTACGACCAACACCGTTACCTGAAGTATTGATACCACTTTCATCGAACAGTTTCACCAACATCAAAGGGTTTGCATTAGTGGTGCCTCCTGTTACCCACTTATCATCGTTCATATACAATAATATTTCTGGGCCTTTGGTATCGGGTATTATAGAATCGGATGTACCTCCCAATACAATTTTATTGTTTACCCCCCAAGCCTGCCTGCTGTCGCTATTTGCATAAAAACTCAATTTACCAAAACCCGTTTTGTAGTTAATATCTTTAGGGACAATAAAACTAAATGTATACTTCCCACTAAGCACCGTTGCTTTGCCTTTATATATAATATTGTTCTGCTCAGTAAAAGTGGTTATGATACTACTTGGCTCATTGCCCAAAGTTTGATACGACGAGCGTTTATCATATATGGTAGGATATACAAAACCATTAAAGTTTGTTTCTAATTGGTTATTGCGGTCTCTAATTTCGCCTTCCATCGTAACCCGCATCAAAGCTTTTAACGTATCATTACCAGTAGCTTTGCCGTTGATGGCAGTAATTACTACTGTATCGGTAGGTATCATCAAATTTAAAGAAGGATCTCCCAAAAGCATGAAATTTTTAACACCTTTTGCATTTTTTTTCATGTGCATATATGTTTCTCCGAGTGTTGGAAATTTCCCCGTTACTGCATCGATTTCAAAAACATTTTTATTAAAAAACCCTGCATTTATAGGCTGATTTTGCCCTGTATTGGCAATGCGTGTGGTAGACAATATTGCTATGCCGCCGCCATTGGGGTTCAGCACCACCCACTCGCCTGCTGTAGTGAGTGTTATATCGTCCCATGGAGCAAAATCGCAAGTGGCTGCCATAAACAGTGGCAGGTTATTAAAATTTTTCAGCTCTTTTATTTGTGCAATATTGAATATATTTTCATGAGCCCATTGAGCTGGGCCCCCGTGCCCTGAGTAGTTTACAAACATGCAACCTCTTTGCAAATAATGATTAAAACTATTTTTTACATCAGGATATGAAGGGACCCCATTATCGATCACCTTCTTATAGGCATCAAAATATAGTTTTGTAATGTTTTGATCTTGACAATTGTTTTCAATATTACTTGAAACACTTTCGGCATTATTTAAATGCGAGTTGCCATCTTCATCATCTCCAAGTATTACAGACTTTGTACGCCAATCGCCAAATGACTTATTAGATTCAAAATTGATGACTTTATCAACCATTTGTCTCGCTTGTTCTGCGGTATTTACTGGCAATCTGCCAACCCCTATATCTAATCCAAATTCTTTCGTATCTTCCCAATCGCCTTCTCCATCGTCTAAAAAACCATAATAATCATCGCTACAGTGGGAAGATTGACTATACGAATCGTCGCTCTCAAAAGTGGGCACAAAGTTGGTGTTACTATAATAAGTTGGTTTCCCTCCATTGTCGTGCAGCACTTTATCATTCTTGTAATCGAATGAACCGTCGCCCATAATTAGTAAGTTTTTGGGCATCTGATCTGGAGTAGCAGCTCTATCGTATAGCATTTTCATAAAATCGCGAAATGCCGATATATCTTGTGCCCCGGCTGAAAACTCATTATATACTTGTTGCGGGGTAACTACCACTACTTTCAAACCTTGTGCAATCCGATACTCGGCAAGGCGTATACTTTGGTTAACAAAATCGGGATGGCTTATTATAACCAAGTCCTTTTGCCCAGTAGCGTGCAAATTTTGATTGGCAATTTTACCTACCACTGCTGGGATTTTTAAAGAACTTGCATCAAAAACTACATATTCATGAATTAGGTTTTCATTCTGGTAGAAAACGGCTTTACCCCCCTGAATGGTATAATTTATTTTTTGAATATTATTTTGATTAGTTAAATCCCACACATTTGCGTTACCTCCATTTAAAACCTCAAACTGCATCCCCGTTGGCGACAAATAACTTTTTGAATCTCTAAAAAACATAGAACCACCTGCAAAATTCAATCCTTTCCGGTATTGTATTTCGTAGTAGTTGAGCCAGCCTATAGATGAAAGCATTGGCTTGGCGTAGCTATAGTTTAAGGTTGCTTGCTCGGTATTTATTTTTGTGTGCTTAGTTGCATTAACGGTAGTATAATAATCAGCCCCTTGGCCTGGATAAGTATATGGTAGTAAATGGTCAAAAATACTTTGCCCATTAAGCACCACCCCCATACTGCTAGATTCAAATGAACGGGCATTTACTTCCGAAGTAATGATAATATCTTCACTATTAATAATGCCTGAAAGTGTTTCATTAAAAGTATAATCAACTGTTTTGTCAAATTTCTCACCCAAAAATACACGTCCTGATTTGAATGGGTTTTCTAAATCCTGCTCATGTGCTAGCATCTCATCAAAAGTATTAACCAATAAAGGCGATGAACCCGCTGATGTGAAAAGTCCTTGAATCCTTTTTCCAGATGTATTACCTGCAGAAATAAAATAAAAAGCCCCATCACTATAATAGTTCTGCTGATGTGTAAACCGTTGTTGACTCGTATCATAGTTCCATACAGTTTGACCTTTGCCATAAAACATGATATAGTCCCCATTATCAAATTTGCCGTCCTGCTCTCCAACTATTGTTATCGCAATTTCTTCTAGGTCATCGTTATGTTTTGCATTGTTTTTCTGTGGCAACATCCCGCCTCCATTACCAAACATCTTTATATTCCTTGGATCTATTTGGTCGACATTAATACCCAAATTTTTAAGAAATTGATAATCCATTTTATATACAGCATTGCTAAATATTTGTATTTTATACCAATCTCCTGCTGCTAATTCTGATTGTGACTTCCATTTATTTCCCCTGCTGGTTGCCATAGGCAGATCACTTTGAATAGTGTACGCAACAGTGATTTTTTTTATGCGTTCAATTTGCCCGTTGGTTTGATTTTTTCTAACCGCTGGCATATCTAATGAAAAGTGGTTTTCTTTGCGAACGATGAATTTTTTAACCTGCTCCGATATATTTACCAGTGCCCATTTTATGTCTGGAAAATCGTTGGCATCAAAAGGTTCATATTCTATGGTTTTAATAGCAGTAATAAGTTTTTTATTGGCTCCTGCCTTTTCGGATATATATAAATACGGGCAATTATCTTTGGGTGATAAAAAAATCAATTCTTGAGCTTGTAGGCTATTTTTTTGCCAAGATATATTATAGCTTTTTTCAAAGCTTTGAGCCACTGCAAAATTGTATAACAATATACAAATACATGTGAGCAAAATTATTTTGCCCTTAATCATTGTTTTGGGAATTTTCTGTTGAATCATAAACATATATTACTTAGATAATCTTTCAATAATTGTGGCATCTAAGCATAAAACGAGTAGCAAAGAAACCTTAATAAAGATGGACTACAAAGTAAAAAATTACGCGATAATGAAATATTTTGATTTTTTGATTTTTTGAAGCAACCATTTTCATGCTCCAGATGTCTAGAAGATACATAAAATTAAAAAAAGGTTGCAATGAACAAAAAAATATTTTTCAATTCACTTGTTTCGTGTGCTCAAAAAAACAATATTTATATATTTAGTAACCGCACTTGCAAGCTTTTATTCTTTATTTTCTTTTTTATAGTTTGCCTAGATGCAAATGCACAAGATCCCCAGCTCAGTCAATTCTACGGCAATCCTATATACACAAATCCTGCCTTTGCTGGCACAAGTGGCGATTGCGGGCGTGTAGTAATGTGTTATAGAAACCAGTGGCCCGGCTTGGCTCGCACTTTCGAGACCCAAACAGTTAGTTGGGATAGGGATTATAATGCCGGAGGTCTAGGATTAATGGTTACAAACGATGTGGCCGGAGTTGGACGCTTGCGTAGGGTTACAGCTAGTGCTGTCTATTCCTATAATACAAAAATTAGTCAAAATATGAATCTGCGATTCGGCATGCAGGCATCATATTACCAGCAAAGCCTTGACTGGAATAAGCTTACTTTCAGCGATATGATTGACCCTAGATCTGGCTTTACACCTGGCATACCAACCAAAGAAATCACCCCTACCCAAACCAAATCTTTCCCGAATTTTAGTGCAGGAGCGGTATTGTTTTCCGAAAAATACTTTATAGGTTTGGCAGTGCACAATCTTATAGAACCCAATGAGTCCTTTTATAATGCCACAGGCCCTGGCACCAATCTACCCAGAAGATATACTATTCATGGCGGCATGACAATTCCAATTGGTTCCAGACAGTATGATTTTTCAATTTCACCCAGTATGCTGTTCATGGTGCAGAAACAGTTCACCCAAATAAACTTTGGCTTCTATATCAATAAATCTTCGTTCATTACCGGTCTTTGGTATAGACAAACACGCCCTAATAGTGATGCCTTAATGGTGTTGGTGGGTTTCAAAACTCCCTCTTTCAAAGTAGGCTATAGCTACGATCTCACCGTGTCAAATGCTCGTTCGGCAGCTAGCGGATCGCATGAGGTTGCCTGTGGCATAAATATTGGCTGTGGAACACGCCGCCCAATCAATACCGGTGAGTGCCCAATGGCTTTTTAATATCTAATTTTTACTTATTTCCAACCCCTAATTTTTATAGTCTTATGAAAAAGTGTCCAATAGAAAGGAATAATGCGAACAAAAAAACACCTTTAAAGGTGCTAATTTCTTGCATTGATAAAGAAAATATGTATATTTGCAGGGATATGTTTAGTAGATACACTTTCAAACTTTTGATCATCAGTTTCTTAGGATTCGTTTGTACACTTGATGCAAATGCCCAAGACCCTGAGTTCAGTCAATTTTATGGTAACCCATTATACACCAATCCTGCATTTGCTGGAGCTAGCGGTGGTTGTGGGCGAGTAGTGATGTGCTACCGTAACCAGTGGCCTGGCCTAGCCCGTACTTTCGAAACACAAACAGTTAGTTGGGATAGAGACTATACGAACTTGGCAGGAGGCTTAGGGTTAATGGTAACCAATGATGTAGCTGGTGTTGGCCGTCTACGTAGAATTACGGCAAGTGCCATTTATGCATACAATACCAAAATTAGCTATGATATCAATCTGCGATTTGGTATGCAGGCATCATACTACCAGCAAAGTATTGACTGGAGCAAACTAACTTTTAGTGACATGATTGACCCAAGAACTGGGTTTGTTGATGCGAAAGGAAATAACAATACTACGCAGGAAATAACACCTACACAGACCAAAACTTTCCCAAATTTTAGCACAGGTGCAGTATTATACTCTGACAAATATTATGTAGGTATAGCAGTTCACAATCTTATAGAGCCCAATGAATCATTTTATAATTCTACTGGGCCCGGCACTAATTTACCGCGTCGTTATACAATACATGGTGGCATGACAATACCTTTAGGTGCAAGACAACAAAACTTTACTATTTCTCCCAACATGCTATTTATGGTGCAGAAACAATTTACCCAGATAAATTTTGGATTCTATATTAATAAATCCTCTTTCATTACTGGTCTTTGGTATAGACAAACACGCCCTAATAGCGATGCTTTGATGGTATTGGTAGGATTTAAAACCCCCACTTTCAAAGTTGGATATAGCTATGACCTTACGGTTTCGAATGCCCGTGCCGCAGCCACTGGCTCGCATGAGGTTACCTGTGGAATAAATATAGGCTGCAATAGCCATTCGGGTTCTAAAATGCTTGTTTGTCCTGATTTTTAATATTTTTTATTTTTTGCACAATAATTATTAAAAGATTACGTTATAAGTTCAATATAAATTAAATCACCAATGAAAAGATTGCTATTTGCAACAATTACAGTTTCCGGTTTAATGCTCATGGCCTCATGTGGAGGCGAAGCACCACCAAAGACCAAATCGAGTGCTACAGGTTGGCAATACAACAACAAGCAATGGGGTGGATTTGAATCTACCAACTATAAAGGCCAACAAACTGGCCCTGGTTTAGTATTTATCGAAGGCGGCACATTTACCATGGGTAGCAGCGAAATGGACGTAGGCTATGAACACAACAATTTCGAAAGACGTGTTACAGTTCAAAGTTTTTATATGGACGAAACCGAAGTTCGCAATCAGGACTATCGTGAATATTTGTGGTGGATTACCCGAGTGTTTTCTGTTGAAGATGAATACTCAGAATACTATAAGAGAAACCTTCCAGACACTTTAGTATGGAGAGACAAGTTAGCTTTTAACGAGCCTATGGTGAAATATTATTTCCGTCACCCCGCATATGATGACTATCCATTAGTTGGTGTTAGTTGGGTTCAAGCAAACTCTTATGCAGCTTGGCGTACTGACCGCGTAAATGAAAATATCCTAGTAAAAGAAGGCTATATAAAGCTTCAACCTGAAAAACAATCAGACGCCGATAACTTTAATACTGAAGCCTATTTGGCAGGCCAAGTTGGTGACAATGTAGTTAAATTTACTCGTCAAAAAAACGACCTGCGACCTGGTAAATCTACTGGCAAAAAAACAAAGAGGTTATTGAAAATGGAAGACGGTGTGTTTTTACCTGAATACCGTTTACCAACAGAAGCAGAATGGGAATATGCAGCTTATGGATACAAAAGCCAATCTTTCAATGAGAATATTGACAACAAAAAAATATATCCTTGGCAAGGTTTAACTACCCGTAATACTTATACTGAAAAGGATAAAGGTAAATTTATGGATAATTTCAAACGTGGCCGTGGTGACTTTGCAGGGGTAGCCGGCAGACTTAATGACCGTTCATTTATTACTACCCAAGTAAAACCTATTACTAAAAGTGATAAAGCATATTCATTCGCCAATGATTTTGGTTTATACCATATGGGAGCCAATGTATCTGAATGGGTAATGGATGTATACAGACCTATGTCATTAGAAGATTTCACAGATTTTAACTCTTATAGAGGTAATGTATTCCAACAACAAAAAGTTGATGCTAGCGGTGCGAATGTAGATAAAGACAGTTTGGGTAAAATGATAACAGAACCTGTTACACCTGAAAACGCAGCTAACAGACTTAATTATGATAAAGCCGATAACATCGGATACAAAGATGAAATAAACTACCAAGGAGGGGAACAACAATATGATTATTCTGTAAACTCTCTGCTTAGGAATAGCGTGCGAGTAGTTAAAGGAGGCTCATGGAACGATTTAGCTTACTATATGGCTCCAGGTACTCGCAGATATCTAGAAGAAGAGAGAGCCATGTGTTGGCTTGGTTTCAGATGTGCCATGATACGTGTGGGCGATCCGATACAAAAGAAAAAATAATCTGAATTAAGATAAAAAAAGCCGTTTCTAAATTTAGAAACGGCTTTTTTTATGCAGAGACTTTGAGAGAAAACCCCTAATTTTGCACGGCAAATAACCATAATGGTTTTTGCTTATGACACAACAAAAAATTTGGGGAGAAGGACTAACATTCGATGATGTTTTGGTTCTCCCAGCATACTCTCAAGTATTGCCCCGCGATGTATCTACTCGCACAAAACTTACCCGCAACATTTCTATCAATGTTCCCATTATCTCTTCAGCAATGGATACTGTTACTGAAAGCCGCCTAGCTATTGCACTAGCGCGCGAAGGAGGCTTAGGTATATTGCACAAAAACATGAGCATTGAACAGCAAGCTGAACAAGTGCGAAAGGTGAAACGAAGCGAAAGTGGTATGATACTCGACCCCATCACTTTGCCAATCACCGCTACCCTTCATGAGGTACAGCGACTAATGCGTGAAAATAAAATTGGCGGTATTCCCATAGTCGACAGTCATGGTAAATTGCAGGGAATACTTACCAACCGCGATATGCGTTTTGAAAGAAATATGGAAAAGAAGGTAGAGGAAGTAATGACCAAAGACCGCTTGATTACAGCCCCACTTGGAACGAGCATGCAACAAGCAGAAAGTATATTACAAGAGTACAAAATAGAAAAGCTTCCTGTGGTAGATAAGGATGGGAAACTAGCAGGCCTGATTACGTATAAAGATATTTTGAATGTAAAACACCATCCAATTTCTTGCAAAGACGAACACGGCAGACTAATGGTTGGGGCAGCCGTCGGGGTTACTCCAGACACACACGATCGCATTGCAGCACTAGTAAAGGCTAATGTTGACGTAATAATTATAGATACTGCACATGGCCATTCACAAGGAGTTCTTGATGCGGTGAGGGCGGCTAAAAAACAATTTAGCAGTTTGCAGATAATCGCAGGAAATATCGCCACGGCTTCAGCGGCTAAAGCTTTATTAGATACGGGAGTTGATGGCATTAAAGTAGGTGTGGGCCCAGGCAGTATTTGCACCACACGCATAATTGCTGGCATTGGAGTGCCCCAACTAACGGCTATCATGGAAGCCGCCAATGCTATAAAAGGCAGTGGAGTACCTATTATTGCTGATGGCGGCATCAGATACAGCGGAGATATGGTAAAAGCACTTGTAGCAGGAGCCTCATGCATTATGGCCGGCTCTATGTTTGCGGGAACAGAAGAAAGCCCTGGAGAAACAGTTTTGCTTGATGGCCGCAAATTCAAAAGTTATAGAGGGATGGGCAGTATAGAAGCTATGAAAGAAGGTAGTAAAGACCGCTATTTTCAAGATGCGGAAGAAGAAATTGCGAAACTAGTTCCTGAAGGGATTGTAGGAATTGTGCCATTTAAAGGTAATTTAGCTGAAGTAGTTTATCAATTTGTTGGCGGCCTCAGAGCAGGAATGGGATATGCAGGTTCATCAGATATTGAAACGCTACAAAATGCCCAGTTTGTAAAAATTACTGCTGCTGCTATGAAAGAAAGCCACCCACATGATGTTACTATTACCAAAGAAGCTCCAAACTATAGTAGATAAATCTAACATCTGCTAGCTTTGCTATTACTCTAATTGTAGACCTTTTCGAGGGTGTTATAAATAAAGAAGCCCGCCAAATATTTGGCGGGCTTCTTTATTTAATTTACAATCATATCCTTATTGCTTTACAACTCTTAAAACAGTGCTAGCAGTATTGCTTTCCACACGCAAAGTATAAACTCCATAAGGTAGATTTTCAGTAGGCAATATAGTAGTTCCATTTGCTTGCGAGTGCATTACAAGTTTACCTTCCATATCATATATGCTAATACGTGCATTCCCTTCAAGTTCTATGGTAAGTGTATTGTTAAATGGCACAGGCCAAGCTTTAACAGCTTTGCTGAGATTTGAAGCTACGTTTACAACGCCAGTATTTTGATTGATACGCAAAGGTGAATTTAGTGAATCACTCAATGTTACCAGACAGGTAGTTGACAATGAGACATTAGAGGCCGCGACCCATCCCGTAGGTGCATTTCCTGTGCTTCTAACTGTAGGATTATATGTGGTAAATGTACTTCCGCCATTGGTACTTCTATTTAATCGAAGATAATTGCGGTTTGAACCATTCAGTTCAACAGAATCATACGTAATAAGCATTGTGCTTGCTACCAATCCAGAGCTGTTAGATGCTGAGATATTATAGTTACGCTTAATGCTAATTCCGCCTGAGCCATTAGTATAATAATCATGATAACGACTGATAGTGACTGTTCCAGGATTATTGTTGGTGGACAATACTAGGCCTAGTGATCCTATATTGGTATTAGACAATGCACTTGCGAAGTAAGTAGATATTTGAAGTGATCCTGAACTGCCTCTGAATGTTTGGCCTGGGCCTTCTATAATATTCGCAGAACTGCCGAGTGTAACCACATAACCGTTCAGGTTAACAAATCCTTTTGTGAGCGATATAAGGTTGTATATATTACAACCTTGGCCAAGAGAAATACCTGCGGGACGCCATATAGATACTCTGTATTGGCTGCCCATTTTAAGGTTATTAATAGCAGATGCCGTAGCATTACCATATATACTCAATAAACCTGCTGTGCTAACGCTATTATTTAACGAGCCACCACCAGTTGTTACGCCACTTGTTGCGGTATTTATGGTACCAATAGTTGCACTATATCCATTTATATCAAATACCCCAGTGTCTAGTGTTAATATTCCATCGCATGTCATGTCTCCACCTAGTCTTACACCTTTTGGTCTGTGAATATATACTGGAGCTTTTGTTTGTACTCTTAATCCCACAACCATAGCTGCACCAGTATCGCCTAGTATACTTAAGATACCATTACCCGTGGTATTAACAAGATTTCCTATTCCATAAACAGCAATACTATCTGTACTGGCAGTTGTCCCCAAATTAAAGTTTACACCTTGATAAGTAAGTGTGCCAGGAGTAAGACCAAGGTTGCCTGTTACGGTCATATTATTAACAGCACGAATACTGAATGCTGAAACCAGCTCTATATTTTTATATATATTACTCGAACCAGCTATAGTTTGTGAAGCAGCACCCGCAAACATCATTTTACCTGTTCCGGTGTGTATGCCATTGTTCATAATGTCTTTGGAAATCACAACAATATTTCCTCCATCATTTAATGTAGTACCTGTGCCTATCACAAGCTGAATATTAATTTTGGTATTTCCTAACATCGTATATGTTCCCGCTCCATTAACTGCAAGTAGGGCATGGGTATCAGCTGGAAGTGATTGTGGTAAGTAGAATACAATTGCTCCTCCCTGATGGTCCAAACTACCTAACCGGTTATAAGTACCTTGCACATTAAGCATTCCACCAGTTATGATCGTAATCGTTGCTCCACTATCAATTAGGATATTTCTACAATTAGAAACTCCTACAACTGTAGGCATATAGGTGGTAACAATTGAAGGTATTTTCACATTGTCTGAAGAAAGAGGTATGGAATTAGATGCCCAGTTTGCAGGGGTGCTCCAAAGAGTTGAAACGCCACCAATCCAATCGCATGGAGCTAGAAGAGTTATTTTATAGTCTTCTGCTTCTCCATTTGCAAAAGTGGCACAGGCATCAGCTGAAGTAATAACGGTAGATGTGTCAGTAGTTCTGATACGCATTCCTGCAGTACCTGCAACAACTGAAGAAGGCATGATCAGATTATAATTAATTGTATCTCCAGAGGCCACATTGCTACTAATTAATGAGTACTCGGATGTTTCATAAATTCCATTACGGTTATAGTCAATCCACATAGCAACTTTTTGGGCCTTGGCTGAGTTGGTAAATTTAAGGGTGTAATTATTGTTTGCCCTCACACTGGTAGTAAGAGACGCTGAAGTTGATCCATAATAATTTGACCAGGCACTATCACCAATGCTTGAACAACCAGAATTTGTGTTATTAATAGTACCTAGTTGAACACCACTAATATAACCAATTCCACAACCATTTGAATAAACAGGAGCACAATAATATATCATCCTGTTGCCAGTTATTGTTTGTGGTGAGGGTACTTTATTAGAAATGCCAACCGTAACATAATCAACTGAAGCATCAACCCTGTTGCCCACTGCGGCCGTAGAGGAAATTGAGTACGATAGCCAGAAATAGTTGTTGCCCGCGCTGAGTGTTAACGGTGTACTTAAGTTAAATTGAATATAACCACTCGGGTTTGAAACAGTAGAACCCACTTGCAATGAAGTGCTATAAATATTATTATTACTTGTATAATATATTTTCGCATTCGTAACATCTGAGGCATTCGTAGTTCCTGTTGTAGAAAAGCGTATTTTATTAACCGCTAAAGGAGCAATATTTCCACTTGTTACCACTGTCAATCCTAATATTTCCGCATCTGCAGTTCCAGGTAATAAATTAGTTTGATTGTTTTGAGTAACAGTACTTGAAACATATGACATACTAGCTTGATTGAATACATTCACATTGTCAATATCAAGATAATAGTTATTTGTTGTTGAAGCGGTTGTTTTACCTATCACTTTCAATATCACATTCTGGCCATTATAGGCTGAGATACTTGTTAACTTATTTACAAATGAGGTAGACGCAGAATGGTTAGAAGAATTGATAGACATAAGCGTACTATAAGACACCCCACAATCTGTAGAAATTTGAAGTAATACAGAGTCGTCTGAAGTAAGTGTAGTTGCACCTCCACCTGAAACATTGGTAATTCTATAATCGAATTGTATAGCGGATGTGGCTGATACAGAACCTACTTTGGGCAAGGTAGCAACGCCATTCAGTGATGTGGTATTATTATTAACTCTGATACCATTAGTACTAAACGCACCCACTCCACTATTCACAGCGAAACCAGTAGCAAGAGTCCATCCTGATGGGGTTGAAGTGCTTGCGTTAAAGTCTTGGACATAAGGCACAGACAATGGAGCAACTACTGCTATTGTTTGAACTAGCGTATCATTAATATGCGTATTATCCAATGAGTAAATTGTATATGATTTGAATATATAATTACCCGTAGTGCTCATATTAAATGTGCTAGTTGGTATCACTGTTATTGAATCGCCATGAAGCATCTGTCCACTTGTAATGGTTGCATCAGGCAACGAAACAATTGAACCACCTGGTATGGTAACCTTGGTTCTCACCGTTACCGCATTTGTAGCCATTTTAACGGTATCGTAACCAAAGTTTTTGAACTTGAATGAAACTGTTTGGTTAGGTCCATAAGTGCAACTTGTACCTGGTGACAACATTGCTATTACACCAATATCATCGCCTAATTGATTGATGATGGTTGATGTTACAGAGTCATTGGATGAATTGGCATCACATATTTGCGTCCATGCTTTCATAGTATGAGTAGTAAATGCACCCACATTGGCGGTTGATGTAAAGGTAAACAATTGCGAATCGCCCACATTGATTGCCGAAGCCGTGGTGAAATTCCTTATTTCAATCGTGGCAGCATTCAACATAAAGCCAGCTTTAAAGTTGGTTGCAGAAGGTACACTTACTGTTGAGCTATAGTTTTTCACCCAAACTTTTACAACCTCAGTGCTTGTTCTATTTAATCCACTTGTAGGTGTTTTAATAGATGAAACTCCTAAATCAAAATCCATATTGAATTCATCGGCACCTATATCCGGTGTAGAACCATTTCTAGTTTCACCATCAATGTCGCTGGTAGTGGCTACAACCGCTCCTCTAGCATTTACTTCACAGTAGTCTGATTTGATATTCAAATTATCATTGGCCGCATCGGCAAAGAAATTAGATGAAATCACATTGGATGTTTTATTGGCTCTAGTAGTTCCTGAACCATCTGAAACATTTGCCACCCAACCACCAAAACCATAGGTGGTAGCAGTACCTGAAACATAGAAGGCATTAGAAGTATCAGCACTTGCAAAGAAGTTATACTGACTTGTGGTAGATGACCATGCTGAGGGTACAGTATAAAGATAGTTAGTACCTGAAGATGTGTGCTCATTATAGAATATATTATTTCTAATATTTAAAGTAGAAGTTGTACCGGCCCTGCCAAATGCAGCAGAACCTGCGTTAATTCCACTTTGTGCACCTCCTATGTAAACCGAATTGTAATGATAGTTTTGCGTATTGGCACTTGTATAGTCCGAAATTCCTATCATATTATTAGTACTTGAACTAGCTTGAATCAATGAAATCTGATTATTCGCAATCGTAACGCCATTACCTTGACTATTATAGATACCAGAAATATTGGTAAATGTACCTGTTGCAGAACCATTAGATAATGCATATACTTTGTTTCTACCAACTACAGAACCAGTACCCGTATTATTATAGAATATTCCATACATCGAGGTATTGCCTTTAAACAATGACATATTGCTTACTCTGTTTCTCAATATCTCTGGATTGGCTTGTGAAGTGCCGCTACTTAATGCAATACCAATCATTGATGCTGAAATTCCAGTACTCACATTTGAATCGACCGAGGCCATATAAGATATATTGTTTGAGTCTATTTTAAATATTGCAATACTGGTTGCACTTCCACCAACGATGCCAAAAGTATTATTAACAACACTACTTCCACTGTATCCGTTCAATAAGCTACGGATATTATTGCTTCTAATATACAGTATGTGTGCTGTGCCGCTTGGATTGGCTTGTATACCACCCACCAATGTTGCCCCATAACTTCCACTTTCGTTTTGTATGCTATTAGAAATTTCATTACTGCCTATAAAGTTACTATCAATATAGCAGGTACTATTTGCACCTGAACTCAAATTTTGAATCGCTATTACTTCATTTACGGTAGTGTTAGAAGAACTATTCACATTTTTAAATGCCAAGCCCCCAATTATATTATTTTTGATTTTTAGCGTTGTAATACCTCCCAATATGCGAATACCATTGGTGCGTTGCCCTTGTGAAGCATTGTAGGCAATTACCTCAATATTTGCAGCCAGACTGCTGTCCCCAATCACATTACCTGTAGAAGGGCCGTCTCCGCCTATTTCCACATTGCCCGAAGAAACAAGAATACCCAAGAAACCACTAGCTAATCCTAAAGAATAATTGCTATGCACCTTCATATCTTTAAGAATATTTGAATAGATTTTAATTGGGTTTGTAGTACTTGAAGCTCCTAGGCGAATTGGCAATACTTGATTTAATTGGCCTGAAACAACAGAGGCATCTCCTAACTGATAAACTGAACCACTAATACCAGGTATACTTCCACCTATACGGTTACCCTGAATTAAGTGACCACCTTCAGTGGCCGCATTAATTAAAATCGAAGTTAGGTTAGTTGTTACCGCACCCGAGGGTAAACAAATAGAAGTATAAGTGAAGTTATTGTTCAAAATATTCCAATATCTGTTATTTCCTTGTGTAGAGATAGCAGATGAAACTGTAGAACCAGAAAGATATGCATTTAAGAAATTATTGTTACGAACAGTGAAATAATCGTTTTCCTTCCCAGCTGTTCCTAATGCATAGAAATGAATGGCGGGATTCGCAGTTGATTTGTCAAACTGGCAGTATTCTACTGTATTACTATCGTTACCAATAGTTGCAGAAGTATTAGAAACATAAACGGTTCCTAATGTTGTTCCTGCATTACTGTACAAATTACAATAGCGAATCGTATCTCTAACAGCATCATTTACCATTTGAATTGCTGCAAAAGTAGTATTGCTATTAGAAATATTTAGAACTCTGCTTGTACCCGCTCCTCCTGGTCTTCCATCAAAGGTGATATACTTTGCCCCATTAAGAGCAATAGTATGAGCTGTTGATGAATTTATCCAAACGCCGGTATCACCAGATGCTGGTCTAAACGTAACTGTCGCCGATGGGCTTGACCCCAAAATTTGACCTCCAAATACCACATTCTCATTAAACACTCCATTAGATACTTCTACAATCACGCTTCCTGAAATTCCGCAGTTATATAAACGTGCGGCGGCAGTGGCAAAGTTAGCAAAGTTAGTATTCGTTAGCGTTGCAGCAGGATTGATAGTAAGTGTGCCTGAATATGGGGTGCAATAGGTGTTTTGTATTGTATCATTTGTATGGTCTTGATCGGTGTTTCCACTATTAATTGTTGTACTATATATTTTTAAAGTGGAAGTTCCTGATGGGAAAGTAGCCGTTGTGGCGAAAGAGAACGTAATTGAATCGCAAGGTTGAATTGCCGAACCTGGTGTAAAGGTTTGTGTTGTAACACTTCCATTGATATCATAGTTCATTATTACGTTACTTACTGCAGCAGTAGCATTATTTTTTATTTTTACTGAAATAGTATAATTTGTGCTTGTAGAGATAGAAGTGGTGTTCGGACTAATAATAGCACGCATAGCTATGTCGTATGTATTTGCCGTAAATTCAGATGCCCCCATATCAGGAGTAGAGCTGCGAGAGTTGCTATCGATATCTATTCCGATTAATGAACTAAGGTTTGTACCCAAATTGTCTAAACAAGCTTTGTTGGTGATATGCAAATCGGAAGCTGAAACAAATGAGGGAGCAGTAGTGATTGAGTTTGCATCTCTGCTCGAGGCTGTACGCCACGTTCCGATTGTAGTATAACCTGTTGTACTATAATAAGCAAGCGTAGAGCCCACAGTAGAAAGTGAGTTATAGTTACAAGTTGGATAATAGGTATTGTTATCCATTCTGATAGCTGCCGCACCGCTGGTTCCAGCAAATATATTATTTTGAATCGTATTGCTGCCATATGCTGCTCCAGCAAAATAAGCTGCTTGAGATGTACTTGCAACCTGAGTATTGGTAAGGTTAACGGAGTTATATATATAATCGCAACCATTTCCATTATAATCATATAAGCCAACCGCTGAATTTGAGCCTGCTCCAATTTGTATAAAGTTATCTGCGATCATATATCTTCTAACTGCAGTAATTGTTGAGTTTACTCCCAAATAGTAATTGTACATACCAAAACCTCCTTGTCCTCCGCTAATCTTATTTCTGGTAATAACAGTTTTGTTTGCGTCAGCTAATACCATAATCCAATAATTGTACATACCATAATAGTTTGTATTTGAAGAATTGGTTGTTATTCTGTTTTTAGTTAGCCTGATTCCATCAAGATATTGATGGTACATTCCGTATCCGTATTGGTTGGTAAAGTCACAATTATTAAATGACAAATTCTGCGAAGACGCTCCAAGTGAATTTGAAGATGATGACATGATATATGATCCGAAATAACCATTATTGATTCTACAAGTATCGAACGACATGTTATGAGATACACTGGAAGTTGGGCTATAAATTACTGCCATATTGGTAGAATTTGAAGTAGTGCTCACTCCATTAAATATCACATTGTAAAATGTATCATATCTCGCATTACTTAAAAATGTGAGAGCTGTTCCCAGAGAAGTGTTTTGAGCTGTAATAGTCAGGTTTTTAAAATACATATAGCTTGCACCGTTCAATCTAACTGTAAAGTTAGTTGAGGTAGAATTATAGGTAATAATTCTATTTGCAGCATTTCCAAAACCGCCGTCAAATGTAATAGTGTTGGTGGCTGAGCTACCATTTATACCGCCTATGTCTACCTGCTCGTTATAAGGCGTTGAGCCCATCACTGTAAATACAACTGGCCCGCTTACACCTCCACAAGCCAATGCTGTTAAAGCAGCACCGAAACTTTGGAAGTTCGTGCTTGAAGCTGCTGCCCCTTGGTTGATAGTATAGTTGCCGGCATACGCAATACAGAAAGAACTCTGAGCCGTGTCATTTGTATTTGTTGCGTCACCCGATAAAGCCGTATAAACTTTAATTACATTGGTTCCAGATACTATATTAATATTATTGGTGAATGTTACGGTTGCAGTATCACAACTGTTCAAGGCCGGACTAAATGTAAAAGTCTGCGAATCGATGCTGCTGTTTAAATTACGGTATACTGTCATACTTGTAACGGCATTAGTACCATAGTTCTGGACCACAGCTTTCAATAGTTGGCTGCCTCCCGATACAGGGAATGATGGAGTGGTAATTGAAGATACACCTATGTCACTAGCGGGTATTCCTGACACATTGTAGGCACCAACATCAGGGGGAGAATTACGTGTGGCACCATCATAGTCTGTAGTAATTCCCAAGCCAGTTTGACCAAGTAAACAACCAGTTGAATGATGATAATTGGTAGAAGAAGTAAAGTTGACCGCCGCAGTATAGGTGTGAGTACCAGCACCTGATGGGTAAGCTCCTTTAATATTACTTGCTGTATAACTGGTACCTCCAATATTAGCCAGTGTACCTCCTGCATAATTAGTATAGAATTCATTATAATCCACTGCTCCAATCGCTGCAGAATTTTGTAAATTTAGACCTATATTATTTGCAGTAGTGCTTGCATTATAGAATATGTTATTCTTTATAGATGCCAATGAGCCTGAACTATTGTTTCCCATATCAATACCGTAGGACGTGCCACTACCATAATCCATATAAATAGTATTATGGTAAATATTCCAAGTATTAAATGCACAACACGCGGCACCTGCACCTGAAATATAATTCGTTGCACCTCTGGTATTACCCCCAAAGATATTATTATAAATTTGGCCGCGAACTGAGCCTGCCCCGTTAGAGCCACCATAGGTTAGAGCAATGCCATAGCCGTTTAGCGAAGTAAATTTGTTATTACTAATTTCACTATACATGGTATTGTCGCTACCGGCAGCAGCCCATGACCAAATACCAAACTGACCACTACCACCAGAACGTAGAGAAATTTTGTTATTCAGTATTTTATGGTACATGGTATTAAGCCACATATAAATTGAAGTATAGTAAGCATTTGTCATACTATCATTTCTAAACCTGATGGTAGGATTGGTGCCTCCTGTTATATACATGTATGCATTATAATAACCATAATTTATTGTACTACTGTCAATATTAATATTGTCAATAGTAGCTGAACTTGTCTGAATTGCAGAAGTACTTCCATTCATAACGATACAAGCAAGGTTGCTACCACCTGAGGATTGTGCCGAACCAGTGAACTCCACTAAACACTTCGATATGTTACAGTTTTTTGCATTGTAGAAGTGGAGAATCCATCCATCAGTTGTTCCTGAACTCTTGATTGCCATATTCCTAAAATTAACATACTGACATGAATTAAACCTAACTACATGATTATTTGCGTTGGTGGTAGCAAAACTCAAAACTGTAGAGCTAGTTCCGGAACCGTTAAATGTGACGGTGTTGGTTGATGATATCCCACTAATTGCAGTTATATTTATTTGTTCGTTATATGTATTGGCAGAGACATTAAATACTACCGGTCCTGAAATACCTCCGCACCCTGTTATCGCTAATACAGCACTTCCAAATGATTTAAAGTTAGAAGCAGAGGCTGCTTGTGTAGTATCAATTGTGTAAGTTCCATTAAGTCCTGCACATATGGTGTAGGTTAATGTATCATTTGTATTATCACCATCGCCTGAAGCAACAGCAAATATTTTCAAGGTATTTGAGGTGCCAGAAGAAATGGTGATCTGATTTGCACCCGTGAAATTTTGTGAGGTGGTAGCAAGAGCTGTTAGACTTCCTGAATATGAAGTAGTAACTGCAGCGTTATTATTGAATTTATAACCCACTGTTCCACTAGTAACTGTACTTGATCCCACGTTTTTGAACTTAACTGTTACGTCAAAAGTACCGGCAACAGTTGGCAATGAGGGGCTTAGCAAGGCGTTTGCTGCCAAGTCATTTGCCTGAGGTACTTCATAAGCTCCAATATAAGGCGTTGATGAACGCGAATGTCCATCTATATCATCAGTATAGCCAGAAACAGTAATCCCCGCTTTCAGCGTGGAAGTAGCATGCCTTAAATTGGTAGCACTGGTAAACGACGGGTTGATGTTTTTTGAATTCGCACCACCACCACTTGTTGTGTAGTTAGCTGTAGTAAGAGTACTACTATTATAGAAAAGCAAATTGGTAGCTGCTGCATTATAATAGTTGTTATAGTTTACTGTATTGTTCAAAGTAGTTGAAGCCAGATACAAAGGCAACCCTGAGCCTGTGGCTGATGTAAAGGCAAATACATTATTTCGAATATCATTATTTTGGGTAGAAGCATCTCCATAAAATGCACTGGATGTTGCTGCTGTAGTTGCGTAGTTCATGTTTATGGTATTGTAATACATATCCCAATAACTCATAGAGCCGCCATATAAACCCACAGCACTTGCAGAATTAAATCCACCTCCTATCATATTGTTATGTAATTTAAAATGGGTAGTAGAATTACCATATGAACTACTTAGGTAAATTCCATATTGACCACAATTATATAAGGTGTTATAACTGACAGCACTGTTATATGTAGAGGTGAAACAAGAAGTTAAATACAGGCCATACAATGTAGTATTGCTAGAACGACCAGTAATGGTATTACGCGATATATTAAATGCATACGTATTATAAAAATACATGCCGTATTGATAAGCGTTTGTCATGGTATTATTGGTAACCAAATCGGGTAATGCTTGAGAAGAGTAACCATAATCCCAAATACTTGCATATCCACCGTCAATGGTATTACTATCTATTTCAGTAGCATCAATTGATGCGGTACCTCCGGTATATGAACTTGTACTATTATTGATAAGAATATTAATAAAGTTGGTTCCTGTAGTTGTTGCACCAGCTCCTCCTCCATAATTAATGATACAACTTTTCACCTTGCAATAATCTGAGTTATTACCATATATGTGAACTGGCCAGCCATAGGTGCTTCCTGTAGCAACAATGGTTAAATTCCGAAGTGTCACTGCTGGGGTATTATTGATTCTAAATGTGTGCGAGGCACTAACATTTGAAGCCGAATAAGTAAGTTTACGGTTAGCTGCATTACCTGCACCTCCATCAAAAGTAATTGTATTGGTAGTGCTTGCACCAGGAACTGAAATTAACTCTACCTGTTCATTATAAGCTGTTGTGCCCATTACTGTGAAATATACGGGACAACTAACACCGCCTGCATTCAGCACACTAGCTGCATTTGTAAAACTTGTGAAATTTGTTGAAGATGCAGCAGCTCCTTGGTTAATGGTATAATTTCCACAAAGTGGTACCGAGAGATTGCCTGAAGTAAATGTGTCATTAGGAGCAAAAGCATCGGTAACTCCATTAGGCGATGTAGTATAAGCTTTAATAACATATAAAGTACTTGCGGCAAAGTTGTATTGGTTTCCTCCCGAGAAGGTATAGGTTCCTGTTCCGCCATTAGCTGCAAGCGATATGGAAGACAATGAAACTGAAACTGCACTTCCGCCATTTATTATGTAACTCACATTAGCTGAAGTAACAGTATTTGCTCCAAAGTTTTTAAGCGTTACAGTAATATTACTATTTCCTGCAGCTAAAGGACTTGTAGGTACTGTTATTGCAGATATACCAATATCATTATTTGAAGCGGCAGCTTCATAAGCCCCTGCATCAGTTGTAGAGCCACGACTTGTTCCATCATAGTCACTTGCTACGGCTGTAATTTTGGGAACATTGTTACCCGCGTTGCCAATATGTAAATCGGTACTTGATGTAAAAAACGGATTACTTAATATGGAGTTTGTATTATAAGTTACTCCGTTGCTTGAAGCCGCATACCCTATTAAACTTGAATATGCCACATTAACGCCCCAATCGTAGCCCACTTGGGTACTTGAAACGGCACCTGCTTTGTAAAGAACATTGTAATCAAATCCAGATCCACCTGAGGTATTATTAATACTATAATAAAAACCATTTACGAAGTAGTAAAAAAGGGACGCTGAGCTTGAGTTTGAAATTGCCAATATATTGTTACTAACATTAGCTCCAGATGTAGTATTGCCCGTGCAACATGCACCGCTATAAATACATGCGGAAGTACTACCAGTCGCTGCATTGTCAAGATTAATTGTATTATGGTAAACATCCCAATTTAAAGTTGAACCCGTAATATATAAACCGTAGGGTCCAGTACTTGTGAAACCACCTCCGATTAAGTTATTATACATTGCTCCGCGGACAGTGGCTGAGAAGGCTGAAGTGCTAGAAAGATAAATACCAATTTGCCCTGCATTAAGAATTTTATTACGAGAAACAGACCAGGTATTTGTGGACGCAAGTGCGTTGGCACTGTTTAATGAAATGCCCATCCCAGATGTAGAGCCACTCGCATACATGGTAATTATGTTTTTATCGATTGTTCCTCCATTGATACCTGATATATATATTCCATATTGGTAAGCATTGGTGCAAGTGTTACGAGAAAATACATTACCACCCGTTGTAGAACTGTTTCCAGAGTAACACATAATGTTTGCATAACCACCAGGGATAGTGTTAGAATCGATAACAATATTGGCAAAAGCACCTGGATTGGTGTAAGTATTTGCATTGCCATTCATTACAATACCCATATAATTGGTACTGTTGAAACTTGATGAAGCAGTTCCGTTGAAATCAATAATACAATTCTGTACGGTATCGTTGGAACAAACTCCCATAAACTGCAATGGCCAAGCATTTCCGCTTGTACCGCGTATAGTTAAATTCTTAATCGAAATATAATTAGAATTGGCAATACGTATGGTGTAAGGCAAACTAGCAGTTCCAGCAAATTGTATAATACGATTGGCGGCATTACCCGTTCCTCCCGTAATAGTTACTGTATTGGTTGCTGACAAACCTGGAATAGTATTAAAGTCTGCCTGTTCAGTATATGCTGTTGTACCCACAACTGTGAAGGTAGTAGCGCAGCTTACACCTGCTGTGGCCAACTTAGCAGCAGCACTTGAGAAACTGGTAAAGTTGGTCGATGACGCAGCACTTCCTTGATCAATAGTGTAATTGCCACAAAGTGCTGTTGACATAGTAGCCGTTGTAAATGTATCATTCGACATAAATGCATCTGTTGCACCATTGGGAGATGAGGTATAAGCTTTTATTATATAATTTGTATTATTTACAACCGTGATTTGGTTGGCACCAGTAAATGTATAGGTTCCAGTTCCTCCAGCTGCGATTGATAGTGATGACAATGAAACTGAAACTGGACTTCCTCCATTTACGGTGTAACTCACATTAGCAGAAGTAAGGGTGTTAGCACCGTAGTTTTTAATTGTTACAACTACATCCATAGAGCCCGCTGAAAATGGAGCTGCTGGAGAAGTGATTGCAGATATTCCTATTTCGTTATTAGGAGTAGGTGTTTCATAAGCTCCTACATCAGTTGAAGATCCACGAGCAGTTCCGCTATAATCTGCTCCAACACCTGAAATACTAGGAACGTTAAAGGACGTGATTCCAATGTGTAAATCTGTATTTGAATACAAAAAGGGATTCCCTATAATTGAATTGGTATTATAGCTGCTATTTCCTAAAACAGTTGAGGCTGTGAGAAGCGTTCCTGCATTGTAGCCGTAGGTGGTTCCAGAGTTTGCTCCGTTTATATAAAACAAATTATAGTTGATTGAGGATGTTCCGATAACAGCATAATTATACCCGTTGGGCATATAAAATGCCACAGCTGCAGATGATGCAGCAGTTACAGCAAATATATTATTTCTTACATCAAGTGTGGTAGCTCCTGTTGTGCAACAGTTACCTAAGAATATACATGCTGAAGAAGTAGACGTAGCTGCAAAATCCAAATTAACCGTATTGTGGAATATATCCCAGTTATATGCACTACTCGCGAAATAAATTCCATTCAAGCTGGTGCTTCTGAAACCTCCACCAATCAAGTTATTATACATTTTTCCTCTGCTTGAAGCATTAGCAGCAGTAGATCCCAAGTATATTCCGTACAGACCAGCATTTGTAATTTTATTTCGCTGAATAGACCATGCATTGGTTGAGGCTAACGCATTGGCACTGTTTAAGTAAAGACCTGTACTTGATGCCAGGTTTGTATTCATATTAATAGTATTCCTATCAAATGTACCTCCATTGATACCTTGCAAGAAGACACCATACTGATAGGCATTGTTACAGGTATTTCCTGTGAACTGGTTGCCTCCTGTAGATGAAGTATTGTTGGCATATACCATAATGTTCGCATACCCGCCACCGATTGTATTGGAATCAATCACAATATTTGAAAAAGTACCCACTGTTGAATACGAAGTTGCATTGCCATTTAATACAATACCCATATAATTTGTGCTATTGAAACTGGCTACTGAGGTAGAGCCAAAATCGATGATACAGTTTTTGATTGTATCAGTGGTTGCCGATGTACCTGCTAAAATATGCACTGGCCAAGCATTTGCTCCGTTACCACGAATCGTTAAATTCTTAATTGATATGTAATTCAAATTATTAATACGAATTGTATAAGGCAGTGTTGAGGTACCACTTGCTTGTAAGATACGTGTAGCCGCATTACCTGTTCCGCCATCAAACGTTAGGGTGTTTGTAGCTGACAAACCTGAAATACCTGTCAAATCTATTTGCTCAGTATAAGTACCCGCAGCAACGGTAAATTTAACGGGGCCGCTAATACCACCACAACCTGTAATAGCTGTTATTGCTGAAGTAAATGAGATGAAATTACTAGCACTGGCTGCCGCTGAAGGATTAATAGTAAAGTTAAGACCGCTTATACCACCGGTACAGGTAGTAAATCCAGTAGTATCATTGGTTTTGTCATTATCAGTATTTCCATTGGGGCTTGCGGTAAATGCTTTTAAGTAATGCAAACCAGAAGCAACAGTTAATCTTTGGTCGGTTGCACCAGGTCCGCTTGTTGAGTTAAAGGTAATTTGTAGCGTATCGCACGGATTCATCGTAGAAGGTAATGACAGCGATATGGCAGTATTATTATCATACTGATATTTAATGGTGCCTGAAGTAATTGAGTTATTACCTACATTCTTGATTGTAACTACCACATTGGTAAGGCCTGCACCAACAGTAGATATTGGCGTTCTAATGGCTACAACCATTAAATTATCACTTAAACTGGCAAATTCATATGCCCCCATATTTGCTGTTGAGGTGGACCGTGTAACGTTATTAATTGATGTGGTTACACCTGTAGTTGAAGAACCTGTTCCGGTAATACAACCATCAGCTATATTTAGATTAGTAGGTGCTGAAACAAAAAGGGGTGATGAATTATTGCTATTTGCATTTTGCGTAGTACCAGCTTGCGTACTCATGGCCGAAACAAAATTCGCGTAAGTTGTTTGGTTCACCGCACTTATCTGGGCGATATTGGTTCCACTAGTTTTGTAGTTATTGTAATTGATTACGTTGGTTGCGGAATAAGTGTTTCCCGCAGGTACAACCACGGCATAACCACCAGCCATATTGTTAAAAATATTGTTCTTAATATTGAAGTTATTGTTACTGCTAAAGTATAAACATCCACTACTGGTTAAAGCGGAACCTTTTGTATATAAAGTATTGTGATAAACATCAATATAACTACAACTTTGTATATACATATGGTAGTAACCATTTACACCACCTCTTATTGCATTGTTAGCAATGATGATTCTATTGGTAGTGGTACCATTTACTGAAGTAAAGTAAATACCGTAACTGGCAGCTCCACTCAAAGTAATATTGTTGCCTGTGGCTTTAATTAAGTTTCCAGCATTGGCAATATACATTGCGTAATATGTGGTAGCTGAACTGGTGGTAAAAGTATTATTTAAAATATTAATACTATCAGAATAATTTAAATATACACCTGCTTGATACTGGTTATTAAAAGTATTACCTGAAATAACCCATTTTTGATCTCTTGTTCCGTTTGTTGACATGTACATCGCATATCCAACAGCATTAAAAGTATTATTCGTAAAAGTATTAAAATTATCAACCACACTTTGTTCATATATATGATAATTGGCTGTACTAATGGTACTATTAAAAATACAACCATTAAAAGTATTATTGTTAGATCCGCCACCAAATTCAACATTTCTAGCACTACCTGCAGTGCTAGTAAGGAAGCCCATATTATTAAAGGTAACATAGTCAGCACCTCCCATAAATACGGTGCTTGCAGATGTAGAAAGTCCTTGCAAAATACATAGTGCTGGGTTACTAGATGCCGATGTAAATGTAATGGTATTGGTTGAGGAGTTCCCTGTTATGTTACCTAGAGTAAAGCTTTCATTATAAGTACCGTTTGATACAGTAAATGTAACGGCTCCAGATAGCCCACCACACAGCATTTGACTAACTGCGGCACCGAAAGATTGGAAGTTGGTAGTTGATGCCGCTGCTCCGGGATTAATAGTATAAGAGCCTGTCATCGCTGTACATAATGTGTTTTGCGCGGTGTCATTTGCCTTAAATGCATCTCCAGATAAATCGGTATAAACTTTAACATTATTTGTGCCTGCTGCTATTGTAATATTAGAGGTAAAAGTAACAGTTGAAGTATCGCACTGTGCAAGTGCCGGACTAAAATTAAATGTTTGAGCTGTTGCAGCCCCTCCATTATTTTTAAAACTTACCTGCAAACTAGAAACCGAACTGGTTCCATGGTTTTTCACCAAGGCTTTCAATGTTTGAGATCCTGCTGTTACTGGTGACACAGGCGATGTCATAGCCACAACACCCACATCGCTTGCAGGTGAAGAGGTATTTTCATCAGCACCCATATCAGGTGTTGTGGGCCTTGATAAACCATCTATATCAGTACCTATTAAAGATGAAAGATTTGTTCCATTATTACACACTGCACTTATATGCAAATCAGTGTTTGAAGTGAACGTTGGCTGCACATTAATTGAATTCGCATCTTTAGCAGATCCTGATTTCCAAGAACTGAAATTTGTATATGCTGAACCACCTATATATGCGAGATTTGCTCCCGCAGTGTAGTACTGATTATAATCAACAGTAGGATAGAGGGTGAAATTATCTACCCTAATACATGGAGCACCATTATAAGCGGAGAATATATTATTCTGAACCGTGTTTGTACCATATGAAGCTGAAATAAATTGAGCCGCCGATGAGGTATTTGTGCTTTGAGAGGTACCAACATTTATTGAATTGTGAATAAAATCATTACCATTGCTTTCATTAGCATAAAGACCTATTGCTGCATTTGATGAAGATCCAATTTGGATAAAATTGTTGGCTATAAGATATCTTCTTGCAGAAGAAACTGAAGAGTTAACACCTACATAGGAGCAATATATACCATATCCTCCTGCTGCACCTGAAATTTTATTCCCCGTGATTACCGTTTTATTGGAATCATGTAATACCATAATCCAATAATTATAAATTCCTGTATATGTCGTCAGGGCAGAGTTTGTTGTTATTCTATTATTAGTTAATTTAATACCATCAAGATTTTGAAAATACATTCCGTAAACATATTGATTATTAAAATTACAGTTATTAAATACTGTTCCCTGTGAAGTTGCTCCAAGCGAATTGGTGCTACTTGAACCAATGAAGGAACCAAATGCTCCATTATTAATTGTGCAAGTATCAAATCTTATATTGTTAGAGATATTAGCTGAATTATTGCTATAAATAACTGCTAGGTTTGACGTATTAGAGCTTGTTGATATGCCATTAAATATCACGTTATAAAAAGAATCATTACTTGCGTTACCAGTAAAACCTAATGCTGTTCCATAAGAGGTATTGGTTGCATTAATAGACATATTCTTGAATCTAATAAATTTGGCAGCTGCAAGGTTTACTGTATAATTTTTAGCAGCAGCAGTCGAGGAATAAGTTAAAATCCTTGTTGTTGCATTACCTGTGCCTCCATCAAAAGTGATAGTGTTTGTTGCTGAAACACCACTGATTAATGGAATGGTAATTTGCTCGTTATAAGTTGCTGCAGCAACAGTAAATACTACGGGCCCACTAATACCGCAATTTATCATTGCTGTATCGGCCTGTCCGAATCGTAAAAAATTGGTGGACCCACTTCCTGAGGGGTCAATAGTATAGTTTCCACTTAATGGGTTGCAGAATATAAAAGTTCTGCAAATTGTATCATTTGCTGCAGTTTGAGTACCACCGCCATTGACATTATTTAACCACATTTTTAATGTGTAAGTTCCCACACTGGAAATATTTAACTGAGTACTAAATGTTGCGACATACCTTCCGCCGGCTGCAACTGACAAACTACTTAATGATTGTGTAACTGCTGAATTATTATCTAACTTATAACCTATATCAACCGAACTCATTGTTGCATTAGTTAAATTAAACATTGAAAAAGCAATCGTATTATTGCCAGAAGCGAAAACAGTTGGGGAAGTATATCCATAAGCCGAAGCATCTTTTGTAGAAGAGGTAACAACTAAAGAGTAATCCTCTTGTTCACCATAATTACATTGGCAAGGTAATCCCGATGAACCGCCTCCAAGATCACCGGTAACACGGATACGGTATTGCCCCACAGCTTGAGTTGAAGGAATAGTAAACGAACCAGTTACCACAGCACCAGCTGTTGTATTACCAGATGTCCATACCAATTCAGGAGAGGAGGTACTGAAAGTTCCATCTTGATTGTAATCAATAAAAATTCTTGCCATTGTTGAATTGCCACTACCATTAGTAATAGAAATTGAAACTGACGAGTTCGGAGCACCTGATACTACCTGACTGGTATAATCAAAATAATTAGGGGAAGAGCCAGTTGCCGATGTTGAATTATTAATCATAGAAGTCCCCAATGTTACATTCTGTAAACCGATCTGGTAATTATTAATATTGGTTGTTGTAGGTGTACAATAAGTAGGCGGTGCAAAACATTGTGAAAATGCACCATTAAAAAATAGTAACGCCAAAATGGTAGTTACCAATTTCCTTAGGAGGGTAGATTTTTGCCAAAACAGGTTTTGGGCTTTTGTGTAATAGTGTGTCATTTTATTGATTGGTTTAGATTAATTTATTAATTAGTAAAAACTGCAAAAACTTCCCTGTTCACTTAAGATAGCTTCTCAATGCCTCTCTATAGCTATTCGCTTCTAGAAATGCAAAAATAATCACCACTATTTTTAAGTGCGGACTTTGTAATTAAAAGAAAAAAGAAGGGGAGTTTGTGTAGAGTTTATTCATTTATTATTGGATTAGATTGATTTTTGTATTGTATAAAATATATAGGTTTAAATCTATTTCTTAGCAATTTTGTATGACTAAATTCTTGTTTGTTTTTATTTGTGCTTAATAATTGACAAAGTTAATGGTCAATTTTGAAGTAGGAACCGATATTCCAAATTTTACATACAAACAAGTTATCAACATTTAATGTCCACTAAACAAAACATTAAAAATTGTATAACATATTAATTATGTGGTATTAAGTATTTATTTATCATAAAAATTTAATAGCAATCCACACAAGGCAACCACATCCATTTGTGGCACTTTTTCCCTACCGTAAGAATTAAAAATAGCTTAAAATTAGCAAATCGTGAAGTAAATAAAATTTATTCGTCAATTTAAAATAACACCAAAATTTCTACAGTTAAAAAAAGTAAACGTACTAAAAAAAACTCATTGAAGAAATAAAGTCTTAAAATAGGCAATACTCATTTGCAACCTGTTTCCATACCAGCTAAACATTTCTCCATCAACCAACAGAATCGTAGAATTGAGACTAATCAATTCCAGTTCCGCTAGGTGCTTCTGCTTGAATGGATATGGTTCGCTACTTAATAGTATATATTGTGGCGACAACTTACAGATTGCATCTGCTGCAATCTGCGGATACCTCCCATCTATATTGATTGCTAAGTTATTAAACCCTATTCTGCTCAGTAAATCATTAATAAAAGTATCGTGCCCAGCAAGCATCCATGGGTCTCGCCAAACTATGTAAAGGCAGGTAGCTGCTTTTGGGGCTGACAGCTTTTGAAAACCTTCTAAAATACTATCACTTAACAGCACTCCTTCATCTGGTTTACCGATCAATTTGCTAATCGATACAATCATGTCGCAAGCATCAGCCAGAGTTTTAATATCACTCATCCATACAGGGTAGTGCTTCGTCAATTCTTCTATCTGCTCTTGTTGATTTTCTTCTTTATTGCCTATAATCAAATCTGGATTCAAGGATACAATTGTATCAAAATTTAACTTTTTGGTGCCGCCAATCCTTGGCTTCATTTTGTGTTGGGCATTTGGATGAATACAGAAAATTGTTTGCCCAACCACTTCATCGGTCAAACCCAAATAGTATAATAGTTCTGTTTGTGAAGGGACTAGTGATATAATCCGTTTCGGTCGCTTTGGGACTATTACCTCCCTACCCATCTGATCAGTTGTATTATAATAATCGGGGGTGGTCTTTTTAGTCATAAAGTCTTGTGTTCAGTAAATTAGGCAATGTATTTTTATTTATAAAAGCCATAAAGGCTGAAAATTATAAACTTTTTCTATTGCATTGGGTTGGTAAAAAAGCCTTCAAATTTAAAACAATTAATCAAAATGAATTACAAAACATTTTATTCCAAAACAAGACTGATGATGGACCATTATATACCATTTGGCTTAAACGCTACCTTAAACAACCCTTGGTTTGAAATGGCAGCAACTGAAAAGAGTTATAAACCACGAGTAGATATGATGAAACAGAAACTACTATCGAATTGCACGGTGCAATGCACGGTGTAGAAAAAGATCAAATTAAAGTTGAAGTGAAAAATGGAATATTGTTGGTTACTGTTCCCAAAAAAGAGACATAGAGTAAGACTAGCAGCATGGTAATAGTTAAATAACTCTTATCCCCGCCCTGAAGAGCAGGGCAATAGAAAAACAAGCTTAACTAAATGACATTGCCCTAAATCACCGGAAGAGTGACATTAAAGAGCGATAGCAGGATCTACCAGCTATTTTTTATATGTATTTTTTTTCAAAATTATCTTTCATATAAAATTTAAACCACAAACCAATTAAATGGTCTATTTTTGCAGCTTAAAATATAAACTATCATGTTTACTTTAAATATCTTATTAAATGTGCCGCTTATACTTGGCGGACTGGGCACAGGCGAAATTGTCCTTATTGTATTTGTAGTGCTACTTCTTTTTGGCGGTAAAAAAATACCTGAACTCATGCGTGGCATTGGTAATGGTGTTCGCGAATTTAACGATGCTAAAAGCAATGTGAAACGCGAAATTGAAACAGAGATGAAGGACAAAGACCAAGAAAAAAAATAATATAGTCTCAGTGACTTTTTATATCCAAACCACCGGTTACTGCATAGTGGCCGGTGATTTTTTGTTTATAATAGTCTCAATAATTACATTCCAAAATATATAATACTTAGTGGCTGATTACAAACAATACAAACAACAAGTACTGAGCGGTGAAACTACTGTTGTAAGAACAGTTCAAGATTTTCTTGCTAAAGCAATTCAACAAAAACATCTCAATGCATTTATAGAATTGTGGGGAGAAGAATCATTGATGCGTGCCGCACAAATTGATTTACAAATTGCAGAAGGCAAAGGTGGTAAATTGGCAGGAATGGTGATTGCCCTTAAAGATAATATTTGCTATAAAGGACATAGTGTTACCAACTCTTCAAAAATACTAAAAGGTTTTGAATCATTATATAGTTCTACAGTAGTGGAACGAATCATTGCTGAAGGAGCTGTTATAATAGGCCGCTGCAATTGCGATGAGTTTGCTATGGGAGCAAGCAATGAAACCAGTGCTTATGGCCCTGTATTAAATGCCCGGGACAATACACGAGTGCCCGGCGGAAGCAGCGGTGGCTGCACCGTAGCTGTTCAAGCAGGCATGTGCCATGCCGCATTAGGTAGTGACACAGGAGGTTCGATTAGACAACCCGCTGCATTTTGTGGGCAGGTGGGATTTAAACCGAGTTATGGCAGAGTGAGTCGCTGGGGGTTATTATCATACGGTTCTTCATTCGACCAAATAGGACCTATTACAAGCAATATATATGATTGTGCTTTATTGATGGAAGTAATATCAGGAACTGATGGGAAAGATGCAACTGCTTCTAGTAATAAAGTAGAAGATTATACAGATTTACAAGCTTCAAACAAACCTTTAAGATTTGCATACCTTGATACTTGCCTGAATAACAAAGGATTGGATGAAGAATTACGTACACAATCATTTGCAATATTTGAACAGCTAAAAGCATTGGGACATACAGTTGAGACGGTAGAATTTCCTTATTTGGATTATTTGGTGCCGGCATACTATGTGCTCACGACTGCTGAAGCATCTAGTAATTTAAGTCGCTACCAAGGTCTTACTTATGGTTACAGAACCGAAGAGAAAGGCGACTTGGATTCTTTATTCAAAAAATCGAGAAGTGAAGGATTTGGCAGGGAGGTTAAACGCAGAATTATGTTGGGCACATTTGTACTTACTTCCGATTTTTATGATGCCTATTATACAAAAGCACAAAAAGTGCGCAGACTAATACAAGAGAGCACTGAGAAGATATTAGAATCATATGATTTTATTATTACCCCTACTACCCCGAGCACTGCTTTCAAATTTGGAGAAAAAACCAAGGACCCAGTAGCTATGTATTTAGCAGATATATTCACAGTACAAGCAAACTTAAGTGGGCATCCTGCTATTTCTATTCCTGCTGGTGTCCATTCTAATGGAATGCCTTGGGGAATTCAGTTAATGGGTAAACAATTCGGGGAAAAAAAGCTATTTAGCTTTTCCGAAGAATTGTCTAAAATCGTATCCCCATAATGTGGGTTGTGATATATATATATCGTAGACATGAAAAGCTATGTATATCATACAAATCGGTTGACAAAATATTATAGTATTGAAAAAAGTGAAAAAACATATTAGTGTTCTTGTATTGTGTTTGGTATCATTGTTTGTAAAAGGCGATAACGAGTATCAGCAAAGACTTTCTAGTCTACATTATTCTATTCCTTTGCCTTATAACGATTATATAAAAAACTATATAGATTATTATTTAAGCAGTCCGCTACAAACAAAAAAGATTTTAGGTCTTTGGAAACATTTTGAAGCAACAATAGAGAAGCAGGTAAAAATTTCGCAAATGCCCGATGAACTCAAATTTCTTCCTATAGCATTAAGCAATATGAACCCGAGTAGCATAAATGGTGCAGGAGCTAGCGGGCCTTGGATGATTATGTTCAACGACGGTAAGATGCAAAAACTGAAACAAACTTCACTAATAGATGAACGCAGAGATTGGGAAAAATCGACAAGAGCTGCTTGCAATTATTTTAAAGATTTATTAAATATATATAATAACGATTGGATGTTAGCGATGGCCGCTTATGCGAATACACCAGCTGCCGTAAACAAAGCTATTATAACAAGTGGAACTAGCATGAACTACTGGAGTATATACCCTACGCTACCTGCTGAAACACGTGATATTGTTCCAAAATTTGTAGCCGCAGTATATATAGCTAACTTTTACAAACTACATGATCTATCTCCAGAAATATTAGACTTATCCATGGAAACAGATAGTATTGCTGTAGATCGCAAACTTACTTTTGAGCAAATAGCCGCGGTGATTAATGTACCTGTTTCAACTTTAGAACTATTAAATCCTATATACAAAAAGAAAGAAATACCTTTTGCTGAAACTAAATATACCCTTAGGCTGCCTAAAGGAAAAGGGCAATTATTTGAAGATAAAAAATATGATATATATAGTTTTGTTCCTGTAAAACCTGTTGATGATAAACCTAATATTAAACGTGATACAGCAACTGCTTCAAAACCCGCACAACCCGCTATATTTCGTGTGTCTTACACGATGAAACGTGGGGAAACATTAGTACAAGTATGCGATTATTTTGATTGCACTTTATACCTGGCACGCTATTGGAACCGATTAAAAAATAACTATGTTGCTCCCGGAAAAACATTATACTTTTGGGTAAATGCCGAAAAGAAAAGTTATTATGAAAGCATTAATACACTAGCAGCAGCCCAGAAGAAAAAACTGAGTGTAAAAGATTAATATAATAAAAGCAAACTATAATATATATTGTTTTGCAAAAAACTTACGAAAGAATTATCATAGGTATTGATCCCGGCACTAATATTATGGGCTATGGTGTGGTAGGATGCATTGGCAAAAATTCAGAACTTATAAGTTTGGGTGTAGTAAAATTGGATAAGTATGATAATCATTCCCTCAAACTGAAACATATATTTGAAAGAACACTCGCACTTATTGATCAATATCACCCAGATGAAATGGCATTGGAAGCTCCATTTTTTGGAGTGAATGTACAGTCGATGCTCAAGCTTGGAAGAGCACAGGGAGTAGCAATGGCAGCAGCTTTATATAGAGATATTCCTATAACCGAATATGCACCCAAGAAAATAAAAATGGCAATTACTGGCAGTGGTTCGGCATCGAAGGAACAAGTTGCGGCGATGCTTAAAGCTATATTAAAATTTGAGGAGACGCCTAGTTTTTTGGATGCCACAGATGGCTTGGCTGTAGCTTATTGTCATTTCTTGCAAAACAAACCTGGCGGGAATACTACAGATAAAAAAGTGAGTGGATGGGCTTCTTATATTAAGAGTAATCCGGATAAGTTGAAGTAGGATTCGGGGGTTGCAGAGGGCGGAAATTTACGATGTACGATATACGATGTACGATGTTTGCTGACGCCAGAAATGTACCACATACGATGTACGACATACGATGTTTGCTGCCGCATGAATATACAATGTATTAAACTCCGAATTGACTGAAATGGTGGTGTGGATGTGTATAGTTTAATCGTCCCCAGTTGTGTGTTGTCATTTTGCCGAGCAAAGCACTTGTATGATAGGTTTCTGTTTGCGGAAAATTCTTAATCATATCAATTAATTTCAATTTTTCCTACTCAAAATTTTCTGGGTTTATATTGTTCTCCACCATATTCAACTCAGGAAAAGTATCTGCTCTTTTTTTTGGAGTAGTCATATTGGTATTTAAAATAACAAAACGCATAAAAACTTTTAAAACTGCATTGCCCCGAGGTGCTTATTTTATAGTGCCATAAGCCATAATAATACCATCGGAAGTATGACGAAGCATTTGGTTCACATTCATTTTGCCCCCTTGTTTCTGAGCACCTGGAGTTAATGAATTTACTCTGCTATTTGTTAGTTTTTTACTTCTTGATGCAATAGATTTTACCGCATGTTCTATTTATTTAAATGTATTATATATAATTTATTCAACAATCAATTTTTCAACTGCTGTTTGTCCGTTTATTTTTATTTGTATTATATATATTCCTGCTTGTAAATGTTGTAAGTCAATATTGGCAGTAGTATTTTGCACTTTACTTTGGTCAGCAACAATACGGCCATTTATATCTGTAATTCTAATTTGTTCGATTGCTTCACTAGCATTTACATATAATATATCTTTTGCCGGATTGGGCATCAATTGTATATGATACAATTTGCTTACTTCACTGATACCAGCTATTCCATTATCTTTAATATTTAAAGTAAATATATCTTGTGTGCCAATCGTTGCATTTGATGATGCGTTTTGTAATTTTAACAGTAAGGTCTGATCTCCACTTTTCTTGTTATCGCTCTTTGTACTTACCGAAACATTTTGAGCAGTAGTAGTACCTTTAGCAAAAGTTAATTTAGTAGTAGTATAGGTATAATGTGTTCCACTTACAGCGGTACCTCCATTTGCTACTACATCAACTGTTACATCATTTGCTGTATCTGCACTGCTAATAGAAACTGAGATACTTGCATTATTTCCTTCGGTAACAGAATCGGAAGTTATTTTAAATGTAATTATTGGTTTCGCTGCTATAATAGTTGTATCATTGTCTATTATAGTGATGGTGTTTGTGCCATTTGTAATTTGTGCACTATTGGTTGCATTTTGCAAAGAGAATATCAAGGTCTCATCGTTCTCGTCTATCATATCATCTGTTACCACAAACCACACCTTTTGGGTGGTAGTACTTCCTGCTGGAAATGTAACAGTTTGTTTATTATAAGTTGTTATATCACTTCCATTGGAGGCAGTTCCTCCCGTAAGAGCTACGTCCACTTTGGTAGCATTATTGGGGTCGGGATTTGCGAGCTTTATATCCATCCAAACGGTATCTGCATCTTCTTTTACGGAAGCACTTGATTTGGCAAACGACACATTGGGAACATCATTGTCATTTATTGTGATTGTTATAATAGAATCTGTTCCTATAATAATTCCAGATGATGGATTGCGAAGTGCTAAAACTATATCTTCTGCTCCTTCTGCAAGCATATCGTCGGTTATATTTATTGTAATACTTTGCGAGGAGGTACTAGTAGCAGCAAATGATGCTGAATTTGAAACTAAAGAATAATCTGTACCATTTGTTGCTGTGCCACCTTTTACAAATACCGATACACTTTCGGCATTTGCTGGAGCTGCTGAAATATTAATAGTAACTGATGTTGTTCCCACACCTTCGCTAATTGCAGTAGAAGTATTACTAAATTTTATACTAACTGCTGAATCATTATCGTTAATTGTTATTGTTATAATAGAATCTGTTCCCAAATCGAGACCTGAGGAAGCATTACGAAGTGCCAAAACTATATCTTCTTTTCCTTCAATCAAATTATCATCGGTAATATTTATTGTAATACTTTGCGAGGTAGTAACACCTGCAGCAAAAGCAGCCGAATTGGTTACTAACGAATAATCCGTCCCATCAGTTGCGGAGCCACCTTTCACCACGAGTGAAACACTTTCGCCATTTGCAGGTGCTGCAGATATATCAATAGTTACACTTGTGGTACCTGCACCTTCACCAATATTTGCTGTGATGGCACTAAACTTTATAATAGGTTTTTTATTTGATGGAATTAAAGGATCATCTGCACCGCTAATTTCAATTGCTGAACTGCCACCTGCTGGGTTTACGGTATTAATACTTCCAGTAGTCCAAACTCCATCTGCATCGGTATTGGCATAAAACAACGAACCATCTGACAACTTATGGTTTTCGATTCTACGTACTCCATTTGAAAGATTATTGGGTATAATAGTTCCCCACGCACCTGAAATAGAATCTACATTATTTTTGTAAAATGCAGCACTACTAGCCGATACGGTTCTGTAGTCTAAATCATCTTGTTCTATTAATGCTATACTTAAGGGCCTGCCTGAGCCACTTACATTATCAAATAAAAATGCAAAGTTTTTATCTGCAGCCTGTGTATGTGAAAAAATACTTGAACACCCTGAGCCTGAACTGGTAGAAAAATCTAAACACTTTATACTGTCAGCAGTGGTTAGAAAATACGTTTCTGTGGTTCCACTAGCTGTACCATCATTTAATATCAGACGAACCTTTATATAGTTGCCATCTGTAAATCGGGTGTTGCCTGTAAGCTCTGCACCAAACCATCCAGAATATTCCCCGCTGTTGTCGGTAGTTAGTGAATCATATTGGCCTACTGTTTTCAAACCATATTGCGAAGTATAAGTATTACCTCCAGATTGGTGGACAAAAATTTGGTTACCTGCTCCTTTTGAAGTTGGCCCATCTACTGAGTCTCTTACTGCACGTGTACCATAACGATAGGTAGTATTTGCAGAAAAACCTGTCAGCTTAGCCCAAATAAACAGTGGAACTCTTGCTGTATTTACAGTTGCGCCAGCATTTCCCTTTGCATATTGTGGAACTACAGCTGAACTAATAGATTGAGCTTTGAGGTTGCTATTATTAGATAAAAATCCAACAAGCAATAGAAATGGGAGTATTATTTTTTTCATTTTTTATAAATTTCGTTTGCAAAAATAACCAAACTCACCCATCATTTGAAAATGAAATTATTGTGAACTCTTTATTTGCTCGAAAAGTTTCTGAAGATTGGGGTCTGAGTTTGGCTTATTACCTTTATTTTGAGGTGAATGAGAACTAATTTCTTTGAGGTGATCAATTCTTTTTTGAGTTTCAGGATGGGTAGATAAGAAATCTGAAGGGGATTGTTGCTCTGCCTTTTGAAGTAGTTCAAATAGCTTAACCATGCCACAGATATTAATGTGATTTTGTAGCATTAATTCTAAACCCTTTTCATCTGCCTCGGTTTCCAAATCGCGAGAGAACTGGAGAGATCTTAGTGCATCTGCGTTCTCGGCTAGCGCAGCGGCTACACCTGTCGCATCGCCAATTACTGTACTAATCAATATATAAGCACTGGCTGTTCTCACGAGCGAACGAGTAACATGTTTACCGTTTATATGGGTTAACTCATGACCTATCAATGCAGCCAATTCTTCATAGCTCTTCATTTGTTTTATTATACCACTCATCAACACCATGTGGCCTCCAGGCAAAGCAAATGCATTTACCAAATTACTATCTATGTATGTGAGTTGAATATGATAGTCGCTGGGGTAATTTAACTGTTTGAAAAACGCATTTAATAATTTTGATTTTCCCAGGTTAATTTTATTTTGTGCTACTGTACTTTCAAATAATGATTGGCCGATGCTTTCTTCAGTAGAAACGGGCATTGCAGAAGCTACTCCCTTTGCAATCCAATCGAGACCAATGGTATAAAAACCTACTAGAAATAGCATGATAAAAAGTATGATAAGAACAAACCCTGTAGCACTTTTAAATAAGGATGCTTTCTTTGGAATTTGAAATCCGTAATTGGGGTGTGTCTTTTGTAAATTTATAATAACACTTTTATCTTCTGTTTCAAATTTTTCTATAGGTTCATCTCCATATTGTACACCATAGTTCCCATTATTATATATAATACTTTTATGGATTTTAGATTTATCCCATTGTATATTTATTCCGTTTGAAAGTGTTATCAGCAAGCCTTGTTCATTGGCTTGGGCTGATGCATTTGTGGGTGGAGTGTTAGATTTTATATATAAAGACATTTAAATTATTGCTCTGTATAGGTCATAATATATTATGAGGCTACGATTCTATATATTAAGATCTTTGAAATGTTTTTTACCTTTCACAAAATAATCCCAAATGATGGAACCATTATAGGTGCCAACTAGTTTTTTATTATCTTTAACTTCTGGCTTATCAATAGTTTCACTATATTTAAAATTCCATTTATAAAAATGCATATGTGCTTTGAAAACTGCGTTGAAATTTCCAACTTCTCCTGATAATAAATATTTGATAGCGGCAATTCCATCCAAAAATAACCGCATGAGAATTATATAAAATAAAAATGGACCTTTCAAGTTTCTATATAATAAAATTAAATTATTGCGAAAATTATAATAGGTTTTTCTGGGGTTTGATTTGTGCAAAGTACCACCACCTACATGGTATACCTCGCTCTGCGGACATACCATCACTTTATATCCTGCTCTTTTCATCCGCCAGCATAAATCAATTTCTTCCATATGTGCAAATAGGTGTTCGTATAACCCATTCATTTGCCAATATATATCTGCACGCACAAAAAGGCAGGCACCTGTAGCCCAAAAAACTTCTTCTATACTATTATACTGTCCTTCGTCTTTTTCCAAAGTTTCAAATATGCGACCACGGCAAAACGGGTATCCATATTTATCCATATAACCACCACTGGCACCTGCATATTCAAATAAATTTTTGTCGCTGTAATATTTTATTTTAGGTTGGCAGGCTGCAATAGTTTTATCACTTTCCATTAAATCAATTACAGGTTCTATCCAATGCTCGGGAGTTTCTATGTCACTGTTTAGTAATATATAATAGTCGGCTGTAACTTGCTTGAGGCAATCGTTGTAGCCTTTTGTGTAACCGCCATTATGTTGGTTTATAATCAGTCTAATTTCAGGATGATGTTGTTTCATATATGATACTGAATCATCTGTAGAAGCATTATCTCCAACTATAATATCAAGATTTGGATAGGTAGATTTTTTGACAAAAGGGAGGAATTTCTCGAGCCATTTTTGCCCATTATAGTTGAGAATAACTGCTGCTACTTTTGGATACTTCTGCATGATTAAAACTTATAGTTTGTTTGAATACCCAATCCTAATCCTGACTGATACTTGGGTGCGATGAGAGCTTCAATACTATATAACTTAACAGAAAAATACCATTTCTGCTTCGTGTTTTTTTTAATATAATAGTTGTAGAATAAGTCTATATTAAAATCTCCATAGCCACCAAATCTAATTTGGGGACTCCACGTATGTTTCCTTTTCAAAGCATCTACCCCCAAGGTCAGTTGCGGTTTATAGGAGGCTTGCATCATATAATCTAATTTTACATATGCATTATTATATGCTTTTCCATTTGTATATATTTTGGAAATTTTCAAAACAAAAATTGCGGGAAGAATGGAATTATTTTTTAAATAGTTATAGTGTGAATTTAAAATAGTTTTTACGCTATCACTCAGGCGATCTGTATAGTTTTTACCAGTGATTGCGGTAATATTCCCTACATCCAAACCACTGAATCGGAGTGAGCTATCCCAGCTTAGGTTTTTATTATTTTTGTTCCAACTTATAAATCCCAAGTCTGTAACAACTGCTTCAATCCATATAGGTATTTTGGCTTTGCGAATATTAAAATACTGTTGATATCTTAAATCAATAGATGCCCCATTTCCTCCAAATCCAAAAACTTTATTTGTAGTTGAAGAGCGGTAATCTACATTCCATCTTGCATCTATATAATCTCCATTTTGTTGTGTAAATATTTGAGTATTGTTTAAATTTATATAGGTATAATTATTCCCCGAAACATAGTTGATTGAAGTGGTTAGTATAGGCACATTTTGTCTGCGATTAAAATAACAAAATGAAACCCCTACTTTATGCCAACTTATAGAACGAAACAATAAACTTGTATTATCCAAATTTTTTCCAGCATAAGGCGCATTACCTCTAGATGCAAGGCCCGCCAAATCTTTACCAATGCTTCCATCAAAATGTGAACGGAAACCATAATGTATGTCATTCAAAAAATAATCTTCCCGTTTATATACTATATCTGTAATAAAATCTTGCCCTAATATTGAAGTACTTTTCAGATTTCTATTTAATAAGTTTATATCCTCTTTGGTGAAATACTTCCCCATAAAATAATCATAAATTGATTTGTTGGCAATACCTCGTGAATCCAATAAATACGTTGATTTCAAGGTTATTTCTTGAAAACAATCAATTCTCCTAATTTCTGAACTCGAATCTTTCTTTGGTGTATTTGAAACAACTTTTCCGCAAGTATATCCTATACAAACCAAGTAAAAAAAAGCAAAAAGTATGATATTATAATTTCGTTTCATATAATACATCTGCTGCTATTTTTACATCCATAAAATACGTGTCATAAAAAGTTCCATTCCCACTTTTTGTATTTACCCAAGCAATAATTACTATATAATATCCTTGTTTTAGTGCCGCCAATTCATCGGTATTTGCAAACTGTTGAAGTACTGATTTTACTGGATTGCAAAACGCAGGATTGGCATTGTTATGTATACCCGCCGTGATATAAGTTGAATTGGTAAAAAATGAATCGATGGCTTTTTTATCAGCACCCAAAACATATACTTTTATTTTTGCTTCCACCGGAAAAGCATTGTCTACAGTAATTCGCAACAGTGCTTCCTTTACTTGTCTGTCTTGATCCAAATGCGGGAAATTATATTTTATAGTATCAACCAATTGTAATCCTTGAGCTATAACTTGTACAGGCATTTGTACATTTAAATCAGCTTTTATATAACTTGTACCGTAGAAAAAATCACCATAATTATATACATTTCCATTGGGATTAGTAATTGCTGTAGCTTTAACATGATAACCTGTGGGCATACTTTGTATAATAGAAGTAATATTAGAATTTGACTCTGTAATATCAAACACACTTCTCACCGGGTTATTGGGGAAATACAATCCACGACCAATGGTAAATGGCTTGTTAAAATTACTTCCAGTAAGCTGTTGTGTTCCGCTACTGGTATAAAAATCGAGTTGATCAAAATTTATTTGTGCACTGGCTCCAATACTGTTTTCAACCGATAAAGAAGTTTTTAGTTGGCTTAACACAAATTTACCCGCAGCTACCTTTTTAAATATATTTAAATTGGGTTCATTTTTTTCTATTACAAATTTTTGTTGCCCAAAATACCCCTCCCCTTTTTTAATATTAAACTGTTTAAATTTGAGAACAAATTTAATATAATCTTTATCTGTAATAGTAACTGGAATACCTGTAGAATCAGCACTTGCAGAAACATGTATATTTAAGTAATTAGTCTTGGTTTTATCCGGACCTGTTAAATCGAGTTTGTAGCCACTCCAGTCGATATTTGAATTGGATTGTACTGCATTGGGGTAAGCACCTTTGCTAATGGTAAAAGGCAAATTATATAATGATGCATTTTTAGTAGTTTGCGGAAATACGAGTTGTAATTTTAAGTTTTCGGCAAAAGTACTATATGCAGAAAAGTCAATTATTGCGGTATCAAATTCTATACTTTTTAACTGGGCATCGTTAATTTTAAAATTGAAACCGTAATCAAAAGCTATTAACTCTCGTTTGGGAAAAACAGCTGTAATGCTTGATACTTTAAGGTTTCTGATACTAATTTTAAATATACTTGCATTGGCTGTATCAATTAAAACTTGTGTGCTTCCACTGCCTGGTGAGTATAAGTTTAATACCGTTCCCACCATCAAGCCTTCTACTTTTTTGCCTGCCAATGATATGCTGTGAACTACATTACCACCATTTGCAGTAATAAGTTTAAAAGTATCCTGTGCTACCAAACTATTATCCGATTTGTTCTTTAACTGAAATATAAAATCTTGCAAATCGACCGGGAAATTATTGGTTAAATTTATCTCCAATTGTCCATCTAAAATTTGTGCCTCTTTAAATAAAGAACCCAGATTAACATCGGTAGAATTGGCATTGGTAGTTGAGATAGCGGGTATAGCCAACATGCTGCCCTGATTAGCAATTACCGTAGCACCGCCCACGCCACCTTGCTCGCATATTTGACCCAATGACAATGAATGTATGATAGTATTGTCGCTCAAAGTCATGTCCTTTAGTGCCATGGTGGATGATATACCTGTATCAGGCAATTTGAGCAGTTCGTTTACCGTTTTATTATATAATGTTTGATGGTATCTGATATCAATGGTGTGATCAGGATTCACAAAAGTAAATGAATCGGGCAACAGGCTATTAACCGTGAGATTGGCATGTGCCAAGGGTGCCAGCCATTCGCTATCATAGCTGGGGCTTTTGCTACGTCTGCATTGGGCAAAGCTAATACATATGATAACAGCCGCTAGCAGGTGCAGTATGGAGCACTTGCTGTATTTATGAAACTTATATTTATAGTTTTTGACTCCCAATTTTATGCGATAGTGTGCAAAGATACAGAAGGGTTTTTAAATTCACCCCACCCGCTTACCTCCGCAAAAGCTTATACTTCGCTCCTCGCAATGACGGAATCTTACCTATCCCGCCTAATCACCATCTCCACTAATATATTTATGTGCTTATAACTATCATGGTTTTTATAAGACTCCATCAATAGCATAGCTTCATCAATTAATTTTTCCATTTTTGTTGCAGCATATTCAATACCGTTATAATGTTTTACATAATCGAAAACTTTTTTTACGTGCTTTGTACTTTTATTATATTTTTTTACGGTGTTGATAATTTCTTGTTTTTCGGATGAAGTGCAATTGTTTAATGTATATATCAATGGCAAGGTCATTTTGCGTTCTTTAATATCTATGCCACGGGGTTTGCCTATGTCGGCTTCACTATAGTCTAGTATATCATCCTTTATCTGAAATGCCATTCCTATTTTTTCGCCAAAGCTTATCATGTTTTTTATTTCTTCTTCGCTTGCACCCGCAGATGCTGCACCTACAGCACAACATGAGGCTATAAGCGATGCAGTTTTTTTTCTTATAATATCATAATATATAGCTTCGGTAATATCCATGCGACGTGCTTTTTCTATTTGCAAAAGTTCACCCTCACTCATCTCACGCACAGCATTGCTTACTATTTTAAGCAAGTCAAAATCATTATTGTCTACTGAAAGGAGTAATCCCTTGGCCAGTAAATAATCGCCCACCAGCACAGCAATTTTGTTTTTCCAAATCGCATTGATGCTAAACATCCCTCTGCGTTCATCGGAATCATCAACAACATCATCATGCACGAGTGTGGCAGTGTGAAGCAGTTCGACCAATGATGCACCACGATAAGTTGCCTCCGTAATTCCACCATGTAAATTGGCTGTAGCAAATACAAATAAAGGGCGTAACTGCTTGCCTTTTCGTTTTACAATATAAGTCATCACCGTGTCAAGCAGCGGCACGCTTGATTTCATGGCGAGTCGGAACTTTTGCTCAAATTGCTTGAGCTCAGTTTCAAAATCTTTTTTTATGATATCGAATGAAGACAATTGGTAAAGGTCGTATTATGTTGCTTAAGAGAATGCAATTATACTACAAACTAAAGGGCAAAGTGGTTTTGAAAAAAATAAAATTTACCTCATACCCAACTCGCTTCGCTTGTCACCCCTCTCCATGGAGGACATGGGTTTGTGAAGTATCATTTTTAACTTCTGAAATAAATCCTAAATTGATATATTATTCTAAATATATAACGCTTCTCATCACCCCTATCCTCCCAGGAGAGGAGATGTTCTTCTAATAGAACGTGGGTGAGGTGCTATCTGTCCTTCTTATTAATACTATCGTGCTTAATAATACTATCCCGCCCAACTGATTTGAGAATTTCGTAGCGGTTGCTATCGGCTTTTAAAACTTCCGTATCTGAGAGGTGTTGAGGTTTCATATACATTGATAGGACGCCAAGCAGTATAAAAATTCCAATAATTAAAGCAAAATATTGCCATTTAAGTTTTTCCATTTTTATTCAAATTTTGTATGATAAGCATCCAATAATTTTGTATATAATATCATATCATAATGGTATTGCAATAAACTAGCTTCTGCTTTTTCAAGTCTCTCTTCGGCAGATTCAAGTTCGAAATAAGTGGTGTTTCCAAGGGCAAATGCTTTGCGTTCTAAATTAGTTTCCGACCTCAGATATTCTAATTGTTTGCTGATTATTAAGTATGCTTCATGAGTAAGTCTAAGTTGCTCTTTCAACTGATTTATTTTTGATCTAAGTTCAAAATCGAGCTGAGCTATTTTATAGCTATATCTTTTTTGCTCAATTTGCGATTGTGCTATTAATGACTGGGGTTGCATTTTATTGAACAAGGGGATATTTACATAAAACGCAACATACTTCGACAGGTTAGTATTGAACTGTGTGCTAAGCTCCATCTGCACCAAGCTTGAGCTGCGTGTAACCCAGCCAGCCATAATTCCCGCCGTAGGGTAGCGTGTCGACTTATATAAATTAATTCTCTGGGTTTCGAGCGATGCCATACTTTGATAAGTATGATATATCGGAAAATTACTTACTAAAAAATTATCTTCTTGAACGACAGAAGGATCGATTTTTTCTGGAGCTTTTATATTGATAGAATCTGTAGTATAGCAAATACCTTGAATTTGTTTATAATATAAATTTTGCTGATTTTTCATTTTGGCAATGTTCAATTTATATAATTCAACATACGATTCTATATGCGGAAGCTCCTTGGCGGCCAATATGCCACCATTTATCATCTTCTTAATTTCCTTTTCCTTATGTTGCCATTGTTCAGCTACTTTATTTGCCTGTAAAACTTGTGCATCTGTTTGCCAATATTTATAGTATAATATAATAATTTGGGTTTTTAATTCAAATAAATTCTGACGGTATTGTTGATGCGAAACTTGTTTCCCTATATCATACATTTGCCCAGTATAATAGTTTTTACCACCGTCAAAAAGTAACCAATCCGATTGTATATTAAATGAGTATACCTGGCTGCTGAAATTACTTAACACATTGGTTGCAGGGTCGATGAACAAACCCCAGTTATAGGTATTTCGCATGCCTGCCGATAACTGGGGTAAATAATTATAGTTGTTATATTTGGATGCCTGTTCATATTTCATACTATCAATAGCAGCATCTTTAATACTCATATTGTTTTTGAATGCGAGCAATACCAAATCGTCCAAGCTACTTGCTTGCTGGGCTTTTGCTTGGGAAATAAACAGCAGTATATATATACATATAATACTACTCCTCATCAAAGAATAAATTAACGTGTTGTACATTATCCATCAATTTTAGTTCTTTTACCAATACTTGGCTGTTCTCTTCTTTCTTTAATTTAATATAATATGACAACTCCAAATATTGATTATTTTCTTCACCCAATGCTTTTACATTAACCAAAGAATATTTTCTGCAAAATTTACCTATCACCAAGCTGGCATCGAAGCCATCATTGGTTTTAGCACTTACCACCATTTGCAATAAGAAATCACGCTTACGGGGTGCTGACATGTTTACTTTTACTATAATATAAAATACCACACCTACTATTATAGTTCCCAATAATGCTACTTCATATATTCCCACGCCACTGGCAAGCCCGATTGCCAATGCAAAAAAGATAAACATAATATCCTGCGTATCCTTAACCGCCGTTCGGAAACGGATGATGGACATGGCTCCTACCAATCCAAATGCAGTAGCTAAGTTATTCCCGATTACCATAATAACTACCGAAGTAATCATAGTGAGCATAATTAACGAATTTACAAATGTGGTAGAATAACTTAGTCCTTTATAAGTTTGTCGGTATACAACCGAAATCATAATTCCGCAAACAAGTGCTACCAATAAATGGAGCAATACCTCGCGGAAAGTTAATTGGTATAAATATATATCTTGTAATTGCTCATTCATTGTAGGTAGCAAATGTTAAAGGTTTATATAGCCCTATGCGACTATAACTAACGGGTGAAAAACGGTGAGAGGTATTAAGAAGATGGCTTTCAAGACCATCCGCATATTTGGAAATTGCTTTAAGGTTCAATTTAAATTCTTCTATAATACTTAATGCCCAACGTGGTATCTCATCATGGTATTTTATTTCTAATACAAAATACTCGGGCGACAAATATTTTGCTCCTTGTTCTCCAAATATTTTATTGAGTTGCGGATATATAGTAGTGCGTACATTTTTATCGAAAGTAATGCGTACACCTTTGTCGAACTTGCCCATATAGGCTTCACGTTCGTAGGTAACTAGGTTCAATGGCGACAATGAGTTCTTATAGAAATGATATAAAAACTTTTGTCCGTCGTACAAGTGCGTTTTATTATATAAATGTTTTTCTAAATTGCCCAATTGCAATACTTCATTCAATGATGAATAAGGAATTTTTGCCCTGTGTTTCCCAATTCGCACGCCAACTTTTTTCTTAATTTCTAAAAAAGCAATACTATCTGATTGCTCAGTATCATATACGCGTATTCTAAATTTATTACGCAATTCTACCCCTTCCTTTTTCTCTTCATAATACTTCATAAAAGGAGTATCATAATATACACTTCTCACGGTGTATTCACTAATTCCAAATTCATTCAACCCCGTAAATATGTCAGGCTCAACAAAAGGTTTAAGTCTGGCCCGAAGTTCCTCCAATCTATTATTTGCCAAATAATATTTGCGTTCGTATCTATATTTTTCTATTTTGGTTGCCTCTATCAATGTATTATTATATTACTTATAAAATATATCGCCCAAAACTCTGTTCATATAATCCCACAAACTTATCTCATCGCAAATTATGGTTGATTTTGCAAAAATACCCGGCTGTGGATGTGTTGATTTTTTGATAATTCTAAAGGTAGCATATATAGCTTGTTTCCCTCCTACCAATTGTATTACATTGTCCATGCGGGTTACTTTGGCTTGCAGCGTTTCATCACTATTAAATAATTTAAGCATCACTACTGCTCCTGTTTTAAGATAATTTACTTCGCGTAAGGGAATGGGTGCGATTGCAATATATTCGGCAGTGTCTAGCAAATCCATTAATACTTCTACCGCAGATACACCTCCTTTTTTTTGTTGAACCAACCCACCAAACGGTGCTTTAATAGCGAAGTTGTCCATCCGATGCTTCAACTCGTTAATTTGGTTTTCGATAGAATATATTTTTTGGCGGTTTAGCTCAAGCTCTTCTTGCTTATCACCGGTCATTAATTTTTGTAGTTGTGCTTCGGCTATTTGAATTCCGATTCGGGATAACTCCAATGCATCTTTGGAAACTTCTAATTGTTGGAAGGGCAATAAAGAATCGTGGTGAAGTTTAATATTACGTTCAACTACTTTTTTCTGTGTTATATATTTTTCTTTGGCCAATCTCAAATTGGTTTTCGATTCTTCAATCACCTCTGGTTTTTGCCCTGTAGATATCACATTTAAAGAGGCTTTTTCAACCTCCAAAAGTCCTTGCAACCTTACCAAGTCGCTCTGTAATATTTTAGAGTACAAATGCCCTAGCACCTCCCCTTTTTGTATGTACTCTTTTTGCATTACCGAGGGTTCCATATAAAAGTCGAAAACCTCGCCTGACAAGAATTCGCGGCCTGAATAATTTGTGATAATGTCCAGTTCGTTGTTTTTGGTAGCTGTAGCTATTCGCCCATCAATATTTCGGCTCACCATCCACTCGTTTACTGGAAAAACTTTGCCCGTAGCATATATTTTATAAGTGATTTTTATCGGCAGAAGAAACAAGCCGCAAACTGCTGCGATGAGTATGATATAAATTATATATTTTTTGCTCATTATTATTTTATTGCCGATATGTTTAAACCATATAATGACGGCGGGATATTTTTATATTGTTCGTTAGAAACCAATATTGAATCATTGTTCACAAAGGTAACGCCTTCTATTTGACCTACTGTTATTCTGGGCCCTAAATCTACCATTATTTTTTTATTATCCAATAAGGATGGTAGTTTCAAATCGCGTATTACCCATAAAAACGCTTTATCGCTCGCAGGATTAAATCCAGTAAGTACCAATGATTTTTTGTCAGGCGACACATCTGCACCAGTAATAAGCCCTTTAGTATCGAAACTGCCTACCAAAACAGCTTTGTATGTGCCTGGCTGTGCAGGTATCTGGTATAAATTGGTATGCTGGTCACCATGGCGTTTGGTAAAAATGTATAGATAATTATCAATATAAACTAATGCCTCCGCATCATAATTATTGAGCACATTTTTACGAAAATCTGTTTGATCGGGATAACTATAATATATCTGTTCTGGGTTTGCTTTGTTACTTTTACCACTACCTTTTATATTTAAAATAGAAGTATCAATTTTATGTATGATATATATAGTAAGATCTGTACGGTCTCCATTATTGTTCCCAATATCTCCTATATATATACTGCTGTCGCTTGTGCTTATGTCTTCCCAATCAGTATTAAAGCCACCATTTACAGTAATGGCTTCATTAGCATTTCCTTTAGCTGTGTCAATGCTAGAAATTAGAGCACCACCACCACCATCATCAAAGGTCCACACATTGCCTTGAATCCAAGCCAAACCAGAACTTTCATTGAAAATAGAATTGAGTAGTACAATCAGTTTTAAATTTGCGATGGTGTTTGCATATTCACACGAACTGTCGTCTATCTTTGCCTTCTCTTTATAATTGATTGCATTTGGGTCGGTACAGCCTTTTTTGGAACTACACGACACAGTGCTTAACCCAACAAATAAAGATAAAATATATATAACCTTGCGGCTTTTCATTAACAATTATTTAATATTGCAGACTGCGAATGTACAATAAAAAATCAAAAATCTTGAAACCAATATATTTAACTCTTATTATCAGCATTTTATGCTCGGGTAAAATTTCAGCATTTGCAAAAAGGGACACTTTAAACATTTTTTTGCACCATCCACTCCAATTAAATTATGTCGGACTGAATGTGGGCATTTCAAAAAAAGTGATGAAAAATGTGGAAGTAGCTGTTGGTATTTATTCCTTTTTTTATTATCGTTCAGATTATCGCCAATACTCCAATACAACTGGTCTGAATATCTGGGCTAGATACTATTATAATAATTTTTTTGTTGGTGCTGGGCTATATAATGGCCGTTCACCCTATTTGAGGGAGCTCGACAACCAAAAGATATATATCATGCAATATGATATTATAGCCAATGCAGGTTACCGCCAGCAATTATCAAAAAAGTACTATTTAGATTTATGGGCAGGATATAATCTAATCCAGAAACCCTACTCATTCAACCCTGTTGCTTTTTCATTATGGGCAGGAGTGGGAAAGCGTATTGGCAGAAATTAATATTGGCAATTTCTTAAGCCTGTGTCACTGAAGCACCACTTCCAAAAAAGCATGATTGAAGCAGGCTGCGATGAGGCAGGGCGTGGATGCCTTGCGGGGCCTGTATTTGCAGCTGCTGTGATACTACCTGCCAAATTTAAAAACAGTATTTTGGACGATTCTAAAAAGTTGAGTCATACAAAAAGAGATAGCCTAAGAAGTATTATAGAAAACGAAACTCAATGGGCTGTAGCAACCTCTAGTGCTGGCGAAATAGATGAGATAAATATTCTCAATGCTTCTATACTTGCCATGCACCGAGCCTTGGATTTATTGAAACAGAAATATGATATACAACCGCAGCATATCATAGTGGATGGGAATAGATTTAAAAAGTATAATGATATACTACACACAACTATTATAAAAGGTGATGGATTATACATGTCCATTGCCGCAGCCTCGGTACTGGCAAAAACACACCGCGATGCTTATATGACAGATTTACATGCTGAGTTCCCACAATATGCTTGGGATAAAAACATGGGATACCCCACCGTAAAACATCGTGAAGGTATTGCCAACATGGGGCCTTGCAAACATCACCGTAAAAGTTTTACGTTATTACCACCCCAAATGGTTTTGTTTTAAATTTATATAGTAATAGGCTTTATTTTTGCAAGCCCAAAAACCACATGCCTGTAATAAAACTAACGCCTGCTATAAAAATATTGCTACTGATAAACGTAGCAATTTTCGCATTAAAATTTGCTTTACCCTCCTTGATTCCTGGTATTGATTTGGACCGTGTATTGGGATTGCACAATCCAAGTAGCGAGCTTTTCCGCTTATGGCAGCCCATCACACATATATTCATGCATGCTGATTTTATGCATATATTTTTAAATATGCTAGGCTTGGTGATGTTTGGTGTGGCCTTAGAAGAACGCTGGGGATATCGGAAATTTTTGATTTATTTTATGACATCTGCTTTGGGTGGGGCTGTGTTGTTTTTGATTATCAATAATTATGAGTTGGGGCAATTACAAAAACTAGTCAATGCGTACATAGCCCAACCCGATATAGATAACTTGAATCACTTAGTAAAAAAGATACCTGAATTTGGTATTAGAATAAATATGGATGAGGCAAGCAAATTATGGAAATATTCCCCTGAATTGTTCACTGTGGAAACTGTTAAGATTGTGAACGAGTATTATACAACTATATTAAATGTGCCATGCATTGGAGCATCAGGCGGGGTTTATGGCGTATTACTTGCTTTTGGTTTATTATTCCCAAATGTCACTATTCTATTCGGTTTCTTCTTCCCTATTCCCGCCCGCATTGCTGTTATTATACTTGCTGGAATATCAATATATAATGGCTTTAAAAATGACCCTACTGACCATGTTGCCCACTTTGCCCACCTAGGTGGTATGCTGTTTGGTTATATCCTACTAAAAATATGGAAGGAGAATCTTTTTGACAAGTTCAGAATAAAATGATTGTATTTTAAAAAATGATTGTTTATATTTGTAACAAAAAAATAAAAAACTACGCTTGTACTATATCCGTTCATTATAAAATATTGAACTAATACAAGAAAAGAGAGACTATGAGTACTTTTAAAACCAAACTAATCCAAAACAATAATATGCTGAATAGGCTGATTGCCATTTCCGTATTGGCTTTTTTGTTGGTGGAAATGGTGAATGTACTTACTTTTTTATCAGGAAGTGATGGCAGGGAGGTCGTAGAAGCTATAAAAGTGCAAACATCTATCCCATCTGGATTTTGGGATGCTTTAGCCAAACCGTGGACGCTTATAACCTACCAGTTTATGCATAACGGGTTTTGGCACCTGCTATGGAATATGTTATTTCTGTTTTATTTAGGTAAAATTTTTAAAGAATATTTGGGCGAACGCAGATTATTATATGCCTATTTGGGTGGCGGGATTGCAGGCGGTGTTTTATATTTATTGTGCTATAACTTATTACCTGCATTTGCTGGAAGTAATAGCATTTTAATTGGTGCCTCTGCATCGGTATTAGGAATAGTATGTGGAGCTGCAACCTTATTACCCAACTACGAAATATTTTTATATGGTGTGTTTCGGGTGCCGTTAAAATATATAGCTTTGTTTTATTTGCTAACTAGTTTTTTTAGTATTACAGGCAGCAACCCTGGAGGAAATATAGCCCATTTGGGCGGCGGTATTTTTGGCTTCTTATATATCAAATCATTATATGCACACTTTGCCTGGTGCCAAAATATTAAATTTAAAATGGCTCAGTGGCTTAAACCAAAACCATCAAAACCAAAAGGGCCTAAACCTGTGCAGAGAAGCAGTACCTATATCAACCCAAACATGCAACACCGCCCTTCGCAGGAAGAAATTGATTTGATATTAGATAAAATAAACGCATCGGGCTACGAAAGCCTCAATACTTACGAAAAAGATTTACTTTTTAAAGCCAGTCACGAAGATGATTGATAATATATAAACTATGTTCATCGTCCACAAGATTGTCTTCCCTCTCAATATACTTTTTGTTTTACTTCTGCTAGGCAGCTATATGGCTCCGTGGCTCAATCCTGCAAATTATTGGATGGCTGCCTTTTTAGGGTTGTTGCATCCTTTTTTGTTGCTTATCAATTTTCTATTTGTGATATATTGGGCTATATTTTTAAAACTAAAAGTATTATATTCATTAACGGCAATACTTTGTGGATTTAATCATTTCACCGCCACATTAAAAATGACTTCGAGTGCCAAGGAGGATGGAAATTTACTAAAAATAATGTCGTTCAACTGCAATTTTTTTGGTTATGGTATGAAACATAATATTACCGATACCAGCCCATTTTTCGATCTAGTAAAAAAAGAACAACCCGGTATTATATGTTTTCAGGAATTTATGTGGGAAGACAATAAACGTAAAAACTATATCAATAAATGCCGGCAAGCAATGGAAAGCAAAAATGATTATTTTTTTATGGGATACCGTGCCATGGACACTATCCATAGGGAATATGGTCAATATATAATAAGCAAATATATAATAGTGAACAAGGGTGCGATTGAATTTAACACCAACAAATTGAACCGTTGTATTTGGGCTGATATTATATATAATAATGATACCGTGCGAATATATAATGCCCACTTAGAAAGCATTAAGCTGGGCGATGAGGAATATAAAATAATGAAGGATGACGAACAGCGTACTGGGCAAATAGAACGCACCAAAAGTATCATCAGCAAAATGAAAGGTGCCTATCAAAGCAGAGCCATACAAGCACAATTGGTGTCAGACCACATACAATCGTGTCCCTATAAAACTATATTGTGTGGCGACTTTAATGACACGCCAGTATCATATGCCTATGCAACAATTGCCAAAAATATGAAAGATGCCTTTGTGGAAAGTGGTTCTGGCTTTAGTCGCACTTATGCAGGCGTAATGCCATCATTTAGAATTGACTATATAATGGCCGATAAAAAAGCCCAAATATATAATTATATTTTGGACGAACCTTATTTCAGCGATCACCATTTGATACAAGCTGCCGTAACTTGGGATAAGAAATAAACTACTTTTTATAGGAAATTCCCACTCCGAAAATTTGGCTCCTTTGCTAGTCTTTATCTTGAAAACGGTCATATAATAATACCCAGTAAAAGTTAAATTTATATATTTACTACTTTTAGCAGTTGCTATAATATCAAAACGATGTGTCCAAATAGAGGGATTAATTATATTATCATAGCCAAAAAATCCGACGTAGCGAACTTTTTAATTTACAATCTCTTTATATATATTCCTACCATAATTACCCAGTAGAGTAGCTGAAAACCAAAGTCATTCTTTACTTTTTTAACAACAGGGACTTCAAACTTCGCCGTATCTTTACTATTATAAATCCTTGATCGAGCACGATGGTTTGCTTGGTAGAACCTGATTGAAGTACAGTTTGGGTTTGTATTTTATTCCAAAAGACTCTATAATATATGCTGGCGGCATTATTGCAGAAATTTTTGTCCGGATAACTGCATTGCTACCATATTTTGTGAAGTTATATCCATTGTCGAATTGCGAGGTAAAGTTAACCGCGGCAAATGCATTCCACTTGCCTAAAAGTTGATGACCATATTTGCTATCGAGAAAAATAATATCATTGCTCTTACGCATACCTTCACCTTTATTTTTAAGCAACCCATATTGCATGTTGACACTATGCTTTGCCTTTTTTGTAGGAAGCAGTTAGGTTGGCCGTTGCCAGTATTGCAGCACTGCTTCTGCCAACGCCTTTCCAGTTATTACTGAAAAAGGCTTGCGAAAAGTTTAAAGATGTTTCAGCTGTTTTCTTCCTCAGTTTTCCCTTTACTGGTTTTTCATCGGCCGCTGCATATATGGATATGAGGGTAGCTAAAATTAAAATTGATTTTTTATAACTTTTGACATAAAAAAACTACCTGTATATCTTGATACAAGTAGCTTCATATGTTACTATTTATTTTTAAGTAAATCTCGTATTTCCGTTAAAAGGACTTCTTCCGAACTTGGAGCAACAGGGCTAGATGGGGCTTCAGCCTCTTTCTTCTTCAAATGGTTCATGCCTTTAATTACCATAAACATGGCAAATGCTACTACTATAAAATCAATAATAGTGGTAATAAATTCACCATATCTTACAAATACTTCAGGCACCTCCTTGGTTAAAATATTTCCCGTTGAGTCAAGTACAGCTTTTGTCCCATCTTGAATTTTTAATTTCATATCGGAAAAATCGGTTCCCCCTAATAGCTTACCAACCAGGGGCATCACCATGCCATCAACAAATGACGTGGTAACTTTCCCAAAAGCACCACCTATAACTACACCAATAGCAAAATCGATGAGGTTGCCTTTAACGGCGAATTCCTTAAATTCTTTTATCATTCCCATAACTTAAAAAATATTTATGGCACAAATGTATAAGTTTTTGCTATTTAAAAAAAACAATCGCTAAATATATTTTTGTGCTGCTCTGCATAACTATCTATATTTTTGCAGATATAATATCATAATAATTAAATGCCTACATTAAAAAACTGGTTACATGCTGCCCGATTACGTACATTACCACTTGCCCTCTCTGGCATTTTATTGGGCTCAACATTAGCATATCATTTTGATAGCAAATTTTTCTCGTGGCCCGTGCTTATATTAAATATACTTACCGCTTTATTCCTGCAAATATTATCAAACTTTGCCAATGATTATGGCGACTTTATTAAAGGTACAGATAACGAAAAACGTTTAGGGAATATGCGGGCCATGCAAAGCGGAGCCATTAATAAAAAACAAATGCTGAGTGCTTTATTTCTTTTCACTATATTATCGGTAAGTAGCGGGCTTTTATTATTGTTTATGGCATTTGGAAAACAAGAACAGGAGCTACAAAAATTTCTTGTATTTTTAGCTCTGGGAATAATTGCTATTGTAGCTGCAATTAAGTATACTGTTGGCAAAAAAAGCTATGGATACAGAGCCTTGGGCGATTTGGCAGTATTTATTTTCTTTGGCCCTGTTGCTATTTGTGGTACGTATTATATACAATTACAATCAATAGATTGGCCTGTATATTTTGCAGCTATTGGTATAGGATTATTAAGCGTGGGCGTGTTAAATGTAAATAATATACGCGATATAGAAAATGATAAAGCAAGTAATAAAATAACAATCGCTAATTTATTGGGGGAACGAAAAGCAAAAATATATCATATTATATTGCTCAGTTTAGCGATGTCCGCTTTCATGGCTTTGGGGATGTTGTTGTTCGATTCACTTTGGAAATTTCTTTCGCTACTGGCACTTGCCCCTATTTTGCATAATTGTGTAGCCGTGCTAAAAACACCCGCAGGCCCAGAGTATAACCTATATTTAAAACAACTTGCATTAGGAACATTTTTTATTGTTGCTGCTTTTTGCATAGCTTTGCTGTTATGAAATATATATATATTATAGTTTGCTTTGCTGCATTTGTATCATGCAAAAATGAGCATGAAAAAGTTGACACCAAACAACAAGATGTAAAAGATACTGTGGTACCTGCTGCATCGCATCGAGAACTAGATACTACGAAACTTCATCATACTAAAATAGGACCACCTGCTCCAACTCAATTTACATCAACCACATTCAAATTGACCGATGGAACATTTGGTTATGACATATTAAATTCTGACGGCAAGAAAATTATTCACCAAGATAGATTGCCCGGCCTGCCCGGATTGCGGGGATTTGAAAATGTATCGCAAGCAAATTGTGTTGCTGAAATGATGATACAAAAAATATCGAAAGGGATAATGCCACCTTCTATTACAATAGAAGAATTAAAACATTGCGGGGTGAAAACTGAATAAACTATATATTATATCAATTGCCCTTCTACTTCACAATCCATTACTCTGCCAGTGCTATGCAACATAGTTTTTAGTGTAGGCAGAAGTGATTCAAATTGATGGGGATATAATGATTGTGGACCATCGCTCATCGCATTTTCTGGATTGGGGTGAACTTCTATCATCAGCCCATCGCAACTTGCTGCCACGCTGGCCAAGGCCATGGGTATTACTCTATCACGATTGCCAGTACCGTGGCTCGGGTCAGAAAAAACGGGTAGGTGTGAAAGTTCTTTGATGATAGGAAATGCAGCAATGTCAAGCGTATTTCTCACTGTGTCATCAAAGGTGCGAATACCACGTTCGCATAAAATTACTTTTTCGTTTCCACCACTTAATACATATTCGGCGGCCATTAACCACTCAGGTATTTTCGCAGCCATACCGCGTTTTAATAATATGGGCTTTTGTATTTTTCCCAAATGAGAAAGCAAATAAAAATTACTCATATTGCGAGAACCAACCTGCATTATATCGGCATATTCTGATACCTCATCTATCAAACTCACATCCATTACTTCTGTAACTACATTCAGATTATATGCATCGGCGGCTTTTCTTAATAGTTTTAATCCTTCTTTTTTTAAGCCTTGAAAAGCATAAGGACTTGTGCGTGGTTTATAGGCACCGCCACGTATAAAACGTATATGATTTTTATGTAAAAACTCAGCTATCTGAAATATTTGATCTTCATTTTCTACGGAACAAGGACCTGCTATCATATTGAATGAATTGCCTCCGATACTCACCCCATTTACATCGAATTGTGTGGGACTATTTTGCCATTGTTTTGATGCCAACTTATAAGGTTCTTTCACATCAATTATTTTGGCAACACCTTGCAATTCTGCAATAGATTGTATATCGAAATTTTGCGGGAATTTATATATAATAAGTACCTGTTTCAGATTTAAAAGCAAATGGCGATAACGAAAGTTTTTATCGTCCAGCAAGTTTTTTAAATCGTTTAACTCGGCGGGGGTAATGGTATTATTAAGTAAGAGTATCACGGAGCAGGAGAGTATGTGATTTTAAGTTTTACATTGCCCTGCGGTACTATTAATCGGGCACTGCCCACAGGTATTGCTGTTGGTATAGTAACGTAGAACCCATGTATATTGTTCGTTCCTGTACTCAAATAATTATTCAATGCATTTTGCAAATGGCGGGTAAAAGGAAGGCTATATTTATTGCCATCGTATTGTTTTCCTCCAAAATAAGCACTGGGCAAACTTAATGGGTAACCCTGGTTTGATGAAGTATAGAAATATTTATCATACCTATCAAGAATAGCTTCTTCTTTCAAAGCACTGTCATGGTGAAACAATAATACCTGACTAGGCAATGGATATAAACCATTATAAGTATTGGTAACATCTCCTTCAATCAAAATTTCTGCCTTTTGTATACTTAAGCCTTTGTTTTTTGCCATCTCCATAAAATTGCTGAGATAAGGAATCTCAACCCGCATCTTATTTCCTGCAGTGGATTGTATAAATGATTGAGGCATAATTTGTGCAGGAGCGCTTCGTGCCTTGTAGGCAGATGAGCTTCCATAATTATGACTAAAGGTGCTGAAATGAAGGCCAGGATTATTACCATCAATAGTTAAAGGAAAATTAACATATTCTGAATCGTTATAGAAAATAGTAAGATTACTATATTGATAGTATGAAGTTAAAAACGAAATAACATTACCAGGATTGTTAGGGTCAACTTCTATATAAAGTCCTTTTACCAAATTAGCAAAATCGGCACTGGTTGCCAAATTGTTTCCGCCATTAATAATTTTACGGGCGAAATTAGAATCTATATTAAAACGCACTTGTGGTAAATTAACATAAGTGGTTCCTTTAATTGAGAAATAGGAAACATCATGTATATTATGCAACCCTGTCCAACTACCAATTTTAGAAATTTTATTTAGTTTTTGCGTAGAGAGATAAGCAGTATCTGTATAAAGTTGGTCGGAAATTTCACTTACCATTAAAGTTTGAGGCATTGCAGTATCTCCATATAATTTGGTGCCCGTAGCATAACACATTGATAGGCGAACAGAATCAATCTTTACATGAGATGGGAAAGTTAAATTTTCTTTGGGCAGTAATAATCTAAAACACATACCCGCATCTGTTGTTCCAAATAATGGGTCATTAAGATGACCAATGGGATGTGCTGGCCAGCCACCTGTGCGTAAAGTATCGTCGGGAACTGTATAAGTATTTACTGTAAAAGTATCTATTACTTGTCCACTAAAACCATCTGAATTGGTTCCAATTCCGATAAGACCCGTTCCTTTTTTACAGGAAAAAAATAAGAGGGCAACTACAAGAAAAACTAAACTAAATCTATTAGTTATTCTGAGTGATAAGGTCGGCATAAAATTGTGTGTAGCCATCAACTGATGATTCTTCTTCTATATGTTTCATTTGCGGAGTTCCCATCTTGGTTGCAAATTTGTGCAAATCGGGATGAGCTTCATCATGCATTACAAGACCATCACTATAACGCACTGCCCCTAAATTAAGTTTCATACAGTCGGCATCATGAAAAAATTCTAAGTGCTCTTTTCCAATATTATTCATTGAAACTTTGCGACTAAAGTCTGCTCCAAGCTTTTCATCAAACTGGTTATTGAAAACCGAATATACAACTTTTGAATTGCGATAAACAGGCTCATCTTTATATATTGTTTTAATATATAAAGGAATTAAACTTGTCATCCAACCATGGCAATGAATTATATCTGGAGCCCAACCTAATTTTTTTACTGTTTCTAAAGCACCTTTACAAAAGAAAATTGTACGCTCATCATTATCGGTGAAGAATTCTTCTTTATCGTTTTTGAAAACAAATTTACGTTTGAAATAATCTTCGTTATCTAAAAAATAAACCTGCATTTTAGCTTCAGGTATTGAAGCAACTTTTATAATAAGTGGGTTATCATTGTCATCAATTGTAATATTGATTCCTGAAAGTCTTACCACTTCATGTAATCGATTACGTCTTTCGTTGATTACACCAAACCGTGGCATGAGCACTCTAATTTCGTAGTCGCGTTTTTGAAGTTCCTCAGGGAGAAGTCTGGCGATATCAGCTACACTTGAAATCTTAAGAAATGGATCTAATTCGTTTGTTACAAAAAGAACCTTGGTTTTCGAACTTGTAATAATTGCCATAATTTAATTTAAGTTGAGAGATACTAAAAAAATTTCTAGTGGTGCAAAGATACTATAAAAAAAACGTAATATAACCAAGACAAATATTCATTATCTTTCAATGCACTGCAAAACAGCAACTTATGCGATATTTGAGGGGTGTCGGGATTAACCCAACAAATACTAGTCGTTCAAAATTGCAGCAATACCGGGCAATTCTTTACCTTCAAAATATTCAAGCAAAGCCCCGCCACCAGTAGATACATAACTCACCTCATCTTCCAATCCAAACTTATTTATTGCTGCTGCGGAGTCTCCTCCACCAATCAAACTGAAAGCTCCTTGTTTAGTTGCTTTAGCTACTGCAAGTGCTACTTGCTTGGTCCCATTTTCAAAACTTGGCATTTCAAAAACTCCCATCGGGCCATTCCATAAAATTGTTTTTGAATTGCTTACTACTTCAGCATAGTCATTAGCTGCATTCGGCCCAATATCCAGTCCCATCCATCCATCTGGAATTTCACCACTGGGCAAATCTTTTTTATTGGCATCGTTATTAAACGCATCTGCTGCTACCGAATCTGACGGGAGCAATAATGCCACTCCTTTTTGTTTGGCTTTGGCTAATAGCTCCAAAGTGAGCTCTAATCGATCGTCTTCACATAGGCTATTACCTATACGTCCGCCTTGTGCTTTCATAAAGGTATAAGCCATGCCTCCGCCTATCAATATATTATCGGCCACATTCAGCAGGTTTTCTATAATCAATAGTTTGTCGGATACTTTTGCTCCGCCTACAATTGCAGTAAAAGGATGCTCGGCATGTTTCATTATTTTTTGTGCATTGGCAATTTCGTTTGCCATTACATAACCAAAACATTTATTGCCTTTAAAAAATTGTGCAATCACTGCTGTAGAAGCATGTGCCCTATGGGCTGTACCGAATGCATCGTTTACATATATATCACCTAGTGTGCTAAGTGTGCGAGCAAACTCAATATCGCCTTTTTCTTCTTGCTTGTAAAAACGTAAATTCTCCAACAATAATATTTCACCTGGCTTGATTGCAGTAGCCAAATCTTTTGCTTCCTGTCCTATACAATCATTTGCAAAATGCACGGTGGTTCCTGTGAGTTCGGCCAAATGTGGAACAATATGTTTGAGTGAATATTTATCCTCGGGCCCTTCTTTGGGTCTACCCAAGTGACTCATCAAAATACAGCTTCCTCCATCTGCTAATATTTTTTTAATAGTGGGAAGTGTCGCCGTAATGCGGCTGTCATCAGCTATGGCCAATGTTTGTTTGTCCAAGGGCACATTAAAATCTACACGGATTAAAGCACGTTTGCCATTAAAGTTTATATTGTCTACTGTGAGCATGTTATATTATATAATTGTTTTGGGGCTGCAAAAATATAGGGTATTGGGGGGAATAAGAAATCGGGGATGCCCTAAAGTGGTTGGTGAGGACACCAACCGCGGGCAAGCCGTGGAAAATACCATTACTTAAACCAAATCTATCACATAAGAAATATCAGCAGCTTTTACCAACATCGCATAAACTCCGCAATATTTTTCTAAAGAAAGTTTTACTGCACGCTCCATTTTTTCCAAATCATCAGGATTCAAGTGTATATGATATATAATTTTGATTGTATGATATATCTTGGGATAATCTTCGGTTAGCTCTCCTTCCACATCAATGGTTAATTCACTAAATTCAACTTTCATTTTGTTTAATATTGGAACAATATCTAACCCTGAGCATGCGGCAAGAGCACTGAGCAGTAAGGGCTTTGGTGTGGGGCCCAAATCATCGGGACTATTATCTAATATAATTTTATGGTCATTTACTTCCGTTTCGAAAGCCATACCTGATATATATTTTGTAACTGTTTTATTTTTCATTATAATATATATTAGTTAATGTGAAAGTGATATGTAAGAAATTAAAAGTTTATATAAACAAAATTATATGTACAATCGTACTTAATCATTATCATATTAGCTTGAAAACATGAGTTTTTGTTCTAATGAATCATCAAGTTTTGGCAATTTGTTTCGTTGCACCAAATACGAAGTTAGCTCTGCAAATTCTTTATATATAAAATGCGAATCCATTGCCGATTTCAAATAGCCTGCACCCGTGCTTCCCCCCGTACCTGTACGACTCCCAATCATACGCTTTACCATCGCTAAATGTCGCGAACGCCACTGGCCCATCAATGAATCTATATCTAACAAAGTGCTAATAAGTTGATAGGGTAATTGCAATAAGGGATAGTCTCTATATAACATAATAAATAATGCATGGCGATTTGCTTCAGGACTTAACCGACGTTCAGCAGGATAATCTTGATTATTCATAAATAACATATTAAATCCCACATCATTTTGTCTTTCATCGGGCTGCAAGGTAGCAAAATATACTTCTCTATACTGCTGCCAAAAGGGATGGTCAGAATTGTGTTTGTCAAACTCTTGGGCCCACGATGCATGGTCGAAAAAGGGCATACGTTCGAGCCAGTTGATAACCAATTCTAATAATGATACTTCCTTTTCAGAGTTTTTTACTCGGTCAATATCCTCTTTATTTAATTGAGATGTATAATAATTTTGTCCATGACGCTGCTCAAATTTAAGACCGAGCAAAGCTTCCAATTGCTTGAATTGTATACTTTGAAAACCAGATGCAGGACGCAATAAATCCCTAAAGTCGAGGAAGTCGAGCGGCGTCATGGACTCTATAATATCCATTTTTTCAACCAACATTTGCAATATTAATCCTACCCTTCTTAATCTATGTACCACATTCATTAATTCGGGAGAATTATCGGGTATTTGCGGCTTACTAAAAACTTCTCGAGCTATATTCACTTCATGTATAATCTGTTTGAACCAAAGCTCATAAGATTGGTGAATAATAATGAACAGCATTTCATCGTCGGCTCTTATGCCGGCCTTGGTGCTCTCAGGTTCCTGGGCGTTAAGTATCTTGTCTAGTTGCAGATACTCACTGTAGTAAACAGGTTTTTGTTCCATCGTATTAATTTATATAAAAATGATTTTGTTTGTATTATTTCACTTCAAATTTCTTGCTTTCAATATGTTCTTTGTCTTTAATAATTATATGATACAATCCTTTTGCATAATCAGCTATATTAATTGTTTGAAGATTATTGCCTATTTGGGCTTTGATTGAATTATAATATATTAACCTTCCGGTATTATCATATATTTCTATTCGGCTATTTATATTTTTTGTAGCATCAAATTGAATATTTATATAATTAGAAGCTGGATTGGGAAATACCAATAAATTATGATATATATTATTTTCTCCCTGGTAAATTCCACTTCTAGGGTCACCAAGTTTAAAATCCCAAATACCACGCCCGTATGTTGCAAATCGGGCAGTTTGGGTGCGGTCGATAAACTCAACACTCCAATATGTTTGGTCGGGAGCAACCGTGCCACCTAAATATTTCCATACCGTATCTGCCACACAAAAAACATAAGGTCCGGCATCAGTAGCAGCAAATATATATTCTTCCTTACTGTCCATTGCAAGTTCAAATGCCATAGTTTTTGGCAAGCCTGAAACCATGGGTACAAATGTATTTCCATTGTCAGTACTCATCCAAAAAGCTGCGGTTGAATATCCACTACCCGATATATATATTGTATTTCTATTTTTGGTAGAAGGCAATATAGATGCACCGTATAAATAATTTGCACCTGGCCCATTAAATGCTTTGGTTGTATCCCAGGTCTGCCCCCCATCAGTGCTCTTCCAAAACAAACCTTGGTCGGTCATTACATATTTATAATTGTGATCGATGGGTGAAAAAGCAATCGCTGAAATGCGGTCACCTTTTTTGCGTCCAAAATCAAAATTCCCCTCGGTACTTTTTAATTTATTGGTATTATCATATACCACTTTATATAAGTGTGCTTCTGTATTGGCATCGCTGCCGCCACCCATCCAGCTTACAGTTGGTGCGTCAGGATCGGCAGTTACAGGTGGTATCCATACTTGCCCTTTGCTGGTAAAATCCCAAGTTGCCATATTATAGTTATTTACAATATCATTATAATACATTACAAAACCAGGATAGTCAAACCACAAACTGTTTCCACTATCACCACTTACCAAATGTCCATAATCGCCGCTATAAGTTTGTTCAAAATCAAGCGTGCCGCCTATATCATTTTTGCATGCTTGAAAGCCTTGATCTTGTGCTCCAGCATATACTCTCTGTGGCTCAGCTTTTGCAGTATATACGGAATAGTATTGGCTTATATCCAAGCCCTTCATTGATATATTCTCTAGGCTTTGTAATCCATCATTACTATAATAAGTACCACCATCGCAATTAATATATATAATTTCTTTACCGCCCTTGCCCATCTTAGCTTGTATTGATTGTATATCAGCGTGGAGTTTATATTGTATATCTCCATAATATTCTCCCCATTTGTTAAATTGTGAAAACGTTTTTCCTGCATCTCTACTTATCCAACATTCTATATTGCCCAAGTATATATTATTCGGATTGGAAATATCGCAAGTGAAATTTCTGCCATAAGGATTTTTATTTATATATGCTTGAAAAGCCCAGCTTTTACCACTACTAATTGAGTAAAATAAACTATCATTAATAAAGGCGTACAAGTACGTAGATGTTTTATTCTCAAGCCCCGCCAAATATGAATTCCCCTTGGGACAAACAGGTATATTGCTCACGAAATTAAACTGCTCGTTATAATAATTTTTCACACTTAGCGTATCATCTGCTAACATATATAATTTACCCGAACCATAAGGCGGTGTCCATATGGCAAAATGCGAAGTACCTCCATATATATTTTCATTAAAACTTGTTTCGAAAATAAATGTTTTCCCTTGGTTTTTTGAACTATATAATGATGTCTGCGCGTTCCAACTATTATAGTTCCAATCGTGGGCCAATATATATACTGTTTTCTGCGAATCGTTTGCAACAACGGCCTGTTCGATATTTCCCCACTTCTCAATATTATCTAGGCCAGCAGCCTTGTTCCAATGTGCTCCTTCATCGTCACTATAATAAGCTTTATTACTGGAAGTAACTGCCAATATTCTTTTTTTGCCTCCACTTATATATAATACTTTTACCATCCGCAATCCTCCAAATTTCAGTTTATCATTCAGTACTTTCCATCCTGTTCCATCCGGATTTCCACGCCAAATATTTCCTTGGTCAGAACCAACATATAGTAAATTATTGAGTGTGTCATTGTCAACAAATAAAGTACGTCCAGCATTGTTGGCACTACCTTTCTCTTGCCAGTGGCCTTTAAGTTTCCCACTGAAAAATGAATCTACACTTCCACGTAAATTCATCATATTATTATACTGTGTTTCGCTATTGTTGCGGTTTATTTCACGCCAGTCAATTCCCGGTGCAGTGCGATGTATATTGTTTATATATTCTTCGCGGGCATTGTGGAATTCTTCGTTTTCTTCTTGGTTTGGATTGAATTCTGTAGGTTGGGGATTCGGGATGCAGGATTCGGGATTCGGGGTTTTGGCAATCGAATTATTATATACTTTTTCTTGAACACTCATCGAAACTACCTGCCTTTGGATGGTGGTGAGCGGAGTCGAACCATCACCTCCAAATTTACCAGAAAATTGATATATAAATATTGCAAAACCTATTCCCAATAAGATGCTAAAAACTATAATATATTTCCCTTTGTTCACCAGTCTATTTTTTTAAAAAGCAACGCAAATTAAGGCAAAATGGCTTTTAATAGTTTATTTTGCAACGAAATTATGAAAAATCTAGTAGAAGAATTACAATGGCGAGGCTTGCTTTTCGACAAGATGCCGGGCATCGATGAACACCTGCAAAAGGCTATGATTACTGGCTATATCGGCTTCGACCCCACAGCTGCATCGCTCACCATTGGCAACTTTGTGCAGATCATTTTGCTTATGCATTTGCAACGCTGCGGGCATAAACCCATTGCAGTAGTTGGTGGTGCAACAGGTATGATTGGCGACCCATCAGGCAAAGCTTCCGAAAGAAATTTACTAGACCTTGAAACACTGAAATATAATGAGAAAAAAGTAAAAGAACAGCTCACCAAATTTCTCGATTTTGATTGCGGAGCCAACAGTGCCCTCGTTGTAAATAATTACGATTGGATGAAGGATTTCACCTTCCTCGATTTTTTGCGTGACGTGGGAAAACACCTCACTGTAAATTATATGATTGCCAAAGACTCGGTGAAAACCCGCATGGAATCAGGGATTTCGTTTACCGAGTTCAGCTACCAACTATTACAAGGGTACGATTTCAAACATTTATATGATACGTATAACTGCACCCTGCAAATGGGCGGCAGCGACCAATGGGGTAATATGACTGCAGGCACTGAGCTCGTGCGCAGAATGGCCGGTGGCGAAGCGTGGTGCATTACAAGTCCGCTAGTAACTAAGGCTGATGGAACCAAGTTTGGCAAAAGTGAAAGTGGCAATGTGTGGCTCGATGCGGGTATGACTTCTCCTTATAAATTTTTTCAATTTTGGTTGAATGTAAGTGACGAAGATGCAAAAAAATTCATCCGCATTTTTACTTTTTTAGATAGAGAAACTATAGAAAGTTTAGAAGCAAAACATATAGCAGAACCACATTTGCGTGAGCTACAAAAAACGCTTGCAAAAGAACTTACTATATTGGTTCACGGCGAACAAGAATATAATACTGCGGTAGATGCTTCTAATTTGTTATTTGGAAATGGAACCACCGACCAACTCAAACAAATGGATGAAGATTTATTATTAAATGTATTAGATGGTGTACCGATGGTTGAAGTAGAAAAAGCAAGTATGATAGGCTTAAATATAGTAGATGTATTATCAGTAAATACAAACAATATTATATTCCCCAGCAAAGGTGAAGCCCGGAAGATGATTGAAGCCAATGGTGTTTCATTGAATAAAGAAAAAGTAGACCTCAATAAAAATATAGAAGAAAGTGATTGGTTGAAAGGACGTTATATACTAGCACAAAAAGGTAAGAAGAATTATTTTTTGATTAAGGGAGTTTAGAAATATTCTTATAACATATTACACAAATTGGAAACTATACACAGTTAGCAACTGATAGCAATAGCTGAGTCGCAAATTCAAATTCATTAGGCATTACCACACTCAAAAGTGGCATATATACCTTACCAAATGTTCACGGCGTCAAGGTTTATCCTAATCCCTCCACAGGAATATATTATATAGAATCGCCCACCACAATTAGTGATATCATGATTTATGATTTAACGGGGAGGAAAATATTTAATAATAGTTCGAACAATAACAATACTATTGATTTGAGCAGCCAACCTGAGGGGATTTATTTGTTGCAGATTAATAAACTTATTTCGTTTAAATTAAGCAAGTTGCAATAAACTGTTTTGTTACTTGGCAACCTTTCTTGCTTTTTCGTGTACTATTGCTACACGGTCAATAAGATATTTATGGAAAAAATTAAAAAACTATTTTTTGTTATGGGATGGCTCATTATAAGCCAGCAAACAAAAGGTAACCATATTATGGGTTCCGATTTACAATATACCTCACGCGGTAATGATACTTTTGATTTCACCTTGATTGTATACAAAGACTGTAAAGGAGTTTCTCTTTCGCCTGTTATTTTACATTTTCAAGGTATTGGTTGTAGCTATTCCAAAGGATATTTTATGTCGCAAGTTAGCTGTGATGATATAACACCTATTTCAAAAAAAGCGTGTACCAAATGTAATAAATCTAGTTGCAATGCCTATGGATACCCCAATGGTGCGGATTCAACTTGTACTTTCCCTTATGGAATTGAAAAAATTGTATATAAATTAACCATAGTTTTCACCAATAACTCCTGCTGCAAAATGCGGGTATCATACACACAGTGTTGTAGGAATAATATCTCTACAGGCTGTTCAGCCGATAACTTTTATACTTATGCTGAATTTGATAGATGCCTTTCGGTAAGTAATAATTCTCCCGTTTTTTCAAACGATCCTGTTGGAATGTTTTGTGTGGGCAATTGTATGTATTACAATATTAGTGGCCGAGATACCGCCGAATCTGACTCTATATCATATCACATAACAGCACCACTTGCTGATTCTGGCACAGCATGCACATATATAAACCAATATACTTACAAATATCCTTTGTACTATGATGGTTTTCCATCCATTAAAAAATTTAATCCCACTACGTGCAAGGGTTTTTATCTAGATTCTGTTACCGGAGATTTAGGTTTCAAACCTATGCAGCAACAGTCATTTGCAATGACTGCAGAGGTGAAGGAATGGCGAAAAGATAAAAATGGAATTATGCAACAAATAGGATTGGTGCGTAGGGAGATGCAATATATTATAGTTGCAAATTGCACCAATAAACCTCCCTCGCTACCATCAGGCACACTTACTGGCTGTGCGGGTGATATTATATGTATGTATGGCATACAAAGTAGCGATCCAGATAAAAAAGACACCGTGAGATTATCATGGAACTATGGAATACCTAATGGAATTTTTACTGCAAAATATAATGGCAGTAAAAAACAAGAATTCGATTTCTGTTGGCAAACTAATGAAAATGACGCAAGCAACACACCTTACTTTTTTACTGTAAAAGCTACAGATGATGCAAGTTCAATTAGTGGAATCTTTTCAAGATCATATTCCATCATCGTTCAAAAGAAACCAAAAGTGCAAACACATATAGCAGATTCTGGTTGCGGATATTTAAAACTTGCTACCACACCAAAAAACTGGAATAAAGCCAAAGAAACATTTACCTACAAATGGACAGTTGGTGGCAGAACATATAATACACTTGATACCAATATTGCCATACAACTTGAGAAAGGTGGACAAACTACTACACAATTAGATGTTGGTTTAAATGGTTGTTATAATACCTATTTCGACACAATATATATACCGGCATTTTTAAATGTGAATGCTGGACCAGATATTTCTCAATGTAGCAATGACACGCCTACCCTTGAAGCTATAGGTGCGGATTCATTTGAATGGACTGATATGGCCACCGGAACCATTATATATATTGGACAGAAATTTAAAAACTATTTTACAGCAAATACGAGTTTGATTGTTCGTGGCTATACAACCACGCATGGGGCCGTTTGTAAATATTTAGACACCCTAAATATCAAGGTAGGAACAACCCCAAATATTAGTTTAAGTTGGTCGAATGATACATTATATGCATCCAATACCAATGGTGCTAAATATATTTGGTATCATGATAGTGTTTTGATAGGCACCACCAAAGTTCCTAGGTTACCCATCAATCAAATAGGATATTATAAAGTAACCATTATAGATTCAAATGGGTGCGAAAACACTTCAACTACTATACATGTTTTTGCTTTAAAAAGTTCAATATATAACCCTTCAAATATTGCTGGTATTTATATATATCCCAACCCCTCCACAGGAATATATTATATAGAATCACAAAATACAATTAATGATATAACGATTTATGATTTAACGGGGAGAAATATATATTATAATACTGCAAACAATAACAATACGATCGATTTGAGTGGGCAACCTGAGGGAATTTATTTGCTGCAGCTCAATAAAAGTGTTTGGGTAAAAATTAGTAAACAGTAACTTGTAAACAGTAGTCAGTTGCTGACGCCGAATGGCACTGACTACTGATTACTGACCACTGACTACTAACTTTGCCCCATGATTTTTACCGATACCCACTCCCATTTATATTCCACTCAATTCAATGCCGATATTGAAGACGTAGTTGCTGCTGCAATCGAAGCCGGGATAAAAAGAGTGTTCCTCCCCAATGTGAATTTGGAAAGTATCGAGCTATTAAAATCGCTTACCGCAAAATACCCCGATATGATGAAACCCATGATGGGACTGCACCCCTGCGAGGTGAAAGAAAATTACAAAGAAGTATTGGATATCATATACAAAGAATATTGCACTGGAAACTATGTAGCTGTTGGTGAAATAGGAATTGATTTGTATTGGGATAAAACTACCGAGGCTATTCAGACCGATGCATTTATTACGCAATGCAAATGGGCAGCCGCAAATAACCATGCCGTTTCAATCCATTGCAGAGAAGCGATAGCACTTACCATCGAACTGTTGCAAAAAGAAAAAATAGTGGGACTAAAAGGAGTTTTTCATTGCTTTGGTGGTTCGCTGCAACAAGCAAATGAAGTGATTGAAATGGGTTTTATGTTGGGCATTGGAGGTGTGGTTACTTATAAAAATACTGATTTACGGGATACTTTAAAACTGATAGATTTGAAACATATCGTTATAGAAACCGATGCCCCTTATTTGGCCCCTGTGCCTTACCGTGGTAAGCGTAACGACACCGTATACTTGATAGAAACTGCCAAAATATTGGCCAATATCTATGGCGTAACTTTGGCAGAAATTGCCGAGGCCACTACCACAAATTCAAGGGAAATATTTGGTTGTTAGTGCTAATTTCCCAAAACGGTTTTATTTTTGCAAACTGCGTTTTCTAATTTTTTAAAAAACACAACTACAATGAAAAAAATATTCTTAGCTATTACCATCATCTGCTCTTGCTTCTTTGCCCATGCACAATTTGATGCACCACCCAAAGAATCAGCCGATACCTTGATGGGTATTTCTGGGCAAAGCATTTACCACAAATATATTGTCGAAATTGTAGGCAACAAGAAAGATACCATTCATGTGTTTGATTCAGCCAAAATAAAATTGCCATTGCCTAGCGATTACTACTTCGTTTGCGTTTATCGTGTCAATTTTAAAGGTGAACTCAAATATTACCGCGTAATGAAATTCAACCTCGTTTTCAGTAACGAAAGTGGATTGAATACCACTATGAAGTCCATGAACAAATGGATGGAAGACCCATTGCTATCTACCTTTAAAGAAGGTAGACCAGGCAGTGTGGTTTCCATTGGTGAAATTACGATAGAAGATGAAAGCAACAAGCAGCGCAATGCAGGTAGCTATCAACTTTTTTACTTTTAAATATAGATTAATTGATGCGGAGAAAAATAACTGATGGGTAAAAAATACAGTGAGTACAACAAAATAGATTTTCCTAAATTTGAACAAGAAATACTAGCATTTTGGAAAGAGCAAGGGGTTTTTCAAAAATCCGTTGACAATAGGAACAATAACGAAAATTTTATTTTTTATGAAGGTCCTCCTTCAGCCAATGGCATGCCAGGCATACACCATGTAATGGCGCGAGCTGTAAAGGATACTTTTTGCCGTTACAAGACTTTGCAAGGCTACAAAGTCGACCGCAAAGGCGGCTGGGATACCCACGGACTTCCCGTCGAATTGCAAGTAGAAAAAGAATTAAAAATCACCAAAGAAGATATCGGCAAAAAAATATCAATTGCCGACTATAATAAAGCTTGTCGCGAAACGGTGATGCGATACAAAGAGGCTTGGAACAACCTCACCGAACGTATGGGCTACTGGGTCGATTTGGACCATCCTTACATCACTTACGAAAACAATTATATAGAAAGTCTCTGGCATTTGCTAAAGATGCTATATGATAAAGGACTTATATATAAAGGTTATACTATACAACCCTACAGCCCAGCAGCAGGCACAGGACTAAGCAGCCATGAGTTGAACCAACCCGGTACCTATAAAGATGTAAAGGATAATACCGCTGTTGCGATGTTTAAAGTTTCATCGGAGAACCGTAAGGTTGTCCTCCCCTCAGGGGAGGATATAGGAGGGGCCGCATTCCTAGCCTGGACAACCACCCCTTGGACTTTACCTAGTAACACCGCATTAGCAGTTGGAAAGAATATATATTATAATCTAATAAAAACAGTTAGTCCACATACAGGCGAACCTGTTTCTGTAATACTTGCCAAAGATTTAACTTCAAAATATTTTAAAGAAGAAGGACAAAATCAGCCTGTTGAAACCTTTAAAGCTGGAGATAAAATTTTACCTTGGACGATTACAACAGAAGTAAAAGGTTCTGATTTGGAAGGAATAAAATACGAAGCTCTCATCCCTTATTCAAATTTATCAAGCGATGAAGCATACAGAGTTGTAATAGGAGATTTTGTCACCACAGAAGATGGAACAGGAATCGTACACATTGCACCTAGCTTTGGTGCCGACGACTTTAGAGTTGCCAAACAAAACAATATACAAGCATTAACTTTTGTAGATAAAAGAGGAAAGTTTACCGATGAGGTTGCAGACTTTGCTGGTGAATATGTAAAAGAACAATATCTAACTGTTGATGAAAGAAATTCGGAAATTGAACGACTCAAAAATCTCCCCGATAATTCTCCGCTAAACAAATTAATTAGTGAAATCGTAACTCGCACTAATGAATATTTGAGTGTGGACGAACGTATTATATTAAAACTACAACTAGAAGGAAAGCTTTTCAAAAAAGAAAAATACGAACACACCTATCCGCATTGTTGGCGTACCGATAAACCGATATTATATTATCCTTTGGATTCATGGTTTATAAAAACCACAGCCAAAAAAGAGGATATGATTCGCTTGAATAAAACCATTAACTGGAAACCTAAATCAACTGGTGAAGGAAGGTTTGGTAATTGGTTGGAGAATTTACAGGACTGGAATTTATCACGCTCCAGATACTGGGGAACGCCGCTACCAATTTGGAGAACAGAAGATGGAATAGAAGAAATTTGTATAGGAAGTATCGAAGAACTTTTTGCCGAAATTAATAAGGCAAATACTGCATTAGGTTTAAATCAAATTACCAATAAAGAGAATTTGGATTTACATCGTCCTTATGTGGATGACATTATACTTGTCTCACAATCTGGCAAACAAATGAAACGCGAAGCCGACCTCATCGACGTTTGGTTCGATAGCGGAGCCATGCCTTATGCCCAATTGCATTATCCTTTTGAAAACAAAGAACTGATAGATAAACGTACAACTTTCCCGGCAGATTTTATTGCCGAAGGTGTGGACCAAACTCGTGGATGGTTTTTTACTTTGCATGCTATTAGTTCAATGCTATTTGATAGTGTTGCCTATAAAAATGTAATATCAAACGGATTGGTGCTCGATAGAAAAGGTGAGAAAATGAGTAAGAGCAAAGGCAACGTGGAAGACCCATTTATTTTGATGGACAAATATGGTATCGATGCCCTGCGTTGGTACATGATGTTCAATGGTGACCCTTGGGATAATTTGAAATTTGATACGGATGGTGTGGAAGAAGTGCAACGCAAATTCTTTGGCACCTTATATAATGTTTATGGATTTTTTGCACTGTATGCCAATATAGATAATTTCACCTATGCGGAAGCAGAAGTGCCTTTGGACAAACGCCCCGAGATAGACCAGTGGGTTTTATCATTACTCAATTCTTTGGTTGCAAATGTTCAAAAAAACATGGACGATTATGAGCCAACAAAAGCAACTCGTTTAATATATGATTTTGTAACCGAGCATCTCAGCAATTGGTATGTAAGGCTGTGCCGCAGGCGTTTCTGGAAAGGTGAATATACAGAAGATAAAATCGCAGCATATCAAACATTATATACTTGTTTGGAAACTGTGGCACTTTTAATGTCGCCCATCTCCCCATTTTATGCTGATAAATTATTTACTGATTTGAATAATACAAGTGGGCGTAATCCAAGTCAATCCGTGCATTTGGCTAATTTCCCTGAGGTTAATCAAAGTTATATAAACAAAGGATTAGAGTTGAGAATGCAATTGGCACAAGACGTATCGAGCTTGGTATTGAGCATCCGCAAGAAGGCAAATATCCGTGTGAGACAACCTTTGGAAAGAGTTGTTATACCTGTGTTGAATGCAGAATTGGCAAACAATTTAGAGTTGGTGAAAGATTTAATTGCCAGCGAAGTGAATGTGAAAACTATAGAAATGGCCACTGATGAAAATCTGAAATTCAATAAAAAAATCAAAGCCAATTTCAAATTATTGGGTGCTAAACTGGGCGCTCAAATGAAACTTGCAGCCAATGCAATTGCAGCAATGGGACAAGCAGAAATAAACCAATTGGAGCAAAATGGTTCTTTCGATTTGAATTTGGGTGAGAGTACTTATTCCTTGCAAATCAACGAAGTAGAGATACTTTCAGAAGATGTTCCAGGTTGGCAGGTTGCATCCAATGGTCGCTTGACTGTGGCATTAGATATCCACATCAGCGATGAATTAAAACTTGAAGGCTTAGCCAGAGAGCTTGTAAATCGCTTGCAAAATCAGCGTAAAACTCAGGGCTTCGATGTTACCGATAGGGTAATTGTCCACATACTCCCTAATGACACTTTGCAGCAAGTTGTAGAAAAGCATGGTGCGTATATTTGCAACGAAATTTTAGCAGAAAAGCTTTTATTCAACGCACAAATTTCTGAATCAGTAGAAGTTGATTTGGAAGATTTTAAAACGGCAATACGAATTGATCTTTTCAAAAATTAATAAAACTAAATAGAGATTATGGCCAATCACGATAATGAAATGAGACGCTACAGCGATGCTGACTTGAATATGTTCAAGGAACTAATAAATAGCAAATTAGAAGTAGCCCGTAAAGAGCTTTCGCGTCTCTCAGAACAATTAAAAAATTCAAATGCCAATGGTACTGACGATACTGCTGGTGGTTATCGTAATATTGATGATGGCAGTGAGACTTTAGAAAAAGAGCAACTCGGAATTATGGCTATGCGTTCTAAAAAATTTGTTGAGAATTTGGAGAATGCACTTACTCGTATTTCAAATAAAACTTATGGTATTTGCAGGGTAACAGGCAACCTTATCCCTAAAGAAAGATTGATGGCTGTGCCACATGCAACACTTAGCATCGAGGCTAAAAATAATCAATACAAATAGTTCTGGGATGAAGAAGTTTGCAGCTCCCTTAGCGGTGATTGCACTGGTGGTGTTGCTAGACCAGTGGTTTAAGTTTTATATAAAAACAAATTTTGTATTAGGCGAAGAAGTAAAAATAATGGGTGATTGGTTTCGCCTATATTTTGTGGAGAACGAGGGCATGGCATTTGGCTTAACCTTTGGCGGCGATAATAATGAGATAGGAAAATATATCCTTACTTTTTTACGGATAGTTTTGGTGTTTGGCGGATTTTGGTATCTATACCGCACTATTACCCAACAAAAACATTGGGGCTTTATAGTATGTGTGAGTTTAATTATAGCAGGCGCTATTGGAAATATTATAGATAGTATTTTCTATGGTGTGTGGTTTGCCGATATCAATACTTATGATGGAAGTTATTTCCAAGGCCATGTGGTGGATATGCTCTATTTCCCTATGGTTAATGGCCATTTCCCTGCTTGGTTACCAATTTGGGGCAGTGAAGCATTTACCTTTTTTAGTCCTATTTTCAATATCGCAGATTCAGCAATTAGTTTGGGTGTAATCACCATCATAATTTGCCAAAAAATATTTTTCAAAGAAGAAAATACTATAGCTGATGATATAGAAACAAGTAATGATTCTCCAGAAGTAAGTGTGGAGGAAAACATATAATTTTATTTACGATGTACGATTTACGATTTACGATTGGGGAAGAGGTGGTAGTGGTTGGTCAAAAGACACAACCACAGGCAAGTATAAGTCAATATAACAATCAGGCGTCAGCACATCGTATATCGTATATCGTATATCGTATATCCTTATGACCTCCTTCGACCCCAAATCAATGCCCCCTATGCAACTGCAAGCTTTGCTACAAGGAGCTGTTGCACCAAGGCCTATCTGTTTTGCAAGCACGGTGGATGCGCAAGGACAACCAAACTTAAGTCCGTTTAGCTTCTTTAATATATTTAGCAGCAACCCTCCAATCTTAGTTTTTTCTCCGGCACGAAGAGTGAGAGATAATACCACCAAACATACGTTGGAAAATATTATAGAAGTGCCAGAAGTTTGTATCAATATGGTCAATCATGATATGGTATGGCAAACGAGTTTGGCGAGCACCGAATATGCAAAAGGAGAAGATGAATTTATTAAAGCTGGATTTACCAAAGAAAACTCTCAATATATAAAACCATACCGAGTAAAAGAATCGCCTGTGCAAATGGAGTGCAAGGTAAATCAAGTGCTGCCGCTAGGTACAGAAGGCGGGGCAGGAAATCTTATTATATGCGAAGTGATATTGGTGCATGTAAATGAAAATATATTATATAATGATACAAGTATTATAGACCCACACAAAATTGACTTGGTATCACGCATGGGTGGCGACTGGTATTGCAGGGCAAATGGTGATGCATTGTTTGAAATTGAAAAACCTGTTCGTAACAAGGGAATTGGGGTGGATCAAATACCAAAAAATATAAGAGAGAGTATAATACTAACTGGAAACGATTTGGGACAATTGGGAAATGTGGAACAATTACCTACTGAAGAATATATATATAATAATGGGAAAATTTCTGAAGGAAAAACCGAAACAGAAATACACGAACTTGCACACCAATTATTAGCAGAAAGAAAAGTGAATGAAGCTTGGACAGTGCTATTATATAGTCAAAAGTATTGAAATGGTATCAAGTATCAGGTAGGAACACAAAAGTATATAGATAATAAGAATGATGAACTATAAATGATAAATTATGTCCCGATTGCTATCGGGAGGGCTTATGCAAATTATAATACACAAAATTAAAAAACACCTTGTTTCCCCTCTCCCTCGGAGAGGGGCTAGGGGTGAGGTGTGCGGGGGCATGGTGTGTTCTTCCGCAAACTCATATTATATACATTTATTTTGACCACCGCCCTCAAAATAAAATTAGAACACTGCGAAAAAAAATTCGGGCAACAGGTATTGTTCAAAAACTTAAATTATGTATTTGAACAACCCCAATCATATGCCCTGTTGGGTCCTAACGGAACGGGAAAATCGACCTTGCTGGGAATGTTATATGGATACACCAGTGCCAGTGCGGGTGCAATACATTGGGAAGTTGACGGAAAAAAAATTGACCGCGAAGAGGTATACAATTTCTGCTCATTTGCTAGCCCCTATATGGAATTACCTGAGGAACTGACGGCCTCCGAGATTTGGGATTTCCATTTTTCACTGAAATCGCAAATTGCCCCAGTTTCAAAAGCTGAAGGCTTAGAGATGTGCAAACTTGATACATCTGCCCACAAGCAACTAAAAAACTTCTCAAGCGGTATGAAATCAAGATTAAAACTGGCCCTAGCTGTGTTTTCTGACTCAAAAGCACTGATGCTAGACGAGCCTTGCACCAATATGGACAAAGAAGGGATTGCCACATACCATGAGTTGCTCGACAAGTATTTGAATAATAGATTATTAATTATAGCATCTAATCTGCCCGATGAGTATGAGCGGTGTGCCATGCGGTTAGATTTGAAAGCAGGATACCATACCACTCAAAAGGTAAACATCATCCGTTAATGTTCTTAAAAAAAATTATATATTGTATAGTAGTAGGTATATCTGTTTTGTGCAATACTGAAGTGTATTCACAAAGGGGGAATAACTGGACTTTTGGGAGTAGTATTGGATTGAATTTTAATACCAGTCCTCCTACAGTTTTTCATAAAAATACATATGGAAATAACTACAACCAAAGTATCTCTGACTGCAATGGCAAGCTCCAACTATACGCACATTCACAATATATATATATAATGCCCAAAACCAATTACTAAAACATATCCCGCAAAGCCTATCGTATTATAATCTTTTAATACCTAAACCTGGAGACGATTCAGCTTTCTATTACTTTAGGGGCAATGCGGGCAGCAACAAATACCCCCATTACTTCAATATAGATTTAAGGCTTGGCAGCGGTAGAGGTGATATGGATACCACAATTCATATAGTAATAGATTCTTTAAATAATAACAATGTTGGCTTTGTAAAACATGCCAATGACACAGATTATTGGTTGCTTGTAAAAACAAATATTCACACTGTGAATGCTTTTTTGGTCACAAAAAATGGCATTGATACCACACCTGTATCAAGTCGGATGCTGGGTGGTTACAAATCTTTTGATTTTTATATGCGGTTTTCAAATAATGGAAAATATGTTATATCGCCATCAACTAACGGATTAATATCACCTACAAACACGGATAGAAATTATATATATGATTTTGATGCTCAAACAGGTAAATGCTCAAACGAAAGATTGTTATTCACAACTAGCAGTAGTACAAATAGCCAGCATTCTGAATATTTTTGTTTCTCGCCCAATGACAGTATTGTATATCAATTTTTTTGGGGCAATAATAAAATAGATATTAACCAATATGAAACCTATAAATTTAGCATTAATAGTTCTAAGAAAAATGTATATACGTTATCGGTTCCCAATGGCTCAGATTATAATGCATCTTGGGGTCTTCAATTAGCACCAGATAACAAAATATACTTTTGGCTATCTGATTCAGGCCTACCAAGTCACTGTTTTAGCTACATAAAGCATCCTGATATAAAAGGAAAGGGGTGTAATGTAGAAATTGAAAAATTCAGTATCTATCCAGATACTGCAAACTTGCAAAATTCCTTTTTCCCTACTTTTTTCTTCCCTATAAAACGCATCAATAATAAATTTGATATAACTGGATCAAAAGATTGTATCTATAATTTTGACTCTCTGCGTTTTACCGCAGATGCAGATAGTGCCTTCAAAAGCTACCACTGGTACTTTGGAGATGGGGATAGTGCAGTGGGGAAAAGCGTGGTTCACCAATACAAAAACCCTGGTAGTTATTATGTAAAACTAGGCTGTGAGTTGGGCAACTGTGGTTACCTGCAATGGGTGGGCGATAGTGTAAGTATCAAGTTTAAACCAACTGTTTCCTTAAGCACAAATAAAAATATATACTGTGGTTACCAAACGATAGATGCAAAACTTAATTATAGATACAGTGACACCTTGCAAGTGGCATGGGGAGATGGCACAGACACCTTATTATATGTAGCAGACACCAACTTAGTAGACAGTGTGCTGTTACAACATATATATAATAAAAGTGGTAATTACGCCATAAGCTGTAAAGCATGGAACACTAGCTGCTATGATAGCGTGGCAACAGTACATAATATAATAATAGATACCATTCCCAAGGCAAGTTTTACAGCAGATTATATCACAAGTTGCGGTGCCAAAACTGTATTACTTTCAGATACTTCAAAATTTGATAGTGTTATAATAAACCGTACTTGGCGTATATATAAAGCTAGTGGTTTAGATACAAGTATTAATACAGGAACTACTAATAATGTATCGGTTTTGTTTAATGATACGGGAGTCTATTCGGTGAAGTTAATAGTACTAAGCAGGCAGGGTTGTATAGATTCGTTGGAGAAGATTAATTATATACAAATAAACTCAATACCTGTTAGTAAAATTAATGGCAAGACATCATGGTGCGGCACGGATTCGACTACGCTCACCGTAACAGGAGGCATGGGCTATAGATGGAGCACGGGAGATACGGCCGCTTCTGTGTTTTTAAAACCTGTAACCTCAAACTACTATAGTGTAACGGTAACCAATGTATATAATTGTTCGGTCAAGGATTCGGTATATATCAGTGTTGGAAAAATAGTAACGCCATTTTTTGCATCAAACTATATCACCAGCTGCGGCAATAGCACCATCACCCTTACCGATAGTAGCAGCGGTATGGATAGTATCATACAACAACGCAAATGGACCATTGAGTTCCCCAATAATACCATCAAACAATATGATACTGCTAGTACTAATAAATTGAAATTAATAGTACAAGATACAGGTTATTACAATGCGAAATTGATATATATCACCAAGGAGGGCTGTATGGATTCCTTATATAAAACAAAGGTGTTCCGCATACTGCCACAACCTGTGGTGTACATCGATAGTCCCGCACACAATCCTTTGTGCTTTAGCGATAGTTTTATGCTCACCGCCCAGCAACGCGATACAGCCTACTCTCCCTTAGTTTCCTACAAATGGAATATGGGGCAGGTTGCTACCAAAAGCATCAAAGTAGATACCGCCAATAATTATTATGTGGCTGCGGTTAATTCATTTGGCTGCGGGGCACAGAGCAATACGGTTAAGATTAGTTTCCTGCCACAACTGTTTGCCAATATTAAAAAAGCAAACGATAGTTTATATGTGGTCACCACCCGAAAAATTGTAAGCTATACTTGGTATAAAGACAGTATCGCATATAATACTTCTTCCTCACTCTATCACCCTCCCTCGGGCAGGTACTATGTGCAGGTGATGGATGCCAATGGCTGCGAGGCCAGCAGTGGGTCTTTGCTATATACCACAGGCATTGGTTATATCAGTGAAGCAGAGAATGGCATACGGGTATACCCTAACCCTGCCAGTGATATATTATATTTGGAGTGGTCCTCTCTAGCACACATGCCTCTGGTTGGCAGTGGTGAGCGTAGTCGAACCACCGACCAGTTAACGAGAGACATCGCACTGTATGATATGTTGGGAAGACGTGTAACACAGTTGGTTGGTCTCGTTATTGGCAACGAGACCAACCAACTGTGTTACACTATTTATGTGGGCGATTTGCCAAAAGGTTTATATATACTTAGGGTGGGAGAGAATCCCGATAGCTATCGGGTGAAGGTGTTGGTGGAATAGTTTTGTTGATTTCTGCAGAAGAAGGTTGGGATATGCCGAGGCGGACTAGTTGTTATTAAGACCCACATCCCTGCGGGGCAATGTTCTTGGAGGACTGTGTCAACTTGGCACAACTCAAGGGCTATCCGGATGTATTAACTCCATATTAACTCCAAAAAAAACCTTAACATTGAACAATAACTCAAATAGGTATATTTGCAGCTAATTTTTATTGCGATATTAAATAATATATGATAAAAGTAGGTGTATTTTTTGGTGGTAGCAGCCGTGAGCGTGAAGTTTCATTTGCTGGCGGACGCACTGTTTTCGATAATCTTGATAAGTCTTTGTTTGAGCCCGTGCCTATTTTTGTTGACAGTTTTAATAATTTCTGCCTGCTCGATTGGCAATATATATATAAGGGCTCCATTCGCGATTTCTATCCTCCTGCCAAGCACATACAGCATAGTAAACATGGCTTTCAGATATATGCCGATGCATTGCCGCTAGTTGCCAAAGAACAGCAATTTGAATTATTAAGAGAAATAGGGAAACCTATTTATACCGAAGACTTAAAAGAACTGATGGATATCGCTTTTTTATGTTTGCATGGGGGCATGGCCGAAGATGGAACCATACAGGGCTTGCTAGAGTGGCAAGGGATTCCTTATACCGGAAGCGGCATATACCCATCGGCAGCGGGTATCAATAAAAAAATACAAAAAGGGTTGCAACATTTAGCTAAATCAAATACTGCAAGTGCTGTATTTGTTGAACGTGAGCAGTGGTTAACGGGTGACAGAAAATTATATTTTGACCAAATAGTAAAAACTATCGGATTCCCTTTTGTTTGTAAACCTGCTACGCAAGGCAGTTCTATTGGAGTTTCGGTAGTGGATAAGAAAGATGGATTTGAGGTATTTGAAAAAGCAGCAAACAAAGCATTTTTTATAGAAACGCTCGCCAAGGATGAATGGTTTAATTATTCTGAAGCACAAAAGGAACAATATATACGTAGCTTAATTGATATAAGGGAAGGGCTTGGCTTGCCAGTTCGTGTTGATGGTAAAGTATTATATAATCCCGAAGAACTGATGCAGTTTCTCAACCGCAAATTCAGGACGGTGGAAGTATTGGAATTGCAAGCCACACAAACTGAAAATACTTTAATCATTGAACAATTTATAGAAGGCAAAGAGTTCTCGTGCATTGTAATACAGGACGAAGAAGGAAACCCAATAGCATTACCTCCAACTGAAATTATAAAGAAAAAAGAAGTATTCGATTACCGCTCCAAATATCTGCCCGGGCTTATTCGCAAAGTTACACCCATTGATTTGCCAGTCGCCAAAGTTGAAGAAATACGTGAACAATGTTGCGAGATGTTTAACCTGTTGCGTTGCCAAGTATATGCTCGCATTGATGGTTTTATAAACGCAAAAGGGAAGTTATATTTGAACGACCCCAATACTACTAGTGGCATGATGCCATCGTCATTTTTCTTCCACCAAGCTGCTGAGATTGGTTTAAACCCTTCGCAGTTTCTCACTTATATTTTAAGAACCTCTTTGCAACAGCGAATAAACAGTTGGGGGAATTTTGGAAATATGCAGTCTCTACTGAAAAAATTAGATCTAAAAATAGAACAGAGCCAACAACTACTTTCCGAAAAAATAAAGGTAGCCGTTGTGATGGGCGGGTATAGCAGCGAAAGACATATATCAGTAGAGAGTGGGAGAAATATATTTGAGAAGCTAGCGAGTAGTAGCAAGTACTTACCCGTGCCCTTATTTTTAACTGGTAATGATAAAAAACATGCATTATATATATTGCCCGTAAATATGATGCTGAAAGACAATGCGGATGATATTAGAGATAAAATTAACAGCGACAAAGAAAATCCTGTTCTGAAAAAAATACGCAAAGAATGCGAAGCAATTACGCTTAAATATACCGGCAACCAATTACTAAGCAAGTGTATAAAAATAACCAATAAAAAATTACCTGCAATGGTTTCGTTTGTGTTTATCGCCCTGCATGGTCGCCCTGGCGAAGATGGTGCTTTGCAAATGGAATTGGATAAACTGGGAATGCCCTATAATGGCTCAGGAGTGGAAAGCTCTAAGGTAACTATCAATAAATTTGAGACCAATAATATATTGCGTGAGAATGGTTTCCAAATAGCCGATAGTTTTTTGATTGAGAAAAAAGAGTGGCTGCAAAACCAGAGCGTCACACTTAAATTAGCCAAGGCACGCATTGCTTTTCCCATGATTGCAAAACCACAAGATGATGGATGCAGCTCGGCTGTGAAAAAAATTAATACTGAAAAGGAACTCGTTGCTTTTGTGAATCTGATGTTCAGAGATGAAGTAGAGATAACCCCTGAGCAAGCAAAATCATTAAACTTAAAACCCAAAGAAGAGTTTCCGCAAAAAAATGTGGTGCTTTTGGAAACGCTGATCAATAAAGGCAACGCAAAACACTTCCTTGAAATAACTGGTGGTCTTTTAACACACTATGATAAAGATGGGAAACTCAAATATGAAATGTTTGAACCCAGTGAAGCATTGGCGGGTGAAGCAATCTTAAGTTTGGAAGAAAAATTTTTGGCCGGCGAAGGACAAAATATAACACCTCCCCGTTTTACCAAAAACAAACATGACCAAAAAGTTATATCAAAAAATGTTAAAGCAGAATTGAAACGTGCTGCCAAATTATTGAAAGTTGAAGGCTATGCGCGCATAGATGCTTTTGTTAAAATTCATTCTAATAATGAAGCAGAGGTTAATATTATAGAAGTTAACTCTCTACCAGGCATGACGCCTGCAACAGCCATCTTCCACCAATGTGCTTTGAGTGGTTATAAACCCTACGATTTTATTGATAAAATAATTGAATTTGGAACAGAGAGACTGGCACTGAAAAACCAACAGAAATAAGAAATTTCAACCTTTCCTGTTTGTGTACATTCTTGTTTATTGTACAGGTGTACATAATTTTTTGTGAAAAAGGTAACCTAAAGTACTTATATACTAAAAAAGTTCAATACATTTGTAGTCTTAACATAATATAAATAATAAAACATGAAATCACTTTTTACTAAATTCATCACCTTGCTTTGCTTGTCTATAATCACGACCGCAGCTTGGTCTCAGCTAAATTTCAAACCTGCAAATGCTGGAAATTCTTCAGGCACCTGGAGTAATTTAGGGGCAAATGGCACCTCCATTTCCATGGCTAACATGGATAACGCAAACTCTTCTGCCACTTCTATCGGATTTAATTTTGACTACAACGGCACCACTTACACTGATTTTATTGTAAACACCAATGGTTTTATTAAGATGGGAACATCAGCCCCTTCTTCTACTTCATTGTTCTACAATTCTGCCGTTGCTATAACAGGCAATGGGGCACTTAACAGTACAAATGGCAGCGATGTAGATATACTTGCTGTATTTAACCATGACCTTGAACAAGGTAGCGGCACTGCTGATATTAGTTATGAAGTTAGCGGCTCTTCTCCAGATAGAGTTTGTACGATTCAATGGGATAATTTCCACGACAAAACTACAACTCCCGCTATCCAGTTTGATAACATTTCTTTTCAAATTAAACTTTATGAAACAAGTAACAAAATTCAATTTGTTTATGGCCCCTATACCGCCTCAGGCAATGGAGGTAGTGCTAAATTTGTGGGTGTTGGGTTAAAGGGTTCAAGCAATGCTGTGAAAGATGTTATAGTAGTCAATAAAGCTTCGGGTACGGCTTGGTCATCAGCTATTTTCCTTCAGGGCCATTATTCTGGAAATGCTCACAATGTCCGTAATACTGTATTGCCCGATAGTGGCCGTACTTATGAGTTTTATCCCACACAGCAATTCGATTTGGCTTTAACTAATTTATATACCTTAGGCAAGATGCCAATTCCTTTTGCAGTTCCTCAACCAACTAAAGTTAAGGTTTTGAATGCAGGTTCAGACACCATGGGTCATTTTTATGTTTATCTTCAGTCGGCAGGGACAAACAATTACTTTGACTCAATCTTTATAAACAAAACAATGCAATCGGGAGACTCGGTATATGTGAGATTTGATAATTTTACCGCAAGTGCATTTGGTATTGACACCTTAACTGCATATTTAGGTAGCGATATGAATAATGCTAATAATGCTAAGAGTTTTATGCAGGATGTAAACTTGAATTCCTTTAGTTATTCTGAAGCCAATACTCCTCCATCAGGAGGTGTAGGTTTCAACAATGGAAACACAGGTGATTTTGTTGCTAAGTTTCACACTGCGAAAAATGCATTAGTAAATCAGGTAAAAATTAACCTTCAAACAACGGGCGAGCCCTTTAAAATTGGAATATGGTCTATAAACACAAGCACTGGGCGACCTAATTCCTTATTATGGTCTTCAGCTACCGCATATACCAATGGAGGGTTATCAGTTGTTTCTGTAAATCCTCCGGTAAGTGTTAATGGGGATTTCTTTGTGGGGGTAAAACAAACTGGAACAACCAATGTAGGATTTGCCTTTCAAAATGAATCACAAATTAGAGATAGTGTGTTTTATTCTGCCGCACCAACAGGGAATAATAACTGGACAGACTTTATATCATACGGAGGAACTTTCCGTTTTATGATCGAACCTCGTGTAATGATTGCACGCGATATGGGTGTAACCAAATTAGTTGCCCCTGCATTTGATACTTGTATGGGTGCACGTAAAATGGATATGATATATCAAATTCAAAATTTAGGTAGTGACACTCTTGATTTAAGTGTAGACAGCTTTACGGTATATGCCAATGTGGTGACACCAAATTTTGATACCCTTACATTTCCTGCTTATACCCAATCAGTAGGGAAACTTTATCCGAATGATACCATGAATTTAACTATTAGCGACACGTTAAATATGGAGCAAAATGGTGATTACTACTTTTGGGCAAGTGTAAGACTCCCAGGCGATAACAATTTCATAAATGACACCTTAGATATAATAAAACTTACCTCAACCAATCCAGTACCTATTAATCAATTTGTGGGGGGCAGCATGGTGCTTTGCTCGGGCGATACTGCGATACTTAGTGCAGGGCAAAGTAGTGGTGTAATATTCCAATGGTATAATGGTCCAAAAGCTATTAACGGGGCTACGGATACTGTATTTTATGCTACTGTACCAGGCAAATATTATTGTCAGGTTACTAGTGGCCTAGGGTGCAGTTTGAACTCTGATACGATTACGATAAAAAATTATCCTAAATTAAGTATTGGTGCAACGCAAGCTTCAAATAGTTTTTGTAATGGCGACAGTGTCCTAATTATAGATGCTCGTACTAAAAATTACGTTTACCAATGGTATTATAACAATAGTGCAATAAACGGAGCAACTGATACAGCTATATATGCAAAACAAGCTGGTGATTATTACTTAGAAGTAACAGATACAAGTACAGGTTGTAAAGCAACTTCAGGGACCTATACAATTACTGCTAACACCATGCCTACCGCTTCTGTAAAAGCAAATGGTACTACCAAATTCTGCATAGGCGATAGCGTGCAACTAGATGCATCAGCTTCCACCAACGCCAATTTCTATAAATGGTTCCTCAATGGCAATTTGATTACTGGTGCTTCTCAATCTACTTATTCAGCGATGGCAGCAGGAGATTACACAGTGCAAGTAATTAATAGTAGTGGCTGTAACGATAAGAGTACGGCTGTTAAAGTATCTATTGATTCACTTCCAAATACTACCATTTCAACAAGCAGTAAAACTACCATCTGCGATGGCGACAGTATTGCTATATCAGTTCCTTCGGTATCTGGCAGCACTTACCAGTGGTATGAGTCGACAAAAGGAATTCTTAATGGCAGCAAATCAAATAGCTACAGTACAATTTTTGAAGGTGATTATTATTGTATGGTTACTAATAGCAATGGTTGCAAAGCTACTTCAGCAGTTACCTCTATTATCGTTATTCAATCGCCTTATTCATTTGTTAAGCAACCGTCAACAAGTTCTGCTTGCCCTGGTGATAGTATTTTATTAAATGCTACCACAGCAACTGGTTCTGCTTATCAGTGGCAGTTCAATGGCAATGATATAACAGGAGCAACTGACTCGATGTATTATGGCAAACAACAAGGTGATTATAGTGTGAAAGTAACTAACTCTAATGGTTGCACAAGCACCTCTATCAATAGCATTTCCCTATTCTTTACAGGTGGTCCTAATCCACAAATATCTTATAGCGGAAGCAATGATTTCTGTGAAGGCGATAGTTTGATGTTAGCTGTTACTTCTAGTAGTCCACAATCATTCCAATGGCGTAAAAACGGGGTTGATATTGCTGGGGCTACGGGACAAAGCTATAATGTTAAAACAAGTGGCAAATATTCATGCTTTGTTACCAATACGTTAGGTTGTGCAGGTGCTTCAAAAGATACAACTGTTACTGTTAATCCCAAACCAATTCCAACTATTACTAGAAATGGAAATATACTTTCAGCAAGTACCGCAACTGGGTGGTCATATCAATGGTATTTGGGTGGATCTGCCATATCAGGTGCGACAAGCAAAGACTACACAGCTGCTACTAGCGGTAGTTACACAGTTATGGTAACTGATGCAAATGGATGTGTAGGTAGTTCGATTGCCTATAATTTTATAGGCATTTCATTGCCTGTATCTTTAGGCTCAGCTAACATTTGGCCAAACCCATCAACTGGTGAGTTTAACCTTGCATTGAACTTAATCCAAAACCAACGTGTATCATTGAAAGTATTTGATATGGTAGGTAAAACAGTTCTTGATTTGGGAGTGAACAACTTGCAAAAAGGTACCAACAATATCAATATCAATTTGAACGAAGCACCTAAAGGTATCTATCTGCTGCAGTTCAACACCAACGAAACGCAGACTACATTTAAACTCATTAAAGAATAACCCAAAATTTATTAATACTAAAAGGGGCAATTACTTGCCCCTTTTTTTTATGATTTTATTCCTTATTTTTCGATACCGATAGATTTAATTAAAACTCACAAAGGAGATAGCTAAAAAATATTTTCAAAACTTTGTTGCCTGAATCGGAAATATGTGCTACTTTTGCCGTCCCAAAAAAATATCCACACAAAGTGAACGAATTAAGTTATAAAACCATTTCTGCCAATAAGCAAACCGTAAACAAAGCATGGTTTGTTGTAGATGTAGAGGATCAAGTACTAGGCCGTGTCAGTACACAGATTAGCAATGTTCTTCGTGGCAAACACAAGACTGATTTTACGCCACACATGGACTGCGGCGATAACGTAATCGTTATCAATGCTGAGAAAATAAAGCTTACTGGCAAAAAAATGGCTGAAAAAGTTTATACCCGCCATACTGGCTATCCAGGAGGTCAGCGTTTTACTACTGCTCAAGAAATGTTGGACAAGCACCCAACTCGTATTATAGAAAAAGCTGTGAGAGGCATGTTGCCAAAAACCAAATTGGGTGATGCCATTTATGGTAACCTATTTGTGTATGCAGGCGGCGAGCATCCACATTCAGCTCAACAACCCAAAGCTCTCAAATTAATAACAAAAAATAGGTAAATGGAAAAACTTACCACTTCCGGACGCAGGAAAACAGCCGTAGCAAGGGCTTTTATGTCAGTTGGTTCTGGCAGCTTGAGCATTAATGGCCGCACCTTAGAAAATTATTTCACCACTGGCCCACATCGCTACCAAGTGATGTTGCCTTTTGAAACCACAAGCACCACTGGCCAATTTGATGTAATGATCAATGTAGATGGAGGTGGCGTGTCAGGCCAAGCAGAAGCTGTGAGGCTTGCTATTGCCAAAGCACTTGTAGAAAGCAACGAAGAATTCAGAACCTTACTTCGTGCCAAAGATTTGCTTACCCGCGATTCACGCATGGTTGAGCGTAAAAAACCAGGTCGTAAAAAGGCCCGTAAAAGATTCCAATTTTCTAAACGTTAATACAACAGCTACAACAAAAATTATATGTCAAGAGTTTCAACAGAACAATTGCTCGATGCCGGAGTTCACTTTGGTCACCTTACCCAAAAGTGGAATCCCAAAATGGCTCCCTATATTTTTATGGAGAAAAACGGTATACACATTATCGACCTCAATAAAACACAAGCCAAACTAGATGAAGCTAGTAATGCATTAAAAAACATTATCAAATCAGGCCGTAAAGTGATGTACGTCGCTACTAAAAAACAAGCCAAAGAACTTGTAACCTTAGAAGCTAAGCGTGTAAATATGCCTTTCGTTACTGAGCGTTGGTTAGGCGGAATGCTTACCAATTTCCAAACCATCCGTAAATCTGTAAAGAAAATGCAGACCTTGGATAAGATGGCTACCGACGGTACCTATGCCAGCATCAACAAAAAAGAACGCTTGATGGTTGAACGCGAAAAGATAAAACTTGAGCGTTTGCTTGGCGGTATTTCTGATATGAACCGTTTGCCAGCTGCTCTTATAGTAGTTGACATTATGCGTGAGCACCTTGCCATTTCCGAAGCACAAAGACTTAATATTCCAACTTTTGCCATAGTAGATACAAATTCTGACCCATCGGAAGTTGATTTTGCAATACCCGCAAATGATGATGCTGCCAAATCAATCGCTATTATCGTTGGTGCACTTACCGATTCGATAGTAGAAGGTATGCAAGAGCGTAAACGCGATCGTGAAGAAGAGCAAGACCAAGAAGCTGTGGTTGAAACCAAAGAGAACGAATCAGCTGACTAAAACCCGCTTAATACAATATTTATGGGTTTAGCTTTTAACGGTTAAGCCCATTTTTTTTAAATATCAAACCAAAAAAACATTAAATAAATAATAATACAATGAACATTACAGCAGCAGATGTAAACAAGCTACGCACCTTGACAGGTGCAGGAATGATGGATTGCAAAAAAGCTCTAACTGAAGCCGATGGCGACATGGAAGCAGCAATAGATAATCTTCGTAAAAAAGGACAAAAAATCTCAGCAAGCCGCAGCGATAGAGATGCTAAGGAAGGTGCGGTGATTGCCCAGACTAGCCCAGATGGCAAAACAGGTGTAATAGTATCGCTTAATTGCGAAACTGACTTTGTAGCCAAGAACGAGGACTTCGTGAACTTTGCCAAAGAAATTACTACCCTTGCCTTGGTAAAACAACCTGATAACCTAGAAGCATTGAAAGCTTTAGATCTTAATGGCCTTAGCATTGCCGATAGACTTACCGAGCAGGTAGGAAAAATAGGGGAGAAAATAGATATAAATAGTTACGAAATAATTCATGCGGAGGGAGTAGCTGCTTATATACATGGCCATAATAGAATGGGCGTATTGGTAGCGATGAACCAAGCTGTTAATGATGCTATTGCCGCAGCCGGTAAAGATGCCGCAATGCAGGTAGCTGCCATGAACCCTATTGCTGTAAACCAAGATGGTGTGGACCAAGAAACTATTAAACGCGAAATTGAAATAGGCAAAGACCAAGCACGTGCCGAAGGCAAACCTGAGGAAATGCTTGAGAAAATTGCTTTGGGCAAACTTAATAAGTTTTATAAAGACAGCACTTTGCTAAACCAAGAATTTGTGAAAGACGGCTCAAAAACAATTGCACAAATGCTTGATGGACAAAGCAAGGGCTTAACTATTACTGCTTTTAAGAGAGTAGCTTTAGGATAATCTACCATGTGGCGGTAAGGTTTCGACTCAGCTAAGCCACCGCAGCCAGAATATAATATATTTAAAGTATTAGGCACATAGTTTACAAAAGACACAACCTGTAAAATATATACAGTTGATTTGCCAGTATGAAAAAAGATATATTAGATTTTAAAATCGTGAATTATTTGGAGTTCACAGACAGATTTAAAACAGACCAAGACTGTTCTGATTATCTGTGGCAACTCAAATGGGGCAATGGTTACAATTGTGAACGTTTTGGCTCAACAGAGCAATACAAGGGGCATAATGCATCATATATAAGATGCAAAAGCTGTGGACATGATGCATCACCAACTAGCAACACTATCTTCCACAAGTTGAAATTCTCACTGCTCAAAAGTTTTCATATATGTTATAGAGTTAGCGTCCACAAAAAGGGTGTTTCCTCAACGAGCCTGTCTGATGAGCTTGGCCTTCGCCAAAAAACATGCTGGGCATTCAAACGCAAGATACAAGAGGCTATGAAGTCTACGGGCAGTGCCCCTCTTACAGGAGATGTTGATGTAGATGAGTGTGCTATTGGTGGCAAAGACACGGGCAGCCAGGGACGGAACAAGGGTGACAAAAAACTGTTCAGCATCGCTGTAGAAATCCTAGGCGAAGGTAAAATGGGCAGAGCCTATGGAGTGGGTATCGTCGATTACAGTGCAAAAGAACTTGAGAAAATATTCGACAAACATATATCTATTGGTGCAGCAATTACAACTGATGGCTGGACAGGATATATGCCGCTGCAAAACAAATGGAACATACAACATGAAAAAAATACTATTCTTTTTTGCCCTTTTCATTTCTGCCTTGAATATAAATGCACAACGCAATGTAATTTTAATAATTGCTGATGATTTAAGTCCTGATTATTTTGGTTTTTATGAAGACCATGTTGACACAATAGATGCTCCAAACATTAGAAGTCTTTTGTCAAAAGGTATTCGGTTTACCAATGCAATGTCTAATCCTGTATGTTCGGCTACACGGTCAGGTATACTCACAGGAAGATACAGCTTTAGAACGGGTGTAGGCGGAATAGTTGGTGGTCTTGGTGGCTCAAATCAATTAGACACCGCTGAAATTACTATTCCGCGATTACTGAAAATTTACAATTCAAATATTGGAACAGCAGATGTTGGGAAATGGCACTTGCATCAACCCATGCCGGCTTCTCATTTATTATATCCTAATGTAATGGGTTACGACCACTTTGAAGGACCATTTATCGGGCAACTTCCAAGCTATACCAACTGGAAAAAATATACTAACGGAGTAGCAATCACTGTTACCAATTATGCAACTTCAGAAAATGTAAACAATGCCGTTGCATGGATAAAAACTCAAAACACAAAACCTATTTTTTTGTGGTTAGCATTTAATGCGCCTCATGAACCACTTCATTTGCCGCCAGCAGGACTTTACTCCAACGCTGCCTTAAAAGGAACACAACAAAATATAAATGCGAATCCAAAAGAATATTTCAAAGCAGATTTAGAAGCACTTGACCATGAAATAGGTCGGCTCTTTGATTCATTAACGGTGATGAATAGAATGGATAGCACTGATTTTATTTTTATAGGTGATAACGGAAACACTCCACGCACTGCTCAAATTGCAGATACAAGCCGAGCTAAGGGAACCATTTATCAATATGGTGTTCATGTTCCTTTTCTTATTTCAGGACCATCGGTTATAAATCCAAACAGGGCAAGCGATGCTTTGATAAATACGGCAGATATATTTGCAACAGTGATAGAATTGTTTGGCGATACAACATGGCAATCGCAAATTCCATTAAACAAACCTGTTGATAGTAAAAGTGCTTTGCCAATCATAAAAAATCAGGCAACCCAAATACGACCTTGGGCATTTACCGAAGATTTTAAATTAATACCTGATTCAACAGATGGAAAAACAATACGGAATATGGATTATAAACTTTTGAATTTTGATTATGGTCATCAGGAGTTTTATAATCTATCGCTTGATTCATTTGAAACAAATGACTTGCTCATCGGAATGTTATCTGCAAAAGACCTCTTTAACTACAATTACTTATGTAATGAAATGACCAACTTAATTGGTGCAGGAACCTTTTGCAACAGCAGTATGGGGATAAATAATATGGAAAACATTAATCAAACAAATTCTATCTACCCGAACCCTTTCTCTTCATATATTCATCTTCAATCAAAATCCGAAAATGAAAATTTTAAATTAACTGATTGTTTAGGGCAAATAATTTATTCAGGAAATAAAATTGAGTCACAGGATTTTTCATACTTATCAAATGGAATTTATTTTTTGCAAATCACATCCAATAAAAATAAAATTACTACTACTGAAAAAGTCATTAAAAAATAAAAATCGTCTAAACCTATTACGAATACTATAGGTTGCAAAATATTTTACAGTAAATAATATTTTATCCTGTAATTAACGCCAATTCATTTGCAAGCACATTTTATTTTACCTTCGCACAATGCAACTACACGAAAAAATAAAAAGAGCTTGCAAGCCACCGCACAGGACATAGGAACTTGCGCCAACAAAGCATTGAATGTAGAGTGCTTCGGACAACCTGCATCGAAACTTCAAACAGTGGTGTTTATACAAACAGTTGTAGATCTAACCCCCCTTTTTTAAAAACTTCGTTAATCCCTTCTTCGTTAGCGACAAAGAGAATTAATAAATTAAAACAATGAACCCAAAGACAGATTGGTTTTTTAATAAACAAACAAAATGGAAGGAAGCGTATTCAGAGTTAAGAATGCTTGTACTTGACTGTGGGCTTGCAGAGGAATTGAAATGGGGTTGTCCTTGTTACACAGTTGGGAAAAGCAACATTGTTCTAATACACGGTTTTAAAGGCTATTGTGCATTATTATTTATGCAAGGGGCTTTGTTGAAAGACACAAAAAATATTTTAGTGCAACAAACTGAAAATGTACAATCGGCAAGACAAATTCGATTTAAAAGTGTTGAAGAAATCCTAAAAAGTAAATCAACAATTAAGTCCTATATTAAAGAAGCGATTGCACTTGAAAAAGCAGGACTGAAAGTAGAATTAAAAAAGACAACTGAATATAAAACACCCGAAGAGTTTCAAGCTGTTTTAGACGATATGTCTGAATTAAAAAAAGCTTTTCAAGCCCTGACACCAGGACGACAAAGAGGTTATTTGCTTTATTTTTCTGCACCTAAACAAGCGAAGACAAGAGAAGCAAGAATTGAAAAATATTTACAGCAAATACTTGACGGAAAAGGCTTAGCCGACTAACATAAATTCAGCAAAATGCCCAACCGATAACATGGGGTTTGCTGCAAGTGAGGCGTGACGTTGTTCGTTTCGACGGACGGAAGCAATTGGGCTTTTGGTTTTAAACTTGTACATTTATTTAATTATTGAGCAATGATTCTGGGCAGACGGAATTCTAATTCCACACCTGCAGCAAGCCCTGTTCGCTGAAGCAAATCACCGAAACTGCGGCTTTACTTCAATGGGCTGCGGTAATACAACGAGACAGACAATCAGACAGTAAATTCTTGACCCCAAGTATGCAAAGACACAATGCTTGGTAATAATTTTTCACCTTTGCTCGTCAAAGTATATTCAACAGTTGGCGGAACAGTAGCAAAGACTTCTCTTGTAATAATTCCATTAGCTTCCATATTCTTTAATTCCTTGACCAACATTCTAGTATTAATTCCTTCAACAGTTCTTTCTAATTCTTTAAAACGCATTTTACCTTTTGATAAGTGATAAATAATTGGCATTGCCCATTTTCCACCTATAATGTCTAATACATCTTTTAAAGAGCAAGTATTTTGAGAAATATTTATTTTTTTATTTTTCACAACCTATTGATTTCATTCAATGCTTTACTTTGGGTTACTACTGTACAATAGTGTAACTACTTGCAAAAGTAAAGTAATGAACTTAACTTTGCAATTTAATTTATAAAAAAGTAAAAAATGAAATTATTAGAAGCAATAAAAGTGGGGAATAACACACTTAAAAATAGTATGGTTATGGCCCCAATGACAAGAAGCCGTGCCAATTTTGATGGAATTGTAGGCGACTCTACAATATTGTATTATACGCAACGAGTGAGTGCTGGCTTAATCATTAGTGAAGCCATAAATATTTCCAAACAAGCCATTGGAAGTCCGCTTACACCTGGCATTTACACACAAGAACAAATTATTTCTTGGAAAAAAGTTACTCAAGCTGTTCACGAAAAAGGAGGTGTGATTTATGCTCAATTATGGCACACAGGACGTGTTGGACATTCACTCTTAAAAAATGGAGAACAACCTGTTTCTGCTTCAGCATTTGCAATTGAAGGACAACAGCATTTCACAATGGAAGGAATGAAAGATTATGAAACGCCAAGAGCATTAAGGACAGAAGAAGTAAAAAACATTATTCTAGAATATAAACAAGCTGCTTTAAATGCAATGGAAGCAGGTTTTGACGGAGTAGAGCTTCATTCAGCATTTGGCTATTTGCCAAATCAGTTTTTAGCAGAAAGTGCAAATCAAAGGACTGACCAATATGGCGGAAGCAATGAAAATCGTAATCGTTTTGTATTAGAAATAATGCAAGAGCTGGTTAATGGTATTGGTAGCGACAAAGTAGCTATCAGAATATCGCCAACAAGCACTTACAACACAATTATACACCAAAACCCAGTAGAACAATTTACACTACTTATAACAGAACTGAACAAAATGCCATTGGCTTATATTCATATAATGAATGTGCCATTTCCTGCCGACAAATTCCCTCAATATCCGACAAATTCTGTTGAAACTTTTGGCAAACAAACGCAACATACTGTTATTGCAAATTGTGGCTACACACAAGAAACAGGCGAAGCAGAATTAGAAAAAGGTATTGCGAAACTTATCTCTTATGGTACATTATTTTTAGCGAATCCTGATTTACCAAAACGTTTTGAAATCAATGCAGAACTAAACCAACTAGAAAGAGCTACAATGTATGGAGGCAAAGACCTTGGATATATAGATTATCCAGCATTAAACTAAATTTTCACCTTTCAAAAAAAATATCATGATAAAAAAAATTAATTTCAAACAAATCATTACAGCAGGAGCAATTGCTTCTTGCGTATCACTAATCTTCAACTCACTCCTATTCTTTATTTTTCATTCGGTAGGCGTAATCTCTGATACAGTTTTTGTTCAACCGAATGAACCATTAACGATAGTCAATATAATCATCTCTAGTATTTTGCCTACATTGATTGGTGCTTGTGTATTCTTCTTATTTGAAAAATTTACTAACAATAGCTTTAAAATATTTGGAATCGTTGCCCTCGTATTAATGCTTCTATCACTGACTAGCCCTTTTATGGCAATAAAAGAAATGCCAA
>CANJUD010000010.1 GCA_947477885.1 Bacteroidota bacterium
AGTGATCCGGTGGTTCTGTATGGAAGGGCCATCGCTCATAGGATAAAAGGTACGCCGGGGATAACAGGCTGATCTCCCCCAAGAGCTCATATCGACGGGGAGGTTTGGCACCTCGATGTCGGCTCGTCACATCCTGGGGCTGGAGAAGGTCCCAAGGGTTCGGCTGTTCGCCGATTAAAGTGGCACGCGAGCTGGGTTCAGAACGTCGTGAGACAGTTCGGTCCCTATCTGATACGAGCGTTTGATATTTGAGAGGACCTAACCTTAGTACGAGAGGACCGGGTTGGACATACCTCTGGTGTATCTGTTGTGGTGTCAACCGCAGTGCAGAGTAGCTAAGTATGGATGAGATAAATGCTGAAAGCATCTAAGTATGAAACTCACCTCAAGATGAGATATCATTGAAGACCGTAGTAGACTACTACGTTGATAGGCTGGTAGTGTAAAGGTGGTAACATCAAAGCTAACCAGTACTAATTGTCTGAAGACTTAATAAATTTTTTATACCTTAACGCAGTATAAGTATAATACTTCTTGCATTTTCTTCCTTTTCATGTCAATATTTCGAAAAACTGAATTCATTTTCAGTCTCGAATAAGAATTTTTAAGATCTTTTTGGTGATTATACCGATTGTGTCCACCTCTTCCCATTCCGAACAGAGAAGTTAAGCCAATCAGGGCAGATGATACTTGAGTAAAATCTGGGAAAGTATGTCGTCGCCGGATTATTTAAAGCCCCGCTCGCAAGAGTGGGGCTTTTTTTTAAAAAAATATTTGATGATACTTGGGGTCACATTAAATTTAACGGGAGGGAATTAAAAAAGTCTTAATTTTCGCTCCCAAAAGATGGGGCTAGAAAAAGAGACATTGGCCTTGATTTTTAAATAGGAATTATTGGTACATTTTTAAATTGTGTTATCACATGAGCCTGGCCATTTTAAGGCAAAGGAAGATTATATAGAAGTTGTATTTGAAGAGAAGATTATTTTGCCGTCATTTGTAGCTTATGCGCTTACTTCCAATACAACAGGGAATAATAATACCGCTTTGGCCTATAGTGCCGATGTTGGCTACAGCAATATAAAAAATGCTATCGTAATAGGCTATAATGCCTCCGTGAATGCCACCAATAATATGTCTTTTGGAAATACAAATGTTGCTGCTTGGTATTTTGGTTGAACATCTACTAGTTCGGGTTGTTTTCAGGTGGGAACTACTTCCTCTAATGGTGCGCACCTTAATGGTGGGGGATCATGGACGAACGCCTCAGCTGTCAACTTAAAGGAAAATATTACGGCACTTAATAGCAATGAAGTTTTGAATAAAATCAATTTGCTAAATATAACCCGTTGGATGTACAGAGGAACAGTAGGTGAATATCATATTGCTCCCAGGGCCCAACAGTTTTATCAGTTATTTAATACTGGAATTAATAGTACTTCAATAAGTACTATCGACCCTGCGGGAGTTGCTCTGACTGGGGTTCAGGAACTCAGCAAACAAGCAGAGGAACCTAAAAAAATGTAGCCGAACAGGACAAGCAGATACAGTTATTGCTTAAAAGTAATTCGAAATAAACTATTCAACTATTATTTTCTGAACATTAGAAAACCCTTCACCTTGCAATTTCAATAAGTAAATTCCAGAACTCAAATTTGAATTATTGATATTATAGTTTTGATTACCAGAATCAAATTTTTGCTTGGTATTATATACTGTTTTCCCATTCAAATCTACAATAGCAAAATCTACATATTGAGCAGTTGCAAGTTGAAAAGATATATTGATATTATCTTTTACAGGATTTGGGTATACTGGTAAAGCTGATATGTTATTAGTAGATGCAGCGAGTCCCACATTTTTATAGGGAGTAATTACAAGTTTGGTATAATAAGATTGGTCATCTTTATCATTTGTACCATCGCTGTTGGCTGCCAAATAGCAAGCATAAAATGTAATATCTCCTATATTGGTAGTTGGTGCTTTCCATTTGTAGGTCCACTCGCCTGTATTGGCTGATACAGCAGAGGTGCCCGCAATTTTGTGCATCACATACCAGCGGTCTTGATACGAACCCCAAGTTGGTCTTTGCATTCTGGTTTTTGAGGTGTCAATTAAGGTGATTGTTCCTGTATTTTTATTGTCACTATTGCGAATAGATACAATCTGGAATCCAAATTTATTTAGAGATGGATGTGTAATGCGAGGTTTAACTATATAAGTTTGACCGGGAACATATGTTGTATTCCCATTGTCGAATATGATAGAAACGGTAGCTGACCCAGAATTATCAGCTGCTCCACCGCTATGGCAAGCGTTAGGACTTTCAGCACCACTGCACGATTTTTCTCCAGGTGCTTTGGTATTGTAAGGAGGACCGCCATCGCCTTTGCCTATTAATGTATAACTAAAAAAAGACACTATGCTGAGAGAGACAAATGCTATAATTTGTAATTTTTTCATATTATATATTAATTAAAAATAATAATTTTTTTGAATGCACTTTTATTACCAGTATTTAATTTGATAAAATATATACCTGCTTCATATTCTTTCATGAAATCTAACTCCGTACTTTGCCTACCATATGTGGCTTTGGAAGAAAGTTGTTGAAGTTTGTTGCCTTGTAAATCATATAGTTCTATTTGCACAGTGCTTGGTTTTTCTATCTCATATGATATTGCAATTTTTCCCTTTGTAGGATTTGGATATACGTCCAGTTTGAAATTATTCTCAATTTCATTATTAAGTGCCAATGGGGAGGAGTTTAAACTCAATGATTTTGTATAGCAATAGTCTCCCAAATCACTGCCATTATCATCGGCAGCTATAGTTGCAAGATAGAATGTGATTTTCCCTTCATCGCTTGATGGAGCTGTCCAATTGAACTGCCATTTATTACTTCCTTTTGATAAAGCAGTGCTGCCATCAAAAGTATAAGTCATATAGTTTCTACTTGCTAGTTTGTTGTCACCCTTAATTATCTGCGTTCTAGATTGCTCAGTGCAATTAAGCGTTCCCACATTGCTACTGTCTTTATCTTTTATTGCGACTAACTGAAATCCAAACCTGTTTAAATTGGGGAAAGTAGTTTCAGCTACAATAGTATATGTTTTTGAAGGAATATAACTAGTTGCTCCATTCTCGATAATGATAGTTGCAGCACCCTGTCCGCTATTTAAAGCGAAAGATTCATGGCAGCCACTGGTGGTGCAATCCGCTTCGCCCGGTGCACCGGATGACGATGCGGGGGCACTATTGCTAAGCGTATCAGCCAAGGCACTTGTGAATGCAATGGCGAAGAGGCAATAGATAATACGTTTGTAGTTTTTAATCATATTAATTAATAATAAAAATTTAACCACAATAATAAGACATATTTGTATGTTTATAAGCTAATTACAAAGTTTTGTTACGCAGAGCCTAATTCTATAAAAAAGCTTTTCACTTTCGTTTTTCACTCTTTATCTTCGCCCCACTATGTTGAAAAAAGTAGCATTCATTTTCTTGGTTTGCGTAGCTAGTTTCAATGGCAAATCCCAATCAATTTTTTGTCCTTGGAATCCGGGTGTGCTGAGTTTTGGATTGGGCGTTACCAATGTGTCGATTGATACAGGTATATGGTCTTGGAAAAACAAAAACCCCGGCTTTCAGATTCACAGTGTGCAGAAGAAACAGTTTTCGCATTTATCTATCCCCATTAGAATGGATGTACCGGGGAAGTATGCTTATGCCAATTTTGCAATACCTTTGGATTTTAATGCAGCTCCTCAGGGTTATACGGGTCACTTGAATCAATCACTTTCTTTCCGATTGGGTATAGGTATATGCTTATTGAAAAAGCTTATTATCATGCCCACAGCACAGTTTGAAACTTCCAATATGCATATAAACGGGCCAGGTATTGATGCTCGCAGCTCACTCGGTAATGGTGTAGACATACATTATTATGCATACATGGGAACATTGTATAGTGGTTTCGGTTTCACTTCCTATGGCAGTATTACAAAAGATACAGGATTTAGAATCGGGTACCAAAAAAACAATATACAATATGCCGATAACAATGGCAATACCGAACGGTACTATGCGGGTCCTAGAAAGATTTGGGATTTTGCCTTGTTTGAAAAAAAAATCCCAGGCATTAAAAAAAATTGTTCGATTGCATTACACTATAATAGTATAACACAGCTTATAAATGCATGGAATATGCTGGACAATAAACCCGGATAAGGCCTAGGAATGGGTATAGACCCGGTGCCAATATTCATGCAACACGATTTTTCATCGAGTTCAGCACAGAAATAGGTATGATAATGAAAGCGAATCCGAAGTAGTAAAAAGTATATAGTATAAAGACAAAACAATAATAGTAAATCTGGCGTAAGCCATTAACCATTATCAGTTGCCAACCCCTGAATCCCGAATCCCGAAAATGTTAAAACTAAAACTAGCCACCGACCCACGCTGGGCAAACATAGCCGAAAAAAGCCTTGGTGAAATATTGACCGACCATGCCTATTGCGAACAAAAAGCAGCAACATCGGGAATTAATATGATAAACTTTTGTCCCTGGCACCCACGATTGGTTAGTGAAATGGCGGCATTGGTAGCAGAAGAGTGGGGGCATTTTAGAAAAGTATTAAAAGAATTGGAAAAACGCAATTTACCACTCGGCCATAAACGGAAAGATGAATATGTAATACAATTATTAAAGCTAAAATTTGGTGGGGGGAATAGGAGTAATAATACTTGCGAAAATCTATTAATTAATGCCATGATAGAAGCAAGAAGTTGTGAAAGGTTTCGAGTATTATCGTTAAATATGGAAGACAAATATTTTCGTGAATTCTATCATGAATTTATGATTTCGGAAGCGGGACATTATGCGATGTATATAGATTTGGCCAAAGATTTTATGCCCGAAAAGTATGTGAATGAAAGATGGGAAGAAATATTGGAAGGCGAAGCGAAGATATTGGCGGGATTGGAGCTGAGAGGGGATAGGGTGCATTAATCTACCCTCTATTCCAACTCCTTCTCCCACTTCTCTTCATCAAATCCGATTATATATTTCCCATCTATATCCAAAATTGGCCTTTTAAGAATTGAAGGATTTTCTTGTATAATAGTTATAGTTTTTGCAGTATTCAATACATCAGTTTTGTAGTGAGCAGAAAGGTTTTTATAAGTGGTTGATCGTGTATTCACCAATGTTATAATTGGGATTTGTTTAAGCCATTCTTTTATCATAGCATCACTTGGCGGAGCTATTTTATAATCGTAAAAACTATATTTTATTTTACGTGTATCAAGCCATTTAAAAGCTTTCTGCATGGTATCGCAATTTTTTATTCCGTGAATAGTAATCATCAGTGTGAGTGTAAAGTGTGAGTGTGACAGAAAAATAGTGTGTGCTTCGCACTCCACACTCAAACCGGCACTGTTTTATTTGGTTTCTAATTGTTTGATTAAAGCAAATAGTATTTTTGATAATTCTTCTAATTGCTGATAATACATTGTGTGCGTTTCTGTATTTATATATTGGATGTTCAGAAGGAAATCGAGGACAGCTGTAATAAAAAAAGCCCTGAAAATCAGAGCTTTAAATGATGTACCCGGGGCGGGACTTGAACCCGCACAGCCGTAAAGCCACAGGATTTTAAGTCCTGCGTGTCTACCAATTTCACCACCCGGGCATATATTCAAATAACTTTTGTACTCTAACAAAAAAGGTGTCGATGTGAATCACACTAACACCTTTTTGATTGAGCGAGAGACGAGACTCGAACCCGCGACCCTCACCTTGGCAAGGTGATGCTCTACCAACTGAGCTACTCTCGCTTATCGGGCTGCAAATATAGGCAGAGAGGTATTTTAGGCAAAAATATTTTTTAAAATTTGTACCTATGCTTTCCAAGCACTTACAAATTATAGGAAGCAACTATCGGCAAAAACCGTCCGATTCCGAACGCTCTGGGGGATATTCTTAAGATAGGTGGTGTTTGTTTTCTTTTATACTCGCTGCTGTTTACCAAATGCAGAATCTTCTTCACGATATCAGCATCAAAGCCCTTTTCAATAATCTGTCGGGCACTTTGGTTTTCTTCGCAGTACAGTTTCAGTATCGCATCCAATATATTATAGTCGGGCAGTGAGTCGCTGTCTTTTTGGTCGGGACGTAGTTCAGCTGATGGGGCTTTGGTGAGTATATTGGCTGGGATAATTTCCTGGTCACGATTTATATAATCGCATAATTCATAAACTTGCGTTTTATATAAATCGCCAATTACAGATAAGCCGCCACACATATCGCCATATAAGGTTCCGTAACCTGCAGCCAATTCGCTTTTGTTGCTGGTGTTAAGTAATATATGTCCGTGTTTGTTGCTCATGGCCATAAGAAGCAAACCTCTAATTCTCGATTGAATATTCTCTTCGGCAGTATTGGCTGGCTTATTTTGGAAATGAGGTTCGAGTATTTCAATGAACTGATCATAAATATCTTTGATGCCAATAGTTGTATTTTTAATTCCAAGGTTGTGGCAAAGCAATTCTGAATCGGAAATGGAGTGATCTGACGAATATTGCGAGGGCATCATTACCGGCAACACATTTTCAGGACCTAAAGCTTTTGAGGCGAGATATAAAACCAAAGCTGAATCCACACCGCCTGATAATCCCAAAATACCTTTGGTAAAACCTGATTTCTGGAAATAATCTTTGATGCCAAGTATGAGTGCATCATGAATAAGTTCATATTGTGTACTTTCTGTTTTTGCAAAACTTTGAACAGAATCAAACAGCGTTTCTGTAGAAACAAAAGACAGTGATTCTTCAAATTCGTTCAATGTTAAAACATGATTCCCATTTGTGGCAATCGCCATGGAGCCACCGTCAAATATAAGTTCTGTATGCGCACCACATTGGTTCACATAGATGATGGGCATTTTATATTTGTGTACATTCGCTTCCAAAATTTGCGAGCGAAGATTTGGTTGGGCATAGGAAAAAGGCGAAGCTGAAATGTTTACCATTAAATCAGCATCTGCCAATTGCGACATCGGGTTTTGTGTATATAATGAGTCATTCGACACGTTCCAAATATCTTCGCAAATGGTGAGAGCTATCTTTATTCCCTCATGATTAATTGTGCTGAATAATCTGTTAGGTTCAAAATATCGGTACTCGTCAAACACATCATAAGTGGGCAATAAGGTTTTGTGGACTATTTGCTTTACCTCGCCTTGGTGTATGTAATAAGCCGAATTATATAAATCCTTTCCGTCATTATTATTAACAGAAGGACCGCCAACAATAATTCCTATATTGTGTGAATATAATGCAAGTTCTGTTACTGCATCTTTGCAGCTTTTTACAAAATCATCGAAATATAATAAATCAAGGGGAGGGTAGCCGCATATTGCAAGCTCAGGAAATACTACCAAAGAAGCACCCTGTGTGGCCGCATCTTTAGTATATAATATAATTTTATCGAGGTTTGACCTGATGTTTCCCACATGGGGATTAATCTGAGCCAGGGCTATTTTTGGCACGGAGAAGAAATTATCTTTAGCTAATATAAGAATTTAAAATCATTTTTCACTCCTCAACATTGATAAGCTGAGCGAAGTCGAAGCTCACTTTTAACCTACTAGAATAAGATACCTACACTTAAAGCGAAGTAATTGGTGCGGAATGCGTCGTACCCTGTAAATTTGTTTACTCTGAAAAGCCCATTGCTATACCTAAGATTGCCTACCACAGAAACATCTTTGGTTAACGCATATTCAACGCCAGCACCCATTACAAATCCCATTCTGAAAAAATTGATATCATCAGTAGTTGATACATAATCATCAGGGCGATTAGAATTTAATTTGCCAGTGGCAAGTTCTTTTGTGGTACCTATGGAATCCTTATAATTAATAGTTGCATTTTGTGACAATAAAAATGCGGGGGTTAGCCCGCCTTGGAAAGTATAGGTCATATAACCGATCTCACTAGTTTTGCCAATAAATGAAAAAGGGATCTCTATATAATTCAACTTCATGTTATATGAAGCTTTATTGGTCATAATGGTATCGGCAGGGGTAATGCGTTTAAAAGTTTGCATGTAATTATTTGAAAGCCTTCCATCAATTCTCGATACGTCCATTCCTACTTCGTACCAAAGGGTTTTGTTTAATTTTTCTTGGTAATTGAAACCATAGCTACCAGTTAATGCCATGCCATCATTTACTAAATTTTTGTCGGTAGATTTTATCCAACATAAATTGCCAGATGCACGGAAACCAAAACGCTGGGCTTTAGGAGTACTTTTGCCAGATTGAGAAAATGAGGTGCTATAAATAGCAAGCATGATCAATACAGTTGAAAACTTTTTCATATATAATAATTTAGAGGTTTATACGTTAGGTGTATGTTTGTGGGCTTTTTCACCCACTAATTTATTAAAGTGCAAATTTGTAACTTATGAACCTTAAAACAAAGAGAAATATTTCAACCCTTTGTCTGCTAACGCTTTTTATTTGCAATTGTAAAAACGATAGGCTCGATATTAGGGTGGATGAAGAAGCCTATAAACCAACCATAGTGCGGCTCGACGAGCGTATATGGAATATGAAGGAAGCAGATTTTTTTAAGTTCACCGATAGTTTAAAAAAAGCAGACCCGAATTTTTTTTATGGCTGGGCATCGCAAGTTGTGCTTAGTCAAAATCCAGATATGCCCCAAGCTTTGGTGCTCGATTCATTCAAACATTTCTATTTTCATAATTACCCCATGCGTAATTTGATGAAGGACGTGCATGAGAAGTTTAAAGACCTGAAACAACTAGACAAAGTAGGAGCAGCAGTATATAGCAGGTTCAAATACTATTTTCCACAAGGCCAACTCCCAGCCCTTATCACTGTAGTTAATGGAATGAGAGCTTATGGAGGCGTGTTCGAAAAAGCTATCTGTTTTAGCCTCGACCATTTCCTAGGTGCCGACCATCCTCTTTATAAAGCCTTGCCCGATTTGCCCAAGTACTTATACCAAAAATATAGCCCAGAATATTTCGGCAAACGGATTGCAGATGGCTTGTTTGAATTTACTTTTGGTGGAGTTGGGCAAAGCCCTGTATTTATGCAACAAATGATTTTGAGCGGAATGCAACAATATTATATAGATGCAATGTTGCCCAATGAACATGACAGTATTAGAAGAGAATACGCAGCAATGCAATTAAAGTGGTTGCAGCAAAATGAGAAGCAGGTTTGGGAACATTTCGCCTCTCAAAAATTATTCTATAGCAACGACAAAGAAAAAACCGAACGCTATTTTGCCGATGGCCCATTCACCCAAGGATTGCCCAATGAGTCAGCCCCACGACTTGGAATTTGGGTGGGCTATAAAATTGTGAAAAAGTATATGGATACCCATGAGGATGTGACCTTGGAAATGTTGCTGAAAGAGAAAGATTACAATAAAATATTTACGGAATCGGGGTATAAGCCTTAGTATAAAGTATCAAGTAGCTAGTATCTAGTATCAAGTAGAAGGAATAAAGACCAAAGACCAAATACAAATGATGAATGATGAAAGATGAATGGGCTGACGCCAGATTTAATAAATATAGGAGAGAGACAAAAGACAAAAATGAATAAGGAGTAAGGACTAAGGAATATCAGGCGTCAGCACTTACTCCTTAGTCCTTAGTCCTTACCACTAAATACTTACCACTAATAACTAATGACTAAAAAAAAACATATAGCAATCCTTGGCAGCACAGGTTCAATTGGAACACAGGCTTTGGAAGTAATGCGGGAGCAGGAACATTTGTTCGAGGTGGAGGTACTTACTGCGGGTAGCAATGCCGATTTGCTGATTGAGCAAGCTATCGAGTTTCAGCCCAATGCGGTGGTGATAGGAGATGCTACAAAATATCAACAGGTAAAGGATGCATTGAAACTGCAAGCTATAAAAGTATATAGTGGGAGTGATGCCATTGAGCAAGTAGTGCAAATGGAAACAATTGATATGGTGCTTACTGCCATGGTTGGTTTCTCAGGTTTAAAACCTACCATCGCAGCTATCAATGCAAAAAAGAATATAGCTTTAGCAAACAAAGAAACATTGGTAGTTGCTGGAAGTATTATAAGTAAACTGGCTATTGAAAATAAGGTTTCAATTATACCTGTTGATTCGGAGCACTCTGCTATTTTTCAGTGTTTGGTGGGCGAACCTCTGGAGCAAATTGAGAAAGTAATATTAACTGCGTCAGGCGGACCTTTTAGGGGAAAGGATAGGGAGTTTCTGGCTACTGTTACTAAGGCCCAAGCACTGAAACACCCCAACTGGACCATGGGTGCAAAGATTACAATCGACTCGGCCACACTAATGAATAAAGGATTGGAGTATATAGAAGCGAAGTGGTTATTTGGTTTGCAAAATAATCAAATTGATATTATAGTCCATCCGCAATCTATTATACATAGTTTGGTGCAGTTTGTTGACGGAAGTTTGAAAGCCCAGATGGGTTTGCCAGATATGAAACTGCCCATACAATACGCTTTGGGATTCCCACAAAGATTGAAGAATGATTTCCCCCGATTTGATTTTGCAAACTTCTCTTCGCTCAATTTTGAGAAACCGGATTATCATACATTCACCAATCTGCAACTCGCAATTGATGCTTGTGCAAAGGGAGGCAATGCAGCGTGTGTGCTCAATGCAGCCAATGAAGTAGTGGTCGATGCTTTTTTGCATGACAAGATTGGGTTTATACAAATGAGTGATATTATATCTGAGTGTTTGCAGAAAATCACATTCATATCAAGCCCCACTTTAAGTGATTTGTATCACACGGATGCCGAGTCCAGGATTCTTGCATCTGAACTGTGTTAGTACCGAAACGTAGATTTTTTTACTTCAAAAGGAGATATTACAAATTGTTCATTGGAGGCAATGCCCTAATTTCGTGCATTAATTTTTGCAATAAAAATAACAATATAAATATATAAAAAATGAATTATTTAATAATGGCTTCCCAAATGTTATTAGGATTATCAATCTTAATTGTATTACATGAGTTGGGGCATTTTTTGGCGGCGAGAGCATTTGGAATTAAAGTAGAAAAGTTTTATTTATTTTTCGATGCATGGGGATTCAAATTGTTTTCTTTCAAACGTGGCGATACAGAATATGGAATGGGTTGGTTGCCCCTAGGCGGCTATGTGAAAATAGCAGGAATGATAGATGAAAGCATGGACAAAGAAGCCATGAAAAAACCTGCTGAACCATGGGAGTTTCGCTCTAAACCAGCTTGGCAAAGACTGATTGTAATGCTAGGTGGCGTAACAGTAAACTTTGTGTTGGGTATCTTTATTTTTTGGATGCTGTTTTATGTGAATGGAGATAATCACCTGCCAATGAAGAATATGAAGCACGGTATCGTTGCTGAAAAACTTGGAAAAGAATTAGGTTTCAAAACAGGAGATATGATTACTGGCGTGCAGGGCAGAAACATCAAATATTATGATGAGCTTTTCAAAACAGATTTATTGTATGGCGACGCTAGTATTATTGTGAGCATCTATCGTGATGGTAAGGATACTGCGATAACACTTCCCAAAGATTTTCTTAACAAACTTACCGAAAGTACTAAAGGTGGTTTTATACATCCCCGCTCTGCATTTAAAGTGGGCGAGTTAGTTGATGGCGAATATGCTAAAAAAGCTGGAATTGAAAAAGGAGATGTTATACTAAAAGTAGCAAGCGATACTATTATATATGATGATCATTTTGTAACAGCATTAGCCAAATACAAAGACAAAACCGTGGACTTGCTTGTGCTTAGAAATGGTAAACAGATTACCTTGCCCTGTAAAGTAGATGCAGAAGGCAAGATTGGGATTATGCGTGAATTTGAAGAATTTGAGCAAGATCACATTGAATATAATTTGGCCGAATCATTCACGGCAAGTGTAACCAAAGGTGTTTCCACTATTACTGATAATCTTAAAGGATTTGGTAAAATATTCTCAGGCGAAGTATCTGCATCAAACTCAGTACAAGGCCCAATTGGTATCATGAAATTTTATGGCGATGCTTGGGACTGGACAAAGTTCTGGTCACTCACCGCTATGATATCTATGGTGCTTGCATTTATGAACTTACTTCCCATACCTGCACTTGATGGGGGCCATGTAGTGTTCCTATTAATAGAAATGATTATCCGCCGCCCGTTAAGCGAAAAGATTTTGGAAAGAGCACAAGTAATCGGTATGATTATTCTGCTCACACTAATGGTGTTGATATTTGGGAATGATATCTGGAAAACGTTTATAAAATAGTTGACTTCGGCTCCGCTCAGTCACCACCTGGCTTAGCGAAGTCGACGCCAGCATATATAATAAAGGCTAACTGTAATACAATTTGTGTATATATAGTTAGCCTTTATTGTTTTTAGTAAATAGGCAATTCAAATAGGCTGCATATATTTGCAGGGAATAGTATTGAGTAGCTAGTATCTAGTAAATCATGCGTCAGCCCATTAATCATTAACCATTAACCATTAAAACTATGTGGTATAACAATATTTTAGGAACAATCGGTAATACACCGTTGGTAAAATTAAATAAAATAGTAGCGGGTGTTCCGGGAACCATACTTGCAAAGGTTGAAACTTTCAATCCGGGCAATTCCATTAAAGACCGAATGGCTGTGAAAATGATTGAAGATGCAGAGAAAAGTGGGGTGTTAAAACCTGGCGGAACAATAGTAGAAGGAACAAGTGGAAACACGGGAATGGGACTGGCAATTGCAGCTGTTATCAAAGGCTATAAATGTATATTTGCTACTACTGATAAACAGTCGAAAGAGAAAACAGATATGTTAAAGGCTGTAGGTGCCGAAGTGATTGTTTGTCCAACCAATGTGGAACCTTCCGATCCGCGTTCTTATTATTCAGTTTCAAGAAGATTGGCTACTGAAATTCCGAATGGTTGGTATGTAAATCAATATGATAATATGAGTAATACCGCCGCTCATTACGAACAAACGGGTCCCGAAATATGGGAGCAGACTGAGGGTAAAATCACACATTTATTAGTTGGTGTAGGAACGGGCGGAACAATATCAGGAACAGGAAAGTATTTAAAAGAAAAAAATCCTACTATTAAAGTTTGGGGTATCGATACCTATGGTTCAGTTTTGAAAAAATATAAAGACACAGGCATTTTTGACGAAGAAGAAATATATCCATATATAACAGAAGGAATAGGAGAGGATTTTTTGCCCAAAAATGTAGATTTTGAAGTGATAGATCTTTTTGAAAAAGTTACTGATATGGATGGGTTGATTATGACAAGAAGGATTGCTAAAGAGGAAGGTATCCTGGTGGGAAACTCTGCAGGTAGTGCAGTTGCTGGCTTATTACAATTAAAACATTTATTGAAGCCCAGCGATGTAGTTGTTATTATATTCCACGACCATGCAAGTCGTTATATGGGCAAACCATTTAACGATGATTGGATGCGGGAACGTGGATTTTTGGATGAAGGAGTTCTCACAGCAAAAAGTATTATAGTACATAAAGATTTAAAACAATTTGTTACTATAGGAAAAGATGCAATTTTGCAAGATGCAGTCAAACAAATGAAGGAATTGGACATCTCGCAAATTCCCGTGACCCATGGCGATGATATAGTGGGAAGTATTAGTGAAAGTATAGTATTAAGTCAGATATTGGATAATCCATATAATATAAATAATGCGGTTGAAAAAGTAATGGGCAAGCCATTCCCTGTAGTCGATTTGAATACGCCCGCTGCGAAAATTTCGGGTATGATAAACAAGAAAAATTCGGCAGTATTGGTTAAGGATACAATTGGCCAAATGCATATCATCACCGAATACGATTTGATTAGAGCGATAGCAAATTAAATTCTTGTATTTACTTTTCGTCACTAGCAAACATGCAACCATCAAAACCACTTACGGACCAAGACCTTCTGGCAATGATGAAGACGGGCAATCAGCAAGCTTTGATAGAGTTGTATAAAATGTGTTACGAAAGCGTTAGAAACTATATTTTAAAAAACAACGGCAGCGATGACGATGTTAAAGATACCGTGCAAGATGCATTGGTTATCACTTGGCAAAAATCGTTACAACCTGATTTCGAATTAACAGCAAAATATACCACTTATATATATTCGGTTGCCAAGAATTTGTGGTGGAATAAACTGCGTAAAATGAACCGGGAAACTGGCTTGGATGACTTAGCTATAGAGCCTTCTGAGCAAGAGAGTGAGACCAAGAAAATAGATTATAAGATATTGAAAAATTGCATGGACGAAATAGGAGATACCTGCAAGAAATTATTGGGATATTTTTATTTTGACGGTTATAATATGAATGAAGTGGCCAAACTGATGGAGTTTGCAAATTCGGATACTGCTAAAGCAAAAAAATATCAGTGTTTAAAAAAATTAGAAGTAGTAGTTAAATCAAAAATTCGTAAAGAAGATATATTATATTAATTTGGAAAGTAAAGAACCAAATATTGAAGAAATAGAAAAATACGTTACTGGGCAGATGAGTGCATTCGATGCGGGCTTGTTCGAGGTAAGGATGAGCAACGACGAAATTTTGCGGGAGCAAACAGAATCACTGCGTATGGCTATAGAAGTCTCCAAACAATACAGAGCTCATGAATTAAAACTATATATACAAAAGCATGCTCCAAAAGAATATAAAAATACTTTTTGGCAAACCACTATTATATATGCTGTTGCCGCATCTTTGGTTTTATTATCAGTAAGTTATGGTATATTATTATACTTCGATAAAGACCTGAAACAAGTGGCACAGGGAGTAAAACTAAAGGATGGTTCGAAGCATGATAGTCCCAGCCGTTTGAACAGAAATAGGGAATTCAATAAAAATGAGATTGATTCGATAAGAGAAATTGATAATAATGTGATAGCTACTGAAAAGCCTGATTTTGCAAATGATTCAATGGCAATATATGATAGTAAAGCTGAATTAGCCAATACGACCACTGTAAGTAAAGATATGGCGGGTAAAATGGTGGAAGATGTTCCTGCCAGTGTTGAAGCAGGGGATAACTTTAAAGTGCAAAGCGATGAATTGGTTTTGGATACAAACATTACTACCTATTTCGCAATGGAAGTAGTAAATCTGGAAAAGAAAGCTCTGAAAAAGAAAAGTATGACGCTTCCACAACAAAGCAATAATACTTATAAAGGTAATAATCAAAGTCCTTCATCAAACAGAGCGGATAATAACAATGAATCTGATAAATCGATTGAGTACAAACCACAACAGATGCTCAATGTAGAGTTTTGGAAATCGCCAGTAAACTATAAAGGTTATCGTTATAATACAAAAAAATTGATTGTATACGGAATGAAAACTTCCGATTTTACACTGATAAAAGTGAAGGGAGTATTATATATAAAATCAGCTGGATTCTATTATAAGATTGAAGAAAATGACCGCTTCAATAATTTCTGGCCTGAGGCAATTTCGCCGGCGGAGGAATAATTATTTACGATTTATTTTTTGTCAGGTTGAGCGTTCCCGAATAAATCCGAATCTTATTCGGATCGGGAGAAACATACGATATACGATTGGCTGTCGCCTGCTTACGCTTGTTATCCTGAGCGGAGTCGAAGCATTCTAACGCCTTATTTTACTTACTGCCTGTGGTTGTGTCTTGTGACCAACCACAACTAGTAGGCAGATTTATTTAGGAACAAGGATTGCCGAAGCGGCGAACGGGGTTTAACGAATGCAGATTTATAAAGTTGGTATGCTGAGCGAAGTCGAAGCATGCTTACGCCAAATAGCGGTACAAAATAATCGTAATTCGCAGTGATTCCGCTGCGGCGGATATCGAGGGGCGACAATCTAAGATACACATCGGTTCTTCTAGCCGTCTTCGATAAACTCAGACTGACAGCTTGCACGAATTAATTCGTAATTCGTAATTGATAATTCGTAATTTTGCCTAGCAATGGCAAACACATACCGCAATTTCCTGCAAACAGAAATCGAGTTCCTCAAAGGGGTAGGGCCTGCCCGTGCTGATTTGCTGAAGAAGGAATTGAATATTTTTACGTATCGCGATTTGCTGATGCACTTCCCTTTTCGCTATGTCGATCGTTCTAAAATTTGGGCAATTCGTGACCTCGATGACCAGATGCCTTATATACAAGTAAAGGGCGTTTTGCAGAATTATAAGAAGGAAGGAATAGGGAAGAGTATGCGAGCGAAAGCTACGCTAAATGATGGCACAGGGCATATAGAATTGGTCTGGTTTCAGGGATTAAAATGGTTGGACGATTTTGTGAAAAATGGACAAACTTATATAGCTTTTGGTAAACCATCTGTGTTCAGAAATATTATATCAATTACGCATCCCGAATTGTCGTTGCCTGAAAGGGAAAAGTTTGAAACCGGCATACAGCCTGTATATTCAATTACCGAAAAAATGCGCGCACGCAATTTTGATAGCAGAGCCATCGCCAAAGTTTGTCATACTTTGGTGCATCATCCAGAGTTTTATATACAAGAAAATTTACCCGATTCTATATTAGATAATCTGCAATTGGTAAACAGGAAAATGGCATTGAAAAATATACATTTTCCTGAGAATATTGATATGGCAAATGCGGCAATTGATAGACTGAAATTTGAAGAATTATTTTTTCTGCAATTAAAAATCCTGCATTATAAACAACAAGTAAGTTCGCAAAAAACAAATATAATAGTTACACAAATAGGGGAGCAGTTTAATAATTTCTATAATACCAAATTGCCTTTTGAACTTACTGATGCGCAAAAGAAAGTATTAAAAGAAATACGTACCGATTTGGGATTGGGCAAACAGATGAACCGCTTGCTGCAAGGCGATGTGGGTAGCGGTAAAACCATTGTGGCCTTGCTTAGCATGCTTATGATGGCTGATAATAACTATCAATGTTGTTTAATGGCACCCACAGAAATTTTAGCTACCCAACATTATAAATCCATTAGTGAATTATTATATGATACTGGTATTACTTGTCGCTTGCTAACCGGTTCAACTTCTAATAGTGTTCGAAAAGATATAGATGCTAATTTATTGAATGGAGAAATCCATATATTAATTGGTACGCATGCACTCATTGAAGATAAAGTTCAGTTCAGGAATTTGGGACTTGCTGTAATAGATGAGCAGCACAGATTTGGTGTGGCACAAAGATATAAACTATGGAAAAAAAACCAAGAGCCACCACACATATTAGTAATGACGGCTACTCCCATTCCGCGTACATTGGCAATGACCTTGTATGGCGATTTAGATATATCAGTTATTGATCAATTGCCACAAGGGCGCAAGCCTATACGCTCCGTACACCGCTACCTGCGTGGCTTGAGCGATGTATATACATTTATAAAAACACAAATTGCGGAAGGCCGACAAATATATATTGTATATCCACTAATTGATGAATCGGAGAAGTTGGATTACGAACATTTGATGGGTGGCTATGAAGAGCTGAAACAAATTTTTCCTGAGCCACAATATACAATGGGAATGGTGCATGGCAAAATGAAACCCAAGGAAAAGGAAAATGTAATGAGCCATTTTGCCAAGGGCGATATACATATTTTGGTTGCTACTACTGTGATAGAGGTGGGGGTGAATGTGCCCAATGCCAGCGTGATGATGCTAATGAGTGCCGAGCGTTTTGGGCTTTCACAAATGCACCAGTTGCGAGGCCGCGTGGGCCGTGGTGTCGACCAAAGTTTTTGTATATTAGTTACGGGCGATAAGCTAGGTGCCGATACCCGCAAACGATTAAAAACTATGGTTGATACCACCGATGGATTTGTGATAGCCGAAGTGGATATGGAACTTCGTGGTCCTGGCGACCTAGAAGGCACCCGCCAATCGGGTATGTTGGATTTAAAATTGGCTTCTATTTCGGTCGACCATAAGTGGGTGGCCCTTTCACGCCAGCAGGCACAAGAACTATTAGTAATAGACCCTTTATTACAATTGCCCGAAAATAGTAATACGTCTAAATATTTTGAATTATATAAACGACAAAATGGTGATTGGGGTAGGGTGAGTTAATAACCTTGCGATAGCTCAGTGCAGGGAACTGTTGTTTTGCCATCAAGGCCCACTCTCCAAATTTAAGTTTCTTTATTCTTATAGCTTGCCGCGCTGCTAAGCGAACGCTTACGCGCAACGCCTAGCAAGGTTGTGAGGAAAGAATTAGATTTATTTTGATCCTGTATTGTGCATAAGCAACAACTGTATCTGCTTATTTTGTTCAGCTACTAATTTTTTTAGTTCGTCTATTTGCAATTGCTGCTCTTGTACCGCATTCACCAAGGGAATCACAAAATCGCCATAGCGTATACCGTAGTTGTCCTTCTCGTTTTGTGGTTTGCAAAGCCCACTGAAATTTATACCCAATTCTGTCAAGGTTTTCTCCACCTCTTGTGCTATAAAACCATTATAGGTAGTGCCTGTATTGCTATTGGTATATATATATGAAACGGGGCGAAGTTTTGATATAAAATTCAATCCCAATTTATAATCTCGTACATCGGTTTTATATCTCCCATCCGATATGGTAGTCCAACCTACTTGGCCGCCTATATAGCTCATAGATGAGTTGCCAATGACAGCTTTGTTGCTCGCACTTATTTTTACATTGTATCCCAGGGCTACTGTATTGGTTAAGTTGCTTGATGATACATCAGCACTGTCGCCAATAAGCGTGTTCCTGCTTCCGGTGGTATTAACACTGCCAGACAATGAACCAACAGCCACATTGCTGTAGCCGGTTGTATTGCCAGAAAGCGACTTAATTCCATTGGCAATGTTGTTGTCCCCGGTTGTATTTCCCAAAAGCGCCTGATAACCAGTGGCAACGCTGTAGGCACCTGTTGTATTATTAAAAAGCGCCTGATAACCAGTGGCAACGTTGTTGCCACCTGTTGCATTATTATAAAGCGACTGATAACCATAGGCAATATTGTTATAGCCGGTTGTATTTGAAGTTAGCGACATATGGCCAGTGGCAACGTTGTTTTTACCGGTTGTATTTGAAGCTAGCGACTGATGGCCAGTGGCAACGTTGTTGTTACCTGTAGTGTTTGAATAAAGCGCCTGATAACCAATGGCAAGGTTTTCGTTACCGGTTGTGTTATAATAAAGCGACATTGAACCAATAGCAACGTTGTTGCGACCTGTTGCATTATTATAAAGCGAATTATAACCATTGGCAACGTTGTTGTTACCTGTTGTATTTGAAGCCAGCGACTGATAGCCTGCAGCTGTATTATTATAGCCAGAGGTGTTGCTATACCCAGCACTATCTCCTGCAAATGTATTAAAATATCCAGTCGTGTTTTTATTGCCTGCATAATTGCCAATTGCGGTGTTGCTGTATCCTGTTGTATTATTAAAAAGCGCCTGATAACCAGTGGCAGTGTTGGCTATGCCAGTTGTATTAGCAAATAGCGACATATAACCAATGGCGGTGTTATTGCTCCCAGTTGTATTAACCGATAGCGCCGACGCACCAATGGCTACGTTGGAGTTTCCTGTTGTATTATAATAAAGCGCACCACCGGACCCAATGGCGGTGTTATTGCTCCCAGTTGTATTACGATAAAGCGCACCGGACCCAGTGGCAACGTTGTAATCACCTGTTGTATTATTAGAAAGCGCACCGTCCCCAATGGCATTGTTCATGGAACCTGTTGTATTATAATAAAGCGACAGAGAACCATTGGCAACGTTGCGGTAACCGGTTGTATTATTATAAAGCGCCATATAACCATTGGCAACGTTGTTGTAACCTGTTGTATTATAATAAAGCGACAGAGGACCATTGGCAACGTTGCGGTAACCGGTTGTATTTGAAGCTAGCGACTGATAGCCTGTGGCTGTATTATTATTGCCAGAGGTGTTGCTATACCCAGCACTATCTCCTGCAAATGTATTAAAATATCCAGTCGTATTTTGATTGCCTGCATAATTGCCAATTGCGGTGTTGCTGTATCCCGTGGTATTTGAATAAAGCGACTGATAACCAGTGGCTACGTTGTTGTTCCCGGTTTTATTAAACAATAGCGCCGACGTACCAATGGCAATGTTGGAGTTCCCTGTTGTATTATAATAAAGCGCACCGGACCCAATGGCATTGTTCATGTAACCTGTTGTATTACGATAAAGCGCACCGTCCCCAATGGCATTGTTCATGAAACCTGTTGTATTATAATAAAGCGCTATATAACCATTGGCAGTGTTCTGGTAACCGGTTGTATTATTGTAAAGCGACTGATTGCCATTGGCAACGTTGCGGTAACCTGTTGTATTATAATAAAGCGAATTATAACCAGTGGCAACGTTGTATGAACCAGTTGTATTTGAAAAAAGCGTCTGATAACCAATGGCATTGTTCATGAAACCTGTGGTATTGCTATTTAGCACCTGATATCCAATCGCCGTATTTGTTGAAACTGAACTATTCCCAATGCCTACACGCATGCCATTGGCATATAAGTCTGCATTGAATGTTTTGGTGCCATTCACAGATTGGTTGCTCACAAGGTTTACAAAGTTTCCCTCACCAGCCGATACCCAAGAACTGCCATCGAAGATGTAAAGCCCCTTGGTGCTGTCTGTCTGATAGATAATTAACCCGCTTCGGGGTGAAGCAATTGCATTTTTTCTAGTAGCAGACATCCGTGGCGGAAGAAAACCTTTGGTTGTGTCTGCCAATTCAAGCACCGCCGATGCATGTGGCGTGTTGGTTCCAATTCCCACTTGGGCCTTTGTAATAGAACATGTGCTTACCACTATGGCAAGAGAAAGTAAAAACTTGTTCATAATTAACCTAAAAAATTACAGCCGCGAAGCCAACTAAAAGAAAAATACAAAGATAAAAAAAACAAAAAGAAACACTGTTAAAACGTTTCTTTTTATTAAACCGCAAATTTCGCTTTTTATTTTAATAGTCAATTTTAAGTTATTGTTAAGTTATTGTTAACTATCGTAGTGCTTTACGTTTCTATTTTTTATTATTTGATTGCAGGTGATTTGCATTGTAATGCGCATTGAGCCCCCCCCCTCACAATAGACCTATTATTAAAGGCTGGGTCACTTTAAGTAATTCAACTAAAGAAGAAAATATAAATTGGTCTAGTTGCCGACCTACGAGTTTTCTCGTGCAGCCTGCATTGAGCGAAAGTAGAAGCGGAGTCGAACCATCGCCAGCCTGGTTATTTTCTTTGCTTTTTGATTTCTTTTGGTAGTCATTTTTAAGGGAATCTTCGTATCTTCAAAAAAAATATTGGTAATCAGAATATTTCGTTTAAATTTGCCCCCCCTAAGAAAGGAGTAACCCAAATTAATGACAGAAAAAAACACCCCAAACACTGGATCAGCAGATTTTGATTGGTCTATGGACAAAGCCGGTTTCGGCAATTACACAGCAGATGAGCGTAAAAATTACGAATCAATCTACGAAAAAACCATTACCGTTATTACTGAACGCGAACTTGTGCAAGGCATTATTGTGGCTATTGGCGACAAAGATGTAGTGCTCAATATCGGTTTCAAATCAGATGGACTTATTTCACTTAACGAATTTCGCGATATGCCTAACCTTAAAGTGGGCGATAGCGTTGAAGTGCTTATAGAAAGTACCGAAGATTCGAGTGGGCAATTGTTACTTTCACGCCGTAAAGCCATTGGCGAACGTGCTTGGGAGAACATCATTAAAGCCCACGAGAATGATGAAATAGTGGAAGGATTTGTGAAGTCGAGAACCAAAGGTGGTTTAGTTGTGGATGTTATGGGACTTGATGCATTTTTGCCAGGTTCTCAAATTGATGTGAAACCTATCCGCGATTACGATGTGTATGTTAACCAAACTATGCAGTTCAAAGTAGTGAAACTTAACATGCAATTTAAAAATGTAGTTATATCTCACAAAATATTAATTGAAGACGATATACAAGCTCAGAAGAGCGATATATTGAGCAAACTAGAAAAAGGACAAGTATTAGAAGGTGTTGTAAAAGGCATGACTTCATTCGGTGCCTTTATCGACCTTGGTGGTCTAGATGGTTTGTTGCATATCACCGATATCTCTTGGGGCCGCATAAATCACCCAGAAGAATTATTGCAGATCGACCAAAAACTAAATGTAGTTATACTTGACCACGATACCGAAAAGAACCGTATTTCTTTAGGATTGAAGCAACTTACCCCACATCCATGGGATACTATGACCGAAGGCCTAGCCGAAGGAAATCAAGTAAAAGGTAAAGTAGTAACCGTAGCCGATTATGGTGCATTTGTTGAACTTGCTCCTGGTATTGAAGGTTTGATACATGTATCTGAACTTTCGTGGAGCTCTCATCTTCGCAACCCACAAGATTTCTTGAAAGTGGGCGACGAAATTGAAGCAGTTATATTAAACCTTGATAAAGAAGACCGCAAAATGAGTCTTGGTGTTAAACAACTTACACCGGATCCTTGGGGAACAATCGCTGAGAAATATCCTGTTGGTTCAAAGCATAAAGGAATCGTTCGTAACCTAACCAATTATGGTTTGTTTGTAGAAATGGAACCAGGTGTTGACGGACTTGTTCACGTTTCCGATTTATCATGGACCAAGAAAATTAAGCACCCTGGTGAGTTTGTGAAGAAAGACCAAGAGATGGACGTAATCGTACTTGAAGTAGATTCAGAAAATCGTCGCTTGAGTTTAGGACACAAACAATTAGAAGATAATCCATGGGAAACTTTCGAATCAATATTCCCAGTTGGTAGCGATCATGAAGCTACAGTTCTTAAAATCCAAGACAAAGCTGCAACCCTTGCTTTACCTTACGGTGTAGAAGGTTACGCTACTTTGAAACAAATGCAGAAAGAAGACAAGAGCACTGCCAAAGAAGATGAAATCATTGTTGTAAGAGTAATTGAATTCAACAAAGAAGGCAAACGCATTGTAGTTTCGCATACTGCTGCTTGGAAAGAAGAAGAACCCAAAAAGAAAGAAGAAGTTGAAGTTAAACGCCGTCGCAACGATGAGGCAGCAACCAAAGCCGTTAAAACAATCAATGCCAAAGTAGAACGCTCTACCCTTGGTGATATGGATGCCTTGGTAAATCTAAAAGCTGAAATGAACGAAACAGATAAGTCTGAATAAGGCTTTTTCTAAATCTTATAGCGAAGACCCTGTTCCAGTTTTGGAATGGGGTTTTTTGTTTTAATAGTAGTTAGTAGTCAGTAGTCAGTAGTCAGTGAAATCCAGTTTGCTACGCAAATTGTGGAGCTGCCGCCGAATGGCACTGACTACTGATCACTGACTACTGCTTACTGACTACTGATCACTGACCACTGTTTACTGACTACTGACTACTGACTACTGACTACTGATCACTGCTTACTGACTACTGACTACTGTTTACTGACTACTGACTACTGTTTACTGATTACTGATCACTGACCACTGACTACTGACTACTGTTTACTGACCACTGACTACTGACCACTGACTACTGACTACTGACCACTGACTACTGACTACTGATCACTGACTACTGTTTACTGACCACTGACTACTAACTTTGCCCCAATGTTTTACCTCCTCATCAGTATTCTTTTTTCGGCCGGCATGGTGCTTCTGTTCAAGGCTTTCGAGGTTTTTAAGATTGAGAATTTGCATGCGTTGTTAGTTAATTATATTACGGCTTCTATATTGTGCAATACATTTTCATCAAATGAACCTATTTTATTCACACACTTTTGGCAGCATGATTGGTTTCCGTTGACGCTGTTTTTGGGTATTTTATTTATCAGCATATTTTATGCGTCAGCTATCACAGCTCAAAAAATAGCAGTATCAGTAAGTATTGTTTCATCTAAGATGAGTGTGATGATTCCGGTACTATTTGCTTATTATTATATGGATGGTAAACTAAATTATATTACTATCATAGGAATCGTAGGATCGCTATTGGCCGTGTATTTTACAGTGAAACGTGAAGAGAAAAGCAGGTTAAGTGGCATGGGGAATATATTGTTTCCGTTGGCGGTATTTTTAGGTAGTGGAATTGTTGATTCAAGCTTGAATTATTTACAGCACACTTATATGGACACATCAGATGTGAACGACCAGTTGGGGCTTATCTTCGGCATAGCTGGTGTAACAGGATTGGTTGTATATATAGTGCAAATTATCACAAAAAAACAAAAGTCATTCTATACAAAATCAATAATTGGCGGAATAGCTTTGGGTAGTTTTAATTATATAAGTACCATATGTTTAATGAAAGCATTGAATGAGAAATTTATTGAAAAAACAGTGTTGTTCCCCGTGGCTAACGTAGCAATAGTAGCACTAACTACAATTTTGTCTGTTATATTATTCAAAGAAAAACTGAGCAAGCAAAATTGGGTAGGTATTATACTGTGTTTGGTTTTTATATTATTGATTTCACAATCGGATGCTATTTACAGATACTTATAGTACCATTGAAGCTCCAGTTCAGTCAAGCTTCCGCGATAGGGGGAGTAAATTTGTGGGCTATGCATTTCCCGCAAAGAATGAAGAAGAAGTGAAAATTCATCTCGCAAAAATTAAGAAAGAATTTCATGATGCTACGCACCATTGTTATGCATATATAATAGGTCCGAATGCAGAAGCACAGCGGGCAAATGATGATGGCGAGCCCGCGAATACCGCAGGCAAACCTATACAGCGTTCAATACATGCAAAGGGATTAACAAATATATTGGTGGTGGTAGTTCGTTATTTCGGAGGCAAACTTTTGGGCGTGCCTGGCTTGATAAATGCATATGGAAAAACTGCCGAAGAAACCCTGAGAGAAGCTATTATTATTGAGAAAATTGTGGAAGAAGTACATCTAGTTACTTTTAATTATGAAGAAGAAAATGCAGCGTTCAAAATTCTGAAAAACTATGATGCTAAAATTTTGCAAATAGACAAATTAGAAACATGTTCGATTATATTTGCAATTAGGATGTCAAATTCTGTGAAGTTGGGCAACGCTTTAAAAGAATTGTCGTCTCTAAATTTAAAGTATTTATATGTACAGTAAAAAAATCAATCTGATTTATTATACAAAAGAAATTTTATGTAGTTGTATGGTTTTGTTTTTTACCCAGCGAATACAAGCACAACGAATAGAAAACATAAATTCATACTATTCGAAAAGGCAGGCTATTGTTGAGTTTGACAAGGGATTTATAGTAAACAACGAGGATATAGTTTTAAATACTAAACTATATATAAATAAAATTTTCGCCAACTACGAACTGAAGTTTCAATCTATCAGAAAATCACCATTTTCAATTCATCTTTTATTCCAACAGTATGATAATTTATTGCCAGTATATCAGAGTTCTATAATGGTGAATATTGCTAATAGTGGTAGGGTGTTGAGCGTGATAAATAATTTAATTGATTTAAAAAATACCAAATCAATTGAAACAAATTTACCTGCAAATCAAATATTTTTCGATGGAGAAAAATCGCTTGCAGTGTTCGTAGATAGTTTGATAAATGACGTTGGTTTGATAGAACGCGTTCATTTTAATAATCAACTTATATATACAAATGTTCTCAGTAGTTATCTTAATCCAATTGATACAACAGTTAAAGCAAAAGTATTTAATCCCGACCCAATAACTGCAGCCAACGTGGCTTACGGAGGGAATTATAGTGATATGAATGATTCCGATTTGATAGAATTAAATAATCAAATGCAATTTAAATATTTGAAACTGAAGTATGATAGTGGCTTTTTTATTTTTGAAAATGACCGCGTAAAAATTGTAAGAATATCGCCCGTTGTATATTATGATACTGCGGTAAAAAATACGGTACCTGTATATGGAAGAGGTAATAAAAATTTTGAAGGATTGAATTGCATTTATCATATTACACAGGCAAATGATTACATAAATAAGCTTAGTTTTAATTTGGGCAATCACCAAATATGGGTCGACCCACATGGACGAAGTGATGACAATTCTGCTTTTACCAATAATGGCCAAAGTCGTTATCTTAAATTTGGAGATGGCGGAATAGATGATGCCGAAGATGCGGATCCTATCATTCACGAATATCATCATGATATTTTTGATGATGCTTCTCAAGGAGGGAATGTAGGGCTTTACCGCAAGTCGATAGAGGAGGGAAGTTGCGATTTTGCAGCTGCCTCCTACTCCAAAAGTATTACTACAAACCAGTGGCAAAAAGTATATAATTGGGATGGAAATAATTCCCCAATATGGCTTGGTAGAACAGTTCAATCGAGTAAGAAATATCCGCAAGATTTAAATTCAAATATATATAATAATGGTGAAATGTGGTCTACATTTTTGATGGATTTGGAGGGAAGTTTGGGTAGGGATTATTTACATAAACTATTATATCAATCATTTTATTCAGCAGGTATAAATATTAATGATACTAATATGGCTATGCTACTCTTACAAAGTGATACACTCATTAATGGAGCAGCTAATTGTTGGAAAATATGTATGCACTTAACCCAAAGTAATAGATGGAATTGCGGTACACCTGTTCAGCAAATTGACAAGCAAAATTTTGATATTATCAATACAGACCAATTCGTTTCTGTAAACAACACGACAGAAAAAATGCTCAATCTAAGCCTGTTTAGTATTGATGGCAAACTTATTTCGCAACAATATATAGCTGTCAATGCCTTGTTCTTACTAAGTAAATTAGAATTGTCAAAAGGGGTTTATATACTTCATATTAGCAATCAAGATATTAATTATACAAAGAAGTTTACAGTTTATTGATTTTTTAACATAAATTTACACAAAAATTAACTCCATTTGCAAATGTTTTGTTAATTTTGTAAAATATTATGATACCATTTTCGCCACCCCGCATCGATGAGAAGATTATTGACGAAGTAGTTGATACTCTTAAATCTGGCTGGATTACCACCGGACCCAAAACAAAATTATTCGAAAAAAAACTTACCGAATACACTGGATGTAAAGCAACTTTATGCCTTAACTCAGCTACTGCTGGATTGGAATTGATGTTGCGTTGGTTTGGAATCGGGCGTGGCGATGAAGTAATTTTACCTGCCTACACCTACTCAGCTACTGCCAATGTGATTGTGCATTGCGGTGCCAAGCCAGTGTTTGTGGATGTAGGCAACGATTTTAATATTACCGTCGACAATATTCGAAGGGCCATTACCGAACGCACCAAAGTAGTGATGCCCGTTGATTTTGGCGGACTCCCCTGTGACTATAATGCAATCAATGCCTTGGTGAAAGAACCCATGGTAAAAGCTTTGTTCCAAGCCCAAACTGAAGAACAAAAACAGTTGGGGCGTGTCATGATTTTGAGTGATGCTGCCCATTCAATAGGAGGCCGCCTAGATGGCAAAAAAGTAGGAAGCCTTACCGATATTTCAGTGATATCATTTCATGCAGTCAAAAATTTAACTACTGCTGAAGGTGGCTGTGTTTGTCTTAATTTGCCCGATGGATTTAATAACGAAGAAGTATATAAATTATTATGTGTTAAATCGCTACACGGGCAGAACAAAGATGCATTGGCCAAAACCAAACCCGGTAATTGGAAATATGATATTATTGATGCTGGATACAAATGCAATATGACCGATATCATGGCATCTATAGGGTTGGTTGAATTGGAGAGATATGATAGTGAATCATTGGTGAAGAGAAGACAAATAGTAGAGTATTATAATAATTTTTTCAAAAATAAATTTTGGGCTGAGCTGCCCGCAATATCTGATTCTCGCAGAGAATCATCATATCACTTATATGCATTAAAAATAAAAGGAATTACAGAGAGCGAACGCGATGATATGATACAGTTGATTGCCATGCAAGGTGTGTCAGTTAATGTGCATTTCATACCTGTGCCCATGATGACGTTTTATAAAAATATGGGTTATAGTATTACACATTATCCCAATACATTCAACTTGTATAGCCGCGAAATATCATTGCCTGTGTTTTTTGATTTAACTATGGAGCAAGCCCGCACAGTGTGCGAAGCAGTTCAAGAATCTGTTGAGCAAGTGATTAATAGAAAAGGAAGTTTTGTCAATATTTAATTACTGTTTATGGTAAAAAGAATGTTTGATTTTATAGGGTCATTTATTGGATTAATAATCCTGTTTCCATTCTTTATTATTATAGCAATATTAATTAAATTGAATTCTAAAGGGCCAGTGTTTTATAAACAGCAAAGAGTTGGATTGAATAATACTAATTTCGGACTCTATAAATTTAGAAGTATGTATATAAATGCGGATAAAAAAGGTTTACTTACTGTGGGGGGCAGAGATTCGAGAATTACTTCTATGGGCTATTTTTTGCGTAAATATAAAATCGATGAATTGCCTCAACTTATCAATGTGCTATTAGGTGAAATGAGTTTGGTTGGCCCCAGACCCGAAGTACGCAAATATGTAGACTATTATAATGCCGAACAAATGAGGGTGCTATCAGTGAAGCCCGGTATTACAGACAATGCTTCCATTGCTTTTATCGACGAAAATGTATTGCTGGCCCAAGCTGCCGACCCAGAGAAGTACTATATAGAAACACTGATACCGCAAAAAACTGCTATATATTTAGAATATGTAGATACACGAAATCTCTGGAAAGATATAAAAATAATATTCAAAACTATTTTTAACGTTTTTAGATAATTATATTATGATAAACTGGGATAGACTCTTTTTGAAAAAAGGCAAAAGCATACCGCGTTGGGTAATCTTTATGCTCGATTTATTGATATGCACTTTTTCGTTAGCCTTGTCATATCTGCTCCGCTACAATTTTCATTTTAATGAAATGTTTGAAAAAGAACAAAATATAATGACCTCTTTGGTAATTCTACTATTCTTTAGGGTGATTGCATTTTATATTACACAAACCTATGCAGGTATTATCAGATACACAAGTAGTCAGGATGCTGTGAGGATAGCTTTGGCTGTGGTTAGTAGCTCTATGGTGATGCTGGTATTGAATTTGGTCTATCAATATTATACGCAGATATCGATTTTGCCCAATTCGGTTATTATTATCGATATGTTTATCACTGTAATGATAATGGCATCAGTTAGGCTGGGTTATAAGCTGATTTTCCAACAAGTAAAAAATGCATCTATAAGTCGTACCAATGTTATAATATATGGAGCTGGGCAACTAGGGATGATTACCAAACGGACGTTGGATCATGACCATAATTTAAGCTATAAAGTGGTGGGTTTTCTAGAGAATGATCGTAGTAAAGTAAATAAATATTTAGAAGGAGTAAAAATATATCATGAGGATGAACTGGATAATTTATTATCAAAAGGAAATACACAACAGGTTATTATATCCATCCAAAATTTTACGATAGAGGCTAAGCGTAATGTTATTGAAATTTGCCTCGACCACAACGTGAAGGTGCTCAGCGTTCCGCCCGTAAATAAGTGGATTAATGGGGAGTTGAATATTAAACAAATTAAAAATGTAAAAATTGAAGATTTGTTAGGACGTGATGCTATTGAATTGGATAATGAATTGGTGAATCAAGAATTGCGAAATAAAGTAATACTGGTTACAGGTGCAGCGGGTTCTATTGGGTCAGAGATATCGAGGCAGCTCATGTCTTTGCAACCAGATTTGTTGATTATGGTAGACCAAGCTGAAACTCCATTATATGAATTGGAGTATGAGTTTAAAAATGATATAAAATTTGAAAATATACGACATGCTGTATTTGTAGTGGGCGATATACGTAACGAGAATACCATGCGTGAAGTATTTAGAAAATATAAACCTTCCAAAGTATTCCATGCCGCAGCATATAAGCATGTGCCACTTATGGAAGCAAACCCTGCCGAAGCATTAAAAAATAATGTATTGGGCACACGTAATCTTGCAGATTTATCAGTAGAATTTGGGGTGAATAAATTTGTGATGATTTCTACCGATAAAGCTGTGAACCCAACAAATGTGATGGGAGCATCCAAACGCATTGCCGAAATATATGTGCAGTCGTTAAACAGATATTTGAAAAATAAATCGCCCCAAAATCATACACGTTTTATCACTACACGTTTTGGAAATGTATTAGGTTCTAATGGTTCCGTAATACCTTTATTTAAAAAACAAATTGAAAACGGAGGACCTGTTACCATTACCCACCAAGATATTACCCGCTATTTTATGACCATACCCGAGGCATGCCAATTGGTATTAGAAGCAGGTGCTATGGGCAAAGGAGGAGAGATATTTATATTTGATATGGGTGAACCCGTTCGCATTGTAGACCTAGCCAAAAAGATGGTTAAACTCTCTGGACTTGAATTAGAAAAAGATATACATATTACTTATACAGGTTTGCGACCCGGCGAAAAAATACAAGAAGAACTTTTGAACGATAGCGAAAATACAATGGCTACGCACCACCCTAAAATTTTGATTGCTAAAGTGAGAGAATATACTTACGAGCAGGTGAATGATCAAATAAACGATATAATAATCACTGCACATACCAATATCAACGATGAAGATGTAGTAAGGCATATGAAACAATTGGTGCCTGAATTTTTGAGCAATAATTCTGTATTCTCTGTGCTTGATGAGATATAATAGTTGTATGAAAATAGGATTCACTATTACATATTTATTTTTATTGTCATATAATGTATTTGCGAATGATGAGGAGCAAACCAAAAGAAAAAAACTAATAACCAACAAGCATCAAGGAGTTGCATTTGGACTGCTTGCTGGCAAATATGTATATGCAGATTTGGCGTACTATAAAACCAAATATGTTGTTTTAACTACTATCAAACACTCCTATGGGCTTGAGGTTGGACTTTATGGCAATCAAATAGTAGTTGCACCCAAGGCTTCTCTACATTTTAAATTTTTTAGATACCTTCAAGTTGGCGAACAGGCATTGTTTTATTATAACTTTAATGAAGTTGCCCCCGCACTAAGAACAGAAGTGGGATATATAATCAATAAAAAATTTGAAACACGCGCAGCTGTGTATACTTATATTTGGAACAATGACCTCACCAATCATTTAAACAAATACCATATTTCATTACTCTATTTTTTAAAACTTAAATGATTAAATTCTATAAATACCAAGGCACAGGTAACGATTTTATTATCATAGATAACCGTGAGGATGTCTTTGATAAAAGCAATTACAATGCTATTGAAAAGCTTTGCGACCGTAGGTTTGGCATAGGTGCTGATGGTTTGATATTGTTAGAACTAGTAAATAAGGTGCCGTTAATGGTATATTATAACTCCGATGGAAAACAGAGTAGTATGTGCGGAAATGGAGGACGATGTTTTGCAGCTTTTTGTAAGCGGTTTGGCTTGTCAGAAAATAATAAAATGATTTTTGAGGCCGTTGATGGAGTCCATGAAGTTTTATTTGAAGCAAATAAAGTAAAACTAAAAATGCATGATGTCTCTGAAATCAAAACCATTCATTCAGATTATGAATTGAATACTGGTTCGCCTCATTATATAATTTTTGACAAGAATATAGATGATGTAAATATCATAGAGAGAGCACACCAAATAAGATATAATGATATATATAAAGCGGATGGAATCAATGTGAACTTTGTGGAGCAAACGCATAACGGAATATATGTACGCACCTACGAACGTGGCGTTGAAGACGAGACTTATTCTTGCGGTACAGGCGTTACTGCGGCTGCATTAGCATTCCATCATAGGCATATAATGAGCCTAGGAAATTATATAGTAGACGTTAAAACCAAAGGCGGAAATCTCGCCGTGGCTTTTAATTTCGATAAGGTATATAATGATATTTGGTTGATCGGTCCAGCAGAATTTGTATATGATGGGGGAATTGCTATTTGAAAAAAGTAACTATATATTGTGTAGTTTTCTTATTCTCCATTTCACTTGCAAATGCTGCAAGTTATTTTGTTAGTTTCACCGATAAAGGGGCAAGCACATTATTAAAACCTTCCCAATTCCTGAGTCAAAAATCTATTGACCGACGTGTAAAATCGAAAGTAGAAATTGATGAGACTGATTTCCCAGTTTACCAAGAATATATACAAAAAATAGCAACCCATTCGGAATATATATATTTAAGTTCTAAATGGCTAAATGCCATGGTAATAGAGGCAAGCAGCGAACAAATAAGCAAGATTAGTCAATATGTTTTTGTGAAAGATATTAGAGAGCTCACACACAAAAAAAGTGTTATTGCGTTATTAAAAAACACCGCAAGCAATATAGGATTTTGTCCCACAGACTTTGCATTGCCGCAGTTGGATATGCTGAATGCAACTTTGCTACATCATAATGGATATACAGGAAAAGGAATCCTGATATGCCTGATGGATGATGGATTTAACACGGTGAATACTATGAGTACATTTGCTCATTTATATATTAACCAACAGATATTATCAACTTGGAATTTTGAAACCAATAATCCCAATTTATATAATGTGGGAGGCCATGGAACTGCCGTATTGTCGCAAATAGCAGGCAAAGCAGAAGGTCTGCTAAGAGGTACTGGGCCTGATGCAAATTTTCTGCTCACTAAAACTGAAAATGAAAAAGAAAATCCCATTGAAATGTATCAATGGGTAGCTGCAGCTGAATGGGCTGATAGCATAGGGGCAGACATATTTAGCACCTCGCTGGGCTATACACAATTCGATAACCCCAAGTACGATTATTATTATGCCGATATGGATGGACATACCACACCCATTAGCAAAGCGGCAGTGCTTGCCGCACGTAAAGGCATTTTGGTAGTAAACAGTGCAGGTAATGAAGGTTGGAGCCCTTGGCATTATATATCAGCACCAGCCGATGCGGATAGTATATTAACAGTGGGAGCAGTGGATGTAAATGGATATTATATAGGTTTTAGTTCGCACGGGCCTACTTGGGATGGTCGGATAAAACCTGATGTAGTTACAATGGGTCACCGCAATATAGTGGCAACTACAAATGATATATTAATCAATTCATCGGGTACTTCTTTTTCATGCCCAATCATGAGTGGACTCGCAGCCTGCATCTGGCAAGCAGATACCACATTGAGCAGTTTTCAAATTCGTGATATTATAAAGCAAACTGCTAGCCGTGCATCGCATCCCGATAATGATTATGGATGGGGAATTCCCGACGCAGCTTTGGCTATAGAACAAATTACAGGCAAAAAACTATTATATCCAGTCGATTGCAGTCGGCTCGATCCAAATGGGTTTTTGATAACGCCCAATCCGTATTTTAAAAATGATATTTTATCTATTTCTATTTGGGAAAAAAATATGCCCACCAATTATACGGTAGACTTTTATACTGCCGATGGACGATTAATATATACTTCGAATCTTAATACTGCGTTGGGTTTAAACAGATACCCTATTGATATCGCCAATGATATGCAAGCAGGATTGTATTATATAAAAATTTTGCAAGCAGGGGAGGTGTTGAAAGTGGAAAAGCTGATTGTAATGGTTAATTATTAATGTTTAATGGCCTTACGTTTGATAATGCTGAATAGAGCTTAAATATGCTTCGACTCCGCTCAGCATACCAACCTCAAAAAAAATCAGGCGTCAATAATCGTACCTCGTACCTCATAAATTGTCCTTTTTTTAATTCCTATTCTCCCGTATTTTTGCAACGCAATTAAGGCATCGTGGCCGAGTGGCTAGGCTCAGCTCTGCAAAAGCTGCTACAGCGGTTCGAATCCGCTCGATGCCTCAAAAACTAAATCCCCTTCGTTTATTCGTTGGGGCTTTTTTTTAGTTGCATCCCCTTATTTTTGCAGCCCATGGAAATCACATTTTTAGGTACTGGCACATCGCAGGGCGTTCCCATCATAGGTTGCAAGTGTGAGGTATGCACCTCGCCCGACCCAAGAGATAGCAGGTTGCGCACCTCAGTGCATATAAAAGTGGGAGGCTTTGATTTGGTGATAGATTCAGGCCCCGATTTTCGCCAGCAGATGTTGCGTCACAATATTAATAAGTTGGATGGTTTGATTTTTACACACGGACACAAAGATCATGTAGCAGGTTTAGATGATATAAGAGCATATAATTATATACATAATAAAGAAGTTGATGTGTATGCAGATGAACGTGTAGAGCGGACATTGCGAAAAGAATTCTCCTATATATTTGAAGATGAAAAATATCCAGGTGTTCCCGAAATACATTTGCATCATATCGATAACAATCCATTTTACATACATCAACATCTTATAACACCCATTGAAGTAATGCATTATCGCTTGCCAGTAATGGGTTTTAGAATTGGAGGTTTTACTTATATAACAGATGCGAATTATATATCAGAAACAGAAATTGAAAAAGTAAAAGGCAGTAAAATTGTAGTATTAAATGCTCTGCGTCGTGAAAAACATATATCACATTTTACCTTGGATGAAGCAGTAGAAATGGCAAATAGAATGGGAGCGGAGATGACTTATTTTACGCATATCAGTCACCAGTTGGGATTGCATGAGGAGGTAAATAAAGAGTTGCCTGAGAATATAAGATTGGCCTTTGATGGGCTTGTGGTAGCTAGTATCTAGTATCAAGTATCGGGTATGAGGATATTAGTTGCTGTATGGTTGATACTTGGCATTAGTTCTTTAGCCATTCCAGCTATCTATCAATAGCATAAAAATAAATAAACCAATAAAAGTCATTCCAGCATAAAGTTCTCCGACTTTATTTTTTTTAATAATAAAATATATCTAAAAAGTTAGAACTAAAAATAAAATAAGAGCCCAAATGGAATTGTAAATTACATATGTTTGTTGGGTTTTATAAATCCAAGGTAATAGTTCAGAATCCCAATCATATTTTGTTCCGTTAAATAAAATTGTATAGATTTCATATTGGGAACAAATAATCCATATCAGATTAATTAGTGTTATAGTTCCCGCAATGATCCAAAACAAAATGCTTTTTGTTTTTTGATTCATAAACTTAACTATTGATTTTATCTCCACACCCAAATATCTATCGAAAGCAGCTACAAAATCTTGCTAGTGCAGGGCCATTAATTTTCATATTGCAATTTATAACTAAAAAGCCCCAGAAAAAACTGAGGCTTTACAACTAAGGGTAATCGACGGGGCTCGAACCCGCGACAACCAGAATCACAATCTGGGACTCTACCAACTGAGCTACGACTACCGTGTTGAGGGTGCAAATATAATATAGGAATATTTTGGAGGCTTAGTTTTTTTAAAAATTCTTGTTGTAGAATTCTATATAACCCTCATAGTCTTTGGTATTGAACAATTCCAAAAAGTTTTCGTCGCTAATAATGAAGTGTTTCACTTCTTTAATCCCAACTTCGTTCAGCATGGTTTGTTTGCCATCAATTTCAAGCAAGTATTTCAATGCCGATCCCTTGTCTTTAAATTCATTAATACGGAACAATTGATAGGTAGTATTAAACTCCATTAACTTGCTTTCAAGCCCTTCCAGTGTGTGTGTGGTAGAATTAAGATCAGAGAATTTTATTTTCAACTCCTCAGTATTCGGGATGGTTCTAGGCACCAACAATATATAAAAATAGCGTGATGAATATTTGCTTTGGTAACTCCCTTTTTTAAGAGACTTGTCCTTGTCCTTTTCTTTCTCATCAGCACTGTCCTTTTTTATGCCCGATTCATCACCCATGTCAATCTCCCCTTTTTTCATCTTCTCTAAAGCTCTTAGCAACCCTTCCGCTTTTAGCGATTCGGGGGTATTGGGATATTTACTTTCTACCAATTTGAGTTTGCTTTCGTAATTGGCGAGGTTTTTTGTTTTGGCTTCAATCAATGCATCAATCAAATCAAATTTGGGTTTGATGGACGTACCCGGAAATTTCTTATCTACATCGGCCAGTTGCGTTTTCGCATTACTATAATCAGCTTTTACATATGCTTGGTATATATTATTATAATAGGTTACTACTTCGGAACTGGTTTCTTTGGGCTTGTAATTTTTGTGAGGGCTGGTCAATAGCAGGGTGTATGGACTCTTTGGGAATTTCTCAATAAGCCATTTTTTGTATTTTTCTGCTTGCGTTGAATCGGATTGTGTATTGCTAATTTTATAAAGTTTATATAATACTTTGTCCAGTTTTTCATAACTGGTATATCTATCTATTAAGGTAAGGTAGCTTTCTTTAGCCTCGCCAATATCATTCAGTTTGTCATAATATATATCTCCATTGCCAGCATATGCTTCACAAATTTTGTTGGTGGCCGTTTTCTTTGCAGCATCAGTAAAAGGTATTTGCACCAGCATTCTTTTCATTTCGGGCGATGCCTTGGTGGCAAGCGGCATATTGTTTTTAATGGTATCGATAGCTGCGGAGTTTTCGTTATCGACATTGTTGCTTTGTATCTCAGATAGCTCCCGTGCTTTGGCCGCTACCCGCCAGAAATCTGTATTTTTACGCTGTCCCCACTTGCGGTTGAATTCTGTAATACCGGCTCCAACCAAAGATGAATTGCTAAAAAAAAATCCGTTGCCACCTGAGTTTGCAGCATTATTAATAGCCAGATTTATGTTATTGTTATCATTGTTCAATTCTTCTTTCTGAGCTTTTTTTTCTTCAATACTTTTCTCTAAATATTTATATAGTTTATTCGTGTCCATTGCAGCCAGTTTCAATAAACTGTCTTGGAGTTTAATCGTGGTAATATTGTGAACCAATTCGCCCAATACATTTTTTTTCTCCATGATTAAATCATAGTCCTTATTTTCTTTTGGGATAAATAAAGCAGTACTATCATAATATGCTTGGGCATTCTTATAATCGGGTTTTGCAAAATAAATATCGGCCAAAGCGAGGTACGACAATGACTTCTGCGTATTGTTTTTCTGGCTACTGAGTGCTGATAGTTTATAATAATTGATGGCGGCAAGTAAATTTTTTGCCTTCTCTTCTATATGGCCCAACTCATAATATATCTGATCGAAATAACTAATGTTTTTATCATCACGCAACAAATTTTTCATCAGGCGTTTGGCTTGGTTCTTTTTAGTTGGGTCACTTAAATTTGCTGATTTAGCAATGTTCATTTTAGCACTGAAAGCCATATCATAATTGGGATTGTACTTAATACATTTTTTAAAAAAGTAAGTCGCTGAATCACCACGGTCAGTTTCTTGATATAGCTGACCCAATATAAAACTATATCGTGCTTTTAATGATTTGGTATTGGTTTTATAAAATGCATCACGCATGCGATTGATAGCGGGTTTATACTTCTCTTGCCTAATATATATATCGCCCAAAATGGCACTTAGTTCTGCCTGGTATTTTTCTGGCCATTTGCCTTCTGTTTTATAATAACCCATTATAGCTTCAGCTTCATCAGCCCTGCCAGCATATACATAGCTTTTCATAATCCATATGGCTGAAAGGTAACGCAATTCGCTGGTTTTATATTTGGCGTTCAGGTATTGAAATGTTTCGATGGCGGCATAATAATCATTTTTCAAAAATTGTGATTCGCCTAACAAGTAAAAGCAATCATCCACCCATTTACTAATTTTATGGTCCGCAATTACTTTCGAACATTTTTTCATCACTTCCTCCATCTCAGGAGCCAAAACTTTTCGCTGTTCGGCAGATCCGTAAGGGAATACAGGTAGAATTTTTTCGAAATTGTCGCCATTTTGGGTTTGCATCAATTCAAATGAAGCTTTCACTTTTTCATTGGCATGGAACCAAATATTGTCGCGAGCAATCAAATTATGCCACGCAATCTTAAGCTTATTATCGTCGCTCAGATTGCACGATGTGGCTACTAACAAGGCAAAAAACAAGAATGTGTTTATAGCCTTTCCCCACTTTATTTTCTTAAAGAAATTGAAAATCAAAATATTACTTTGTTTAAGTAAAAATATACTGCTGCTTTTTTGTCATTAAATTTGCAAGCAAAAATAGGGAATCTATTTTAATACCAACCATAAGACCAATTTCAACTAAGATTGGTTGCATATCCAACAAATAAAATGGAAGAAAAAAAACCAAAACAGAAGCTGATCAAAAAGCTAAAAGTACGTTATCGCTTGGTACTAATGACGGAAAATACTTTTGAAGAGCGATACTCGGTGCACTTAACACCGATGAATTTGTTTATTGGCATTAGTGCAGGAATAGTTTTGTTCACCCTTATTGTAGTGTCGCTAATAGCTTTTACACCCGTGCGAGAGTACATACCAGGTTACGCCAATTCTAAAAAATTTGAGCGTTTATATAAAAACCAATCACTCGCCCTCGATTCGATGAGCAATGTGGTTAATTCAATGCAATTTAAGTCGAAGATTTTAAAAGATATTATAGATGGAAAAACACCTAGCGATAGTACCATGCGATTAATGAACGACTCAGCTATTGGAGTAATTCAAAAAATGATAGATGACAGGCTGATGGCTTTTGATAACAGAGAATATTTCAGAAAAGAATTAGAAACCAATCCAACAGTCCCCGATAATTTCATGTTCATCGCACCTGTAAAAGGATTTGTTACCGAAAAATTTTCGCCCGATGCAAACCATTCAGCTGTAGATGTGGTGGCCAAACCAGATGAGGCGGTGAAATCGACATTGGCGGGCACGGTTGTATTCTCGTCATGGACTCCCGATGCCGGGCATGTAATAGGAATACAACATCCAAATAATATATTTTCAGTATATAAACACAACTCCGTATTGTTAAAAAATGCAGGGGCTTATGTAAATGCAGGCGATGCAATTGCTATTGTGGGTAACAGCGGCGAGCTAACTACAGGGCCGCATTTGCATTTCGAACTTTGGCATAATGGTTCTCCGTTGAACCCAGAAGATTTCATGAAATTCTAATTTTGTTTTGACAATTAATGAAGCTATACAAATACTCGGCCTTGAGCAGCCAGTTAGTTTAGTAAAAATAAAACAGCATTACCGAGCCAAAGCACGTGAGTATCACCCAGATGCAAGTGGAGAAGAAAGCACAGATGAGTTTGTACAAGTAAAATTAGCTTACGAAACACTCAAGGACAAAACAGAATTTGAACTCAATAATCAAATTTTTAAAGCAAGGGTCGATTATTCTCAAAAGCATAAACCTTATGATACTAGAGGGTTTTATCAATTACCCAATACATTTTTAATGCAGGATATTAAAAATGCAATTTACTTTTTTTATAAATATTTTAAAATTAATTGGGTCGATATTTTTTATCATATCTATACAAAAGCTGGTAAAGGAAATAATACAAGTAAACCCGTAAAATATTTACAAGCAATATTGTTGGTATTTGTAATTTTAATTGGATTACCTTTATTATTTGCGGTTATATTTTGTAGCAGTATATTCTATTTGTTGCACATTGCTTTATTCACAAGCAATGAAAAATTTAAGCACCATCCTTATTATGATATATTCAGGCAAGTTTGGTTATGTTTAATGGCGGTATTGTTTTTTCATATAATATATATCACGCTGCCTTTGTTGATTGCGATAGGTTTATTAGTTTTTACTTTGCCCGCTCTATGCTTGGTCCAAATTAGTTTGTTATATAGTTTTTTTAGTAGGAATTAGGAATTATAAATGATTAATTGTTAATTGTTAATGGGCTGACGCCTGAAAATGATCAATGAAGAATGATGAATCAGGCCTCAGCCATAGTTCTCCCGAATCTTATTCGGGACCGCTCACCAAGGCATCGGTAATCAGGCGTAAGCAAACATTGTAAATCGTATGTCGTACATCGTAAATAAAAAATAGATTTTGAGCCAAACGTATTTCTATATTACCTTTGCCCGTGACAGGAGCCACACGACTTGCTCCCTCTGAATCCCCCAGGGTAGGAATACAGCAAGGGCAGGAGGTCGTAGCGGTGCGATGTGGTAAACCTGTCATTTTTTTTGCAAATTTTTTAGCATAGTGGAGCAATTTCTATCTTACCAATACCCAGTGATGGAGCACTTCTACACCCTACAGGGTGAAGGATTCCATACGGGCAAGCCTGCCTATTTTGTGAGGCTGGCAGGTTGCGATGTGGGATGTGTGTGGTGTGACGTGAAAGAGAGTTGGCATGCAGAAGGCCATCCTATATTGACCGTAAAAGATATATTAGCTACCATACAAAATACGCATGCAAAAATTGTTGTAATAACCGGTGGCGAACCTTTAATGCATGATTTAAATCCATTAACAACGGTACTAAAAAATGCAGGATTGAAATTGCATATTGAAACTTCTGGCTCGAGCCCCATGAGCGGAGACTGGGACTGGATATGCCTTTCGCCTAAAAAATTTAAAGAACCTTTAGCCGAGTCTATTATAGCAGCTCACGAGTTAAAAAGTATTATATATAATAAATACGATTTTGAATGGGCCAATAAATTTGCACCACTCGTAAATGAAAAATGTATATTATACTTGCAACCTGAATGGAGCAAACGCAAAGAAGTGGAAACAATGATTATTGAATATATCAAACAATCTCCGCTGTGGCAGTTAAGTTTGCAAACGCATAAATATTTAGAAATACCTTAAAATTTACCCAATGATTATCTCGGTAATTTGCCCTTGCTATAACGAAGAAAAATATATCAAACATGTATTAGACTTTTTTTTAGCGGCCAAACCTGATGATAAGGAATTGCTTATGGTGGACGGGATGTCGACGGATGGCACCAGGGCAATTATCGAAGAGTATAGTTCAAAACATCCTCATATCAGGTTAATTGATAATTCCAATAAATATGTACCTTTTGGATTGAATATAGCTATTAAACAAGCTAAAGGTGAATATATAGCGAGGGTAGATGCTCATACTGAATATCCAGCTAATTATTTCGAAAAATGTTATGAAAAAAGTATAGCTACGCAAGCAGATAATGTGGGTGGTTATATATATTCAAAAGGTAGAACCAATATTGGAAAAGCTATTGCTGTAGCTATGAGCACCAAGTTCGGTGTGGGCAATACAGAGTTTAGAACTGAGGCAGTGGATGCTTTTGTGCAAACAGTTCCTTTTGGTTTTTGGCATAAATCAGCATTTGAAAAATTTGGATATTTTGATGTGGAGATGATGCGAAACCAAGACGATGAATTTAATTATCGTACCATTAAATTGGGTGGAAAAATATATCAATCGTCGCAGATACAATCATCATATTATGTTAGGGATAGTTATAAAGCTATGGCCAAACAGTATTATCAATATGGAGTATATAAGCCTTTGGTGTTTAAAAAATTGAATAATGCGGGTATGCGGCTTAGACATATTATACCGGGATTTTTTGCATTGTATATTATTTCGACTCCCTTTGCATTTTTGTTTGGGATCATGTTTGGAATGTTCTGTATAGTTCCCTTTATATTATATATGTTGCTTAATATATATTTTTCTCTCTCTCAAAGGAATAACCTAATTGTAAAATTATTGACCATTCCAGCTTATACATTATTGCATTTGTCCTATGGAATTGGAATGCTAGTTGGTCTTTGGAAGTGGCGTAAACGCTAGAATTTACGTCATTGCGAGGAGCAGTGCGTTTGGCATAAGCTTTGGGTGACGAAGCAATCTCTTTTGGGAATATTACTCCGCATGAGATTGCTTCGACGTTCCTAATCGCAATGACGGGACGGAGAAATATTTTATATATATTATACTCCCCAAATACACCGTACAAAATATATACAATGGTGCAATGGGGGACATATAACGGCAAATAGAAAGTGTGCCCATTACTATAATATTGGTATATAAAATAATGAGTAAAAGTAAAAATATTTTAGGGTCTCGAAATTTTCTTATCAAATATAAGAGGAGTAAAATAATAAAAGCAAAGAGATGCAGGATTTGGAATATAAATATAAAAAGTTCATTTTCGCCGCTATCAGTGGCGTACCATGATTTTGCAAATTTTGTACTATATAATTTTATAAATGCAACTGGATTTTCCGTAGCTTGTAAAATAAGTTCGTCTTTAAAGGTTATTTGCCAATTTTCTTGATGTGGCCTAACACTATTATATAACTTATTTGCAATTGGATTCTTTTCAAATCTGCTAAGTCCATCAGCCACAGTGCGACGCAAGTATTTGGAACTTTCGCTTGAACTAATTGAAGTCAGTATGAAAAATGAAACTATGGAGAGCACGGTTAACCCAATTTTTTGTACAATTTTTAGCTTAGCGAATACCAAGGCAAAAGCAAAAACTGGAATTAAGTATAAATTGATGGCTCTTGTTTCAATACTGATAATGAGTAAAAAGAGACCGATAATATAAGGTAAAGAAGTTTTTGTAATGAGTGTAACTATATAAAAATAAATTGCTGCGATGGTTAAAAAGGAGAACAATGCCTCTGATAGATAAAGTCTGGGGATATTTATAAATAAAGGATTAACTACCATTAGCCACAAACTTAAATATATAATAACTTGATTGGAAGTAATTAACTCAAATATCTTTTTCGAGATTAATAGGACTAATATCATTAATAATACATTGAGAAAAAAAATACTGTTGAGTCCGCCACCAAATATAATAATACCGGCTACTAAATAAGTATAAATTGGCGGGGTGTACCCAAATCGGTTAATGTCTCCGTCGGCAACATATTTTTTTCCATCAAGCGATTCAAATTGGCAACCTACTGGTTGGATATTGTTGGCATTATTCCAAAAGTAGTATTTAAAGTCGTCGGCAGGTTTATCAAAATGTGCAAATTTGAATATAAGTTGTGTAATAATAAATACCATTATTACCGCATACTGCGAGAAAAATATTTTCTTTATCAAGGTATTGATGGTTTGCAGGCAGTGGTTGAAATTTGCTTGCAATATTAGGAGAAAATGGTTTGTTTTTTTATTCCTTGTTAAAAGGCTAAATTTGCAGCTATTAGGTTTCAATAGATTTACATGCAAAGAAAAATACTTATCACAGGCGGGGCAGGATTTATCCCAAGTTCATTATCCGACAAGTTAATTCAAAATCCCGACAACTATGTGGTGGCAGTTGATAATTTCCTTACTGGGTCAATCAATAATTTGCCACAAACTAAACTTCCCAATTACCAATTTATAAAAGCTGATGCAAATTCATACGAAGAGATGTCAGCTATTATGGTATCTAATAAGTTTGATTATGTTTTTCACTATGCTGCGGTGGTTGGGGTACAGCGGACACTTATGAATCCATTATTGGTGCTGAATGACCTGCGTGGAATCGACAATATTTTGCAACTGGCAAAAAATACTGGTGTAAAACGTATATTCTTTTCAAGTTCATCCGAAGTATATGGTGAGCCTGTAGAATTTCCTCAAAATGAAGATACCACACCCCTTAATTCTAAATTACCTTATGCTATTGTGAAAAATGTGGGCGAAGCATTTCTAAAATCTTATTATAGAGAGCATGGTTTGGAGTATACAATTTTTAGATTTTTCAATACATACGGCCCCAAGCAAAGCAGCGATTTTGTGATGAGTCGTTTTATAAAAGCAGCACTTAACAACGAACCTATTACTATCAATGGCGATGGGATGCAAACACGAACTTTCTGCCATATTGATGATAATATAGATGCTACGATGATTATATTGGACCAAGGAAAGTGTATTAACGATGTAATCAATTTAGGTTCCGATATAGAATTCCCTATCCTAGAACTTGCCCGAATGATTATTGCACAAACCAAATCAAAATCAGAAATCATACATTTGCCCGCACTCACTGAAGGCGACATGACCCGTCGCATGCCCGAGAATAGTAAAATGAAAACATTGTTAGGGCGTGATTTATTGCCAGTAGAAGCCGGTATTGAAAAAATATTACCATATTTTGTAAATGCATAATCACTATAAACTTTAATATATAATTAATGAAACTTTCTATCATCGTACCAGCATATAACGAAGAGAATACCGTAAAGAATATGTTGTCAAAAATATTCTCATTCGATTTAATTAATGGTATTGAAAAGGAAGTAGTGGTGGTAAATGATTGTTCGACAGATAATACAGATCAACAAATTTTAGTGTTTATAGCCGAGCATCCACAACATCAAATTATATATTCAAAACACGAGGTGAACCAGGGTAAAGGTGCTGCCCTGCGAACAGGAATTAAAAGTGCAACTGGCGATTATATTATCATACAAGATGCCGACCTGGAATTGGATCCCGAAGAAATTAATAACCTATTGGTTCCTGTAGTGAAAGTAGGTGCTGACGTGGTATATGGTTCCCGATTTGCAGGAGGAAAAAACCCAAGAAGTATATTAACTTTCTGGCATGGATTCGCAAATAAATTCTTAACTTCTTTATCCAATTTATTTAATAATATCAATATTACCGATATGGAAATCTGTTATAAATTGGTGAGAGCTGATATAATGAAAGGGCTAAAACTAAAAGAAAATCGATTTGGCTTTGAACCTGAAATTACCGCTAAACTGGCCCGCATCCGCGATTTGAAAATGTATGAAGTAGGAATTTCTTTTTTTGCACGTGGCCATAAAGATGGGAAAAAAATTGGTTGGAAAGATGCAATCAGAGCCATGTACTGTATTGTAAAATATCGTTTTTTTGATTAATATATATAATGACTACTATATCTAAACTTTCTATTATAATTCCAGCCTATAACGAAGGCCGTACGATACATTTCATATTGGATAAAATTCAACATGTAAAATTATTAAATGATATAAAAAAGGAAATTGTAATAGTGAACGATTGCTCAACCGACAACACGGAAGAAGCAATTCAAGAATATATACAATCAAATCCAGCTTTAGATATACAGTATTATAAACAGCCTTATAATATGGGCAAAGGTGCTGCATTGCATCGCGGCATTAAAGAAGCAACAGGCGAATACCTGATTATACAAGATGCCGATTTGGAATACGATCCTGCGGAATATAATATATTGTTAAAACCAATACAAGATGGATTTGCAGATGTAGTATATGGCAGCCGTTTTATGGGGGGGAGTCCTCACCGTGTGCTTTTCTTTTGGCACACACTAGGTAATAAATTTCTTACTTTCCTAAGCAATGCCATGTCCAATCTCAATTTAACAGATATGGAAACTTGCTATAAATTGTTCAATACAGAAATATTGAAAACTATAGAACTGAAGGAAAAACGGTTTGGCTTTGAACCAGAAGTAACCGCTAAAATTTCAAGGATTCCCAATATTAGAATATATGAAGTAGGCATTTCATATTATGGTCGTACTTATGAAGAAGGGAAGAAGATTAGTTGGAAAGATGGTTTTAGGGCTATCTTTTGTATTATAAAGTACGGATTTTTCCGTCGGTAATTATATATAATACTTCAATCTCAACTAAACAACGAATCAACAAACTCGTGCTTGTTGAAAATCTGAAGATCGTTTATTCCTTCGCCCACTCCTATATATTTCACAGGAATTTTAAATTCGTTGGAGATGCCAATCACCACGCCACCTTTGGCGGTTCCATCAAGTTTGGTTAAGGCCAAAGTATTGATATCAGTTGCTGCCATAAAATGACGTGCTTGTTCAAATGCATTCTGTCCAGTTGATGCATCCAGAACCAATAATATTTCGTGAGGAGCATCGGGTATTACTTTTTGCATTACGCGTTTTATTTTGCTCAACTCGTTCATCAAATTTAATTTATTATGGAGTCTTCCTGCAGTATCAATGATGGCTACATCGGCCCCCATTTCTACTGCTTTTGCTACTGTATCATAAGCAACGGCACTTGGGTCTATATTCATTCCTAATGCAACCACGGGAACATCTACCCGCTGACCCCAAATTTTGAGTTGGTCAACTGCGGCAGCTCTAAAAGTATCTGCAGCACCTAGCACTACTTTTTTATTTGCTTGTTTAAATTGGTGAGCAAGTTTGCCTATGGTGGTTGTTTTGCCTACACCGTTTACACCTACTACCATTATTATATATGGTTTCTTTACGCCCTCCAAATTAAAATTTATTTGGGCTGTTGGTGCTTTTTCATCGAGCAATAAACTTATTTCATCTTTCAAAAGTTTATTGAGTTCTGTTTCGCCAAAATACTTTTCTTCAGCGGCACGTTTTTCTATTCGCTCAATTATTTCGAGTGTGGTTTTTACGCCTACATCACTGCTGATGAGAATCTCTTCAAGCTCATCTAAAAAGGCAGCATCTACCTTGCTTTTGCCAAGTAGTGCTTTACTAATGCGGCCAAACAAATTGGTCTTGGTTTTTTCCAAGCCTTTGTTTAGTTGTTCTTTTTTTTCTTTATTTAAAAAATCAAAAAATCCCAAAGTAATGATGAATTATAAATGATGAATTATAAATGGGCTGACGCCTGATTGCTGTAATTTGCAGTGTTGATTGTTATGCTGATCGGAGTCGAAGTAAACAAAAAAGCCACCCGTGAATTACACAGATAGCTTTTTAATATTTTTTTAGAACGAATACTATTTAAAGTATTGTTTGATATTGTCATTCGGAACCATCTCTTCCTTAAAAGTATAGGCACCAGTTTTAGGAGACCTTACTGCTCTGATAATCTTAGCATATTCTTTACCAGCTCCTGTTTTTAGTGTAGCAACAACTTTCTTAGCCATAGTAGTATTATATTATTATTTAATTTCTTTATGAACAGTAACCTTTCTTAGGATACGATTATATTTTTTAACCTCCAATCTTTCGGTGGTGTTCTTTTTATTTTTGGTGGTGATATAACGGCTAGTACCCGGTACGCCCGAAGTTTTATGTTCGGTACATTCCAATATCACTTGTATACGATTTCCTTTTTTTGATGCCATGATACTTTAGAAGGTTAAATTTTTCCGTCTTTGATTAAATTGTTCAGGCACGCATTGATGCCTTTTTTGTTGATGGTACGCATGGCTGAAGTAGATACTTTCAAAGTTATCCATGCATTTTCTTCGGGTATGAAGAATTTTTTGGTATGCAAGTTAGGGTAGAACCTACGCTTGGTTTTCTTGTTAGAAAACGAAACGTTGTTACCTTTCATTGCTTTTTTTCCGGTTAAATCACAAACTCTCATTGATATAAAAAATTGGAGTGCAAAAGTAAGACTTATTTCGTAAAGAACAAACTTCTTACAAAAAATATCTTTTTACCTGCCTGCGTTAGTCGAGCTGAAATTTTGAGCACCAATTAGTTCGTCGTAATTATAGATCAAATTTTTGTAGTAAAAATAAACGGTGTAGGCATTTTCTGTCTCCATGTGGTTGCCTTCTATCAAAGTTTCGTCAGCTACTGTGGTTGCGGGGTCTTGGGCCACATACATATAATTATAGACTCCTTGTTTCAATTTGGTTTTACATTCATATCGAAATAGGTCTTTGTTATAAATCATCTTAAATTCGGGTTTCATTTGCCAGTCGGTGAGTTCGCCAAACACATAAATATCCTGCTTATATGGATCAACACTGCTCAGGCTAAAATGAACATAAGCATAGTCAGGATCATTGGAAACACCTTCATTATTGGCAATGGAGCGACGGCCATCGAAATCGATTACCTGCATATACTGCAGTGCTGCCCTGCTTTCATCCACATTAAGCAAGCAATGATAAATGGTATCGAAATATTTGCGTGCTACATTTTGGCTATAGGTTCTCAATGTTCTGATATCAAACATCCTAAATTCACTACCCCCATTAAATAAATTAACATCCTCAAAATTATAATCAAGTTTGCCTCCGTTAATAAAGCGGGGTTTCATCGCGCTAATGGCATTGTCCCAACGATTATTTTGGGTAATCACAATTTTGGCATCAGCATAGGGGTTGGGCATATTGTATCCTAAATTGTCGACAATTACATCCATTTCCTGTTTGCTGAATCGATATTTTGCATCGGTAGCTGGTTTTATTGTGGCAGTAAAGCTCACTTTTTGGTTACATACCATAAACCTCCTTGTAATAATGGGAACCTCTGCGTTATCTGTTCTACACACCTTTAATATATAATTACCAGCATAAAGGAATTTGAAATTATTGCTGGGGAAATCAAAAGTATAATGGACATATTTTTGATATGCATTGGATGAGAATTTCCAATTTTCTATATTTGTATATTGAAGACCCTGTGCGTATGCATTGAAATCATATTCAGTGTATGCATTCCAATTAGCATCGCAAAAAATAAATGAATATTGATAATAGGTATTGTTAACGCCCAGCTGGTCAAAATCCATTCTTAATACATCATCGCTATTCATATTGATAATAGTAAGCGGATCTCCATCGGTTTGTTTCAACTCAACCGTTTTGATGGAACTATCATAAATATAGTTTTCGCAACGAAGAGAAGTTTGGGCTTTGCTACTTTGTGGAAAAAGGAGTAGGCAAAAAATAGAAAAAATGCTACCTATATATATAAGGTGTAAAAAGGATTTGTTTTTGCTCATAATAGATATTTTAATTTTCTTGAAGTATCATCATCTGCTCAAATAACGTTTCAAAGTTAAGGTTAAGCTGTTTAATAGTGCCTGACAATTTTTTATGTTGTTCGGTTGCCTCATTTAATTTTTTGGCATCGCTTGCAATATCGGGATTATTATAGCTGTCTTCAATTTCTTTTAATTGTGCTTTATGTTGTTCTAGTTCCTGCTCCAATTTGTCCATATCTTTTTGCATCTGTATCAGTTTGTTTTTTGATACTTGCTTTTTATCATGGTCATTTTTATCTCCCGAATTAGATTCGGGAGGTTTTTCTTCCTTATGCAATTGCTTTGCCACTGTTGGAGGAGGAACCACACGCTTATTATACCATTCTTCAAATTCGTCATAACCGCCCGGGTATTCTTTAATTTCATGGTTTTCGATGAACCATATTTTATCGGCCACCATACTTATAAAATGTCTGTCGTGACTTACCAATAACATGGAACCATCATATTCCATTAATGCCTTGGCCAATATATTTACACTTTGCATATCTAAGTGATTGGTGGGCTCGTCCAATAACAAAAAGTTGGAGCGACTCACTACAGTTTTTGCCAATGCAACTCTACTTTTTTCGCCACCCGATAATACTTTTATTTTTTTGAAAACATCTTCACCAGTAAATAAAAATGAACCTAATATAGTTCTTGCATCTTGCTCTTTTACCCAGGGTGCAAAATATTGAAGTTCGTCAACAATAGTTTTAGTATTGTCTAAAGTTTCACTTTGTTGTTGCGAGAAATATGACATGTGTACATTATGCCCCAAAGTAATTTTTCCTGTCGACTCTAATAGTCCATCTACAATTTTTAATAAGGTAGATTTGCCCAAACCATTTGCCCCAATTAATGCCACTTTATCGCCACGAATTATTTGTCCTTCGGCATGATTAAAAACTACAACATTTCCAAAATTTTTGCTGAGGTTTTCAATTTCCAAAGTTACTTTTCCACCTGCATGGTCCATTCCAAATCTTAAACCCATTGATGCAGTCTCACCTTCGGGGGCTTCAATTTTATCTAGCCTGTCGAGCATTTTTACACGACTTTGCACCGCTACCGATTTACTGGCTTTGGCACGAAAACGATTGATGAATTTCTCTTGGTCTTTTATATATTGTTGCTGGTTACTAAACTGTCGTTGTTGTAATAACATGCGTTCTTCTTTTTGATCTATATAATCATCAAAGTTTCCTTCGAATATATTAAACTTGAGATTGCTAATCTCAACAATTCTATTACATAAACGATTCAAAAAATATCTATCGTGACTTACCACTATTACAGAACCTGCATAAGTTCTTAAATAGTTTTCGAGCCATTGTATCGAAGGTAAATCCAAATGGTTTGTGGGCTCGTCCAGCATCAACAAATCGGGTTTGGTTAATAGCATTTGTGCAAGCAGTGCACGCATACGCCATCCTCCAGAAAATTGTTGCAAGGGTTTATCGAGTTGTTCGGTTTTAAAACCTAATCCCTCCAATACTTCAGCAGCACGATTGTGAATGGTATATCCATCATGCATTTCATATTGATGTTGCAAATCGCCAAGCCGTTCCAATAATTTATCATTATAGTCGGTTTCCATTTTGGCGGTAATTTCATGCATCTGTTTTTCTATATCTAATAGTTCCTCGAATGCTTGCATAGTAACTTCCAAAACTGAGCCTTCTAAATTTTTATCTAAAAAATCTTGGGTAAGGAATCCAATTTTTATACCTCCCTGTTTTTGTATATTACCACCACTGATGGAATATTCACCCATCAATACCCGAAGCAAAGTTGATTTGCCTGTTCCGTTTTTACCAATAAGTCCGATGCGTTCGCCTGGTTTTATTTGCCACGAGGCTTCTTTATATAAGTACCTGCCACCAAATTCAAATGAAATGTCTTGTAAGTCTATCACTGTTTATATGCTTTTAATCTGTTATCTTTTAAAGGTATGAGTAGTAAAAATCCGAGTATGAAAAATATCATCACAGCAAACAAAGAATTCTGCATACCATCAGAATGTTGTTCGATAAATGCGAAAGTAAATAGGCCGATAACCATGGCTAGTTTTTCTGTAATATCATAGAAACTAAAAAACGAAGCCGTATCGTGGGCACCTTCTGGGATAAGTTTACTGTAGGTTGCTCTACTTAAACTTTGAATACCACCCATCACCAATCCCACAAAAAATGCCACTACATAAAAACCATTTTCCGATTTATACTCAGCCACAAACCAAGCACAAATACAAACAGCACTCCATATTAGTATAGCAATAGAAAGTGAAAGTTTGTTCCCCAACATTTTTGATAAATAAGAAAATAGGAAACTACCTGCTACACCCACAAATTGTATGGTGAGTATAGTTATTATGAGTTTGTCTTTGGGCAATCCCAATAATTTTGCACCAAAGTATACTGCAACTTGCATCACAGTTTGCACCCCCATATTAAAGAAGAAAAAGGAGGTCAAAAATGTTTTCATACTTTTGCTACCCATGGCTATTTTATATATATCGCGAAGTTTATGAAATCCTTTAAAGATGGATGCTTTTACTTTGGTACCTATTTTTTGTTCGGGCACATTGTAAAATAATATTTGAGCAAATGATACCCACCAAACTGCCACAGCCAAAAAACAAATTCTGGGAGCCAGCAATGCAGGGTAATCATATTTCCCCATTATGGTTATAAAAACAAGGCATAATATTAATAAGGTACTGCTGCCCAAATATCCCAATGAAAAACCACGGGCTGAAATTTTATCCATATCATCGTGTGATGCGATATCGGGCAAAAAAGAATTATAAAAAACCAAGCTTCCCCAAAAACCCACACTGGCCATTATCATACAAAAAACTCCCCAGCCAAGCAGGGCAGGTTGTTCATTATTAGTTCCGGGTTCCAAAAAATATAATCCCGCACAAGCGGCGGCCCCCATATAACAAAAGAATTTGAGAAACGATTTCTTATTGCCACGGGTATCGGCAATGGATGATAGGATAGGAGAGAGGATACACACTATTAAAAACGAAAACGAAAGTGCATACATACTTAATACGGTATTCTTAAATTCCATTCCCAAAAATGTGACGGTATCTTTTATAATATGTTTGTCAGCATCCTTTATTGAGGTTATCGACTCATAATATATAGGATAGATGGCCGAGCAAATTACAAGATTGTATACCGAGTTGGCCCAATCGTACATGCACCAACTGTTCACAATTTTCTTGCTGAGGGTAATTTTAGACATGTTATATAGTATAATTTAGGTGGGCTATTTAAAAATTATTCAGGTGTTAAAGGGTATAATTATAAATATTAATAAAGGGTCTATATTTTTGTTGTTTTGCAAGTATTTGATTTTTAAATGAGTGAAATTATTCAAAGGGCTATAATATTGCAAAATTAAGCTATAATTCCAAAGTGAAATTATAAAGCTGTACACCGTTGTGAAAAAACAAAAAAATATAATTTCAATCACCATAATAATTTTGTAACTTCGCAAGCGATAAAAAAAAGAAAAATAGCCAGGCGGCAGTTACATGAAATTTTTATATAAACAACGATGTAAGCCTTACAGATATTGATAATCAGCGACTAAATTTTTACTAACTGATAATCAAATTTTTATAAAAAAAAATAAAAAAAAAGCCTCTGAAAGTCCACCCTGTTATTTTTCTATAAAAGTCAATAGAAATAAAATTTTTTTTTTAACATTATTAAGCACATCTTGCGAACTTATTAATATGATAGCCCACGACACCTCAATTACCTGCGAATCAGCTTGGCACGAATGTTCCAAGATAATCAGTGATAATATCCCTGAGCAGAGTTTCAAAACATGGTTCCACCCCATAAAGCCTTTGAAGCTTGAAAATAAGATATTAACAATTCAAGTGCCTAGTCAGTTTTTTTATGAATGGTTGGAAGAGCATTATGTTGATTTGTTACGCAAAACTTTGAAAACAGTTTTGGGCCCAGGTTCAAGATTAGAATATAACATAATAGTAGAAAATAGTAAAGGTAGTAGCTCTCCATATACAGTTAATATGCCCACCAGTAATGTGGGAAAGAATGACAATATCGGTGTTACCATGCCATTGAATATAGGCAATAATATAAAAAATCCTTTTATAATTCCCGGTCTTCGCAAAGTAAATATTGATTCAAACTTAAATTCAAATTATACATTCGATAATTTTATTGAAGGCGATTGCAATCGTTTAGCTCGCTCTGCTGGTTATGCTGTAGCTACCAAACCTGGTGGTACTGCATTTAATCCACTAATGATATTTGGTGGTGTAGGTTTGGGCAAAACACATTTGGTACAAGCTATAGGCAACCAAATAAAAGTGAATAACAAAAACAAAGTAGTATTATATGTATCTGCTGAAAAATTCTTAAACCAATTTGTCGACTCAGTAAAAAATACAACCACCAATGATTTTGTAAATTTCTATAATTATGTTGATGTATTAATTATGGATGATGTTCAATTTTTTAGTGGACGTGGTAAAACTCAGGAAATATTTTTCCAGATATTTAATCAATTACACCAAACAGGAAAACAAATTATATTAACCAGCGACCGTGCTCCCAAAGATTTAAAAGATATAGAAGAGCGTTTGCTTACCCGTTTCAAATGGGGCCTCTCTGCTGATTTGGGAACTCCCGACTTCGATACACGCATTGCTATACTCGAACAAAAAATGTATAATGAAGGTGTTACCATGCCCAATGAAGTGGTAGAATATGTAGCACATAATATTAATACCAATATCCGTGAACTAGAAGGAGCGATGATTTCATTGTTGGCGCAAAGTAGCATGAATCGCAAAGAGATTGATTTGGATTTGGCCAAACAGATGATGAAGAATTTTGTGAAAAATTCTACCAAAGAAATTTCAATCGACTTTATACAAAAATTGGTTTGCGATTATTTTACTATTCCTGTTGAACATGTAAAATCGAAAACACGTAAACGTGAAGTGGTGCAAGCTAGGCAAATATCCATGTATTTTGCTAAGGACTTAACCAAAGCATCACTTAAAAATATAGGTTCCTATTTTGGAAACCGCGACCACAGTACGGTAATACATGCTTGTCAAACTGTGAACGACCTAATGGAAACCGACAAACGCTTTCGTGCCGATGTGGAAGAACTATCAAAACGAATTAAGATCAGTACCTTGTAATATATTAATATTTAGTAAAATATCCCCGCTATTTTCAAAAGATAGTGGGGATTTTTTTATTTAATGATTGAACGATTTAATGATTGATTTGCTAAAGCCCACCTGCGACCCCGACAGGGTCGCACATCTAATAGAAATTCATCTAACGCAAAAGGAGTGAGAATGTATTAGAGATTACTTTTTTTATAAAGCAAAAATATATAATGACACATGCACTGAGTATGCAAATTATATCATCAAAGCCAAATGGGGAGGGATTCAACACATGGTCAATGAAGGCCCTGTTTTTGCTGTACTTGAGTTTAAGGATGCCAATAAAAAATTGGATGACTCAATTGACAATGAGAGTTTTTATTTTATAGAATGCTTTGGTGTGTGGAAGATTTAAGTGAATTACGAATTTGGCGTTTGCCATAATTAATAATAGGTAATCAGGCGGCAACATCAATTAGGCATCCACAATTGACCCCCAATCCCGAATGCTGTTCTGAGACTTCAGAACCAGATTCTCAAATCCCAAAGTTTTCCTTAATTTCGCCCCTCAATTATGCAATACACCAAACACATTTTAGCACTTTTATTGTGCGGTTTTTTCATCTCTAACATATATGCCCAGGACGAGCCAGACACGGGGAAACTTGATTTGAAATTGGCTGATATATGGGAGACAGGAAGGTTTTCGCCCAAATATGTTAGTGGTTATCAGTCCATGAAAGATGGGGAATTTTTTAGTAAAGTTGATTACCATGAAGGTGATAAAAACTATTTGCTCAATCAGTATAGTTATAAAACCGGGAAATTGGCAGGAACCATTGCCGAGTCACGGAAAGTGAAACCTGATAAATATACTGGCGATGTAGATTTCGGGAATTACCAATTCACCAATGATGAAATGAAAATATTGTTCGAGGCGGAGCATCAACAATTGTATCGCCATTCCTATACTGCCAAATATTTTATTTTCGACCGCAAAAGCAGGGTGAGCAAATTTATAAGCACCGCCAAAGGCATGAATGCCACATTTGGTCCCGATGATAAATATATAGCGATGGTGAGAGAAAATGATTTGTATTTGATTAATACAGAAAACAACATGGTTGAAACAAGAGTAACTAACGATGGCAAAAAGAATGAAATAATTAATGGAGCTGCCGATTGGGTATATGAAGAAGAATTTGCATTAACCTCTGGTTATTCATTTTCGCCCGATGGAAAATATATAGCATACTATCGTTTTGATGAAAGCAAAGTAAAATCATATTCAATGCCAGTATATAATGGTTTATATCCTGCTACTGAAACTTTCAAATATCCCAAAGCAGGAGAAGATAATTCTGTTGTTACAATTTGGGTTTATGATATTGCTGCAGGCAATCGTGTACAAATTGATTTGGGTGCAGACAAGGATATATATATTCCCCGAATCAGGTGGAACTATGATGGCAGCGAGCTATGTGTATTCCGAATGAATAGGTTGCAAAATAATTTGGACTTGCTGATGGTGAATCCCCATGATGGTGCTTCCCGTTTGATGCTGAACGAGAGCAGTGATACCTATCTTGAGGTGCCTGATGATTTGACATTTCTGGCCAAGGGCGAAGAATTTATTATGAGTAGCGAACGCGATGGATATAAGCATCTGTATTTGTTCAAAACCAAAGATGGAAGTATGGTTAATCAAATTACAAAGGGCAAATGGGAGGTTGATCAGTTTATTGGATATGATAAAAAATCAGGATATATATATATTAATTCAACAGAAATTAGTTTTAATGATCGTAATCTTTGGCGTGTAAAATTGGATGGTAGTGAAAAGAAACGTATCACTATTCGTGATGGGAATAATGAAGTACATTTTAGCAGTAATTATAAATATTTTCTATGTGTATATTCGAATATTAATACACCCTATTTTATAAGTATATATAATAATAATGGATACGAATTGAGAATAGTTGAAGATAATAAAAAACTGCGTACCAAACTAGAAAGATATCAGTTGAGTAATGTAGAATTTTTTGAATTCAATACCAATGAAATGCTCAACTTATATGGATATGTATTCCATCCCAAAGATTTTGACCAAAACAAAAAACACCCAGTATTGCAATATGTATATGGTGGCCCTGGTAACCAGCAGGTAATGGACCGTTGGATGGGAGCGTATTATTATTGGTTCCAATACCTAGCAGCAAATGGATATGTAGTAGTATGTGTAGATGGCCGCGGTACGGGCGGTAGAGGGTCATCGTTTAAGAAAATGACTTATAAGGAATTGGGACATTATGAAATTATAGACCAAATAGAGGTAGCCAAATGGTTAGCCGGACAGCCTTGGGCCGATGCCAGCAGAATTGGAATTTTCGGATGGAGTTATGGGGGCTATATGGCATCGTTAGGTATCACCAAAGGTGCTGCATGGTTTAAGACAGCGATAGCAGTTGCACCTGTTACCAATTGGCGTTATTATGATAATATATATACTGAGCGTTATTTGCAAAAACCACAGGATAATGCAGTAGGTTACGATCAAAATTCGCCCATCAATTTTGTAGATAAAATAAAAGGGAACTATCTTATTATACATGGCACTTCTGATGACAATGTGCATTTCCAAAATTCAGCAGAAATGGTGAATGCAATGGTGAATAAAAATATACCTTTCGATTCAGAATATTATCCTAATAAAAATCACGGAATAAGAGGAGGTAAAGCCAGATTGCATTTATTTACAAAGATTAGTAAGTATATATTTGAGAAGTTATAGAAGCACGAAGCCAGAAGCCCGAAGACGGAAGTTTGCTGACGCCGCTACCTAATGCCAACTTCCGTCTTCCAACTACCAGCTTTGTTCTACCGTCTAAATCAGTCAATAATCAAATCGTTCAATCATTAACTAAAACGTTCCCTCATCAGCGAAGCTATAATACTTGCCTGCTGCAACTATTATATGGTCGAGTACCTGAATTTCCATAAGTTTACCTGCTTCTTTTAGCTTTTTTGTGAGGTCGATATCCGATTGGCTGGGTCTTAAATTTCCTGATGGATGGTTATGTGACAATATAATATAACATGCATCATTTTCAATCGCGGTTTTAAAAATTAATTTGGGGTCGGCCACGGTGCCAGTCATTCCTCCTTGACTTACTTTTTTAGCACTCAGAACTTTGTTGGCCCTGTTAAGTAGTAGTATCCAAAACTGTTCATGGTCTAAGTCGGCCATGTGGGGCCAAAGTTGGTCATAAGCATCTTTGCTCGATTGTATTTGAGGTTTTTCATGCCATTCAGTTTCTTTGCGTCTGCGTCCCAACTCGAGGGCAGCTGCAATTGTAATAGCCTTTGCTTCACCAATGCCTTTTATTTTCATCAGGTCTTTTAGCGATAAGGATGCCAGTTCGTTTAAATTGTTTCTGCAAAGTGCGAGTATTTTTCTTGCAAGTTCAACAGCACTTTCGTTTCGGGTGCCGCTTCCTATTAATATAGCGATGAGTTCACTATCGCTAAGTGCTTGACGTCCTTTGTGTATTAGCTTCTCACGGGGCCTGTCGTCTTCATTCCATTGGTTGATTGGGGTATATTCCATTTGTAAAAAATTGAGGCTTCAAAAAAAAGCATAAAATTTTACAAAATGTTCCTATACTTTTGTCAAACAAAATTATTAAATTAAATAAATTATGTCTAAATTTTTACCATCCAAAAAAATCATTTCGTTTGTTATACTTGTTGGCTTAATGGCTGTAAACTATATAGCACAAACGTACACTTCTGGCTACAGCGGAGCTTACACCCATGCACCTAACGAAGGCGACTGTACCAGTTGCCATTCAGGCACAGCATTGCAAACCAGCGGCAGCAATTGGAATACTATGTTGTTGGACAACGGATTTAGCAACAGCGAATATATTCCTGATACCACTTATGTAATGACGCTCTCCTATAAAGAAAGTGGAAAAAGTAAATTTGGTTTTGAATTAACCGCTTTAGATTCTGCGACTAATAAACCAGCGATTGGAACATTTACAATTACAAGCTCTTCAACAACACAAAAAACGACTTATACGGTAGGTGCAAATACACGCACTTGCGTTTATCATACATCAGGTGGTACTTCTGGAAGTAACGGAGCAATCAGTTGGTCATTTAAATGGACAGCACCATCAACCAATATCGGTACTATATTTTTCTACGCGGTTGTAAATTCTACCAATAATAATAACAGCGATAATGGAGATGTGATTTATGCCAAAAAGTTTGCATTTAGACCCTCAAGTTTATTGCCAACAGCAAAAATATCTGCTACGCCTAATCCAGTATGTGTAGGCGATACATTATATGCAAAAGGAACTGGGAATAATAGTCCTACATCATGGAAGTGGAGCTTTGCAACTGCTGCGAATATGAAGCCAAGTTCTTCAACAACACAAGATCAAAATTTTGTATTTAGTGCATCAGGTACTTATAAAATGTATTTACAAACCACAAATAGTAAAGGCAAATCGAAATTAGATTCTTTTAATGTTTCAGTGAGTGCAGCACCCACTATTAGTATAACAGGGAACAGTACGATATGCAGTGGTAGTAGCTCGGTGCTAAGTGCTACTTATGCTGCTGGTACATCCTTAAAGTGGAGTACGGGCGACACAACTGATAAAATTAATGTAACACAGCCGGGCAGTTATACCTGCACTGCAACCAATGCAGCTGGCTGCAAAAAAACAAGTAATACCATTACAATTTCGGTAGTTCAAAAACCTTCAATCAGTTTGAGTACAAATACCCAATCTGCCCTTTGTAGTAGTGATACTTTTAAACTTACTGTTTCACCTACAGGCCTAACAAATTATTATATACTTGTTAATGGAAATAGCATAAATATTGGTACGAATAATATATATAATTTGCCTTATAGTGGAACCAATAATTTAAAAATTGAAGCTTTGGCCGATAGCAATGGATGCATGAGCGATACAAGTAATAATATATCATTAACTTATAATACAAAACTTGCTGCCCCCAATGTTACCTGCGACACTAATACAGGAAGTTCGATAACTTATAAATGGCAAGGCGTGGCCAATGCTCTTGGTTACCAAGTGAGCGAAGACAGCGGTGCCACATGGATTACGGCTTCAAGCGGCAGCACAGGACTTACCCATACAGTGAATGGTTTGGCCAATAATATATATATGAAACTTTGGGTACGGGCTACCGATAATGCTCCTTGTAATATAGGTGATGCAGGCAGTGCAGTGTGCCATACCGGAAGCTGCACACCCATTGGATATAATACCAATAATTATAAAACAAGTCTATGCTCAGGCGATTCGTCTGTGCTTGATATTAATTTTACGGGTGCGGGCAAGTATTCAATTTCGTTGGATGGTGCAACCGCAAGCAGCCAAACAAATTATATATTTAAACCTACCAAAAACACGAGCTATACAATTGATATGATAGACTCAGCTCAATTAGCTTGCCCTAAAACTACATTTAAAGTTGATATTACCATACTTCCAGCGTTAAGCAATATATCTTTACAGAGTGACAATGCAAATAATTCTTGGTGTACGGGCGAGGCATCTAAATTTACTTCTCCTGCTGTGTCAGGGTATACCTACGAGTTTTTTGTGAATGGTATCAGTATGCAAAAGGGCACTCAAAATGTATATACAACTTCTACTTTAACTAATGGAGATAAAGTAAAAGTATTGGCCACGAATTCGGGAGGTTGCTCAGGCACATCATCTGATATCACAGCTACTATTATTCCGGGCCCAGTTGCAAAAGCATTTAAGTATACTGATATTTCGAAAGGTGTAACTTATACTTTTAATGATACCTTAGCTGCCAATGCAACCTATGCCCACACATGGGATTTTGGTGATGGGCAAACAGGATCAGGTACAACAGTTAATCATACTTATGCCCAGAATGGCACTTACACAGTTTGGATGATTATTAAGAATGGGACTTGCATCGATTCTATCTCCTCGCAATTAGCTGTTCAAAATACAGGTATATATAGTTTCGAAACTGATGGACAGTTAAATATTTGGCCCAATCCATTTACCAACGAAATTAATATTGGTTGGACCAGTGATAGCAAACCAGTGCTGATGGAATTGAACAATGTGCAAGGTTCTAAAATTTTATCAGTTTCACAATTAGATATTTACAATATTTCTTCTACATCACTTGCAACCGAAAGCCTACCTTCAGGCATCTATTGGTTAAAGGTGCTGATGCAGAACGGCCAAACCGTAAAACGTATCATCAAGCTTTAATTTAGATTTGTATATCATTACAGATATAATTTCATAGGTTTTTGGTTAGACTTAAATGAAAGCTCCGAAAGGGGCTTTTGTTTTTATATCTAATTTGTCAATTCTTTAACTGCATTAATTTTATTTAACCAATTCATCTTATCTGAATATTTAGAATCTAATATAGCCAGAACGCCAATTTTCCTCGCCTCTTCAGTATGGTGGTGACGATATGATATCCCGCTATTTGCTTCCATTTCCCCGCCATCAATATCACGTCCCATTTCAGTGGCTATGAGTAAAAGCACGCCTTCTTTATATAAATTGTTAGTATGTAAATATTGTTCAATATTTTGCGTATATGCTTTGTACTTTTCTATAGTAGTATGATATAATTTATTATTATAGTGCCCCGCATCGCAACCAGTGAAACGTATGATAATTGTTTTGTCAGAATTGTTATCTAAATAACTCGATGCATCAAACTTTTCATTCAATACATCAATATTTATAATAGTTGAATTATTTGCTGTGATATGTTTCATCGCATCATGATGCGAAGTAAGTTCGCCTTCATATCGTAAATTGAAATTACTTTTACCAACTAAATTCTGTGCATCGTGCTCATCAAAATAGTTTTTCAAATCTGATATATGGACTCCATCGCCCCATATACAAAGAATTTTATTTCGGTAATTGGGGTCTGAATTTTGTGCAAAAATTTGATTGGGTTTTAAGATAGCAGCCCCGCCTATTAATGCCGAGTACTTGATAAATAATTTTCTATTCATAATACCTGCAAATTTAACCTGTCAAATATTTAATACCATTCAAAAATTACATACCACATTGTTTAAAAAAGTTATGCAAGAATTTGGTTTTATCAAAAAAATAGGTTTCATTTGACCCCATGTCTAAGCTCAAATCTGTTATACAACAACTGCAAGAATCTGAATGCCAAGAGATTCAAGACAGGTTCAAACAAACTGGTGCCTGGAAGTATATGACCCTGTTTAATATGCTGCGTGAAGGCGTATTGAACGATGAAAAAATGCGTGAGGAATTGGAGATGAACAACAGTGCATTCTATACTATCAAATCACGGCTGTTGGACAAAATTCAGGAGTATCTTTCAGCACAATTTATCAATCCATCAATAGATTCTTCTAGCAAAATTGAGGACATCCCTGAGTTATTATATAATACCCAACGCAACAAAGCTGTTGCCATTCTTAGTCAGCTAGAAGTAGATATGCAACAGCAGGACAATCCTTACAAATTGGCCAGCATATACAATGCTCTGAAGAAATTACATATCAATTCGCCCAAGTTTTACCATTATGCCCAAATGTATAACAGGCATCTGGCCTATACTATTGCTTTGGATAAAGCCGAAGATTTATTAATTGACTTTTTTCGCAAGTTAGCCGATTATGAATTGTCCAAAACAAATATAAATCTGCAATTGCTTTCTCTTATTAAACAAGAATTGCATAATGTAGCCAAACTTTATGAATCGCATCACTTAACTATTTATAAAAATATTGTAGACATCTGTTCGGCTATATACTTGCCACAAGATGGTGATCATAAAGCACAGCAGCCCATTGAGTTGATGTTGAACCAAATGGAACAAATATTCAATCAAAACCGTAACGATAAAGATTATATGTACCTCAAGCTAGTACATCGTTATTTGGCTTTTGAGTATTATCACATTATTGGTTTACACAACAGGGAGGAAGAGTATTATAACCCTATCAACGAAAATTTATCTTCATTTCTTAACTATAATCATTGCTGTTTCCCTTCTAAATTTTTGATTTCTAAAGCAGAGCGTATGATGCGAATCAATAAGGAGGATACCATGTTGGACGAAATGAACGAGCTGCTCTCAGAATACGTTCCCGATATACAGGATGTGCCCAATTATATGTTGTATTGCTTGTATAAGTCTATTTGTAATTTCAATTTAGGTAAATACACTGAGGCTGCAGGGGTATTGGTAAGGATGAGCAACGAGGTGAGTTTTAAGAATTATTACTATGCTGAGATTGAGATTCGTTTGTTCCAAGCCTTGTGTTATTTGTTAGCAAGCGAAAAGGAATTGGTAATGACACATTTGCGTGGAGTATCCCGTAAGCTTAAAGAATTGGAAGAAGATATTGGTTATGATAATGCCCGTGCTTTTTATCGATTGCTATATATGGTTGCAAATCCAACATCAAAAAATATGGCTGAAAAAATAAAGCAACATGCGGATAGGTTTAAGTTCTTAAACCATGGAGAAAAGAAGATGCTTACCTATTTGAAGTTGGATGATAAATTGATAAACAAACTCAGTGAATTAGAGTTTGAAGAGGATAAAATATAACTCGATTATTTCTTCTTAGGATCCAAAGAAGTCAAATATTCTCTGGTTAAAGGTTTATTTACAAACGATACCCAATCGCCAAATGAGAGTGCACGTTCCTGATCCATTGGATTGATTGAGCTGGTGAGCAAATGAATGGTAACGCCTTGTCTAAATTGTACGCCTAGTTTTAAGAATTCTTCTATAAACTGAAACCCATCCATAATGGGCATATTGATATCCAGAAATATTAATTGTGGTTTTATATCGGCAGGTAAGTCTTTGTTTCGTTGAATGTTTAGCAAAAATTCGAGGGCACTTTTGCTTGATGTGTGAACATATATTTTATTGGAGAGGTTGCATCCCTCTATCATTTTTTGATTGATGAAATTATCAATTTCGTTATCATCTATAAGCATTACCGAAGTGAATGCTGTCTCATTTTTCTTCATATTGATTTTCTTTAGGTTGGGTTACAGGGCAAATATTGGTACATTAATCTGTAAAAACAAATTTTATTTAGCAATTTTCCTACGTTTCAATTCTTTTTCTATCAATTGTAATTCTCGCCCTGCCTGCCCCTTTGCTGAAGTATTCTCTTGTGCCCGCCTTATTAAGTAAGGTATCACTGACTTTACTGGGCCATATGGAACATATTTAGCCACTCTATAACCTGCAGCTGCCAGATTGAAACTGATATGATCACTCATGCCTAGCAATTGCGAAAAGTATACACGTTCATCGTTCGCAGCAATATTATTTGCAGTCATCAAGTCTACTAACAGCATGGAACTTTGCTCGTTATGCGTGCCGGCACATATAAAAGTATTGGAGATGTGGTTTACACAGAATTTCAGAGATTCGTCATAATCTCTGTCGCTGCTTTCTTTATCGGGTTGAATAGGAGAGGGGTAGTTGTTTTGTTGGGCTCTTAATCGTTCTTTCTCCATGTAGGCACCACGAACTAATTTCACACCCATGTATATATTATATTCCACACTCATGGCGTGGAGTTTACCTAGATAATCAAGCCTGTCATGGCGGTATAGCTGTAAAGTGTTATATACTATTGCCGTGTCTTTATTATAGCGTTGCATCATGGTTTCAGCCAAGTGGTCAATGGCATTTTGAATCCAGCTCTCTTCTGCATCTATAAAAATTCTTACATGGTTATCATGGGCAGTTTTACAAATCAGGTCTACGCGGGCAGCGGCTTTTTCAAATTCTTGTGGGTTATAAGGTTTATTTTCGGTGTAGGCTTGGAGCAAATCGTGGGGGAATACACCTGTTACTTTAAATACGCTGAAAGGTATGGCCGCATTACCTTTGGCCCTAATTATTGTGGCAATAGTTTCGTTGGTGGTGTGCTCATACGATTCGTCATTACCTTCACCCTCAACTGAATAATCTAATATAGTACCTATATGGTATTTGTTGAGCACCTCGATAGCCTTTCCACATTCATTAATATTTTCGCCACCGCAGAACTGGGCAAATATGGTTTTTTTGATAATGCCAGTAACAGGAATTCGCAAGGTAAAAGCAATTTTTAATAAGCTGGGGCCCATGTTCACAAGCCAATTGAGACCCATGGCACGAAATAATAGGTGGGCTTTTTTTAATTCACTATTGCTTTTTGATTGGAAAGCAATGGCGGTATCATTCATCGAAATCGGAGTCGTCATTTAGTAAGGGAAAAAATAAATATGGCTGCAAAAGTAAAACACAAATCAACAGATTGTAGCTTTGCCTCGTGCATCACAAACAGTTTCTATATAATTCTTCTGAGCTTGAAAAAATGCTTCAGGCCTATCCTGAAGTTATTATTCTTGCCGATGAAAATACTTCACACCACTGTTTACCAATACTCCAGCCCATTCTGAAAAATATTAAAGAAACAATTATTATAAGCAGTGGAGAGGAGAACAAAACAATTCAAGCTTGCGAAAAAGTATTTGAGAAAATGATGGCTGTTAATGCTACCCGCCATACTTTATTGCTCAATGTAGGTGGCGGGATGTTATGTGACCTGGGTGGATTTTGTGCTTCAATATATAAACGCGGAATAGAATATATAAATATCCCTACCTCCTTATTGTGCATGGTAGATGCAGCGTTTGGCGGCAAAACAGCCGTTAATTTTTTGCAAACCAAAAATATGATAGGAACTTTTTATGAACCTAAAACAGTTTATTATAATACCGATTTTTTGAATACTCTACCATTAAGGCATTTACATAATGGTTTTGTTGAAATGCTAAAACACGGATTAATTGCTTATGCCGATTATTTTGAAGATTTGTGTGGAATTGACATGCATGGAATTGATTTAACGGATACCAAACATTTATTAAAATATATACAAACTTCTATCGATATCAAACAACAAATTGTAGGTGAAGATCCTCATGAACAGGGCTTACGAAAAATTCTGAATGCAGGGCATACCATAGGCCATGCACTAGAAGCAACTCAAAAAAATATGTATCATGGAGAAGCTGTTGCATGGGGATTGTTAGCCGAAGCAAAACTTTCAAATGAATTGGGAATATTACCCAAAGATCAGCTCGAAATTATAGAAGCATTTATATGGAATCATTATATTGCTAGCAAACCTGAAAATATTGATTATAATATGATGCTAGAGAAAATAAAAAATGATAAAAAGAATAGCAGTAAATATATAAGTTTTAGTTTGCTGCAGCAGATTGGAGCATGTGGATATGATATAGAAGTGGAGTTAGATTTGGAGGTGTTGGAGCGAATTCTTAAGTAGTATAAAGTATCAAGTAAAATAGGATATCTTCTTTATATTAACTATAACATAAATGTTAAATAGACCCAATATAGTTGTTGTTTGCAGACGCAACAAAAGGCGAAGCAGAATAGCTGTATATAATATAGATTTTCAGCAAAAAATAATGATAGGAAGAGCAGATTTAAGCATCTCTGTTATAGATATTTTTAATACCTTGAAAATTGGACAAATCTGCATCTCCCTCAGATTTTTATTATTCCCGAACATCGAAGTCTGATGCTAGTGCAATCATGTTTACATTTGTATATGCTTTTAAGTCGTGGTATAAAGAAGAAATGATAGAAAATAAATTTCAAAATGAGTAAAATAAACACAAAATTAATTTTGAAAAAAGTATATATAATTTGCACATTATGTATTTTTTTTTCTATTAAAATGGTTGCACAAACAAAAACGCTGGAGCATGCTAACCAGCAGTGGTTTCAGTATTATAATCAGTTTAAGATTAATAATAAATATACGCTATTTAGTGATTTGGGGTTAAGAAAAAAAAATAGTTTTGAGCTTTGGTCACAAAATTTGGTAAGGGTTGGGATCGGATATAAACTATATAAAAACATACAGGGAGTAACGGGATTGGCTTGCTTTGTATTTTATAATAATGCCAACAAACTCAATAGGCTCGAACTGCGACCGTACCAAGAAGTTTTAGTAAATTATGAAGTAGGAAAAGCCAATGTGCAGCAACGCCTACGAGTAGAAGCTAGGTTTTTTAATCAGATAAAAGATAATAGATATACAGATTCCAACAATTTTAATTTTCGTTTTCGTTACAGAGTTAATATTACCATCCCGCTGTTAAGTCTGTCAGAAAAACATAAAGAAAAAAAACTATTGCTAAATATCGGTGATGAATTATTTATTAATGCGGGCAAACAAATTGTATATAATATGATTGATTATAATCGTTTGCTCATTGGGCCTGCAGTTAGGTTCAATAAAAACTGGTTGGTATCATTGATTTATAGCTATCAGTTTGGGCAAGAAAATAAACCAGCACTATATAAGCAATCGGATGTTGTTTGGATGGCGGTAACACACAATATTCAAAGTCGCAATGTGAAATAACTTTCCAAAAGTTTTAAACTTTTAATTAGTTAAGTTGGAAGTGATTGGTCGGTGAAAACACCAACTAAAGGCAGTCTACTATTTAATCATTCAATCAAAAATCATTCAATCTTAAATCATTATATATTTTATTCCATCATCCTATTCCCAACCCACACAAATCTCTTACTTATATATTCACCATTGGTGAAACTGGCATTGCCTGCGGGGTTTCCACCTGTTACATGGAAATCGGAGAAGGCTGCATGTGAGTTTACGAAAGCAGCACCACCCAAATTAAATGATACAGGAGTATATACCTGGTTCATCGTTTCTTCTATATGATGTATGATATTTTTATCAGTACAAAAAGCAAGACATGTGATGGCTCCAATTTCTATACTCAGATTTTTCGTTATATGTAATGACTCTTCGGTATTTCGTGTTTTTATAATAAATACAATCGGGCCGAAGCATTCCTTTTTATATATATATTCATCGGCACTGGTGAGCTCAATTACTGCGGGTGAATACACTCTTGCATGCTCGAACTCGGGGTTGGCGACACCTTTGGCAGCTAATATTAAATTACCGCCCATAGTGCCTGCATTTTGTAAGCGTTTTAAGGTTGCCTCGCTTTGAATGGCACCCAAGATATGTGGTCCCATTTTCGGATTGTCTACCAAATCGGTAATTGCTTGAACGATGGCGTTGCGGGCATCTTCGTAACTCAAATGTCCTTCGGCAGTATTAATTCCTGATTCGGGAATATATATATTTTGTGGAGCGGTACACATTTGTCCACTAAATAAACTTGCTGAGAAAGCAATATTTCCCGCTACTGCTTTTATATCTTTTACAGAGTCGAGTATGACACAGTTCACGCCTGCTTTTTCAGTAAATGTAGTTTTGTTTTCTAATAATTCTATATAATCACCAAATGCTGAACTGCCAGTAAAATCAATTAGTTTCACGTCTTTGTTTTCGGCTAGTTGTTTTGTAACAGGAGCATCAACTGTATCAACAGCAAGTTGCACAACCATCGGATCTATACCATTTTCTTTTAATAGTTTTTGTAGTTCAGCAACTACAATTGCAATGGGAAGAATTGCTTTTGGATGCGGTTTTACAATACATACATTTCCGCAAATTAAATCAGCATATAATCCAGGAACTGTATTCCAAATTGGGAATGTACTGCAACCAATTACCAAACCAATTCCTTTGGGCATGGCTTTAAAATTCTTTTGCAAGGTGAGGTCGAATTTTCCCATAGGTTTTGTCCAAACTGCATTGGGTTCGATACTGGTGAGTTGCTGGTAGCCAATAGCAATCGCTTCCAAGGCTCTATCATTGGCATGTGGACCTGATGCCTGAAAACTCATCATATATGCTTGTCCCGTGGTGTGCATCGTGGCATAAGCGATTTCGAAGAAACGAGCTTTAACACGTTCCAAACTTTCAACCAATAAACCTGCACGGGTTTGTATATTTGTTTTGCCCCAAAGTTCTTGTGCTTTAGAAGCATGAGCTATAATAGTTTCGTTATTGCTTTGAGGATATTTTACACCAATGCCCAATTGCAGATAAGGAGAAAATTCTTCACCAACCCAAGCTTGGCCGTCTTGCAACAATTCAGTAAAGTTTTGGGTCATTTGAGCTGAGAATGCTGCCTTCCCTGCCTCATCCATCCCCTCGCCATAGGCTTTGGGGTTTTCAGGATAAGATGTCCAGAAATTGCGTGATTTTCCTGCCGCAATGGCTTGCTCTATAAGTGCGTGGTGTTTTTCGAAAAGGGTCATGTTATATATTAATTTGAGTGCGAAATTAAGGGGATATGATTTGTATTTTGAAATAATTATTTTGTAAGTTTCACGGATGCCGAAGGGGTAAGGGATAAGGAGCAAGGAGTAAGGCCATTCGGCGTCAGCTCCTTATCCCTTAATCCTTAATCCTTCATGCTAAATATCAAACTCCCCACCCGTATCATATTACTGCCACAAGCAACTGCCAGTTTGTAGTCGCTACTCATGCCCATTGAAAGGTGTTTGAAAGCGGTCTCATTTGGGAAATATTTTGTCTTGACTTTATTATATAAATTACTAAGAAAATTAAACTCAGATTTTATTTTTTCTTGGTCAGTTGTATTAGTTGCCATGCCCATCACTCCAGCAATTTGAATATGTTTGTATTGATTCAGATTATCCAAAATATGATAGAGTTCTGTTTCATCTAATCCGAATTTTGTTTCTTCATCAGCTATATATATTTGTAACAAACAAGGCATGATTGTGCTTATTTTGGACGCTTCTTTATCAATTGCTTGTAATAGTTTTTCGCTGTCGACAGAATGAATTAAGGAAACAAAATCTATAATATATTTAATTTTATTGCTTTGCAAATGACCAATTAAATGCCATTGAATGTCCTGGGGCAATAAATCTTTTTTCGATAATAATTCTTGTACACGGTTCTCGCCAAATACACGCTGGCCTGCGTTGTAGGCTTGTATAATAGTTTCAGCAGGATAGGTTTTGCTTACTGCAATTAGGGTGCAGTTTTCTCCTATTTGGGTTTTAATGTTTTGTATGTTATCTGAAATGCTCATTATTTTATTTCGTTGTAAAATTTGTCATGCTGAGTTCATCGAAGCTTAGACAAGTTTGAAGCATGCTCCCCATGTCGTATTCGATAAACTCAGACTGACAGCTTTGTTGACCCTCGCAATGACGTTAGGCATGATTCAATTTACTCTTTTTCCTGCTATATAAAAAGTATATAAACAAACCAACAACTAACCATATAGAAAAGTTCACCCAGTTTCTGTATCCTAGCTCACTCATTAAATAAAAATTGCTGAGTAGGCCGAAAACAGGGATGAAGGAGTAGTTTTTAATAAAGGAACGGATAGTAATAAATATACTCAGTATAATAAACATGAGCAAAGGGATTTTTTCTAAGAAAGGTAGTTTGGGGTTGTTTGTGAAGTTAAAAAATTCTTTCACGCCATCCATATTAAATATAATAAGTAGCGTAATCACAATTGCCCAACAAAAAGGTAAAATATATTTACTATTATAATAGGGAACTTTATAATGAATATTTTCTGGTTGCTCTTCTTTTGTTTCGTGATTTAATATAATAATTCCACCGCACACTAGTACAAACGCAAACATGGTTCCTATGCTCGTTAGGTCAGTCATATCAGTGAGTGTGAAGAATAGGGAAGGGACAGCAACCACAATTCCTGTTATAATAGTTGCGAAAGAAGGGGTTCTATATTTCTTGTGGATTTTGCTAAACTTTTTAGGCAATAATCCATCACGACTCATGCTCATCCATATACGAGGTTGTCCCATTTGGAAAACCAATAATACACTGGCCATCGCTATAACTGCACTAATAGAAATAATTAAACTAAACTCTTTTAAATCCAATTTGTCAAATACATAGGCCAATGGATCATCCACGCCCAGTTCTTTGTAATTGACCATTCCCGTAAGAACTAACGAAATTAAAACATATAAAACTGTGCATATTGCTAGCGATAAAAACATAGATTTGGGCAAATCGCGTTGCGGGTTTTCGCACTCTTCTGCAGTGGTTGATATCGCATCAAAACCTATATAGGCAAAGAACACTCCTGAAACTCCCTTCATCATTCCACCCAAACCTTCGGGGAAGAAATCATTATAATATTCTACATTTACAAACGCAGCTCCCACACTAATCACAAATATGATAATAACGAGTTTGAGCAGTACCATTAAATTGCCCGCTGTTTTACTTTCTTTTATGCCTCGATATACCAATGCAGTAATTAAAACTACAATGGTGAATGCGGGAATATCTATAATACATCTGATGCCAGCAATAACTGGAGCCTGCAACCATGCTTGGTAACCTTCATAAAGTTTAGGCATGTGTTTTACGAGCTCACAAGAACATATATTGTTTGTTTTTATATATTCAACGGCTTTTATATAATTACCGTGGGCGGTGGTGTAATCGCAGGTCATCCATTCAGGTATATGGAAATATTGTATGCCATTTATATGTATTCCATCCATCAGCGATGTAAAATATCCCGACCAAGAAATAGCAACAGCTATATTTCCCACCGCATATTCCATAATTAATCCCCAACCAATAATCCAAGCAAACAATTCCCCAAAACTTGCGTATGCATAAGTATATGCACTACCTGAGATAGGAATTCTGCTCGCAAATTCTGCATAACACATGGCCGAAAATGCACAGGCAATGGCAGTAATTACAAATAATAGTGAAACACCCGGACCGCCAGCAGCAGCTGCATTACCGATGGTTGAAAATATTCCAGCACCTATAATAGCTGCAATTCCAAAAGCAGTAAGATCACGAAGTTTTAAATTTTTGTGTAGCGAATGTTCTCCACCTTCCTCGTTGCGACTTTGCTTTAATATCGCATGCAGCGTTTTTTTGCGAAAGAGGGATTTTAACACGAATATATTATATAATATTATTTAACCTTTTTAGTAACGGAGTGCCATATTTCTGAGTTACTATTTGTATTAACAGCTCTATGCACAAATGCAAGTATTTTGCAATTATTAAGTTTCCAATTATTGGGATAAACTGGTATAGTAATTTGTTTGCGATAAACTCTTCCTACTATAAAATTAGTTTTCAAATATGTGCCATAGGTAGATGTTATAAAGCCACGAGCAACATTGTTATGCCTATAAAAAGTATCAACATCGCCTAAACTGTTCTCTTGCGGATTTGTAATACTATCCTCCAACATCACTAAAGTTAAATATACAGAATCGGACACATTAGAAGTCGCAGTTATAAAACATGTAATTTTTAATGAATCATTGGATGGTTTTAATTCGTTAACAATATCAATATTTAATGGTGTAGTTTTTTCACTGTTTGCTAGACCTACCTGTGCATCTAGAACTGAGCTCCAATCGCCAACACTATTGGTCAAGAATTTCTTTTTACTACTGTTAACTATTCTATCAAGTCCGATGGAGGGTAAATTTCTGTCACTGCCAAATACTCCCAATAAATCTCTTGCTTGTACCATTCTGAAATCTTCATTACCTGCTATAGTAGTATAAGGCTTTGTAAGGAGATTATCGGTTGGGTGCATTGACAAAATATTCATTCTACCATTGTGTGAATTGGCCAAATTTTTAGCTGCGTCATGTGCATCAGGGCAGTTGGCACATCGCACACCTGTGTAGTCTTCCATTAATGAATTTCTATTTTGTGCTTTGGGAATATTATTGGTTATATAAGTAGAATCAGACCCAGAAAATAAATTAAAATATATCAAAGGTGGTTCTTCTCTGCATGATGAAAATATCGAAACAAAAAGAAATATATATATAAGTTTCCTAGGCATAAAATTTATTTTTTCTAGGAAAATTTGATTTGAAAATTTCATAATTATCATCATTAAAAATTAGTCGATAAAGTAAATTTAATTCCGCTGAAAGCTGGTTCCACTCGGCAAACACCGCCTGTACAATTCATACCGGCAACTTGTTTTACATAGGCCAGTGTAAATCTTGTAGCATGGTGTGTATAGGCACCAAACACCGTGTAATAATGCACTTTTTCAGGCGAGATGGTAGAACTAGCAGCCCTAAAAGGTTTAATATTATACATATCGCCCAAAGCAAAACTAAAGTGTGGAGCCATCGTCCACTCTGCTAATACATTGATAAAGCTACCCAAATCTTGTTTACAATTTAGATACTGAGATTCTATGCGAATGGCATGGTGCTTATTTTTGCGGTTGAATTTATATAATAGTTCACCAAATGGTGTAGTGGCGTGTACAAATGGATAATCTGTTCCTTTTACTTCATAACGTTGCTGATTATAGCCTATATTTTGTATTCCCAACATCAACTTAAATTTCTTGCTAAACTCATGTGAAACTTCAGCATATAATTCATGAAATAAATTGCTTTTGTCAAGCTTAATTACTTTTGAAGCATTGAAGTTAATACTTGTTTTTAATTTGTTTTTACGTTTCACACTAATAGTTAAATCAGCTTGATAATCTTTTTCTCCCAATTCTTGAACTACTGCGTTATACCTAGCCAATAAGCGATAAGAATTAGCACGTGTAACAGAAGTTAAATAGTTCATTTGCCCAAATAAATTCTGTTCAAGTGGCGATGTGCGTGCAGGGAAACTATCTATCTGCTTATACTGTGCATTGAAACCAATACTGATTAGATTTCCGTTTTTCTTTTTAATATTTTTTGTATAGGATAGTGAACCAAATAATACTTTGCCTTTGCGATAAACTAGTGGTGAACCTGGCGAAAGAAAGTCCTTTATTGCTTCGTGTGTCTTACCATTATACTCAGCATATATGGTGAAATTTTTGATGCGAATAGTATTATAGAAATTGAAAAGATACACATTGTACTTGGGGTAGAATTGGTTAATACCGGGCTGGTCATTTATAATATTAACGATGGTTGGCATAGTTCCATTATCAATGGTTCTATTCAATATAGAAGACCCGGGTTCCCATCCAAATGTTTCTTTTTTATTGTGCCAACTCCATTCTGCATTGGCACCACGCATTACTTGATCTCTAATTCCAAATCTAAATTTTTGTTTGCCTGTAAATGCTTTTATTTTGAAATCTTTAAAAGGTGTATATTTTACTCGCACACCTTGTATGGCATAATCCAATCCCAATGCTCTATCTTCAAATGCACGGAATACAGTACCTGTAGCAAACTGCTCATAAAAATAACCTCCTGTAATTTGTATATTGTCAATTTCTTTTATAATACTCCAATATCCAATTCCGCTACCAGTATATGCGGTGGAAGGATCATATAAATTGCTGTTATTAAACAAATCGAAACGGGCTTGTAGTGTTAAACCTTTTTGTGTATAGTTGGTACTGAGCCAAGCTTCGCTTCCAACCAACTGTCTTTTATATAATTCGGTATTGGCCCCTATGCGATCGTCTTGCCTGAAAAATTGGGTATTGGATGAAAAATTTCCGTTGAAAGTTCCTTTGTCTTCTTGAGCCTGCAATATGTTTACTGCAAATAATAGTATAATACTTATGCTAAATTTTAACTTCATTCTTTTGGTTTTTCTATCTGTTCTTTTGGTGTTGTGGTTTTTTCCTTTAATTCTTTGTCAAAGGCAAACCTAAAACTTAATTGTGTACTAAATCCTAAATTGATATCATATACTGAGGCCACATCCAGATTGATTTTGTGGTACTTATAGCCAAATCCAAAGGTACCATTAAATACACCAGTGCTCAATCCCATCCTGAAAATATATTTGCTGTTGGGCTGGTAGGATACACCACCTCTGAAACGGAAACCATGATCCAAATCGTTCACGCCTTCTGTGTTAATGCGAACCTTGTTTGATATCTTATAACCCAGAGCCAGCGTGGCTGAACCAGGCAAGCGGTTATTCGTAACTTCAGATAATTTAACCCTGTTGGGATTACTCACATGAAATGCTCCAGTAAAATCTTTGTTGATGGTATACATAATGCCCGCATCAAAAAATACATTTTGATAGGTACCATTTTGCTGCCCCATATAGGTTTGAATATAATTTAATTTGATACCACAAGTAAAGCCTGGAGCCAGTTTTTTGGAAACGCCCACACCATATAAAGAGGTATTCAAATCACTATTCCCCATTTTGCTGAAACCCACACCTACTGCATACGATGAAAATGGAAATACGACCGCAGCCCCGCCACGGTTCAAGTCCTTAATTGCAAATTTATTTTCGGAGTAAACGCCAAATTGCAGCGTGGGGAAATTAGACATGCCGGCTACATTATTATAAAACGACCACACATCTGTGCTGAGGCGTGATGTGCCACCCATGCCCGCAGCGGCTGCTCCCACAGGGTTTTCAATTTGTGCTGTAATTACATTGGTATATAATAACAAGCCCGAAAAGATGATAAAATTCCTTAGCACGTTTGCAAATATAGAAACAAATTTCATAAGGATAAACCTTTTATCAATTTCGGCAGCCCTTTGCTTGCTGTGTCTGATATTATTTTTATGTGAGCGGGCAAACCCTCAGGCGGAAATGGGTCCACCAAATATATAATAGCTTTTGATGGGGCATAATCTAGCAAACCTGCGGCTGGGTATACTTGTAGCGAAGTACCCACCACTATTATAATATCTGCTTTTTGTACAATCATAGCAGCTGTGTCAATCATCGGGACTGCTTCGCCAAACCAAACAATATGGGGACGCAGCTGAGAACCTCTTTCGCATTTATCGCCTACTTCAATGTTTTTATATTCGATATTATATACCAAGGAAGGATCAAAAGTGCTTCGGGCTTTCACAATTTCGCCATGTAGATGTATAATATTGTTTGAGCCAGCTCGCTCGTGCAGGTCGTCAATATTTTGCGTAATGATAGTGACTTTTGTTTCTCGTTCTAATTTTGCCAATGCTTCGTGTCCTGCATTGGGCTTGGCTTTGGCGATTTCTTGTCGACGAAGATTGTAGAACTCCAGCACCATTTTATAATCGGCCTGCCAACCTTGGGGCGAGGCAACTTCCATCACATTATAGCCGTTCCAAAGTCCGTTGTTTCCCCTGAAAGTTTGGAGTCCGCTTTCGGCACTCATGCCAGCACCGGTTAGGACAACTATGTGTTTCATCGAATCTGAAAAACTATATATTAATTGTGGACCACGTCCAAACCTTTGTCTTTTATTTTCTCAAATCCACCGTATACATTTTTTACTTTATCAATCCCTTTTGATTTGAGCCAGGCAGCCGCAATCATACTGCGGTAGCCACCTGCACAATGTATATAATATGTTTTTTCTTTGTCTAAAGTTTCGATATTTTTGTCCATATCGCTCAAATTAAAATGCGTGGCATGACCCAAATGGCCATTGTCCCATTCACCTGGTTTGCGAACGTCGAGTACATTTACCTCGTCAAAATTGTAATCTATCGCAAATTCTTCAGGTTCGATGGAGATGACCATATCAAAACGTTTACCTGCATCTTTCCATGCATCAAATCCTCCATCCAAATAGCCTTGTATATTGTCGAAACCCACACGGGCAAGGCGAGTTGCTGATTCTTCTTCTTTACCCGGCTCACAAACTATGATAATTGCTTGATGGATATTGAGCAAAGTCGCAGCCCAAATAGCATACTGACCGTTCAGTCCGAAGTTATAGGCTTTGGGAACAAATCCCAGTTCAAATTGATCAGGAATCCTAGTATCCACCACATTAATACCCGATTTCGATAGCTCAGCAAATTGCTCTACAGCTATGGGTTTCAAAGCTTTTGATATAATATCACTCAAAGGCTCGTAACCATTTTTATTGATTTTTGCATCTTCAAAAAAGTATGCGGGTGCAGGAGAAATTCCTGTAGTAATTGTTTTAATAAATTCCTCTTTACTCATGGGTTGTAAAGCATAATTTCCCAGTTTTTGTGTACCGATAGTCGAGAATGTTTCCTTCCCAATATTTTTCCCACAAGCCGAACCTGGACCATGTCCCGGATAATGTATCACCTCATCGTGCAAAGGCATTAATTTGTTATGTAAAGAATCATACATCATACCCGCCAAATCTTCGGGTTTCATAGTTCCATCCAACAAATCTGGACGACCCACATCGCCTACAAATAAAGTATCTCCTGTAAATACTGCATGTTCTTTTCCTTCCTCATCATATAATAAAAAGCACGACGACTCAGGTGTATGCCCAGGTGTATGCAGTACTTTAATATTTACTTTTCCCAACGGAAATTCTTCACCATCAGTTGCCACATGTACCGGAAAATTTGTTTTGGTAGTGGGACCATATATAATAGTTGCCCCAGTTTCCTTGGCAAGGTCTATATGTCCGCTCACAAAATCAGCATGAAAATGCGTCTCGAAAATATACTTGATGGTTGCACCTCGCTCATTGGCCAGCTTCAAATAAGAAGCGATGTCACGTATCGGGTCGATGATGGCGGATTCGCCTTCGCTCTCGATATAGTAAGCGGCCTGTGCTAGGCAATTGGTATATAATTGTTCTATAAACATGGTGGTAATTTTTTTGCAAAAATAATAAATTAATGTGATGTTTTGCTATAGGATTTCTTGTTGGTGAAAACACCAACAAGGGGCATACACGAATGCCGCCCTGAGCGAAGTCGAAGGGTGACCGGTCTTCGACTACGCTCAGACTTACAGACAAATTATAACGCGGATTTGTGGGGGGGGGGTACATTTGTGGTTGTAAAAATGAAAAGAACTTTGCCTCCTGCTGGTGTTGACGTTGTCGCCGTTTTGCAAACGGTGACTATATATAGAATGCAAGATCTGGGATCTGGTTTTTGTGTAATACTTTTTAAATTGTGAGTATGTTATCCGGATTGCATCCCGAAAAAAGTTCGGGACTGCCTTTATAAATGAGTTCCCGCTCGCAGAGCGGAAACAACATCGGATAATCCTTGTTCTTTATACAATGCCTGTGGATGACGACAACGCCTAACCACAGGCAGTATATATAGTTGGCGTCAGCATGCTTCTACTTCGCTCAGCACGGCAGTCGTAATCAGGCGTCAGTAAAATCGTAAATCGTAAATCGTAAATCGTACATTAAATTTGCCCTAAAATTATAACACATGCAAGATATTATAGAAGCCGCTTGGCAAAACCGTGAATTGTTGAAAGACAGCAACACACTTTCCACTATCAATGAAGTAATAGAACAACTTGACAAGGGGAAACTTCGCGTAGCCGAACCTTTGGAGAATGGCGACTGGCATGTGAATGAGTGGGTGAAGAAAGCAGTGATATTATACTTCCCCACACGTCAAATGGAAACATTTCATGCAGGGCCGATGGAGTTTTATGATAAGATGGCTTTGAAAAGTAATTATAAAGAATTGGGAATTCGGGTAGTGCCACATGCAGTTGCTCGCTATGGAAGTTATATATCGCCCGGAGTGATTTTGATGCCCTCGTATGTGAATATAGGAGCGTATGTAGATGAAGGCACCATGGTGGATACTTGGGCAACTGTAGGTTCATGTGCACAGATAGGCAAACATGTTCACTTAAGCGGTGGCGTTGGGATTGGAGGTGTATTAGAACCCGTGCAAGCAGCACCAGTTATTATAGAAGATAACGCATTTATTGGTTCGCGTTGTATAGTAGTGGAAGGCGTGAGGGTAGGAGCAGCCGCAGTTTTGGGAGCCGGTGTTACTATTACAATGTCAACAAAAATTATTGATGTTACGGGTGATGAACCTGTGGAATATAAAGGTCATGTCCCTGCTCGTTCAGTAGTAATTCCTGGAAGCTATGCCAAGAAATTTGCTGCAGGAGAATATCAAGTTCCCTGTGCTCTCATCATCGGGCAACGTAAGCCCAGCACAGATTTGAAAACCTCATTGAATGATGCCTTGAGGGAGTATAATGTAGCAGTATAAAGTAGTTAGTAATTAGTGGTAAGTAATCAGTTGTATTCAGGCGTCAGCAACTGACTACTGGTTACTTACCACTAATTACTTATTTTTTACTTTTGCAATACCACAATTCTCCGTATTTTTACACCTTAAATTACTAACTATTTTAAGATGAGAATTATTTTCAGAGCAGTAGCTCTCGCATTATTGGCGTCCTTGGCCTTACAAGGTTTTTCACAAAACACAAAATCTATTTGGAACTACAATACCACCGATGTGGTGATGAACGAAACTTGGGGCGTTCCACAATTTGTAAAGTTTGATGATAAGAATCGTCCGAGTATTGAGGAATTAAAAAATCATTTAGAAACGGATTATGCTTTTGTTCTGAAACTGATGAAAGCAGAATCAGATGAGATTGGTTGGACACATTATCGTTATCGCCAAACCCAGAATGGATATGAGGTTGCTAATAGTATGATTATATTTCACACAATCAATGGCCAAGTAATATCATATAATGGAGAAATTTATCCTAACTTGGTTGTAATGGCCGATTATGATGTCGCTGAACAAGATGCTTTGAAATTCGCTACCCAGTATATGGGAGCAAAAACATACAAATGGGAATTGCCCGAGCAAGAAGCATTTATTAAAATAGAACAAGAAAATCCCAACGCCACATTTTTGCCCAAAGGCGAATTGGTATATAAGTCAGTAGGTGATGTGTATCATCAAACAACCTTTAAACTTTGCTGGAAATTTAATATATATGCTCATGAACCTGTGGCACGTAAATATATATATGTTGATGCCAAAATTGGGAACATTTTGGGAGAAGAAGATCTTATCCATACAGGCGATGCAAAGGGCACGGCCGTTACGAGATATGCAGGAAAACAAACTATTACCACCGATAGTACTGCCACAGAATTTCGCCTGCGTGAAAAAAGTGGACGTGGAAATGGAATAGAAACTTATAATTTACAACAGAGTAATTCATATACAAATACTGATTTTACTGATGCCGATAATTATTGGAACAATAAAAATGCAAACAAAGATGAAGTAGCTACTGATGCCCATTTCGGAGCCGAATCAACTTACGACTATTATAAGAAAAACCACAATAGAAATAGTTATAATAATGCTGGCGGAAAATTATTAAGTTATGTACATTATAGTGTGCAATATGATAATGCTTTCTGGGACGGCCAACGCATGACTTATGGAGACGGCAATCAATTGGCTCCACTTACATGCTTAGATGTTTGTGGGCATGAACTCACGCACGGTGTTACCGGAAATTCAGCCCAATTGCAGTACTCGTATGAAAGTGGTGCACTTAACGAATCGTTCAGTGATATATTTGGTACGATGGTCGAGTTTTATGTGAAAGGAAGTAATGCAAATTATTTAATAGGTGAAGATGCCGGTGGGGGTCAGGCTTTACGCAGTATGCAACGTCCTACCAATTATGGTAATCCCGGTGCATATAAAGACAGTTATTGGTTTACAGGAGCGCAAGATAACGGCGGCGTACACTATAATAGTGGCGTGCAAAATCATTGGTTTTATATAGTAACCGAAGGTGATTCGGGGTCTAATTTTTTAGGGAAAGTCTATAATGTAAAAGGTATCGGGCAAACGAAATCTGCAAAGATTACTTATAGGAATTTAACTTATTATTTAACACCTAATGCAAACTATGCAGCATCCAGATTGTATTCTATACAATCAGCAAAAGATATATATGGAAGTTGCTCTGATGAGGTAAAACAAGTTACCAATGCATGGTATGCCGTAAATGTTGGCAAAGCCTATGATACTTTGGTTACAGCACAATTCACTGCCAATAAAACTACATTTTGTAATGCAAAAGACACGGTATATTTTTCCAATAACAGTGCCATCTTTGCTTCATCCGTTTGGGATTTTGGAGATGGAACTAATTCTACACTAGCCAATCCAAAACATGTATATAATAAATACGGGCAATTCAATGTAAAACTAACTATAACAGGTTGTATCGGCGGGGCTGATAGTTTACTTATCAATAAATATATTACCGTAGATTCTACATTGTTATCATGCAAATCTGTTTCATTGCCTATCAGTGGTTCAGGCACCACCCAAACAAATTGTTTTGGTTCATTAAAGGATAATGGCGGTGATTTAAACTATAGCAATAATACCGATGGAACTATTACCATTTCACCTACAAATGCATCAGTTGTTACCTTAACATTTAATAGTTTTAATTTTGCAAATGGCGATTATCTAACTATATATGATGGTCCCAATACTTCTAGTAATTTAATTGGTCAATATACAGGAAATAGTTTGCCCAATGGTGGAACAATTACTTCTATGGGCGGCTCTGTCACCATTCGCCAAACTACAGATGCTTCAGGAGTTTCAACAGGTTTTGAATTAAACTGGCAATGTTATGCGAAAGTGCCTAATGATGTGGGCATATTGAAAATACATAATATATTAGGCAGGGCAAATACTTCTATCTCATTATCGAAAACTGAAAAGATAAAAGTATTGGTGAAAAATTTTGGGAGCACCACTGAAAAAAATATACCTTTATCATATAATATAAATGGCTTAGGAAATGCATATGATACACTAAAAACATCACTAAATTCTGGAGATACTATTACTTTTACCTTTGCAAAAACCGCCGATTTAAATGCAGGCGGATATTATCAAATTGCATCGCAAACTAATTTGGCAAATGATACTGCCAGTAATAATGATCAAAATATAAAGATAATTAAAAATATAAAAAATGCTCCAGCATCATTACCCTATTTCCAAGGATTTGAAGCTGATGGAAATATATATACCCAACAAAATGTAATAGGTTTGGACAGTACCGATGAATTTGATTTCACCACCAGCAGACCTGATAATGGACGATTGAGATTGGCTGCCGGAGCAGGTTTCCCCAATAGCGGTAACCATGCAGCTACTATGGATCAATTTCCCGCACAGAGTGGTAATGGGCCATTTGCAATTAATTATCTTACACTTACTTTGAACATGACTAAATATACAACAAACGAAAAGATATATCTTGATTTTGCGTATCAGAATCATGGTGATGAAAAAAATGCAAACGATTTAGTTTGGGTGCGAGGCAGTGATAATAGTACATGGCTGCAGATATATGATTTATATGCAAATCAACCTGCACAAGATAACTACAAATCGGTACAAGATCTTGGTATATCTTCCTTGCTAAAATCAAATGGTCAATCTTTCTCAAGTAGTTTTCAAGTTCGTTTTGGTCAGGAAGATAATAATTCAGCAAGCCCAGGCACCCAATTCAGCGATGGCTATACTTTTGATGATATAACAATTTGGAAAGAGACTTTCGATTTGAGTGTAACAAATATACAAAATCCAACCAATGGATGTAATATTGGAATGCAACCAGTTAAAATAACGCTTACCAATAAAGGTGGACCAATATCTAATCTTACAGTGCCTGTTAGTTATAAGATTAATAATAGTGCAGCAGTAACTGAAAATGCAACTATCACTATCGGGAAAGGTCAAAGTGCTACTTATACATTTACCCAATCGGTTAATTTTGCAACAACTGCAAACTATGATATTTTTTCGTATGTAAGTTGGTCGAACGATTCTGACAGAACCAATGATACTTTTAATGTTTCTATATATAATGCCCCAGCCATCTTAAAACCAATTATTACTATTACTGGCGACACTGCTTTTTGCCAGGGTGATAGTGCTATGCTTACTGCGAGTGGAGGCTACACCAATTATAGTTGGAGCAATAATGCGGGGTTAACACAAAGTGTGATAGTGAAAAGTACAGCAAATTATATATGTACCGTTAAAAACCAATACGGTTGTACTACGCAATCAGTGCCTGTTAAAATAAGTGTTGCACCATTGCCAAAAGCAGGTTTTGGATGGAATACTCCAGTGCCAAATAAAACAGTTACATTCAATAATCAAAGTTCGTATGCTACAAATTATATGTGGGATTTTGGTGATGGTGATACCAGTTCGGTTGCTTCCCCAGTGCATACATTTCCCAATTATGGAAAATATAGTGTTAAGCTCACGGCATATAATAATTGCGGTTCCGATTTTTCTAAATTTGATGTGGGTGTTAACTTGAAGATGGGTGTTGAAATAGCACGAAACGAAAGCGGCATAGAGCTTTGGCCCAATCCCACAAGCAGTGAATTATATATAAAAGGACTAACCGGCCCCACTAAAATAAATATAATAGATGTGCAAGGAAAAATTGTGAGAATACAAACAATTTATCCCAATCAATCAATAGCAGTGGAAAATTTGCCTGCAGGAATATATATGGCACAAATATTTTCCGATAATGCGAAAGTAGTAAACTTGAAATTTGTAAAAGAATAATTATATATAGTTCCTTGAAAAAAAAGATTGTTATAGTATTTATTTTTTTAGGTGCATTTGCAGGGTTTTCCTTTGTGAATAAGCCAGCCCCCCAATTTCGTGGGCGTTCATTCAAAATTGCTTTGTTGCTGCCTTTTTGTTCAGATGTGCCTGAGGCTGAATTCAAGCGTAAAAAATTGGCACCAATTCAAAAAGCAGCCCTAGAATATTATGAGGGAATTTTAACTGCTTTAGATTCGCTAGAGAAACTTGGGTTTGAGTGCAATCTTACAGTTTACGATACCCAAAAAGATTCACTTACCACACTTCGTATTTTACAAAAGCCTGAAATTAAAAATATGGATTTTATTATCGGTCCCTTATTTAAAGAAGGAATTAATATGTTGGCTGAATATTGTTTGCAAAATAAAATATATCATTTGTCTCCCGTAGTATCGGTAGTATCTTCTGTTAGTACCCCTTATTTGATTAATACCAATACTGATATCTCTAATTTTGATAAAAGCATTGCTGATTTTTGGGTAAGGGATTTTGATACAGCCAATATATATATTATACATGACGGTAAAAAAAGTATGAAAGCCTTGGCCGAAAAACTCCGCAGCAAGCCCGATTCGATCAATATGCTGAAGGTGAAAATTCTAAATGCTGTACCCTATTTAAAAACAGAAGATATCATATCAACCCCCGAAAGACCTGCTCTTTTATTGGTACTCAGTAATGATGAAAACTGGGTGAACCGTCAAATGAAAAATGTAAAGGATTTGGAAAATTTCACCTTGATGGGTTTAGAAAGTTGGCTTGATTTTAAAAGTCCCGATTTCGAAAAATGGATTGCCTATCATTGTCTGTTTGCTACCGCACATCATGTAAATATTGCAAATGCTAAGGGATTCCGTACATTGTATAGAACCAAGTATTATATTGAGCCCAGTGAATATTCCTATAAGGGCTTCGACCAAATGTTATATATAGGGAAACTATATAATTCATACGTAGCTAACTGGACTAACCATCTAGACGAAAGCTATCAAGCCCTCCACAATAATTTTAGTCTTGACCAAGACCCCGTAAACAAGCAATGGATCAATACCGAAATTAAGATTTTAAAGTTGGAAGAAAATGGTTTGATGCAGATGTATAGGTAAATTAACAAAAGGCAAAGAGAGGATAGCTTTATGATCCTTTTTTATTTTTATACTTTTATCTTTGCCTTAATTCACTAAATCTCATTCCCCAATTTAGTAGTAAAATTTCATTTCTTTTTTCAGGATATATTATAATACAATTCCAACTTTCAATCCCAAATAATATTTACCAAAAGGGTCAATAGTTTTTCTAATATCAATCCCATAAGAATAAGGAATTTTGTGATTTAATTTTTCGTAAAATTCCCATAAAAACTGAAAGCCTGTTTTGCCAATAGTTTTGTCTTGACTTGTACCATATAAATATTGTTGAACATATATACCAACTGTAGTAAATCTCCTATATTTTTGTTCTTCTGACCTATTAGATATTTGCACGTTAGGGTCCATGTGATAGGAAATATTGCGAAGTCTTAATAATTTAACACCCACTACCGCTGAATAATAGCTAAAATTATTATAGCTAGCCGTTGAACCCACAGTAGCCCGGTATTGTGAACTATTTCTTTGGATACCTGTTTCAACTCCGAGACTGCTGAGACGTTTTGAATAGGCTTTCGATCTGTTTTCAAATACTTCTGTTTTTCTATCCACTTCTTTGCCTTGAGCATTTGTATAGGTAGTAGTTTGTGTGGTAGTTGTGCCGTCAGGCAATTTGATTCGTTTTGTTTCAGTGTTCTTTAGTAATAAGTATGTATGCGAAAGTTTTATTCTAGATAATGGTATAAAGCCATCATCGGCTTGTGAAATTCCCGCGAATTCAAAATTTATGAAACTATTTTGTTGTGGTGCCACCCTCATAAGGTTTACTGCAATCAAATTTGATTTTCCAGAATTATATACCCCAGGGTCTGCCCCAAGATATACGAAAAACCTTCGGTCAAAATTTTCGGGGTCGTCTTTGTCAACAATCATCCCAGCGTCGTTTTCTCCATCACTTTGTGCTTGTACAAAAGTTGAGGTAATTAGTAATGCAATAAATAGTAGTTTTTTCATTTTTTTTAGTTGGTTTTTTATTTGATCTATAATTTAATTGGTATTTTTAAAACAATTGGCAGCTAGGTATTAGGAATTTTTTTCCTAATTCTTAAGAGAGTTAGGGAAGTATTTTTTAAGGATAAAAAATGAATGATGAAATTATTTAAAATGCAGAAACCTTTATGGGAGTATATATATATATATATATATATATATATCGGTTGGCTAAATTCAAGTATTTGATTCCCATAAATTAGGGCTCAAATATATTGAACGATTTCGTATTTGCAAGAAAAAAAAATAATTGCACTTTTACAAAGGCAATAAAATAGTTCAAACAGACCTATTTTGAGATGGGGAAATAAATCCAGTATGCAGAATATTTTAATTTAGTTGCTTGTCAATTGTCATTGTGAATAATTAATAGAACATATTGTTATTAAGGTGCAAAAAATAGATTTGTATTTTGTGATAAAATTATCATATTATGTCACATTCACTTAATAAAATCTGGATACACTCGATATGGGCTACTAAGAACAGATACCCATATATCACTTCCAAAATTGAATCTGAAGTGCATGGCAAAATGTTGTCTGAATTTAATAAAATGGACTGCTCTGTTAAAATTATAAATGGTATGCCTGACCATGTACATTGCCTATATTTATTGAATCCTAATCGTTCGATCGCAGACGTATTGAAACAGGTTAAAGGCGGGAGTGCTTTTGCCATAAATGAATTGGGTTTGATACCTGATAAATTTGGTTGGCAAACAGGTTACGCATCCTATTCTGTCAGTGAATCTGCATTACAAAGAGTTTATGATTATATTAAAAATCAAAAACAACATCACACACAAAAAACGTTTGAAGACGAATATAATGAATTGATTCAATTAATGAACAATTCCCCATCGATTTCAATCTAGCCCACGATTGAAATCGTGGGCTGGATTGAAATATTCAAATGATTGGAACATTTTAAAATTATTTCTCTCAATTGAAACCGGGATATATTTTATATTAATGCCCATGATTTCAATCATGGGTACCCTGTCTCTACATTATTCCCACGATTGAAATCTTAAAACCGTAATAAATTTTATATTATTCCCACGATTGAAATTGTGGGCTAGCTCACCACAATCTCATCACCTAACTTATTGGTGAAACTATATTGCCCGAAATGTAAATTCTTATCGGGATTTATGTTTACCCAGGTTTTGTATTTGCGGTACCATTGCCAACGAAGAGAGAATAAACCTTGTTTGATAAACGATGCTAAAAATGGATGTACATTTAGTGTCAGATTTTTCAAGTTCATCTCTTTCACAAAATGCGAGAGGTTACCTTCTATTTGATCTAATATCAACATCGAAGGTCTTACCTCGCCTGTGCCTTCACACATGGGGCAAATTTCGGCAGTTGATATATTAATTTCAGGACGTACTCTTTGGCGGGTAATCTCCATTAAGCCAAATCTGCTAATTGGAAGTATTGTATGTTTGGCCCTGTCATTGGTCATCTCATTTTTAAGATGTTCATATACTTTCCGTTTGAAAGCAGGGTTACGCATATCAATAAAATCTACTACAATCTGTCCGCCCATATCTCGCAAGCGTAACTGGCGGGCTATTTCAGTAGCTGATATGATATTGACATTTAAAGCATTTGCCTCTTGGTTAATATCTATATCACTATTGCTTCCGCTATTTACATCTATTACATGCAATGCTTCTGTGTGGTCAATTACCAAATATCCCCCATCAGCACATTGTACTTTGCGGCCAAATGCATTCTTAATTTTTTTATCAATTTCATAAGCATCGAATATAGTATTTTTACCTTGATGCAGTTTTACAATTTTTTCTTTGCCCGGACTTAAACGTTTCAGATATTCTTTTATCTCTTCACCCAATGCACTATTGTTTACTACAATCTGAGTGAAATCGCTACTTAATAAATCTCTTACTAAAGTTAATGAACGGTCTTGTTCGCCCAAAATTTTACGTGGAGCTGTAGCTCCTTTTAATGAAGAAAACAATTTTTTCCAATTGCTCTCCAGTTCACCCATGTCCTTATGAAGTTCCGCAACGGTCTTACCTTCAGCCACAGTTCTTATAATAACTCCAAAGTTTTTCGGACGTATACTTTCAGCTAATTTTTTTAATCGGGTACGCTCCTCTAATGTCTTAATTTTTTTCGACACTGATACCATATTGGTAAACGGAACAAGCACCATATAAGTGCCAGGTAATGATATATCACAAGTAAGTCGAGGGCCTTTTGTGGATATAGGTTCTTTGGTAACTTGTGCTAATATTTGTTTGCCTTTGGTAAATACTTGGGTAACTTTCCCCGTCTTCTCTATTAAAGGCTCAATCTTAAAATTATCTAATGGGGCATCTGGATAAGCACCAGTAATTGCCTGGTCCGTAAATTTCATAACAGAACGCAGTTGTGGACCTAAATCGAGGTAATGCAGAAATGCATCTTTCTCGTATCCTACTTCTATAAATGCGGCATTATTTCCGGGCATTAGTTTTTTTACCCTGCCCAAATAGATATCACCAACAGAATGTTCGGAATCTAATTTTTCAACATGGTACTCCACCAGTTGCTTGTCTTTAAGCAATGCAATGCAGGTTTCCCTGCTTCCGGTATCTACAAATAGTTCGTAACCCAAAATTTTAGTGAATTTTGTATACAGCCAAAAAGACGCCCCTTGCGGAGTATCTTTGGCATACCTACAATTAAGCTATTACAGCTTATTTCTTCTTATGACGATTCTTACGAAGCCTTTTTTTGCGTTTGTGGGTAGCAATCTTATGACGTTTTCTTTTTTTACCGCTTGGCATAATATTATAATGTTTTTAATGTTTAATTTCTTTTATTTTATTCTTTATTTCTTGCGCCCTGATGGGGTCTTTGATCAAACTAAGGCATTTTTCATAAGTTGCCAATGCTTCATTTGCATTTCCCATACGGGTATATATTTCGGCAAGTTCACCATAGTAGCCAGCTACTTTGGGTTCTAATGCGGTCAGCTTTTCAAATCTGGCTTTGGCTTTATCTAACTGTCCTGATTTGATGGCTTGCATTCCTAGGTTATATATTGCTTCCACATTATTTGAGTCTTTTTGCAATACCTGTAATAATAAAGGTATATACTCAGGCATGCCTTCACTTTTCTTGTCTTGGGCTATCAGCAGTTCGGCTAATAATACTTTAGCTTCATTACTTTTTATATCCAAAGCCATGGCTTGCCTCGCTGCTTTCTCACCTTTCATGGCATACAGCAGAACTTCTTCTCGTGTATTAGCCAATTGTGTTCCGGCATAAAAACTTTGAGCAGTGAAAATCCAATTCTTATAACTTGGATCCATTTCAGAATACATAAAGAAATATTTTCCTGACAATCCATATTGTTTAATTGTATTCCAAAGCAAATTCAGGGTATAATAACACTTTAGTTTCTCAGAATCTTGCTTAGCTTCAAGCAACTGTTTATATAAATCTTTCCATTCCTTTTTAAGTTCAGGCGATAAAGCAGCAGCAGCTTTTATTTCTAAAGTATCAAAGTTTGCCAATGTAGGGGCATCAGAATTTAAAGAACTCTTTTCAGGTAATTTTTTATCGGAGGTTTTGATTCCCGGAATAAACAAAACCACAATTATCAGCACACACAAACTGATGACGATAAGAGGAGTTCCTATTTTTTTCATCAATTGAGCGGGCTATATAATTATTTTTTCTTGCGGCTAGGTTTAGCTACAGGATTTGCATTTTTCTTAACTTTTTCAAGGAAAGTTTTAGCTGGTTTGAACGAAGGTATAAAGTGTTCAGGAATTATAATGGCTGTATTTTTTGAAATATTACGAGCAATTTTCTTAGCACGTTTCTTAACGATGAACGAACCAAACCCACGGAAATAGAGGTTTTTTCCGTCTACCATTGAGGTGCGTATTACTTTGAAAAATTGTTCGATTGACTCTGATACCTGAGTTTTGTCGTAACCCGTCTTGTTTACGATTTCTGCAATTACTTCTGCTTTAGTCATTTTATTAATGTTTTTGTTTAGAATTTGAGGGGTGCAAAAATATGCAAACTTTCACATAGTCAAGCATTTTTATTAAAAAAAAATCTGTGGGCAAAAAAAGCAAGGGTTTGGTTGGCTTAAAACTTATTTTTGCAACATTAATTTAAAACATCAAAAATTACTATGAGTATTATTGCAGAAGTAGTGGGCCGTATGATATTGGACTCACGCGGGAATCCCACTGTAGAAGTGGATGTAATCACTGAAAGTGGCAGTATTGGCCGTGCATCTGTGCCTTCGGGTGCATCAACAGGCGAGCATGAAGCCGTTGAATTGCGTGATGGCGATGCCGGTTTTTATCTAGGGAAAGGCGTTGACCTTGCTATTGAAAACGTAAATGAAATTATTTCTAAAGAGCTGAAAGGTTTTTTGGTGTTCGAACAAAATCTTATCGACAGAGTGCTGTGCGAACTTGATGGTACCGATAATAAATCGGTATTGGGTGCAAATGCAATATTGGCTGTTTCTCTTGCTTGTGCCAAAGCAGCTGCAATGGAAAATGGAGATCCATTATATAGGTATTTGGGTGGCGTAAATGCAAACACATTGCCCATCCCCATGATGAATATATTAAACGGAGGAAGCCATGCCGATAATAGTATCGACTTCCAAGAATTTATGGTGATGCCTGTTAATGCTCCTACTTTTTCTGAGTCATTGAGAATGGGTGTGGAAGTTTTTCATCACTTGAAAAAAGTTTTGAAAAAAGCAGGTCACAGCACCAATGTGGGCGATGAAGGCGGCTTTGCTCCCAATATCAAATCAAACGAAGAAGCTATAGAAATTGTATTACAAGCAATCGAATCGGCGGGATATATTCCAGGTGAAGATATATATATAGCCATGGATGCTGCCAGCAGTGAGTTCTATGACAAAAAAACTGGATTATATACGTTCAAAAAATCGGACAACAGACAAATGACATCAGCCGAATTGGTAGACTATTGGGCTGATTGGACCAAACGTTACCCGATTGTGAGTATAGAAGATGGACTTGCCGAAGACGATTGGAATGGTTGGGCGATGCTTACCAAAGCGATTGGAAATAAAGTGCAATTAGTAGGCGACGATTTATTTGTGACCAACGTGAAACGCCTGCAAATGGGCATCGAACAACAAGTGGCAAACTCTATATTGATTAAAGTAAACCAAATAGGAACATTAACAGAAACTATAAATTCTATCAACTTGGCTACACGTAATAGTTATACAAGTATTATAAGTCACCGAAGTGGCGAAACAGAAGATACCACTATTGCCGACCTAGCCGTTGCAACCAATGCCGGCCAAATAAAAACCGGAAGTGCCAGCCGTACCGACCGTGTTGCAAAATATAATCAGTTGTTGCGTATTGAGCAAGAGTTGGGCGAAGTTGCTTATTTCCCAGGTAAAGATTTTAAGTTTGTAAAATCTGTTGCCAAAGAAGAAGTTGAAAAATAATCATATGTTGTTGAATTAAATATTTCGATTCATTATAATATATAATAAAACAATAAATAGGAAATGAAACTCATCAGGTTTATCAAAAACAAATACTTTTGGGTAACACTATTTTTTGTTGCGTGGTTATTTTTCTTCGATAAAAATAATTTCTTCGACCAATGGAAACAGCGGCAAACGCTTAATAAATTGGAGCAAGAAGCAGATTATTACAAAAAGGGAATAGAAAAAAACAAGAAAGAAAAAGAGGAACTTTTTTCGAGTGAAAAGAACCTAGAAAAATTTGCCCGTGAGAAATATATGATGAAAAAATCGGATGAGGATTTGATTATTATCATAGATACTACTAAGAAAGAAGTGAAATAGTATTTTTATTATTCATAATATTAGTTCATCTTGTTATATAAAATTACTTCTGCGTTTCGCAGCTTCATCAGGGGGCAACAGTTTGCAGGATTGCTGCTGATTGCATGTACTGTGTTTTCACTTGTTTTAGCGAATCAATCAGGAAGCTATATACATTTTTGGGATTCTCATATTGCCAATTTCGATGGGCATGATATTAATATACATTGGCTGGTAAACGAACTCTTAATGACTTTCTTTTTCCTATTAGTTGGGATAGAAATTAAAAGAGAATTTACCAATGGCGAACTCAATACCAAAAAGAAAGCAGCATTGCCTATAGCCGGAGCAATAGGAGGGATGCTGGTTCCGGCAATGATATATTATATATTTACAAAAGGCACAAACTATACAAAAGGCTGGGCAATTCCTACTGCAACAGATATTGCTTTTGCATTAACAGCATTAAAATTAGCGGGCAATAAAATACCGTTTTATATAAAGATAATTTTAACTTCTTTGGCCGTGGCTGATGATTTGGGAGCCATATTGTTGATTTCAGTTTTCTATTCATCGCAGTTAGATTTTATATATTTGGGGGCATTGGCTTTGTATTTATTTTTCGTTCATTACAAATTAAAGAACCTGAAAATTCCTACTTATATATTTTCAGTTTCCTTGTTTATGATTTGGTTACTACTATTCAAATCAGGAATTCATCCAAGTATTGCGGGAGTGTTATTGGCTTTTGCATTGCCATCCAACAAATCTGCATTTGCTGCTAGGGTAGAACACCTCTTAAACAAACCCGTTAATTATTTTATTATGCCCTTGTTTGCCTTCGCAAATACTGCTATTTTAATTAGTCCCGAATCTTATTCGGGAGGATTTACGGAGATTATTTCTTCACCATTATCAATGGGAATTATTGTTGGATTGTTACTAGGCAAACCTTTAGGTATTATATCTTTTATTTTCATCAGCGAAAAACTTAAATTGATCGAGATGCCCGATAAGTCAACATTCGCAGGCATTGCGACAGTCGGAATTTTTGCGGGAATTGGATTTACGATGTCTATATTTGTATCGGTAATTGCATTTGAAAATGATGGGATCACAAAGAATTTAGCTATTTTTTCAGTGGTGATTGCATCCGTAATTTGTGGAATGCTAGGTGTATTATTTGTAAAAATTACCCCTGCCCGAAAACTAAGCAAGTGATTTTTTCGTTAGTTGTATTAAATATAAATCGACCATGAAATACCTCGGCATTTTATCCATCACTATTTTTGCAACACTATTAAGTTGTGCCAATCAAAACAAAAAAGAAACTTTAACTCATAATAATATGCAAACAAATGATACAACTAAGCTTGATACCGCTTTGTTCGGTGCCGGCTGTTTCTGGTGCGTAGAAACCATTTTCCAAAGATTAGAAGGTTTACACAAGGTAACTTCGGGCTATTCTGGAGGTACAGTTCAAAATCCTACTTATGAGGAAGTATGCAACGGAACCACAGGGCATGCTGAAGTAACCCAAGTGTTATATAACCGCGATAAGATTTCATTTGAAGAACTATGTCATGTATTCTTCTCTATCCATAATCCAACCACACTCAATAGGCAAGGGGGTGACATGGGTACACAATATCGTTCAGCCATATTTTATATGAATGATGATCAAAAGAAAGTTGCAGAAAGTGTAAAAAACGAGCTAGATACTTCAAAAATATTCAATGTGCCAATTGTTACTGAAATCACGCATTTCCAATCATTTTATCCCGCAGAAGATTATCACCAAAACTATTTCAACCTCAATAAAAATCGCAATCCCTATTGCCAAGCTGTTATAATACCTAAGCTGGAAAAATTTATGAAAACATATAAAGGGAAGATGAAAACGGAAGGGGAGTAGTCAGTGGTCAGTAATCAGTATAATCCAGTTTGCTTTGCAAACTGATTAGCTGTCGCCGTATGGGACTGATTACTGACCACTGGCTACTTTTCTACAACAAACTTTTCTGTTCTTATCACCTCACCTGCAGAATTCACAATATTCATATAATAATTACCAGCAGCCAATGACGACGTATTAAAACTAAAACGATTCGCTCCTTTTGAAGCTTTATCTTTAAAAGGCATTAATATATTCTTACCAGTAATATCATAGATATAGAACGTGAGCATTTCACTTTTTGTCATGTCAAATTCCAATATATAATACTCGTTTGCCGGATTGGGATAGGCAAGGGTTTGCAGTGGTTTAGTAATTTGTGGAACTGCCAATTTGGGGTCATTGGTTCTGATAGCTGCAACCACAGTTTTAGGTGTAAAAGTTGCATCGCCAAATGAGCCACTCATCCAACATTCTCCGGGTTTATTATATCTTCTTTGTACGCCTGTGTAATCTCCCCAACGCTCAGCAGTATCGGGTAATACATCTACATACTTGTCTCCAGTTTTGCATATTACTAAGGGAGAATATCCATCCAAATCTCGGTTCACATAAAATGCACAGGTGCCAGGAAAAGTATTTTTATTTACATACGAACAGGTAATCACTGCACCATGGTCACCGGGGCCTGCACCACTATAACATATATTGGGATAGGCCAACTCAAATGAATCATGTGCAACCCAATTCCCTTTAATAGTTTGTGAATTTTTAGCATCAAAGTATCCATGATATATAGTCGACAAATAAGTGTTTGTATCATTATTGGTTTGCACATATTGTATATTTCCGTTTTCATAGATTGCACCAAGTACACGGCAATCGTTTGTCTGCAACCATTGTCCACCGGGTTGTTTGGCAGTGGCCGGTATTCCATATATTTTATCGGTGGTCAATAATCTCGCACTCCATTTTGCAGTTCCCGATGAAACGGTATTATCAATCGTATGCAGAAAAACAGAGTCATTTCCTATATCTGCAGGTCTCACAGTGAGGAAGTGCATGTATGGATGCGTGGGCTGCATACCGCCTTGCACGGGGCAAATACTCCACAAAGGTTTACCTCCAAATATATTTTGATTATGATATATATAATTTAACGAATCGCCTGCATATCCTTTGCTTAATTGTACTTGCCATATAATAGATTTCACAAATCCATCTTTCCAGCCCATATTATCATGCAGCTTATTTACAGTAACAAATGCATCTTCTTCACTGATGCCAAGTATTGGATAATCAGTCCATGTAGTGTCTTTCTCTTTATTGCCGGGTAGTTTGTAACAATTCCATTTTCCAGCAGGATCATTGGTTTGTGAAAAACATAATATAATCCAAGTATCACTGCTCGATGTTCCTTCCAAAAAAGTAACGATAAATTTATCATTATTTATATCATATATAGCTTTAGGGTCATAGTAACGAACAAGTGTACCTACTGAGCTAGCAAAGGCTCCCACGGTTTTTGAATATAGAAATTTGCCGCCGGTATCATTATATATTCTGATGCTTGTATTACATACACTCACTACTTTTCCGCCATTCGAAATCGCCATACTATTATCAGCAGGCGTTCCATTGGTGCTATTGGCAGCCCAACTATTTAATAGGGTAGGAGCAGGACCACTAATTTCAGTTTTATAAGAGTTTATATTAGTTTTGTGAGTAGCCTTTTTACTATCGACCACTTTCTTGTTTTGTATATAATTTCCCCCAGTTGTAGCGGTTGGGTATAAAGCCATTAAAGTCGGTTCAAAATCATCAGGTGTCTCGCTTAACGTAACAGTTTTGTACAAAGGAATTGCTTGCTGCTGTGCTTGTGCATTGGCAAAGCAGATGGTAAAAAGTAGGAGAAAATATTTGTGCATGGTGAGGCAAATTTAGGAAACACCAAGCATATATTTTCATATATCAAATGATATATAAAACCTATTTCGTGGTTCGACTCCGCTCGCCACTTCACGGCGCAATGCCTTCCTGAGCGGAGTCGAACGATGCATTACGAATACGATTGTAATTTTTAGTAATTACTTCAATAATATTCTTGTGTGAAGTTTCATTTCATATCACCCTTCTATTGCCATGCATTTCAAGGCGGGTCTAACTAAAAAATTCCCTAATCTTATCCATAAAACCTTTATGCCCCGCAGGTTTCGGCTTAAAGTTTTCTGAGTGTGATAGTTTTTCTATCATAGCTTTTTCTTCGCTACTTAGTTTCTGCGGCGTCCATATATTTACGTATATCAATTGATCACCCTTGCCGTGCTGATTCACGGTGGGCAAGCCTTTGCCGCGGAGTCTCAAAATTTCTCCAGCTTGGACGCCAGCTTTAATAGTTACTTTTACTTTGCCATCTACGGTGGGCACTTCTATCTGTTTCCCCACCACTGCATCGGGGAAACTCAAGTGCAAATCATATAATATATTTTGCCCATCACGTTTCAATACAGGGTCTTCTATTTCTTCAAATTGTACAATCAAATCTCCAGGTCTTCCGCCACGTTCAGGAGCATTTCCTTTTCCATTTACACTCATTTGCATGCCCTCACTCACACCCGCAGGAATATTTACCGATATCACTTCTTCACCAAATACTCTTCCCGATCCATGACATGCAGCACAATTAGCTGCTATAATAGTTCCATTGCCATGGCAAGTAGGGCAGGTAGTTTGCGTTTGTATCTGGCCCAAGAAAGAATTTTGAACACGCCTCACTTGGCCAGCACCACCACAGGTATTACAAGTTTTCACACTGCTCTTATCTTTCGCTCCGCTACCTCCACAATTATTACAACCCACCTGTTTATTTATTTTTAGTTTTTTCTCAGAACCGTTTGCAATTTCTTGCAAGGTAAGTTTTACTTTTATGCGGATATTACTTCCCACACGTTGGCGTTGTCCGCCGCCCCCACCACCTCCGCCGAAGAAACTTCCAAACGGACTGCTGTCACCAAATACATCACCGAACTGCGAAAATATATCATCCATGTTCATGTGTCCGCCCGGGCCGTGACCGCCTGAGCTACCTACACCATCGTGACCAAATCTATCATACTTTGCTTTTTTATTGGCGTTGCTCAGTATTTCATAAGCTTCCGCAGCTTCTTTAAATTTTTCTTCTGAGGCTTTATCACCAGGGTTTTTATCCGGATGATATTTAATCGCCATCTGCCGGTAAGCCTTTTTTATTTCAGCTTCTTCAGCATTTTTGCCTACACCTAATATTTCGTAAAAATCTCTTTTTGCCATATATTTTATTTTCTCATCCAGCTTAAAGTATCATATATAATCTGCGATGATTTTTCTGTATTTATTTATTGTTGTCATCCTGAGCAGCCTGTGCTGAGCGAGAGTCGAAGTGTAGTCGAAGGATTTTTTGTTGCCATCCTGAGCAGCCTGTGCTGAGCGAGAGTCGAAGTGTAGTTGAAGGATTCACTTTCACCCTATGCAGCCTGCATTGAGCGGCTTGTACTGAGCGAAGTCGAAGTGTTAATTTCCAACCACTACTTTCGCGAACCGTATTACTTTATCGCCCAGTAAATATCCTTTTTCTACTTCGTCAATCACTTTTCCTTTTTGGCTTTCGTCTTCCACAGGCATATTCGTAATCGCCTCATGAAAATCGATATTAAATTCTTGGCCAATCGACTCAATGGGTTTCAACCCGCGCTGGTCCAATATATTTTTAAACTTGCCTGAAATTAAGTCTATCCCTTCCTTCACAGCATTAATATCAGCAGCCATTTCGACAGACTTCATGGCCCTGTCAAAATCATCAACCACTGGTAGCAATGATACAATAATATCACGGCCTGCATATTCTATCAATTCAATTTTCTCTTTGGCAGTGCGGCGTTTAAAGTTTTCAAACTCACTATATAAACGAATATACTTATCATGCATTTCCGCTTTTTCTATTTTCAATTGCTCCACTTCATCCACTGGTTCAGATGCTACAGTTTCGCTAACTGGATTTTCGCTATTGCTTTCAGTGCCCGCCTCTGGCTGCTCCTGAGGTATTTCTTCTTCCTTTTTCATGAATCTTTTAAACATTTTTTGTTTTCGGAACGGCAAAAATACTACCATTGGGGCATATCTGTGACAAGTAGTCAGTGTGAGTTTTAATGGTTAATTGTTAATGATAAATGATGAATGAGGGTGTCTATATACTTCCACCGGAAGCAGCGACATAGTCTTGATACTATATACTTTTTACCTTATACCATTTCTCACACTCAATACTCCTTACACGAAACTCATTTTGGGCGTGCCCCTCGGAAGCCTCGGGTCGGGCTATACGCCTGTATCCCGAAATCTTATTCGGGATGCCGGCTTCTATCCCTCACGCGGCCGCACAGCCAACGCAATTATAATATCACCCCTTTGGGGTTTGTCTTATATATAGCTGTCCCCACCAACCAGGAAGCTACCCAGCAGATTTAATATTTCGTACCTACGGCACTTGGCCCTATGCGTACATTCATTTTTTTCTACCGATATGTCGTGCCTAAAGGCACTTTTATACTATGATATTCCCAGCGGGACGAAATATCGGTAGAAATGATTATAGTTTAGATTTTATAAGTGCCGTAGGTACTAAATATTATTCACGCTCGCAGCGGCTCATGAGGATCTTGTTTTTAATAATTTCGAGTTCCATAAGTTTGATATCACAAATTGTGATATCAAGACGGAATTATTAACGGGATAAGGGGAATTTATTTGCAATATTGTGCGGTCCAAGGGTTAATCTAAATAAATATAAAATTCTATATAATCTTTACTTATTTTTGCACTACATAGACCCGTGAAATCGTTAAAATATTGCGGATACTTTTCAGAGTTATATCCAAACTCTGTTGTTATTTTTATTATATTAGCAGCGGTCTCTTTTATTTGTAGGTCAATTTTTTTGAGATGGAAATCGCTAAAAATTGTCCTAATTCTATTGCTATAATAGCGAAAATAGTTTTCTCCTAACTTATATAAAATGATAGTGTCAATTTCATTTGGATTATATCTATTCTTAACAAGAGAATCGCTTCTATGAAAAGTAGAAAGTTGAGTATTAAATTTAGAACTTTCGAGATATTGTATAAGTTTGCCAATTAATGAATCGTTAACTTCTACGGAATCATTTACAGTAAAAATATCAGCAGGTTTTTTATAAGATGAATCGTTACTCGTTTGTGGTATACTTGATTTTTCAGTTTGAGGTCTGGAAGAATCATTACATTTAATTATTAATATAGATATAATGATAAAAAACATATAATATGATTGTGGGAACCTCACACCTGCAAAACCCCCATATTAAACTGCCTCGTAATGGGTGCATGATTAGCAGCCAATATGCCCATACTAATCCACTCACGGGTTTTGGCGGGGTCTATGATAGCATCAGTCCATAAGCGGGAGGCGGCGTAGTAGGGTGAGAGTTGGCTTTGATAGCTGTTTTTTATTTTGTCAAGCAATTCTTTTTCGGCTTCGGGAGTTATTACTTCGCCTTTGCTTTTTAGTGATGCAGTTTGTATTTGTAGTAATACTTTGGCAGCTTGTTCGCCACCCATTACAGCCAGTTGTGAGGTAGGCCACGCTACAATAAAACGTGGGTCATAAGCCTTGCCACACATGGCGTAGTTGCCTGCCCCGTATGAGTTTCCGGTTATCACAGTGAATTTAGGTACCACTGAATTACTCACGGCATTTACCATTTTAGCTCCGTCTTTTATAATACCTCCATGCTCACTGCGGCTGCCCACCATAAAGCCAGTTACATCTTGGAAAAACACCAAGGGTATTTTCTTTTGGTTGCAGTTTGCAATGAAACGTGTGGCTTTGTCTGCACTGTCATTATATATAACACCACCGAGTTGCATTTCGCCTTTTTTTGTTTTTACAATCTTGCGATTATTAGCAACAATTCCCACTGCCCAACCATCAATTCTTGCATAACCTGTTATAATAGTTTTACCATAATCTTCTTTATATTGTTCTATCTCACTATTATCAACAATACGATTTATTATATCTATTGCATCATAAGGTTTGGAGCGGTCTGCGGGCATAATACCATATAATTCTTTTGCATCAAATTTTGGAGCAACAGGAGCAATTCTATCAAAACCTGCTTCATCATATTTGCCCATTTTGTCTACAATATTTCTTATTCTATCCAGGCAATCTTTATCATCTTTACATTTATAATCTGTAACGCCACTTATCTCGCAATGCGTAGTTGCACCCCCCAAAGTTTCATTATCTATATCTTCTCCAATAGCAGCTTTTACCAAATAACTTCCGGCCAAAAATATGCTTCCAGTCTTATCTACTATCATAGCTTCGTCACTCATAATAGGGAGGTAAGCACCGCCAGCTACGCAGCTTCCCATGATAGCAGCAATTTGCACAATACCCATACTGCTCATCAAAGCATTGTTTCTAAATATGCGTCCGAAATGTTCTTTGTCGGGGAAAATTTCATCTTGCAAAGGCAAAAACACACCCGCAGAATCTACCAAATATATAATCGGTAATCTATTTTCCATTGCAATTTCCTGGGCACGCAAATTCTTTTTACCACTCATTGGGAACCATGCACCCGCTTTCACAGTCGCATCATTTGCTACTATCATACATTGGCGTCCCTTTACGGTACCAATGCCTGTAACCACGCCAGCACCAGGGCATCCACCGTATTCTTTATACATATCCCAGGCAGTGAATGCACCAATCTCGAAAAATTCAGTATCTTTATCACACAAATATTCTACACGTTCGCGTGCCAACATTTTGCCTTGTTCATGCTGTTTAGCTCGGGCTTTATCGCCACCACCTTTATATATTTTTGTCAGTTCATGTTCGTACTGCTGAATCAGTGTTCGCATATTGTCTTCGTTGCGGTTGAAATCGGGATTGTTTTGCATTCTATATTTTTATATTATTATTTTTCATTTTTACCCTGAGCGTAGTCGAAAGGTTACTTATATTTTAGTAGTTTTTATGAATATGATGAGTTTTTTTTAACTAATATTTATATATTCATTATATTAATCCTGTTGCTCCTCACACATCTACATTGGATGGGATATTCGTACATTTTCGCACGACTTCTAGAAAGATTATTTTCGAAATTTTGTACTATATGATTAATTTCCGAATTGGAAGACCTCCCCTCTTGAGAGGGGGTGTGTAAGCCCATGCTAGGCAGGGGTGTGTTTGCGACTTTAATAGAAAAATTATATATCATACTTCTCCCAACTTCCTTTCTATCCAAATCTCAATTGTTCGGATCACATTTTCCATATCGTCATATACTTCTGAATCTGGAAATCTCAATACAGAAATTCCCAATTCAGCTAATCGTTTTTCTTTAATTAAGTCTTTTTGATATACCTCATCATCATCGTGAGTAAATTCTATGCAAAGCATTAATTCATTGCAAAAGAAATCACATATATAATTGTCCATAGGTTTTTGTCTGTGGAAATCAAAACCCTTCATTTGTTTACCTTTTAAACGCAGCCATAAAAGTATCTCAGACTTGGTACTATTATTACGCAAGTCTCGGGCAAACTGTTTCAGTTTGGGGTTGTATGGGATTATCGTTCTTCTTTCTGGCATTTTACTAGACACACCCCTGACCCCTCTCAAGAGGGGATGCTTGCGCTCGCAAACGTTTACTTATGCAAATTCTTGCGTTTGATAATGGCATAGGATGTTAATTTCCGAGTGCGAAATTAAGGATACAAACCCAATCAGAAGTGATTCAAAAAAAAATCTCAAATATTCCTTACCATTGTCTTTTCTAACTGATCCAATATTTGGTAGGCGACATCGAGGGCTCGGTAACCATCATGCAGACTAACTGCTGTCGGTTTCTTATGTTGTATGCTGTAGGCAAATGCTTCCAGTTCCATTTTAATGGCATTGTTTGGTGGAACTTCTGGATTATTAAAACTTATTTTTTTGGAAGGACGACCTTCGCCTATTTCCATAATCATATCAAAAGGGCCAGGTTCTCCTTGCAGGTCGTGCATTTGGACCATCTCCACTTCTTTGTTCAAAAAGTCAATTGATATATAAGCGTCTTTTTGGAACAGCCTGGTCTTCCGCATATTTTTCATACTGATGCGGCTTGAGGTGAGGTTGGCCACACAGCCATTATCAAATTCAATACGTGCATTACATATATCTGCGGTATCACTCACCACCGCAACACCACTGGCACTTACGCGTTTTACATTCGACTTTACCAGATGCAACATTATATCTATGTCATGGATCATCAAATCCAAAACTACGGGTACATCAAGTCCGCGTGGATTGAATTCTGCGAGGCGATGTGTTTCTATGAACATTGGTGTGAGGTCGAATTGTTGGGCTGCTATAAATGCAGGATTAAATCTTTCTACATGCCCCACCTGTGCTCTGATATTGGCTTCGCGGGCAAGTTCGATTAATGACTGAGCCTCATCAATGGTTGAGGAGATAGGTTTTTCAATAAACAAATGTTTTTGATTACGCAATACTTTCACTGCATTTTCATAATGAAAAAGGGTAGGGGTAACTATATCGACTGCATCTACAGATTCTATCAATTCATCGGCACTGCCAAATGATTTGATGCCATATTCTTCGATTACTTTTTTTGTATTTACATCGCTCAAATCATAAAATCCGCACAGTTCGAATGCCTCAATTTCTTTTAGCAACTTGATATGTATCTTGCCCAAATGACCAGCTCCGATAACGCCTATTTTTATTTTTTTCATATTGTGTGTTGTCTGTTGATTATATGTTTGTTTACAGCAAAACTAAATGAACGAATTTCGCCCACCTAAATCACTTCCCAACGGATGTGAATTACCCAACATGATAATAGACACATACAAACATAAAGGCCTTCGTCGTCAATTGATTGACTCATTAAAAACAAAAGGTATCACCGATAAAAATGTACTTGATGCATTGATGGCCTTACCTCGCCATATATTTTTCACCAAAGATTTTGAGCACTATTCATACGAAGACAAAGCTTTTCCAATTGCTGGCGGACAAACAATTTCACAACCTTTCACGGTGGCCATGCAAACACAATTATTGGAATGCAAGCCTTTGGATAAAGTATTGGAGATTGGCACAGGCAGCGGTTATCAGTGTTCTGTATTATGCGAAATGGGACTCAATGTATATAGTAGCGAAGTGGTAGAAGTATTACATATAAAAGCTGCGAAGTATATGGAATTATTGGGTTACTCACCGCAACTTCACTTAAGCACAGGCTCACTCGGGTGGGCAGAGATGGCACCCTTCGACAAAATAATAGTAACCTGCGGAGCCGAAGAAGTTCCCAATGATTTGATGGCTCAATTAAAAGTAGGTGGTATTATGGTAATTCCCGTTGGCAAAGGCGATGATAAAACCATGATGAAAATTGTGAGGCAAACGGAAACCAAGTTTGCAAGTAGTAACCATGGGATATTTAGGTTTGTACCATTGGTTTAAAAAAATATAGTTGCGGCTTGCCATCGAGCAGTGTCCCGTTTCAGTTTTGTAAGGAGATTATTGAGTGAAATCTTCACTTTCATGCGCTCTATTTAATTGTTAAAATCCTGTCCACGATACTATTCAACCTTATCAAATATCCCCTTCAAAAACTGTATCTTCAACAAAGCTTCCATTGGCGTCATATGGTTTAAATCAATCTTACGGAACTCTTCATTGATACGGGTTAGGAGAGGATCATCTAAAGTAAACATATTCATTTGGAAAGTAGATTGCGGAATATTTTTCATCACTTTTTTAGTGTCATTTCCATCTATTTCTCCACGTTGCGATTCGAGGTGTGATAATATCTCATTCGCACGTTTTAATACTTGTTGCGGAATGCCCGCCATTTTTGCTACATGAATACCAAAACTATTTTCGCTGCCACCGGGTAAAAGTTTGCGTAAAAATATAATTTTATTGCCGCTTTCTTTTAAAGATATATGATAGTTTTTTATACCTTGATGTGTATCTTCCAATTCATTTAATTCATGATAATGCGTAGCAAATAATGTTTTGGGTTTGAAACTTTGGGTATTCAAATATTCTGTAATACTCCATGCCAATGATACTCCATCATAGGTACTCGTACCGCGACCAATCTCATCCAATAATATCAAACTCCTGTCGCTAAGATTATTGAGAATACTGGCCGTTTCAGTCATTTCGACCATAAAGGTACTTTCGCCGCCCGATAAATTATCGCTTGCTCCCACACGGGTAAATACTTTATCAACCAACCCAATATTTGCTTCCGTACATGCTACAAAACTTCCTGCTTGTGCCATCAAAACTGCCAATGCGGTTTGACGAAGCAATGCAGATTTACCTGACATATTCGGACCAGTTAATATAATAATTTGTTGTTCATCTCGGTTCAACATTAAGTCGTTGGGTATATAACTTTCCCCTGCTTTCATGTTGCGTTCTATTACCGGATGGCGACATCCGAGCAATTGCAATTCATGGCTTTCATTCAGTTTCGGTTTGCAGAAATTATATTCCAATGCTGTTTTTGTATAGCTGCATAAACAATCGAGTTGGGCCAATACCATAGCGTTCTGCTGAACAGGGCCAATATATCCCGCCACTTCCGAAACTAAATTATTATATAGTTTTACTTCCAATGATAATATTTTATCTTCAGCTCCCAATATCTTTTCTTCATATTCTTTGAGTTCAGGAGTTATATATCTTTCGGCATTTGTTAAAGTTTGTTTGCGGTGCCATTCGGGTGGTACTTTGTTTTTGTGAAGGTGTGTAACTTCTATATAATAGCCAAAAACATTATTATATGCTATCTTCAATGAAGTAATGCCAGTAGCAAGAGCTTCGCGTTGTTGCATTTGCAATAAATAATCTTTTCCTGAATGAGAAATCGCTCTCAGATCATCCAATTCTGTATCAATTCCGGGATTGATAACCCCCCCCTTATTTATAAGAGCAGGGGCATCTGCATTTACGGTTAATCCAATTTTATCTATAATAAGTGTACACAAATTTAACTGTTGACCCAGGTGCATCAATGCAGTTTGTCCGCTGTTTTCGCACAGTGTTTTTATAGCAGGCAATAATTGCATCGACCTGTTCAACTGATACAATTCACGTGGGTTTACGCGACCCATTGCTACTTTGGAAATTAAGCGTTCGAGGTCACCCATTTGTTGCAGAGCTTCGCTTAATTGTATATAATCATTTTGCTTTTGGGTGAAATGTTCTACCGAATCTAAACGTTCTTGTATAGGTTGCAAATCTTTCAGTGGCAATACCAACCAACGCTTAAATAAACGACTTCCCATCGCCGTTAAAGTTTTATCTAATACATCAATTAAACTTGTTCCTTTTTCGCTGGCGGTATTTAATATTTCTAGATTTCTTATTGTAAATTTATCGAGCCACACATATTTGCTTTCATCCAATCTGCTAATTGCATTTACATGCGTAATCTCTTGTTGCAAATTTTCCTGCACATAATGCAAAGCCGCACCTGCTGCGATAATTCCGAGTTCGAGAGTATCAATTCCAAAACCTTTTAAAGTAGTGGTTTCAAAGTGCTTTAATAGTTTTTCCTTTGCAAAATCTGGCATGAAAATCCAATCGTCAACAGCATAAGTATAGAAGCTATCAGCATATAATGTTTTGAAAGTTTTGAGTTGCGGTTTTGATATTAAAACTTCCGCAGGTTTTAAACTTTGTAATAGTTTATCTATATAGGCTAAACTACCTTGAGCAGCCATAAATTCTCCTGTAGAAATATCTAAGAATGCCACACCAGTTTGGTCCTTATCAAAATATATAGAAGCCAAAAAATTATTGGATTTATGGTCAACAATTTTCTCACTATAGGCAACACCTGGAGAAACCAATTCTGTAACACCACGCTTCACAATTCCTTTGGCAAGTTTCGGGTCTTCTAATTGTTCGCATATTGCCACACGCTGTCCGGCTCTCACCAACTTGGGCAAATAAGTATCTAAAGAATGATAAGGAAATCCGGCAAGCTCAATATGACTAGCTTGGCCATTGGCTCTTTTGGTAAGCACAATTCCCAAAATCTGAGAGGCTTTAATTGCATCTTCCCCAAAGGTTTCATAAAAATCGCCCACACGAAAAAGCAGCAAAGCATCGGGATACTTAGATTTAAAACTAGTATACTGCTTCATCAAAGGGGTTTCTTTACCTGCAACCATATTTAACCCACAAAACAAAAGCACAAACACTGTCCTTTGCAAACGTGTTATAAACAAAAAGCAAACGTTTCTTTAATTTTTATTTAGTAGGCAGGCTTTAATAAATACAGAAAGGTTTCAATTATTATTTTAACAATCCTGCACTCCACTGCATTGCGTAAAGGTTTTTATAATATTTGGTTTTAAGTTCAATAAGTTTTTCCAATGCATCTAAAGCCTTGTTTTCACGGCCATTTACAATAAATAAGGAGCTTTCACCTTGAAATAATTTACTTTCTTCTGCTTTTACTAAAGTTCTATAGTTATTATAATTGTTGTTTTGCAATTCAATTTGGTTTTTTAAATAGATATATTCATTAAAATAGCTTTTTATTTTCAATTCAATTTGTAAATTTTTTTGGTTTTGTTCCAATTTGGTATTTTCTATTTTTAGTTTAGCCAGCTTATATCCTCCGCGGCCTAGCGATAATCTCAAAGGCATTTCCATTCGCAATCCATATTGATAATTATTCTCGAGCAAGTATGATGCATTAAACTGTCCGGGTAGCCCATAGCCTTTGCTAAGTTGATTAAATCTTAAATCTATTTTTGGTAATAGATCCTGAAATTTCAGTTTCTTTTCAATATTTAATATACCAAGCTTGTATGGGTAAATTAGCAGATTTGGGTTGTTACTGTTTGATAAATATATTAAATCATTTAGCGATATATTGAAATTACTCATATTTGTTTCATTTTCCCAACCATCAAAAGGAATGATAGTTTCGGGTAATATATAGGGTTCATAATTTTGTTTCCATAAATATACCGAAAGTTTTAAACCTGCATTTAAAAATTCCAACCAATTGGAATTTTTTTGATACTGAAAACTCTGCAGTTGCGTTAGGGCTTCCATGGTGTCAATAGCAGGCCTGTCGCCATGTATAAATGATTTCTTTATATATTCTAATCGTTGCTCGCATATTGCTACATTATTACTAACTACCTTATAAGTTTGATAAGATTTTACCCAATTCCAATAGGATTCAATGGCCTCCATTAGCAAATCGTTTATTATAGCTTTTTGTTCTATAACTGCCATATTAATAAATAACTTCGATTGCTGCAGTGCAGCCCTTCGTTTATCTAATAATAGATTTTTTGCCAATGAAAAATTTACTCCCCAATAACTGGTTTTGCCTGCAGTCTCGGTTGGGTCAAATCTGCTGCCATTTAGGTTTTCCAATCCGCTATAAAGCTCGATGCCGTACCAAGTAGGGATTTTTATTTCTGTAGCATTATAAGTATAATAGTTGGTGCCATCAAAAGTTTTTTTGGTAAGGTAATTACTAATAATTGGATCGAATAATCCACGCACTGAAGTTTGCTCTGCCTTTGCTTTTTCAACTCCAATATTTGCCTGCTTTGCAAGGGGATGAAACAATCTTACAATTTGCAAAACTTGTTCTGAATTTAGCGTTTTCAGGGTGTCTTGAGCTGCACTATTAAACACTGATAGAACTATTATGGTGAATATATAGAAATTTATTTTATTCATAATTTGTTTTATTTTTCCTTTTCATCTTTATTCTTATCAATTGTATAATAATCAGGAGGAAAACCATTAATGTTTCTCCAGAGTTCATACCAAATTGGGACATCTTTTATCAACGCGATTCCTTGTGCACCAGTTCCAATTTTTAATTGTTCGGGCCACTTTTTTACGGTCGAATCTTCGCTTACTAGCACCCTAAACATGCCATTCGGACTAATCGAATTTTCGTATGCTATTACTTTGCCTGCAAAGGTTCCAAAACTATTATTGGGCCATCCACTGAATACGATTGCAGGGAATCCATCAAAGGTAAATCTTACTTTTTGACCTATATTAATTAGCGGTAAATCGATGGGGCGGGCATATAATTCTACGGCATAGTTTAATCTGTTCGGCACTATCATAGTTATATGTTCACCATCTTTTACAATTTCTCCAATGCCGGCTTTTTTCGATTGCACAATCTGACCATCTTGTGGGGCCAGTATCATATACATCCCATTTCGTATAATATAATTTGCGAAGGTGTTTTCCATTTTGGCAACGTCGGCCTCGCCACTTGCAATCTGGCTTAAACTTTGAAATTTGTCACCTTCAGCTTTGCTAATTTTTTCACTATATTCTTGCTCAATGCTATTTCGCTCAATTCGAACATTGGTGATTTCTTGCATGGTTTGAGCCAATTTGTTTTCTACAACAATATTCTTAGCCATTGCATTTTGAAAGGCAATATTTCTTTGCTCCAACTGTGTTTGCGAAACCAATCCATCTTTAAACATTTTTTGTTGCCTATCATACTGGTCCTTTGCCAAATTGTATTCGTTTAGCGAGGCCGATAATTCAGCTTTTTCACCAATTAATTTACTATCTAATTGTTTAATTTTATTGTTTAGTTGCTGTTCTTTTAACTTTCTTGATATATATAATGCATCAATTTGTGCATCTATCGAATTTGCTTTGCTTTGGTAATAATTTAATGAACCTTTTTTAGCAATTACTTGCTGTTTTGTTCGGTTCAAAAGATTGGGGTCAAGATAGTCCTCCTTTATTTCAGCCAGTTTTAGTATGGTATCTCCCTTTTTCACAAAATCACCTTCTTTTACCCACCACTTAATAATTTTTCCGGGTATTGGGGAATTAATTTCTTGTGGCCTTTGTTCTTGATACAAGGTGGTAATTACCCCATTAATTTTTATATTTTGGGTCCACGGTAGAAAAAGAATTAGAATCAAAAAAAGTAAAATTGCAATAAACCAATATTTTATTTTACTTTTCTTATTATACCTATAAATATTAGTGAAGGAGTTCAGTGGAATATTATATTTAATTTGTTTCATTTTAATTATTTTTACTCATTTTTAATATACCATTTTGTAACTCGATTTGGTAATCGCACTGCGAGGCAAATTCGGTGCTATTTGTTACTACCAGTATTGTTGCGTTTTGAACTTGTTGCAAAAGATAGTGCATAATTTTCGAGCTCAAATTTTCATCAAATCCTTGCCACGGCTCTTCAAGTAGAAGTAGATTGGGATTATTTACAAGTGCCCTAAGCAATAGTATTTTTTTTATTAAACTAGTAGGTAATTTCTTACCCAAAGGGTCAATCAAAGTATCATAACCCGCTGGCATCGTATGTAAAAAATTATTGAAACCTAAATCTTTAGCAATGTTGCTAATCATATCGGGAGTTATGTTGTCATTTCCCATACTAATATTTTCCCAAATGCTGCCCATAAATATATCAAGCTGGTTGAAAAATTTCCCGGTTATGTTTCTCAGTGATTCTAATTTGTAATTTCCAATTGGAATATTATTAATAAGTATCGAACCTTCGAAGTCGGTGTAATTTCCACTTAGTACGCGTAATAAAGTTGATTTTCCTGAGCCTTCTGATCCTTTAATACAAACCTTGCTATTGGCAGGAACTTGCATAGAAATTTGTTGTAAAATATGCCTACCTTTATAATAATTAAAACTGCAATTAATCATTTCAATTGATACCCCTGTATTTTTGGTATCTAATATGGCAGTTCCATCTTTTTCAAGGTCACCTTCGGTAAGTGAGGCAAGTTTTTCTAAACCGGTAACTACATCATATACATTATCCAAACTATTTATTAGTTTTTCCACTGCACCCATTATTGACAATATCACAATTTCAGTAGCTATAAATTCTCCAATATTTAATTGTTGATTCAATAATAAATATACCCCAACGGTAAGCATGGTAGTAGTAAGTGCCACTTTAAAAAAAACCAAGGCTTTATATTGTATTACCAATACTTTAAAATGCGAAGTGCGAGCAGTCAAATAACCCATTAAGTTCTTGTCGGTATTTTTTAAGTTCAAATGCGTACTTTGACTAAATTTAAAAGATTTTACAACGCGTGCCAATTCTTCTAACCACGATACTACAGCATATTTATATTTACTTTCTTCAAAGCTTGTACTTAAACCTTTTTTGCTAGTTAGCTTAAGAATTAATGATAGTATGATGATAAGCACCATGCCAAAGGCTATAAACATGGGATGGTATAATGATAATAATATTAAACCAAATAGTATCTGTATGCTTGCAATGGGGATGTCAAGCAATATTTTTGATAGTCCTTTTTGCAAACTTACTGTTTCGAAGAAGCAGTTTACTTTTTCAGGCAAGTAGTAGTCATCTATTTTTTTTAAATCTAGCTTGGGTATTTTATCCGCAAATTCAAAGGCATAGCGTGTAAATATATTTTGCTGAATTTTTTCTATAATTTTCAATTGATTTATTTGTAAAAGCCCTATTATCAGAACCCCAATTACAACAATGGCAATTAAAATATAGATGGAGGTTACCATAGCAGCCCCAATTACAAAACCAATAATTGCTTGAATACCGAGTGGTAAACTAAGGTCGAGAATTCCACTCAAAATTGCATAAAAATAGATGGAGGTAATTTCCTTTTTCTCTAGTGTTAATATGCTCCACAGCCTTTCAAAATTATTCTTTTTGGTTGTCATTTATTGATATTTCTTATTTTTGGGCAAAGATAAACATATTTTTATTAATAATAGTAATACTATTATTAATAAATGTAAAATAATTGTAAATGATATATTTACTATTTTTTTACTGATTTTTACTTTACCTTTGCCTAAATTATTTAGTATGGATTTTCAAATTACTTTTAAGGTTAACGAAAACATTTATTTACGCAATCCAGAATCTTCCGAATTGGGTAAACAAATTGTGAGAAAAGCAATCGATCTGATGCATGATTTAGGATTTGAACAATTTACCTTTAAAAAACTAGCTATTGAAATTAAAACCACCGAAGCTACAATTTACCGTTATTTCGAAAATAAGCACCGACTTTTATTATATATATTAAATTGGTACTGGTCCTACTTAGAATTCTTGGTGATGTTTCAGCTAAAAAATATAAAGGTTAATAAGGCAAAGCTTAAAACTATTATACATTTACTTACCCACGAACTTCCTGAAAGTAGTGGAAGTCACAATTTTAACAAGAAATTATTAAATCAAATTGTAATTGCAGAAAGTAGTAAAGTGTATTTAGTGAAAGACGTTGCTGCCATTAATAAGAATGAAGTTTTTAAACCCTATAAAGATCTGTGTGCAACTATTGCTGATATTATAAGTTCTTATAATCCTAAGTACAAATATCCACGCTCTCTAAGCAGTACCTTGGTAGAGATTTCTCATGATCAACAATTCTTTGTCGATAATTTGCCCAAACTTACTGACATTGGCTCGAAGAATAGGGAAGAATTCACAGCTTCTTATTTGGAAGATTTACTGTTTAGGGTATTAGGTTAATGTCATAATTATAAAACAAAAAAGCCACCCAATACTAAGCGGCTTTCCATTAATTCATCTGATTTATAAACTTACTTTTTCACTATAATCTTTAGATCAATGTCTATCATATCTTTGATTATTTTATCTCCAAAAGATTTTTCAGACATATAGCTTAATTTCCATTTCTTGCGATCGATACTAAAACTTGCGACTGTTGTTATTTTTCCTTCTTCCATTTTGATAGTTGCAGGGAATTCTATCATATTTGTGATGTCTTTTATTTTTAAGTTACCTTTAATGGTGGTAGTGAGCGTAGCCGAGCTATCTCCAGCACCTTTACTACTTCAGCAATCGTAAATTCAGCATCTTTATATTTTTCTACATCAAAAAAATCAGCACCTTTTAATTGTTTCGTCAATTTGGTTTTCATTTCACCTTCTTCCATTCCTGTTGGCACAATTGTAGGCATATCAATATTAAAACTTCCACCAGTTACGTTTCCGCTATTCACCGTTAATTCTCCTGATGAGAATTTTATGGTTCCTGTGTGTCCTCCTGTTTTCAAGGTTTGAAAAGCCTGCCAGCTAAGCGAGGATTCTGCTGCTACCAAAGCGTATTTCTGCCCTGCTCAATCAGCCTTGATTTCGGTAGCTTCGCCAGTTTTTGCCTCTTTGTTTTTTGCCTCGTTTTTGCAACCTGTGAGCAAATATGCCGCTGTTGCTAAGATAATTAGTGCTTTTGTCATGTTTTTAATTTTTGAGTTTAACAATAAACCTTGTAGATACAATTATTATTTGAGCTATCTTGAACAAAAAATCGTAATGTTTTAATTATTAGCAAATAAAAATTCTTTGAAATGGTAATTGGGTTGACAGACGGAAGCCAGAAGACCGAAGTCGGAAGTCGCCATGCGGCTGAAAAAGCGTAAGAAATCTTCCAACTTCCGTATTCTAGTTTCTAGCTCCGGTCTACAAGCTTATAGCTTCCGTCTTCCTGTTACAAAAATCTTTTAATAATCCTAAGCTTGTGAGAATAGGAATGTGTATCAATATTATATATCCCTTCTTGATCGAACTTATCAATCCTCACTTTGCCATGAGCATGTATAATTTGTCCATCTGTCCAAATCATTCCAACATGAATTATTTTATTTTCTGTATTATCAAAAAAAGCCAAATCTCCAGGTTTCGCAGTGGAGGCAAAGTCTATAGTTTCGCCTTCTGCAGCTTGCTGTTCAGCGTCGCGGAGTAATTTGATTCCAATGCTTTTATATATAACTTGGGTAAATCCAGAACAATCAATTCCAAATGGAGAACGGCCTCCCCATAAGTAGGGAGCATTGATATATAATGATGATTGTGTATATATGTTTTCCCAATTTAATTCATATATACTTCCTTCAACTGATGCACCTGCAGTAATGTTTATAATAGAATTATTGATGTGAATTTGTTCAATCAAATTTTTGCAAATGCCATTATATGATAATCCTATATCGTTTGCACTATGCTGGTTTGCAGAAATCCAACCGATATAATTATCATAGTCGCATTCAATTTTGAGCCAACCATTTTGTTTTTCTATAATAGTATATGTTTCTCCATATAATAATTGTGAAACCATTTCATATATACTTCCCGCATCTTTTCTAATGGGTACACAAGCCAATTTGCAAATTCCTTTTTCTATCATAGTTTAATACAAATATTTTTAGCTTCGGTAAAAAATCTCATTGCTTCCCAACCACCTTCACGGCCATTGCCACTATTTTTCATACCACCAAACGGGGTGCGCAAATCGCGGAATAACCAACAGTTAATCCATATAATACCACTGTCGACTGCTGCTCCAACTCGGTGAGCTTTACTTAAATTTGTAGTCCATATACTGGCGGCAAGTCCGTAGCCATTGGAGTTTGCAAGTTGCATTACTTCTTCTTCTGTATCGAAAGGAGTGAGGGTAACTACAGGTCCAAATATTTCTTCTTGTTGGGTTTGACAATTAGAATCTAAACCTTCTATTACAGTTGGTTCTATATAATAACCATCTTTCAAATGATTGTCGAATACAATTGCTTTTCCACCGCATAATATAGTTCCGCCTTCTTGTTTGGCAGTTTCTATACAGCGTAAAATTTTATCATAATGTTGTTTGGAAGCAATAGCACCGATGCGGGTTTCCTTTAATAATGGGTCGCCTACAGTTTGTGTTTTTACCAATTCCAAAAAACGTTCTTTGAAAGTATTATATATACTTCTTTCAATATATATTCTCGAACCACATAAGCATATTTCTCCTTGATTTAAAAACGAAGAAGTAATAGTCGTTTTCAATGCTTGTTCTATATCACAATCGGCAAATATTATATTGGGATTTTTACCACCGAGTTCCAATGATAATTTTTTGAGCATCGGTCCAGCAGTTTGCGAAATCCATTTACCTGTAGCAGAACCACCTGTAAATGATATAGCTTTTATTTCGGGATGTTCGATAATGGCTTTGCCGCATTGCGGTCCGAGGCCGTGTACGATATTTAGAACTCCTGCGGGCAAACCAGCTTCTATACATATACTACTGAGCATATATGCAGTCATGGGAGTAATTTCTGAAGGCTTAGCAACCACAGTATTTCCCGCGGCTAGGGCAGGGGCAATCTTCCATGTAAAAAGATATAATGGCAAATTCCAGGGACTGATACAACCTACTACGCCAATGGCTTGGCGGATTGTATAATTAACCGCTACGTTTTCTGTGATATGACTTTCGCTTGCAAAATGCATGGCAGCAGTTGCAAAAAATCTAAAGTTTTGTGCGGCACGAATCACTTCATTTTTTGCAAGCCAAACAGGTTTTCCTTGGTCTATACTTTCAGCCAAAGCGAGTTCATCAGCACGTTGGTCTATAATATCAGCAATGCGGTTTAGTATTTTAAATTTATCCTCAGCTGGAGTATTTGCCCAAGGTCTAAATGCTTTCTTGGCTGCATCTACTGCCAGTTGCACATCTTTCTCATTGGATGAAGGACATAGGCTGTAAACTTCACCGAGTGCGGGATTCACGTTATCTATATATTCACCATCGACAGGTGCGAGCAGTTCGTTATTGATATAGTTTTGGAGCTTTTGCATAAAGTAGTGCAAACTTAAATGTTAGTATTGATAGTTGAGGAAAATATTTATGCATACTTAGTCTAATAATATATACTTTTGCAAGTAGGTAGTATTCCTGTGGTTGGTGGTGGTTCTCCCGAATCTTATTCGGGACCGCTCACCACAACCACGGACGGTATGCTACCCTGAGCGGAGTCGAAGGATGATACTCACTACTTGATACTAGTTACTAAAAATACAAAATGAAAAACTTCTTCCTAATAGCCGGACCCTGTGTAGTTGAAAGCATTGACCTGTGTGATGAAATAGCAGGCAAAGTAAAAGAGCTTACTACAAAATATGATATACCCTATTATTTCAAAGCATCATACAGAAAAGCCAATCGTTCACGACTTGATTCTTTCAAAGGCGAAGGTGATATAGCTGGTTTGGAGACCATTGCACATATCGGTAAAACTCATAATCTGCCCACACTTACGGATATACATGAAAGTCATGAAGCGGCCATTGCGGCTTCGTTTGTGGATGTATTACAAATACCTGCATTTCTGTGTAGGCAAACAGATTTATTAGTAGCCGCAGCAAAAACTGGAAAAATAGTAAACATTAAAAAAGGACAATTTTTGTCGCCCGATGCGATGCAACATGCGGTTAATAAAGTGGCAGCACATTCAACTGCTGCAGTTTGGTTAACCGAACGCGGAACTACTTTCGGCTACCAAGATATGGTTGTTGATTTTAGAGGAGTACCGATTATGAAAGAAACGGGTTGTCCTGTTATATTAGATTGCACGCACAGTTTGCAACAACCAAATCAAAGTAGCGGTGTAACAGGTGGTTTGCCACACCTCATTGAAACCATTGGCAAATGCGGCATTGCGGCAGGTTGCGATGGTATATTTATAGAAACACATCCCAATCCTGCAAAAGCATTGAGCGACGGAGCAAATATGTTGGCTTTGGATAAAATGGATGCTTTGTTGGAAAAATTGACTAGGGTAAGAGAAGCGGTTTTGTAATTATATAATAATAGTTATTCTCGATGAATTTTAATTTGCAAACGGGAGGGGCATCGGGACTATTTTAGTAGACTTCAAGCAGACGTATTTGTGTGGCAGGTTGAGCAGGAGAAAAACTGTTTGAGCATGCGTATGGTTTAGCTAAGGGCGAGTTTTTTTCTCCAGCAAAATAGTCTGCGTAGTAAGTCAATAAAATTGGACCTAGCCCTAGCGTTTTTTGTTACTTTTTGGGACAATGCCAAAAAGTAAAATGTTTCAAGAGAATTCAAGTTGTAAGTTTCCCCCTAATGTATCATTAAAAAAGTTTTTTATTATATACGTTATATAGTTATAATTGCACTATGTATTTTCAAAAGAAATATCATCTTTTATATCTTATTTTATTAATGTATGGAAGTGCATACACCCAAAACTCATGGATGCGACCACCCATCGACAGCCCATTATACCTAAGCGGAAACCTATGTGCCTTGCGTGGCGGACATTTTCATTATGGAATAGATTTGCCCACAAACAATACCGAAGGTTGGCCTATTAGAGCCGTGGCAGATGGTTATGTATCGAGAGTGAATATATCGCCTTTTGGTTATGGGAATGCATTGTTCATTACACATTATAATGGTTATACAACGGTGTATGCACATTTGAGTAAATATGAAACCCATATATATAATTATATTTTAGCACAACATTATAAACGCCAAAGTTTTTCATTGGATGTTTTTCCAACCAAGAATTTATTAAAAGTAAAGAAAGGCGATATCATAGCATACAGCGGAAACAGTGGCGGTAGCACGGGACCGCATTTACATTTTGAGGTGCGGGATGGGAATAATTTGTTGGTGAATCCGCAGTTGTTTTTGGATATTCCGGATACGGTTAAGCCTGTGGTGCAGAATATATATATAATAAATAATGAATGGATAAGAATTGGATTGAATGAATCAGAATCAAAAGGAATTGAAATTTATAATAATCAAAAATGTTCGGTGTATCATGTCCCTGCTGGTGAATTTGTATTAGAAGCAGAAATTTTCGACCGTCAGTTTTTTTATGAAAACAAACTTTCTCCACAAGAAGTGAAAGTTTATCAAAACGAAAAATTGATTTATCATAGTACCTTCAAAAGTTTTGGTTTTCATCATGATAAATATATAAACCGTCATACCAATAATACTTTTTTATGGGATAGCGGAAAGTATTTGCAGAAACTATATATTGATAAAAATAACTTTGCTCCATTTTATGATAGAAGTATAGGAAATGGAAGAATGCAAATTAAAGAAGGGGAGATTCAATACATAAAAATACTTGTTTCAGATGCAAAAGGCAATGAAAGTGATTTGATTCTTAAACTTGTTGGAGATGGGCCGCAATTTATTGATTTAGATGGAGGTTTTTTTAATGTAACTCCCGATTCAACATCAATTATATATGATAGTCTTGGTACAACAGTTTTAAAAATAGACCCAGGCACTCTAGATTTTCCAATGCATTTAACTATTAAGAGAATTGAAGATGTAGGTAATGCATCTAGTCATATTGCAATTTCGAGTGATGAGAATAAATTTATTTCTTTTTTGAAACCTGTATCATTTATAACTCCAATCCATTTACTGGATCCAAACATTGCTTCTTATATTTCTTCTAGCAAAATATTATTAGCTGAAATAACCAAAGATGACAAAGCAATTCCCATTCAAACCAAAATCGAAAAGAATAAAATTACAGGTATTATATATCATACTGGAACCTATAAAATGTTGGCTGATTTAACAAAACCTGAAATCGAATTTGTATCTGGTAGTAATAACCAAATCATCTACAAAATATCCGACGAACTCTCAGGCATATCAAGCTATCGAATGCAAATCAACGGCAAATGGGTATTGGCAAAATATGATGTGAAAGCAGGGAAATTAATATATGATAAGGATAGTTATTTACCCAAGGCAGAAAAATATATAATCTCAGTTTCTGTATGTGATAATAAAGGGAATTGTAATTATGTAACGAATACGATTCAGGCGTTTTAATATTTCGTCCCGATGGGACTTCTTCTCACTTATCGATTTTTTTTCTACCAATATTTCGTCCCGGTGGGACTTGCGTTGCTCAAATTTCAAAGTCCCATCGGGACGAAATATTGGTAGTATTGTGTGATAGATGTGTAGCCATTCCAAGTCCCGTAGGGACGTAATATTGATCGTCGGGTTTTTGTTGCAATGAATTGTATCATCTACAAAACAACCAATTATATATCATTCCCTTTTACCTTTGCCACATGATTCTGCACACACCCACACATTGGAAAGAATATGAACTGATTGATTGCGGCAATTTTTCCAAACTGGAAAAATTCGGTCCTTATATATTAATCCGTCCAGAGCCACAGGCGGTGTGGGAACCTGTGATGAACATGCAGGAGTGGCGTAAACAGGCACATGCAGAGTTTATCCAAAAAGGTAGCTATGCCGGCGATTGGAAAAACCTGAAACAGATACCAGATCACTGGAATATCAATTACAAACACAAAGGACTTGATTTGAAATTTCGCTTAAGTATGACAGGTTTTAAGCATGTGGGCATATTTCCCGAGCAAGCAGTTAATTGGGATTTCTTATATAATTTCTATAATAATATTAAAAGTCAAGAGCAACCAAGTTTCTTGAATTTATTTGCCTACACAGGCGGTGCATCCATTGCTGCCAAAGCCGCTGGAGCTGATGTAATACATTGCGACTCGGTAAAACAAGTAGTAAGTTGGGCCCGACAAAATATGGAACTCAGCAATTTGGATAATGTGCGTTGGGTAATTGAAGACGCTCTCAAATTTGTGAAACGCGAAGTAAAGCGGGGCAAAAAATATAATGGTATTGCGTTAGATCCTCCAGCATACGGAATAGGAGCAAATGGCGAACGTTGGAAACTGGAAGAAAATATCAATGAACTGATATATGAAACTTCGCAACTTTTACATCCCACAAATTATTGTTATATATTAAATTGTTATTCCCTCGGCTTCTCAAGTTTGGTGGTCGAGAATTTATTACAATCGCATTTCCCAAAGCATTTGGGAAGAGAAACTGGAGAGATTTGTTTGCAGAGCAAAACAGGTTACAGACTACCTTTAGGAGTTGTAGGCAGGTTGCAGAGCAAGTAATATATAATTATGCTTGTGCAGTTGGTCCGCCAAAGTTCATTGGGAACGGAGGCATTTCAGTTGATTCGATTTCACCAAATCCATCTTCAAATTTTTGTATATTATCCTGCAATGCTACCAGTAATCTTTTGGCATGTTGGGGTGTTAATACAATTCTCGATTTTACCCTAGCCTTAGGCACGCCTGGCATAATGCGCACAAAGTCCACCACAAACTCGGTATTGCTGTGTGATATAATAGCAAGGTTTGAGTATATACCTTCGGCTACATCTTCGTTTAATTCTATGTCTAATTGTTGTTGTTGATTTTCCATGCTGCAAATATAGGGGATTTAGGATTTGGGAATTGGTTCGCCATTGATACACTTTATCTTTTTTACCAATAAGGAATTAAGGGTATTAAGATTTTTCTTAATACCCTTAATTCCTTAATGGTTTAATAAATGAGGCAAAAAGATGGAACAGTAATATCTAAGCAAAGTGATTATATAAGTCAGACAACCGAGGTACCTAAATCTTTTCGCCGCGACGGACTTGCTCCTAAATCAAGTTAAAGTTTCTTATTCCTAAGTCCTTATCCCTTATTCCTAAATTCCTTTCCCAGCCTTACCTTTGCACCAAAATAAGCGATATACATGAACAAAATAAAAGTTGCAAACCCAGTAGTAGAGCTAGATGGCGACGAAATGACCCGCATCATCTGGAAGTTTATCAAAGAAAAATTAATCCTCCCTTACCTTGAAGTAGATATCAAATACTACGACCTTGGCATGGAATATCGTGACCAAACCAATGACCAAGTTACCATCGATTCTGCAAATGCTATCAAGCAATATGGTGTTGGAATTAAATGTGCAACTATTACACCTGATGAAGCCCGTGTAGAAGAATTCAAATTGAAGCAAATGTGGAAGAGCCCCAATGGTACTATCCGTAATATTTTGGATGGTACTGTTTTCCGCGAACCCATTTTATGTAATAATGTTCCCCGCTTGGTACCTAACTGGACAGCCCCTATATGTATAGGCCGTCACGCATTCGGCGATCAATACCGTGCTACCGATTTTGTAACTAAAGGAAAAGGAAAACTCACCGTAAAATTTGAAGGAGAAGACGGACAAGTAATCGAGCATGAAGTATATAATTTTAAAGGCGATGGTGTTGCATTAACGATGTATAATACTGACGAAAGTATTATGGGTTTTGCGCACTCATGTTTCAATACTGCCTTGGCTAAAAAATGGCCATTATATCTTTCAACCAAAAACACCATTCTTAAAAAGTATGATGGTCGTTTCAAAGATATTTTCGAAGAGATTTATCAAAAAGATTATAAAGCAAAATTTGCTGAAGCAGGTATTGTATACGAGCATCGTTTAATTGACGACATGGTTGCTTCTGCATTGAAATGGAATGGTAACTTTGTATGGGCCTGCAAAAACTATGATGGCGATGTGCAAAGCGATACTGTTGCCCAAGGTTTTGGTTCACTCGGTTTGATGACTTCTACACTGATTACTCCCGATGGAAAAACAATGGAAGCTGAAGCAGCCCATGGTACTGTAACTCGCCACTATCGCGATCACCAAGCTGGCAAACCAACTAGCACAAATCCCATAGCAAGTATTTTTGCATGGACTCGTGGCCTCGAGTTCCGTGGTAAATTAGATAACAATCCAGAGCTTATCAACTTCTGCCAAACCCTTGAAAAAGTTTGTGTAGAAACCGTAGAAAGCGGCAAAATGACCAAAGATCTTGCAGTATGTATCCATGGAAATAAAGTAAACCATGGCGAACATTATTTATATACTGAAGAGTTTTTGGATGCGTTAGATACCAATCTAAAAGCAAAATTAGGAAACTAATAAGCACACCGTCATGCTGAATTTATTTCAGCATCTCAGATCCTGAAACAAGTTCAGGATGACGTTGGAGAAAATATAATAAAGCCGTGCTATTTTTAGTGCGGCTTTTTTTATATACGCCCGTCATTGCGAGGAGGAACGACGAAGCTCCCGATAGCTATCGGGACTCCTAGGGACGAAGCATTGAACATTGTTTCGCACATTCCCTCGCTGTCTGAACATGATTTTTTTGATTTAGATGATTGCCATGATTATAATACATCCACTGCCTTTGGTCGTGGTGGTGAGCAGCCTGCACTGAGCAAACCTGTGCTGAGCGACAGCCGAAGTAGCCGAAGTGTAGTCGAACCATCGCCGACCAAAAGGATGGAACGCACTTTCTAATCTTTATTCTACTTTGGGCATGCCGCCTGAAGCAGGCGTCGGGCTATACGCCTTACTGCGTGCCGGCTTCTATCCCTCATGCGGCCGCACATTTCCTCGCTGTCTGATGTATTAATATTTCATAAATTTCTTGAGATTGCCAATCAAATCATCTGTCAATAATGTATACTTCTCTCCATTTATCCAAATATAAATATTCATAATCCCAAAGGTATAATAATCTTTTCTAAAGCTTATGAATAAGTCTTTATTAACAGTATAGTCATGATATATTTCTTCGCCAACTTTAGGTTTTTCTTTCTCAACTCTATCAGTAAGAATCTTGTAATTATCTAAAATACTTTGACATTCAACTGTATCTAAATTTATATAAGTAACATCAGCGAAAATTGTCTTGTCTCCAGGGAATTTCTGCCGGGCTGCATAATATTTGTCAGCTCCGATCACTAGCCCTTTTGTTGATTTATATTTGTATCCAGTAAACTCAATATAGTTGCCCTCAGTGATATTATAATATTTAAAAAGTGAATAAATTCTAATAGTACTTGTTTCGCCTGAAATATGATTTTCTATATTTGTTTTAATGAATTTTTCTGTGATATAACGTGAGGCAGGGGCACAGCCAATCAGGGAAAAGGATAGAATTGTAAAAGTGGTGTAAATAGATTTTTTCATAATAGATTAAAATATGGGGTTCTTATTTAATTGAGACTGTATTACTTCGAAACTATAACCGTATCGTTTTACTGCTGCTCCAACTAGTTCTAAAAACCAACTAGGTGAATTTGGTGCAACATATATTTTCTGAATTAAAGTTTTGATATCAACTTTAATTTGTAATCCACTAGAGATAGTTTCTTCTTCGTAGTCATATTTGCCTTCTTTGGACAGTATTGGTGGTTTTTTTATTACTGCTCTTATTTCTCTTTCATGCTCAAAACTTTTTCGTTTATGAACAAATGCACCAAATAGATTATTAACTCTTATTTGTTCAGTTTCATAATCAATATATTTGATTTTACCAATATGCACTGTTTCTTCATCAATTATACTTTTCTTTAATAGTTTATAAGTTGACTGAATGGCAATACCTTCATCACTTTTCAAATATAATTTCCACATTGCAGCTGACTCATGTTCATTCTCGTGCCAACAATTAATAGCTATAAATCTAGTAAGATTTTTGAAATGATTACTAAGATATTGTTCAGAATATTGTTTAAATAAATTTTCCCTATTATCAATATTTATTTTTGGCCATGAACCTTCAAATGGATCTTGAAATTTGTCAACGCGTGCAAAGAATAAACAACTAGTATCAATTAATGAAATGAGCTTAGTAAAATCGATATATCTCCAAACTTTTATATCCTCATCAGCAGGTTCCATAAATGCAGAATGTTTTCTATACATATTATTGTTAAAAGTTAATTAATCTTTCTCCCACAAATATATTCCTAAATCGCATCTCACAAAAACAATTATCTCACTAAGTGTCAGTCTGAGTTTATCGAAGACGGTGTTTGAAAGTACTACTTCAATTTGTCAACCCTTCGATAAACTCAGGGTGACAAGTAGATTTAATCCGTGAAATCCCTAAATCCGTGCAATCGGTGATTCAGAAAAAAAAATCAGGCGTCAGCAACATCGTACATCGTACATCGTACATCGCACATCGCACATCGCACATCGCACATCGTACATCGCACATCGTACATCGTATTACTATATATTGACTCGTCCTAAAATAAGTTTACAGTTTAGTTAGTTAATCCTGCTATTAGTTTACAGTTCATTTTTAATCCTGCAATGGGTTTACAATTGTAGGTTGTTTTCGATAATAATTTTTCCATAATCTTTCTGTCTTTATTTTAGTTTTTGTTTGGTGAATATCATTGGGTGTAAAGTTGCTGATGCTCATGTGAGGCCTTTGGTTATTATATAAATCAACTACTGCTTTGAGTAGCTTCTTTGCATCTACGATGTTGTCAATATCATAAGTTTCCAAGTATTCGTATTTGATGATCCCGTTTATACGTTCTGCAATGGCATTTTCTAATGGGTCTCCATTTTCAGTCATACTAATTTTTATATTATAATCCTGCAATAGCTTTACATAAGCATGGCTACAATATTGAATGCCTCTGTCGCTGTGATGAGTTAGATTCAGATGGCTCTCTTGCCCCAAGGCAGAGAGAGCCATCTGCAAGGCAGTGATACTTTCAACGGCCTCCATTGTTTCAGCTACTTGATAGCCAACAATCTTATGTGAGTAGGCATCTGTAATAAAACTGATGTAAAGGTGTTCGCCAGTGTTGATTTTCCAGTAAGTAATATCACTCACCCAAAGTTGGTTGGGTGCTACAGGAACAAACCCGCGGATGAGATTTGCATACTTCCTCAACCAGTGATAAGAGTTAGTGGTTTTTATTCTACGCTTACGTTTTCTTACTAATAAATGATTTGCTGAAAGCATGTTGAACAGTGCATCTCTGCCCATTTTTATATGATGATCCAGTATAAATGGTTGCAGCATTTCATATAGTTTTCGTGTTCCCATTCTGCGATGGTTTTTACGAATTTCCCTTACCTGTTGTATTACTAAATCTTCCTCCAGGGTCGTTGAAATCCCTTCCCAGTTGTATTGATAATAAGCCTGCCTGGTGATACCAAACCATCCACATAACTTGGCTAATCCTATGTGTGCAAAGTTGTTTTTCATTGCTTCTATGGTTTGATATTGAGCTTTTTTCTGATGGGAATTTTAAATTCCTTTTCTGCAATATCTACCATCGTAGAGAAGGCAATTGCTTTTAGTTCTGCATCTTTTAATTGCTTTTCTAATTCAGCTATTCGCTTTTTTAGTTGCAGGTTTTCAAAAGATTCATCTTCTATTTCAACCGGCTTGTCAGGCTTCATTTTTTTCTGTGCCATCGGATAAAAATTTGACACAATATTAGGTCTTCTGCTTTTAATTCCTGTGCTGTAACCCAGTCGGTTCATCCAGCGGAGAAGCTGCCCGCGTTCTTCATCTTCTCCCGTGTATTTCTCCCAAATGTGTTGTTTGGTGCACTTGGTCGCGAACAGTTCCTGAATGATTTTGTGTCTCTCGTCTTCGGTAAAATATTTACCTGCTTTTTGATTGATTTTTTTTTCCATGTTTTACACTTTTTAGTGTAAACCTATTTCAGGACAAGACA
>CANJUD010000011.1 GCA_947477885.1 Bacteroidota bacterium
AAGCTCTGCGTCTCCGTCTCCGTATGTGGTTGGTGATGGTTCTCCCGAATCTTATTCGGGACCGCTCACCATACCAAACCACAGGCAGGTCAGGGGTGAGTGTGGCAGTAGAAACACTCTGCCTCTGGTCGTGTGTTTTCACCGACCAGTACCGTCCGAAATGTGGTTGGTGATGGTTCTCCCGAATCTTATTCGGGACCGCTCACCATACCAAACCACAGGCAGGTCAGGGGTGAGTGTGGCAGTAGAAACACTCTGCCTCTGGTCATGTGTTTTCACCGACCAGTACCGTGCTAACTGAAGTATCATATATGTTTGGGATGTGTGGTTTAATAGAAGCTCAAAGCTATCATCTCCGTATGTGGTTGGTGAAAACACCAACCACAGGCAGTCGTAAAAAAATGGATTATTTATTCCCCAAAATAAACTACGTTTGTACTTCAATTTCAATACTATATGAAACAACTATTTACCCATTTAATTTTTACAGTTGCAATTTTATATTGTACAAATACAAATGCCCAAGCCCCAACTGTAAAAGCAGTTCCAGCCAATCGAATAACTTATGATGGTGCCAACCTCAATGTTTTGGTTAACCCCAATAACGACAGCACAACCATTAGTTTTGAGTATGGGCTCACCACTTCATATGGCGCTACTGCCAGTGTATCGGGAAAATCTAACGGCAATACCACCCTCTTCAAAACAAAATCCATTACTGGTTTAAACCCTGGCAAAACCTACCATTACAGAGCCAAAGCAGTAAACAGCAGCGGTACCACTTATGGTAGCGACAGGGTTTTTGCAGCTGGAAGTAACTTTTCAAAATCTGCTGATGCCTATCATACCATTACTGTGGGCGATGAGGGAATTGTGTATGCATTTGGGATCAATAATTATAGACAATTGGGAGATAATACCACTACCAACAGAGCCACTCCCATACAAGTATTAAAAGGAGCCTATAGCGGCACTACCTACTTGGGCGACAATGCCAACAATCCAATTATATCAGTTGCAGGAGGAGAGTATCACAGCATAGCGCTTGCTGCCGATGGTTCGGTGTATGCATTTGGGTATAATGGGCATGGACAATTGGGAGATAATACCACTACCGACAGAGCCACCCCCATCAAAGTATTAAAAGGAGCCTATAGCGGCACTACCTACTTGGGTGATAATGCCAATAATCCCATCATATCATTCATGGCAGGGCAAAATCACAGCATAGCTATTGCAGCCGATGGTTCGGTGTATGCATTTGGGTTGAATGTTTGGGGACAATTGGGAGATAATACCACTACTAGCAGAGCCACCCCCATCAACGTATTAAAAGGAGCCTATAGCGGCACTACCTACTTGGGCGATAATGCCAATAATCCAATTATCTCACTTGCAGCAGGATCAGATCATACCACAGCTCTTGCTGCCGATGGTTCGGTGTATGCATTTGGGTGGAATGCTTATGGACAATTGGGAGATAATACCACTACTAGCAGAGCCACTCCTATCAAAGTATTAAAAGGAGCCTATAGTGGCACTGCCTACTTGGGCGATAATGCCAATAATCCAATTATCTCAGTTGTTGATGGATGGGCTCAAAGTATAGCTCTAGCCGCCGATGGTTCGGTGTATGCATTTGGGTTGAATAATTATGGCCAATTGGGAGATAATACCACTACCGACAGAGCCACCCCCATACAAGTATTAAAAGGAGCCTATAGCGGCACTACCTACTTGGGCGATAATGCCAATAATCCCATCATATCATTCATGGCAGGAGAGAATCACAACATAGCTCTTGCTGCCGATGGTTCGGTGTATGCATTTGGGAGGAATAATTATGGACAATTGGGAGATAATACCACTACCAACAGAGCCACTCCCATCAACGTATTAAAAGGAGCCTATAGCGGCACTACCTACTTGGGCGATAATGTCAATAATCCAATTATCTCATTTGCAGGAGGATATAAACACAACATAGCTATTGCAGCCGATGGATCAGTGTATGCATTTGGGTATAATGGATATGGCCAATTAGGAGATAATACCACTGCCGACAGAGCCACTCCTATTCAAGTATTGGGAGTTGGAGGAACAGGTTTTTTAGATTTGATTGCTACCCCAACGGTAAAAGCTGTCCCAGCCAATAGAGTTACCTATTATGGTGCCAACTTGAATGCATTGGTTAACCCCAACAACGACAGCACCACTATAAGTTTTGAGTATGGCCTAACCACTTCTTATGGCTCAACTGCAAATGTTTCAGGTAAATTTAAAGATAGCATTTACCTTTTTAAAACAATAGCCATTACTGGCCTTACTCCTGGCAAAACCTACCATTACAGAGCCAAAGCAGTAAATAGCAGCGGTACCACTTATGGTAGCGACAGAGTTTTTGCAGCAGGAAGTAACTTTTCAAAATCTTCTCATGGCCTTCATACCATTACTGTGGGCGATGAGGGAATTGTGTATGCATTTGGGTCGAATAATTATGGCGAATTGGGAGATAATACGACTACCAACAGAGCAACTCCCATACAAGTATTAAAAGGAGCCTATAGCGGCACTACCTACTTGGGTGACAATGCCAATAATCCAATTATCTCAGTTGCAGCATCACAGGATCACAGCTTAGCTCTTGCTGCCGATGGTTCGGTTTATGCATTTGGGAGGAATGCTTTTTACCAACTGGGAGATAATACCAATACCGACAGAGCCACACCGATATATGTATTAAAAGGAGCCTATAGTGGCACTACCTACTTGGGCGATAATGCCAATAATCCAATTATTTCAGTTGTTGCAGGAGCCGCACACAGCATAGCTCTTGCTGCCGATGGGACATTGTATGCTTTTGGACATAATGGATATGGACAATTGGGAGATAGTACCACTACCTACAGAGCCACCCCCATCAAAGTATTAAAAGGAGCCTATAGCGGCACTACCTGCTTGGGCGATAATGCCAATAATCCAATTACCTCAATTGCAGCAGGAGGCGCACACAGCATAGCTCTTGCAGCCGATGGTTCGGTGTATGCATTTGGGGATAATGGGTATGGAGCATTGGGAGATAATACCACTACCACCAGAAGCACCCCCATCAAAGTATTAAAAGGAGCCTATAGCGGCACTACTTACATGGGCGATAATGCCAATAATCCAATTATCTCAGTTTCAGCAGGAGCTAAACACAGCATAGCTCTTGCAGCCGATGGGACGGTGTATGCATTTGGGCTTAATGGATATGGCCAATTGGGAGATAATACAACTACCAACAGAGCCACCCCCATACAAGTATTAAAAGGGGCCTATAGCGGCACTACCTACTTGGGCGATAATGCCAATAATGCAATTATCTCAGTTGTTGCAGGATGCACTAGCAGCATAGCTCTTGCTGCTGATGGGACGGTGTATACATTTGGGTCGAATGCTTATGGCGAATTGGGAGATAATACCACTACCGACAGAGCCACCCCCATACAAGTATTAAAAGGAGCCTATAGCGGCACTAACTACTTGGGCGACAATGCCAATAATCCAATTGTCTCAGTTGTTATAGAACTCACGCACAGCATAGCTCTTGCAGCCGATGGTACGGTGTATACATTTGGGGGTAATGGATATGGGCAATTGGGAGATAGTACCTCTCTCGACAGAGCCACTCCCATACAAGTATTGGGAGTTGGAGCAACAGGTTTTTTAGATTTGATAGGTGGTTGCAAAACAAATGCTGGCACAGACAAATCAATTTGTGCAGGAAGTTCAACAAGCATTGGGACAACAGCAGTGTCAGGACATAGTTATAAGTGGACTTCTTCACCTACGGGATATTCATCGACTAATGCAACCAATTCAGTTACCCCAAGCACTACTACAATATATATTGTTCGTGATTCAGTTAATTCTAGCGGATGTATTGCTTTTGATAGTATTACTGTAACAGTAAATCCACCTCCAACAGCAAATGCAGGAACGGATAAATCAATTTGTGCAGGAAATACTGCAACTATAGGTGATACCACCGTTTCAGGCCATAGTTATAAATGGACATCTTCACCATCTGGATATTCATCAACCACGGCAATAAATACCGTTGCTCCGACAACAACAACAACATATATAGTTCGCGATTCAATTAATGGCAGTGCGTGCATTGCATATGATAGTGTTACTGTAACAGTCAATCCACTCCCGACTGCAAAGGCAGGCACAGACAAATCGGTGTGTGCAGGAAATTCTGCATCTATTGGTGATACAGCTGTTTCGGGACATAGTTATAAATGGACATCTTCACCATCTGGATATTCATCAACCACGGCAATAAATACCGTTGCTCCGACAACAACAACAATATATATTGTTAGAGATTCAATTAACGCCAGCGGATGTATTGCATCTGATAGTGTAACCGTAACAGTCAATCCAGTGCCAACACCTAATGCAGGAAGTGATAAGTCTATTTGTGCAGGAAGTTCTGCAAGTATTGGTTCTGCAGCAGTTTCGGGTCATAGTTATAAATGGACTTCCTCTCCTTCTGGATACACATCAACTGCTGCAACAAACACAGTTACTCCAAGCACTACAACAATATATATTGTTCGCGATTCAATTAATGCTAGCGGATGTATTGCATCTGATAGTGTAACCGTAACAGTCAATCCACTGCCAACACCTAATGCAGGAGCTGATAAATCAATATGTGCAGGAAGTTATGCTGCGATAGGCGATACAGCCGTTTCGGGTCATAGCTATATGTGGACTTCCTCTCCTTCTGGATACACATCAACTGCTGCAACAAACACAGTTACTCCAGGCAATACAACAATATATATTGTTCGCGATTCAATTGATGCCAGCGGATGTATTGCATCTGATAGTATAACCGTAACAGTCAATCCACTGCCAACACCTAATGCAGGAAGTGATAAGTCTATTTGTGCAGGAAGTTCTGCAAGTATTGGTTCTGCAGCAGTTTCGGGTCATAGCTATATGTGGACTTCCTCTCCTTCTGGATACTCATCAACCACTGCAACAAACACAGTTACTCCAGGCACCACAACAATATATATTGTTCGCGATTCAATTGATGCCAGCGGATGTATTGCATCTGATAGTGTAACCGTAACAGTCAATCCACTGCCAACACCTAATGCAGGAGCTGATAAATCAATATGTGCAGGAAGTTCTGCTGCGATAGGCGATACAGCCGTTTCGGGTCATAGCTATATGTGGACTTCCTCTCCCTCTGGATACTCATCAACCACTGCAACAAACACAGTAACACCAGGCACGACAACAATATATATTGTTCGCGATTCAATTAATGCCAGCGGATGCATAACATCCGATAGTGTTACTATAACAGTCAATCCGCTTCCCGCTGCCAACGTGGGTTCTAGCAAAACCATATGTAAGGGAGATTCTACTTCTATTGGAGCAAATGCAGTTAGTGGAAATACCTATTCATGGTCTTCAAGTCCAACTGGGTTTACATCTACTAATTCAAATCCAACCGTAACACCACTAATAAATACTATATATTATTTAACGGAAAATAATACTGCCACAGGGTGCACCAAGTCAGACTCTGTGAGTATTTTAGTTAACCGTACATTGAATACAATTACAAAAACTGCTTGCAATAATTATACTTTCAAAGGGAATGCTCTTACAAATTCAGGCACTTATTATGATACTTTAAAAAACTCATTGGGTTGTGATAGTATTATTACATTAAACCTAACTATTATGCAAAGCACCTATAATACTATAACAAAAACAGCTTGCAATAAATATACATTCGGTGGAAATTCACTAACAAATTCAGGTGTATATTATGATACATTAACCAATGCAGTTGGGTGTGATAGTATTATCACTTTAAACCTTACTATTAACAACAGTACTGGAATTACAATCTTCGATACAGCCTGTGCTAGCTATACTTTCAAAGGAAATACAATTACTTCGTCGGGTATATATTATGATACTTTAAGTAATGTATCTAGTTGTGATAGTGTGGTTGCTTTACATTTAATAATTCAACCTACAAATTTCAGTTTGGCATTTACACAGAATACGCAAGTATTTACCACGCCACCATTTGATGTATTGTTTTTAAATACCACACCAAGCAAAAATAGTTATACATTTACTTGGTTTTTCGGCGATGGAACTTATTATACAGGAACAAATCCGCCTAAGCATTCTTATCAAGCAAACGGAACATATGATGTTACTTTAATAGCACAAAATAATGCAACAGGTTGTACGGATACCTTGTACAAACAGGGATGGATACTGTGCTCAGGCGGCATTACATGCACGCATACAGCACAAATTATACAAACCAATATTGCCAAAAAATGTAATGGAGATTCTATATATTTATCATGTATTTCTGACACTTCATATACTTATCAATGGTTATATAATGGTATAAAAATGCAAGGAGCAACTGATAGTTTTATATATGCAAAAACTGCTGGTCAATATGCAGTAATTGTTACAGATAGTTTTTGTCCTTTAACTTCTACTCAGGTAACTATTGGCTTTTACCCTTTGGCTACTAAACCTACAATATCCCACAATGGGAGTTTGGTTTTTTGTACGGGTGGGTCGGTCGAATTATATGTCAACAATATATATAATACTTATAGTTGGAATACGGGTTCACAAACCTATCATACTTATGTTTCCAATTCGGGAACATACTTTGTGAGTGTCAATGATAGCAATGGTTGCCAAGCACAGTCGGATACTTTTTCGCTGAATGCATCCTTTATTTCACCACCACCCATTTGTTTGGTGAGTGTGGATAGTGCCACCAATAAAAATATAGTTATCTGGGAAAAAGCAAATGCAGGTTCTATCGATTCATTTGTGATTTTGAAAGAAACTTCTCAAGCCAATATATATAATATCATTGGCAAATTACCCTATGGAGCATTCTCTACTTTTGTGGATACTGCCAGCAATCCCGATGTACAAGCCAATCGCTATAAACTGCAAGCAATTGATACTTGTGGCATCATAACTTTACCCAGCGATTATCATAAAACAATCCATTTAACCATCAATAAAGGTCAAGGAACAAACTGGAATTTAATATGGTCGCATTATGAAGGGATATCGTTTTCTTCTTATAATATATATCGTGGCTCAAGCAGTACCACCATGGGTTTACTCACCGCCATTGCTAGTAATTTGAATTCTTATACTGATGTAAATCCACCAACTGGAAATTTATTTTACCAAATAGAAGTAGTGAATCCGCAAGGTTGCACGCCGTCGCAAAAAACAAATTCGTATAGTTCGTCCTTGTCAAATATTGCGGATATTAACAATATAGGATTTGCATTTATATATAATACCAAATACAACGTATTCCCCAACCCAACTAACAGCCAACTAACTATCCAATCAACAAAAAAACTATCCAACACCACCATCAAACTCTATAATATAACAGGTCAACTTATTACACAAAAAACTAACTTGTCTGGAGATAATTTTACAGTAGATTTGGCTGATTATGCGAAAGGAATTTATATATTTGAGATAAGTAGTTTGGAGGGAGTTGAACGCGTGAAGGTGGTTAAAGAATAAACGAAATTAGAAAGATTAAAGATACATACCGCAGAATTTCGGAACAAAAGATAATACAAAATTGTATATTAGTAAAAGTTTATTAGGGTAGAGACATAAAAGGGAAACAGCTATTATTTATTCCTTGCAATAAAATAAATTTAACAGTTAAATACAGTTTATAAGGAGAAGAATGATACTCCTGCTTCATTATTGCCACCTTCTCTCAGCTAAATGAACCAAGTTGTGATATAACTCTTCATTTTTATTAGCATCGAGCTGCGATTGTATAATAGTTTTTGCGGCATCTGCAGAACCGCAATTATTTAACGCATCAATAAATATGGAGAACTGAGAATTATCTCCATTGAAAAAAGCTTTACTAAAAGCCATAGTCTGATTCAAGTTGAGAGCTTTGCGTATATCTTCAATTTTGGTATGGTTCAACTTTTCCACCGTACTTTCTTTCCTAACTTTTGCCAGTTTTTCATTCAAGTTTTCTTCTATAGGTTCTTCGTATTCAGGTTTTTGTGCTATTATAATTTTAGGCTCTTCGGGTAAAATTTCCACAAAATCTGCAACAGGTTTTTCTTCAATTTTGGTTTCAATAATGGGAACAGCAACAGGCTTTTCAATAAGGGGTTCTATCACTTCAAATTCTTGCGGAGCTTTAGCCTGGTTTATATATTGATGCAAGGTTGCCAATTGCTTTTCATATTTTTGTTCTAACTGCTCCAAATCGTGCAAAACATGGAGGTGCTTCACTTTTATATCTTTTAAATTATCCAATTGATGTTGCAATGCATTCAAATTGTTTTCAAGAAATTCTATATCTGTCATTTTCTAAATAGTTTTATTCTGTGTTTATTGGCCATCGAAAAACCCAGTGCCGCAGTCAGTATTAACATATAGGCTTTGCCGGCAATAAAACCTTCATCAACCCACACATATATAAATACGGGTATGGAAACAGCACCGATGGCCCACCACAATATATTATTCAATTTCTGCACGGTCTCTATATATTGTTCCTTTTATTTTAAATATTTTATACTTCGAAAAATCATCGTTGCTCTCAAAACCTTCTCCATATAATATTTCTCTTTTCTTTTTAATACGGACAAAAGCATTGGATGTTATCATGCGTGTTTTTTCATCCCACAAAAGATATTCAGTATTTAAAGTATCGCCTTCTTCATTCACTACTTCTATATCATTTTTAAGTTCGATAGTTTGCTTCTGCTCAAAGCGTGTGGCATAGTTTGCCTTCAATTTGCTATTGGGGTGCGATTTATCTTCTTTATAAAAATACACCAATATACCTTTCGACATTAGTGTGATTGGATTGCTTTTATTGGTATTATAATGTTCTACCAATGGCGACAACATTTTAGCTCTTAATTCGCCCGAATCGGTATAAACCATGGTGATATTTTCTCCTCTTTGTTCGGGCATATTGGGCTTGTCTTTATAATACTTACTTTTATCGCCCGATGAGCAAGAATATATATATAATAGTATGATAATGACAACCGAATTACGCATTAATATATTTTACGTTGTGTAAACCACTTATCAGTGAAAGTAACACCAAAGTAAATGTGCCAAATGTTTTCTAATACCAATCTATCACTGGCAGTGCCACGTTGCGTATAGTCAAAAGATAAATGCAAACGGGCACTCTCCTCGGGCCTAGCCGAACCTTTGGGAATAAGCACTGGTAAACTAACTCCTCCACTAAATGCCAATTCTTCTATTTGTTTATTATTGACTAAATAATATAATTTTTCTTTCCTTACCCCCAATCTGTATTCTATTCTTTTCAAATACTGTTTTTTCAAATTCGCCATTCTATCGGGCATCCAACTATAACCTATAGCCATCTTGGTTCTATCAGCCAAGGGTTCTTTGCGTCCAAAGTTTTCAAAATTTTTCCATTGGCTTTGTTCATAATCTATATATAAACTCCATTTATCAGCCCTGCCAAAACACAAACCCATTTTATATTGCATGGGTATCGTAATATATCCTTTCTGGTCTGTATGATATGCAATGGTATCCCAAAATCCTATCTGCTTTGGATCGCCAGTGAACACCGTATTGCCATATAAGTACGATTGTGTACCATACAATTTTGAGGGTAAATTCCCACTTGTTCCCAATACAAAATAATACCGCTTATAGGTAGTATCTTTTTCTTTTATATGTCTAATTCTAAATGTATGGTGAAACTGCAACCCCCCGTCAATCATAATACTGCCCACACTCCCACTATTAATAATTGCCGGACTAAAATATCCAGAATCTTGCGGATAAAAAGATGCGACCGTATTGCGATAACTTCCCCATATATAATTAAAGTTGACTCCTAAACTAATTTTATTAAAAAAATCTTTGCCCACGCCCATAAAAGCACGGTTAAAATTTCCTTGCCCATTTACATAATCTCTCACACTTATTGTATTATTGAGTTTTTGCACAGTATCATCTAATACATATGAACCAGTTGAATAAGGCATTAACCCTGCTACAGCTCCAATTTTGTGCTTAAGCGAAATGGGTACTCCTAAACTCATATAAGCCATAGATGCATTATTTACTTTTTGAGAAAACACTGAATTGCTTTGGGTAGTTGAATTAACGAGCAAACCACCTTCGTAACTGGTATACATAAAAGCACTATACGATGCAGGATTCAATGGATTTACACCTGCCGATGTGCGGAGCCCCTGCCCTACTTGCCCCATCGCATTTTGTGCGGCAAAACATTGTGATTGCAATTCGCCCAAACCAAAACGGGAGTATGGAGACTGCGATATATTCTGAGAATAAGTACAGTGAGCTATCACAAGCAATATAAAAAGATTAAGATATTTCAGATTCATTCAATAATAATATTTCGTTAAGTCCTATAAGTACCAAGTTGGGTTCAAAAGTAATTTCATTCTCGTTTGCAAAGTTGCGGTATTTTAACTGTTCAGCCAAAAACGCCCCATCCCCTCCTGTTGTTACAATTGTATAAGGTTGCTCTACTTTTTCTGCGTTAAGAATTGCTTTCAGTCTGCTTTCAACTTCATATATTGCCCCAGCCAATACTCCCGAATGGATTGAATCTGTTGTGTCGAGACCGATGGATTTTATATTTTCAAATGTTGTGCTTTCTATATAAGGGAGCTTGCCTGTAAAATCATGTAATGCCCTATAACGCATGTGTATGCCTGGAGAAATACTGCCACCTCTATATATATGGTCTTGTACAAATCCTGTTGTAATACAAGTGCCCGCATCTATTACAAAAATAGTTTTGGTATTATATAATATATTTGCACCTACTGCTGATGCAATTCTGTCTGTACCAAGGGTTTCAGGACTTATATAATTATTTTGTATCGGTAGTTTAAGCTTAGTATCCATTATAATAACAGATAATTTATTGCTTAATTGATTGGGAATATTTGTACCCCGAACATCGGATATAATTGCTGATGAAACTTCTTTATCTTGCAAAAAACTGTATAATACAGTCTCATCTTCTGTTGCCAGCAAATCTATTAGCTCATGTCCATCAAATACCCCACACTTGATGCGGGTATTACCAATATCTATCGCAGCTCTCAGATTTTTTCCCATGTTTCAAAAGTATGGTCAAATGAGTTTTTCTCATCTTTACTGCATGCTGTTTTTTCGAGAAGTTTCCATTGGCTCAAATCATATTTTGGGAAATAAGCATCGGCCAATTCAAATGCATGGTGAATGTGAGTATAATATATTTTGTTGAACCTATCTTTTAGTTGCTCAAATATCTTTCCGCCGCCTATTACCATCAGCTCTGTTTCTTTATGGCTCTGGGCAAACTTAATCGCATCCTCAATTTCTGAGAAGGTATTACAACCTTCTATTTGCAAATTTATATCGGTACTCAATACCATGCTGGTCCGTCCAGGCAATGGCTTGCCTATCGACTCAAATGTTTTACGCCCCATCAGCATGTGGTGCCCCATAGTAACTTGCTTGAACCGCTTTAAATCATTGGGCAAATGGCATAACAATTTGTTTTGATAGCCGATGGCTTCATTTTTATCTACTACTACTACGGCTGATATATGCAAACTATGGATAAATTATGATAGGGTGCAAAGTTATATAAAAAACTACATGTTGAATAGTTAAAATATTGCCATCTTTATTCCTGAAATAATTTTTTATTTACTGAATACAAATTAGCTGTTACATTCGTGAGGATTATTATAATTATAAATTATGAAAAAGGTATTCGTATTGTCAGCACTATTATACTTTACCCAAGTAAATGCCCAATGGCAACAAGCCGATTGCCCATTTGCCAGCAAAGATCGTATTGAATGCATGGCAACAAATGGGTCGACTATTTTTGCTGGGAGATATATGGGAATATTTATGTCGAATGACAATGGCGATACCTGGAGTTCTAAAGACATGAATGCTGGTTATGTTGTGGGGTTTGCATTTAAAGGTTCAAGTATTTTTGCTGCAGGAAATATAGGTGGTGTATTATTATCAAATGACAATGGAAGTACATGGACTACGATTAATAAAGGGTTGCCTTTCAATCCGCAAGTAAATGCGATAGCGACTGACGGGACTAATATTTTTGCTGGGGTGTGGAATGAAGGAATGTACTTATCAACCGATAATGGCAACAATTGGACTGCGATTAGCAATGGATTAACCAATCAATATGTAAAATCTATTGCAATTAGCGGCAACAATATTTTTGCAGGAACCCTAGGTGGTTTGTATTTATCAAATAATAATGGCAGTAGCTGGGCAGCTGTTAATACTGGACTTACTTCTTGTATCAATTCAATAGCAATAAAAGATTCGAATATTTTTGCAGCAACAAGTGAAGGTGTTTTTTTATCTACAAACAATGGAGGAAATTGGGCCCCAATTAATACAGGCCTAACTAATAAAAATGTTAATTCTCTAACAATAAACGGCTCTAAGATTTTTGCAGGCACTTATTCTGGAGGTATTTTCTTATCCCGAGATAATGGAAGCAGCTGGACCGCAGTTAATGAAAGTTTTCCAAGCACTGTTAATTTCACTGTAAAAACTTATCGAGGTGTTGAATATTTAGCTACAAACGGCACAACTCTCTTTGCTGGAACTATGGATAAAGGAATCTGGAAACGCTCGTTATCAGAAATGACAGGTATTGTTGATTTGAAAAAAAAACCTTCGCTTTCTATATATCCAAACCCAACTAGCAATTTACTAAGCGTGAAAGGCATTTTCCGCAATACAACAATAAAACTATATAATGCCGTTGGTCAACTTGCATATGAAGCTTATGCAGACAATGACATAACATTTGATATAAGTAACCTTGCATTGGGTTTTTATACTTTTGTAGCAGAAGATAGTAATGGTAGTATATGCAATAAAGTTATAGTGGGTAAATAATATGCTATTCTATTAGCATTCAACAAATGCTTCCATTTTCTGTTCGGCAAGTTATTATTACGTATCAACCTAATTAAGTGCACATTTTCAAAATCCGCAAAACTATTTGACCTATTTTTGTGGCCTTAAAATATGAACATATTTACATCCATAGGCAGATATATCCTTTTTATGCGTGGCCTATTAAGCAGGCCTGAGCGATTCTCCGTTTTTTGGGAACGCACCCTGCACGAGATGACCGCTATTGGCGTTGGCTCATTGGGTATTGTGGCTGCTATTTCATTAAGTGTAGGTGCGGTTACTACCTTGCAAACAGCTTATCAATTAGTATCAGGTATAGTGCAACGTAGTATTATCTCAACCATTTTGCGTGATTCAACTATATTAGAACTTGCCCCAACAATTACCTGCTTAGTACTCGCCGGGAAGGTGGGGGCAAATATTGCATCTGAGCTGGGCAACATGAGCGTGAGCGAACAAATTGACGCACTAGACGTGATGGGCGTGAACTCTTCATCTTATTTGGTATTACCCAAAATAGTGGCTGGAGTATTAGTAATACCTTTATTAATAATTGTAGCGATGGCAATGGGTATTATTGGCGGCTATTGGGCTGGAGTGATGGGCGGAGCTATAACACCACGCGATTTTACAGAAGGCATATTGGACGATTTTAGAGGATTCACTGTGGTATTTTCTTTTATTAAAACTATCACCTTTGCATTCCTTATTACCTCTATTTCTAGCTTCCACGGTTATTATACCCGCGGAGGTGCACTTGAAGTAGGCCGCTCAGGCACCAAAGCAGTGGTATATAGTTGCGTTGGGATACTTTTTTCCGATTTTATATTGGCCCAAATGCTTCTCGAAAATTAATGTTTTTTGCAACCTGCTGCGATAAATGATAGAGATAAAAAACATATACAAAAGCTTTAACGACAAATACGTTTTAGAAAATGTTTCTGCGGTTTTTGAAAAAGGGAAAACGAACCTCGTAATTGGTGCAAGTGGTAGTGGAAAATCAGTACTCATGAAATGTTTGGTTGGGTTAACTGATATTGACCAAGGACAAATATTATATGATAACCGCGATTTTGCCAACCTCGATTATGAAGCTAAAAAAGAAGTAAGACGTGAAATCGGAATGCTATTTCAAGGAGCCGCATTATTCGACTCGCTGAGTGTGGAAGAGAATGTAGGGTTCCCACTTAAAATGTTTTCTAAAATGAGCAAAAGTGAACAAATGGACCGTGTGAATTTTTGCCTAAAATGTGTAAACCTTGAAAACGCCAACAAAAAGTTTCCCTCCGAAATTTCAGGTGGTATGAAAAAAAGGGTAGGGATAGCGAGAGCGATTGCTCTAAACCCCGAATACCTTTTTTGCGATGAACCCAACTCAGGCCTCGACCCACTTACCTCAAGGGTGATTGATGAGCTCATCAAAGAAATTACAGAAGAGTTTAGCATTACCACTATTATTAATTCGCACGACATGAAAACCGTGATGGACCTCGGCGATACCATTTGCTTTATACACAAAGGAATCATGTGGTGGCAAGGGAACAACACTCAAATAATGAACTCGGGCAATCCTGAATTGGATACTTTTTTAAAGGCCTATCTGTTTTGATTTCAATACGAGGCTTGCACAACGCAATTTCCTTTTTACATTTGTCGCTGATTCTATAATATTATAATACCTTGCAAGATAAACGCACTTGGAAAATTCTGTTACTGATTGGGGCCATCACCTTTGGCTTCTGGAGTTTGGTATACACCAATAAATTGGTGCGAACACTGCAACGCGAAGAAACAAAAAAAATAAAACAATATGCCGAAGCTCTGAAATTACAACTTACCATTGATGAAGAAAATCAAGATGCTTTTAACTTTATAAAGGATATTATAAAAAACAACGAGACCATTCCCGTTATATATACCGACGACAAAGGCAACCTTATAGATTTTGTAAATATAGATCCCGAAAAAATAAAAGACCCTGCGTACTTCAAGGAAAAGCTTGAAGATATGAAGGCCACACACACGCCCATTGTGATAGAATTTGAGGGAATGAAGAATTATATATATTATGAAACTTCTACTATATTAAATCTACTTTCTATATATCCCTATGTGCAACTTATTATAATATCCTTATTCATTTTTGTGAGTTATTTGGCATTTAATTCTTCTCGCAAAAGTGAACAAAACAGAATATGGGTAGGTATGGCAAAAGAAACTGCGCACCAACTAGGCACGCCCGTCTCCAGCATTATGGCTTGGATTGATTATATAAAAGAAGCTCCTCCCGGAAGTGACAATACAGAAGTACTGAATGAACTAAGTAACGATGTAAGAAGATTGGAACTTATAGTTGACCGCTTTTCAAAAATAGGAAGTGCCCCGGTGCTTACCGAACAATATATATATGATATATTAGAACGTGCATTGGACTACCTAGAAAAACGCGTTTCGAAACAAGTGAACTTTAGTATAGTTACCGTAAATGAAAGTTTAATGGTATATGTAAATGTATCACTGTTCGACTGGGTAGTGGAGAATATTTGCAAAAATGCCATTGATGCAATGGATGGCAAGGGCAATATTTTTGTGGATATAAAAGAAGATACAAAATATATTATTATAGATATAAAAGATACAGGCAAAGGGATTGCTAGTAACAAACTAAAAACGGTATTCAATCCCGGCTTTACCACCAAAAAACGTGGTTGGGGCCTAGGTCTTTCGCTTAGCAAACGTATTATAGAAAGCTACCATGGCGGAAAGGTTTTTGTAAAAGAATCGGAAGTAAATAAGGGAACTACGTTTAGGATTATGTTGAAGAAGGTGGTGGCTTAAAATATACGATGATGAAATTAAAAATTGCCATTTTGCTTTCCATTACTTTTTTGGCTCTTGATTCATATTGTCAAATTAATACCATATCATTTATTCTTCAAAAAAAGATTATATTTGAAATAAATGCTAGTGATATGAATACGTGTAAAGAACAAGTAAGAGGTGAATTATTAGCATTAAACAGGCCTTTATACAGTGGCACCTACAGGAACTATTTATTAAAATTAAAACCCAATAATAAATTTAAGAAAGCATATATTTTTAATAATGAACTTACAACTGTTTCTGCAAAAGAATATTGGCAAAATTACTTTAAAAACAATTTTAAAAAATTTGAGAATGATAGTATTGCTATTGTTTTTATTTCTTCATCGCGTAACAAAACAATTCTTGATTTTAATCTTACAAAAAAATATAAGAATGTATTCATTGATGACCAATTTATATACAATGATTTCATTGGTCCAGTAGTACATTGTCAATACGTTGATTTGAGAACTGACAATATGGATATAGAAATATGCGATGCCCCTCATTCATATATGATAGCTGATAGATTAGAAATTTACAGAAAAACTAAAAAAACTAAAAGCCCATTTAAATATTAGCAGAAGATACCTCTGGGAGGAATTAAAGTAAATTTTGTTCACCAAACTATCTTCTCCTTACTCAAAAACGCAGCGATGCCGCGTTTGCGGTTATGGGTTTCTAGCTACTTCCCATATAAAAACTGTTCAGCGGTCATCACAGTTATGTCTGCAGTTTTATAATCTTTCAAATTTCTTGTCAATAGTATTTTAATATTATTTTCGATAGCAGTAAAGTATTGCAAACCATCTTCGAAATCTTTGAAATTTGAAGACAAAGCAAGCTCAACAATTTTTTCAGATACTGCCAATACAGTTACAAGAGTTTTAAACTTGAGTAATTTTTTTCTAGCTTGATCGGGAGTATATTGTTTTGATAAAATATAATTCAAGTTAGAGAATGATAAAGAAGAAACACATATTTTCAGTTTATTCCTATCCGCATTGGAAAAAAGATAAGCAGCGGGTTCATAAAAGGGTTCACGGTTACTTAGTAGGTCAAAAATTATATCCGTATCTACAAATACCCTTTCCATTATTTGTATTTATTGATTAAGAAATCCCCATAGTCCTTTTTAGGGTCAAAATCTGTAGGAAGTTTGATAATTCCAGATAAGCTTTTCACCAGGGGCGTGATGCTTTCTGTCTGCTCTTTTTTATTTGTAATATTTAAAAGGTAGTTTTCAATTAGTTTTGAAAGGCTAGTCCTATGGTCTTTGGCATAATCCTTTGCTTTATCAATAACTGTTTGTTCTAATTTAAGAGTGAGCTTGGTATTCATAATTTGAATTATTTTACGTACAAAATTAGCGAATTTATACGTACAAACAATTTTTTTTTATCTTAGGCTATTGCTACCAAACTATCTTCTCTTTATTTAAAAACGCCGCAATGCCACGTTTGCAATCAGCGGTAGCCCGGGCCTTGGCATTCATTTGGGCGGCATAGTTCACGGCATTCTCCACTGATAGATTATGGATATGTGCCAACATGTCTTTCACAGAGGAAAGAGATTGTGATGAGGCTTCATTACATAAACCTATAGCAAAATTCTTTACTGCATCCACCATTTCATCGGCAGGTATAATATAGTTTACTAAACCAAAATCTTTGGCTTCGGTAGCAGAAATCAATTTGCCCGATAATAATAATTCACGTGCTTTACCCTCCCCTATTTTGCGAGTTAAATATACCATCACAATAGCGGGAATAAATCCAATTTTTACTTCAGTATAGGCAAACTTTGCTTCAGGCACACTAAACGAAAAATCGCAGATGCCTGCAAGTCCGCAGCCGCCCGCTATGGCATGGCCCTGCACTTGGGCTATCACAACTTTGGGGCTGTGATATATTAATTGAAACAACTCAGCCAGATTGTTTGAGTCTGCTAAATTCTCTTCGTAGGTGTTTTTTTGAAGCTGCTCCAGATAAGCCAAATCGGCACCGGCACAAAAAACATCACTGCTACTTTTCAAAACTATTACTTTGCAATTTGTATCAGCGATAGCATTTTGCAAGGTGGCTTTTATCTCATTTACAAACTCAAAATTGAGTGCATTTTTTTTATCAACCCTATTAAGAGTTATATAACCAACTCGGTCTTCAATTTCGAAAAGTGTATACATATATTATTATATTTTTATTGTTACCCTGAGCGGAGTCGAAGGGTTGTCCATGGTTGGTGTCCCCACCAACCACAGTCGGTGCCACCCTGAGCGGAGTCGAAGGGTATCCATGCTTGGTGTCCCCACCAACCACAGTCGGTGCCACCCTGAGCGTAGTCGAAGGGTTATATCTTTGAAGTAATACATTCAGGTGCTATTTTTTTACACAATCCTTGTAATACATTGCCGGGTCCACACTCTACAAATTCTGTCGCACCAGCATCCCACATAGCTTTCACACTTTGTGTCCAACGAACAGGTGCGGTAAGTTGTGCTATTAAATTTTGTTGTATTTGTGCTGGGTCAGTTACCGCTTGTGCATTCACATTTTGAAATACAGGGCAGATTGGATTACTGAATTTTGTTTTTTCTATAGCTGCTGCAAGGGCTGTTCTCGCAGGTTCCATCAAGGGTGAATGAAAAGCTCCACCTACTTGTAACACCAATGCACGTTTTGCACCTGCTGCCTTCATCAGCTCACAAGCTTTTTCAATTCCTGCCACACTGCCTGATATTACCAATTGTCCCGGGCAATTATAATTGGCTGGCACTACTATCTCATCGGTAATTTGTTTGCATACTTCTTCTACTTGTTCATCACTCAATCCCAATATAGCTGCCATGGTTGAGGGTTGTAGTTCGCAGGCCATTTGCATAGCGGTTGCTCTTTGCAATACCAATTGCAGTGCATCTTCAAATGCCAAACATCCATTTGCAACCAATGAGGAGAATTCTCCCAAACTATGTCCCGCAACCATATCAGGTTTTGGTTTGCTCTCGTGTGTGAGGAATGAGATGACCGAATGCAGAAAAACTGCAGGTTGGGTAACATTGGTTTGCCTTAAAGCTTCATCGGCACCTGCAAACATGGTATCAGTAATTGCAAAACCCAAAACTTGGTTGGCCCTATCGAACAACTCTTTCGCCTTGGCCGATTGTTCATATAAATCTTTGCCCATGCCCACAAACTGGGCTCCCTGACCTGGGAATACAAATGCTTTCATTTTCTACTTTTTGTTTTTATAATCTGTCTGCGAAATAAAGGATAAATATTTCTATGGCTATATAATATTCTCAATTAAATATTCACAGTATCTAACTTTACACAGTGATATAGGGTGGCATTGGCAAAAAACAAATAATCAGTTCCGCCATCTTTTAGTTTCCATCGTTTGCGAAGCTGTTCCACATTCTCATCAAAATTGTGCCTCGTAATATTGACTTGCTTTATGTTTTTTTGTGCGATATAATTTTCAATATCTTTCTTCTTATAAGATACTTTTTCTATTAGCTTGAAAACCCTGCCCATAAAAGGATGGATCAATTTATCAGACATAAATAATGGTGTATTTTTCTCGATTATCTCCAATTGCAATTGATTGGCGTAGGTAGTCCACAATTTGCTTTTCACCAATGCATTCCCTGCTTCATACAAATAGATTTCATTGGCTATCAAAGTCTCTTCAAATTTATGAATCTCATTAGCTGAATTATAATACAAATCTTTTAAATCAGATAAATCAACGGCAAAAACTTTGGCTCCCTCAACCTTCTTTTTTTTCATGACGCAAAACAACTCTTTCACTTCTCCCAATTCCGATATCACATACAATTCAAAAACATTTGGAAACAACTTGAACAACTCATCCAAATCGAACAAGGGACTTAATTTGAGAGCAAAAGTTTCTGTACGCTCAATTATTTCATCAAGCATTCCTGTAATATCAGGTTGCCAATCCTTCACGTGTATTTTTCGTTGCTTGTTTGTATCTCTTCTATCAGGATCAGCATATATCATATCAAACCTTTTTTCGCATTGAACAATATATTCTTCAGCAGTACCAGCAATCCTTTCAATATTTGTTGCTCCCAGCTTGCTAAAATTATATTTTGATATTTCGTTAAGTTCTTCATCGGGGTCAACTGAAACAATTTTATTAAACCGTTTTGAAAAAAAATAATCATCTACACCCAATCCTCCCGTTAAATCCAACAAGCTTTGGCCGGAAACGAGAGAACATTTGTACTTTGCAACTCTTTCACTGGTTGCTTGTTCGTAAGACTTTTGCGTAAACAAACATCTTTTTTCAAAAAATGTAGGAATTTTTTTAACAGCCTTTTGCAAAAGCCCTATTTGTGTTATAGCCTTGGTTTTATTGAAGCCTTCAACGCTTTTAGTGTGCAAAGCAAGCTGCTTTGTGTCCACATTTAGGTTGTTTTCTACAAACTGTTCAAAAAGAGAGTTAACCATGTAAGACTATTTTATATTTACTTTTGCAGGAAATCAAATGTACTTGAATATTTGCATTACAAAACATGCAGCAAATATCACCTGTTTGTTGTTAGTATCTTTACTTCTTGTAACTTTAGTGAGTGGCGGATGCAAACCAAAGAAGGCTAGCAAATGTCCTAGTTACGAGAATAGTGAAAACACTAAGGTAAAGTACAATAAAGATGGAACCGCAAAAAATAAAAGAAATAGAAGATATGAACCGCAAAAAAGCCCTTTTTAGTGCATTACTTATTACCCTAGTATTTGGCATTAGTTCTTGCCAAAAGAAGATCTGCCCTACTTTTAAGCTGCAGACTTTGATCGAGGTTGTTAAATAATGACACCGAAGCTATCGATCAATTTAAAAACCCAAACAATTTTGATGGTTTTTACTTGGGTGGGAAAGAGTAATTTTAATTTGTTGCATTTTTTGCCACATAATTAAATCTCTTAAAAGCTATCCCCATACTCAAAAATAATTAAAATTAATTACCTGTTTGATGTCCTTGTTTAGGCTTTGTGCCACAGGGCAAGTAATAGCAGCACGTTCTAATAAAATTTTCTGATGAGCATCTAAGCCGTTATCTTTTATATGCATATCAATATGCACCTCGCTTATTCTGCGTGGGTTTTCAGCCATCACTTTGGTAACATCGGCCCAAGTGCCATCCATATTTATATCGTGGGTATTGGACGCAATCCCCATCACCGTTATCATACAAGTAGCTAGCGACGTAGCAACTGTATCAGTAGGTGAGAAAGCTTGTCCCTTGCCTTTGTTATCGGTAGGAGCATCGGTAATAAATGTTTCGCCGCTTTTGGTGTGCGTGGCAAGTGTACGCAATTGTCCTTGGTATTTTACAGTGGCTGTTGACATCGTATATTTATTTTATGTTTTAACTTATCACCCTGAGCCGCCTGCACTGAGCGGCAGTCGAAGTGTCGAAGGGTTATTTTATGATTTTTAAACTAAGGTCTAATGCTTTTACTGAATGGGTAAGTGCTCCCATCGATATATAATCAACTCCCGTTTCGGAATAGGAAACAAGATTGCTTAAGGTGATACCGCCCGACGCTTCAGTTTCGTATTGTTTGTTTATTATAGTAACTGCTTCCTTCAGTTGTGGCAGTTCGAAATTATCGAGCATGATGCGATGGATTCCGCCCGCAGCCATTGCTTCCTTTACTTCTGCTATGTTGCGTGTTTCTACTTCTATTTGCAAATCCAGATTGTTTTGTTTTAGATATTCTTTGGCTTTTGTAATCGCTTTTGTAATACCTCCTGCTGCATCAATATGATTGTCTTTCAGCATCACCATATCATACAAGCCAAAACGGTGGTTATGGCCGCCACCCATGGTTACTGCCCATTTCTCAAGCAATCGCATGCCGGGAGTTGTTTTGCGTGTATCAAGTATTTTGGTATGCATATCAGCAATTAATGCAACAGCTTTTTGGGTAGTAGTGGCCACACCACTCAATCGTTGCATACAATTCAATAAAAGTCTTTCAGCTTGTAGTATAGATGCTACTGAACCTGCTACCTCAAAAACTATATCGCCATATTTTACTGAACCTCCATCGTTTATATATACATTCGTTTGCAGCTTATCATCCAATTGTTTCAATATAGTCTTTGCAAGCTCTAAGCCTGCTATTACGCCATCATCTTTAACTAGTAGTTTTGCTTTACCCTGCAAAGTACTTGGAATACATGAAAGCGTAGAATAATCTCCGGGCCCAATATCCTCAGCCAACGACTGCGATATAAATAATTGAACCCGCGGGTCTGTATCGAACTGGATTTGCACGATGCAAAATTAACGGATAAATCTTCCTACATTCGCACAAAAAAACATGGTTGGTGCCCACCTGCTGATTCTATTGCACGATTCCATTTTCCCATAGTATCGCTTGCAAGTTTGTTCTCATATCCCGCCCACTCGTTAGCGGTAAACCCTTGTCCACGTCTTGCCATAGCCTCGCTTGTTGAACGCTGCATTTCGGGTGTGAGTGAATAATCTTCTAATTTATCGTTACGGGTTTGATAGGCATTGTAAAGTTCTTTTGCTGATGACTTATATTTGGTGCTTTCGTCTGCTTTATTTCGGGCAGAGGTTTCGTTTCCGCTAACATTTGCTTGATTGTTTTTAGTTTGAATGTTGGGTTGCTCATTTTGTTGTTGTATTTTAGATAGTTCTTCTCCGTGAATAACGCTTCCCGCAATTAGGTCTGTGAAGTCGCCCAATGTCATTTCTGCAAGTTTTACAGACGGAATGTTGAGTTTCAGTTTGCCCTTTACGTTACGCCAAAAATCTTTGAGCCATGATAGCAAGCCTTTTTTCTTCTGTTCGGTAAGCAGTTTGCCCTTTTCGCCTATTGCTTGTGCAAGTGCTTCTTCTGCAATGCCTTCTTTGTCAAGGTGCGGATATTCTTTTTTAACCCTTGCTTCGTATTCTGTGCCTTTGATTAATGCTTTGCCACGATTGTAGAGTTCGGGATTTGTCTTTTTTATCAGTGGCAGAAATATATGCCCCGCAATTTCATGTATCGGTGTTTCTGTTGTCGCTGCTTTTGGGTCAATCCAAAGTTTGTAGCTTCCATCGGGTTGAACCTGTACAAAGCCAAGCACTTCGCCTTGGGGAGATTTCATGTACTGTACGTTTGACATATCCCTTAGTATAGGGTCTATATACGCCACCGTCCCATCTTCTGTTATTAGAGCATTATCGCCTACTATGTCTGCAATTAAAATATCGCCATTGCTAAAAGTACCGAACTTAAACAGCCTACTTATAAAGTTGGCCTTGAACCCCCTTTTTGCCATATCGTCAGCAACCTCTTTATATGTTGCTGCCCTCTTAGACTTAACAAACGGTTGCTCTAATATTAGAGAAAAGCTGCCTTTGTATTCGGTAAAGCCAACTATTTTGTAGGATGTGGGCTTTAAATGGATTTCGTGAAGTTTTAATCTATCGGTAAAACTTATCCAATCTGCATGATAAGCCCCGCTATTTATCTTGGTTACAGTTTTGCCGTCATTATTAAAAAAAACAACTGCTTCGTTGCCTTTTGCGTTTGGGTCTACTCCTTTTTTGAAGTCTTCAACCCATAGATTGTTATTATTGGCAAATTCTTTTAATGCTTTTTCTTCCTCTGCTTTGTATTTCCCTATCGACCAACCTTTCCCGTTTTTTGCGTCCTCTTGACTTGCTCTAAGAACTCCGTCAAGGATATTGGAGACTGATTCTCTAATGCTTTCCGCAGTTTTTCGTTCTGCTCCATCCCGTATTCGTTTGGTTGAATCTCCTTCTGTTTCATCATTTACAAAATTACTATTATTATTTGAATTATCAACCTGTTTTTTTATATTTTTATCGCCATCTATAATTTCCTTGGCTTCTGCATCAGAAACAACTTCTACCTTAACAGTTTTGCCCATTGCTCCTGTAACGGAATGGAACGCTGCTAAAAGAGCATTTGTGAAACTTTTAACCGTATTTGGTTCTGTTTCAATTATAGGGTTTTTGTCAGCAAGGTCAGTTTTATGTGCTGCTTCGTATGCTGCATCTATTTCTTGAGGTGTGGAGTTGTCTACTAGGAATGATGCGTGGGCTGTATCTTGTAGTTTTGGGCTTATTTTAGAAAATTCATTGCCCACCTTCTGCTGCCACGCTTCCTCAGCATTAGCGAGGCCAATGTTACCATCACCATCTCAGCCAATGGCTAATTGCCTACCACCATTACAAGTATTGGCATACAGGCAGGCAAAACAGCTATAAAAGATGTAGAATTGGTCCAAATACCACAAACAAGCAGCAGGGCTATTTAATTATTTCACAGCTTCCCCATCGCAGCCTATATTTGCACCTCAAAAAAAATTATACAAACTATTATGGGCAAAGGCGATAAAAGAAGTAAACGTGGCAAAATTTGGAAACACTCACACGGTGTGTGCCGCTTGAAAAAGAGCTACCAAATGACCGCGGTCGAAAAAATTGAAGCTGCAAAAAGCAAATAACATAAGCCCCGCAAGGGGCTTTGTTGTTTTTACACGCTTCCTTTTTCGGAGTCCCTTCCCTTGGCCACGGAATCCTAGCCAGCTCGCCCACTCCTTGGTTGGTGTCCCCACCAACTAAGCCCACTTCTCTACTTTTTCTGTAAAATTTTAAACCTTGTTGGTTACTTTACGTCAATATACCTTTAATTCGAACATTCAATAAAACAACAAATATAACGCAACTCTGCCCCTCCCCTCAGGGGAGGCTTGGTGAGGCTTGCTAACCACTGACTACTAATTACTAACTACTATTATGGACAGAAGAGATTTTCTCAGCACACTTGCCCCTATCCAAACACCCGGGGTTCAAGAAACCACTAGTACCAAACAAACTGCACAACGCACTTCAACAGGATTAACCCAGTACGCAGGTGCTTGGGGTTACGACCAAGCCATACACCTGCTTAGGCGAACTATGTTTGGTGCCAATATTAATGATATCAATTACTTTTTGAAAAAGTCTATGTCGGCCTCGGTTGATGATTTGCTTACAGTTCCGACTACGCAGCCCAATCCACCTATCAATAATTATAACAGTGGTACCAACGTAGACCCTGATATAACAGCAGGTGCAACATGGGTAAATGGCCCCGATAATCCAAACTTTAATTCCCAGCGTCGCCAGTCATTCAAATATTGGTGGGCAGGACTCATGATAAACCAAGATAAAAATATACTAGAAAAAATGACTTTGTTTTGGCATAATCATTTCGCAACTCAAACTCAAACCACAGGCTCAACAATATTAGCTTATCAAAACAACTTGATGCTAAGGCAAAATGCACTGGGAAATTTTAAAACCATGACAAAAGCAGTAACCATTGACCCATGCATGCTCAAATACCTGAACGGCAACCTCAATACCAATAAAGCCCCCGATGAAAACTATGGCCGTGAGTTGCAAGAACTTTTTACTGTGGGCAAAGGCCCTAATTCGCAATACACCGAGGATGATGTGAAAGCTGCCGCCAAAGTACTCACAGGCTGGCGAGTGAACAATAGTACCTTATCTTCCTATTTCGATTCGACAAAGCACGAGACAGCAAACAAGCAATTTTCTGCATTTTATAACAATACCCTTATTACAGGCCAAACTGGAGCCAATGGGGCCAATGAAGTGGACGATTTGCTCACTATGATATTTAATCAAAACGAAGGGGCATTGTTTATATGTCGTAAACTCTATCGTTGGTTTGTATATTACGATATTGATGCTGCTACTGAAAGCAATGTTATAGTTCCTATGGCTCAAATATTCCGTCAGAATAATTATGATATAAAACCCGTGCTCGCTGCCTTGTTCAAGAGTGAGCATTTTTATGATGCAGCCAATATGGGTTGCCTTATTAAAAGCCCATTAGACTTTTGTGTGGGAATGTGTAGAGAGTTCAATATTATTTTCCCCGATGCCACGCAATATGCTACCCAGTATTATATGTGGGGGCAAATATGGGGAGCAAGCTACATACAGCAACAAGACCCAGGAGATCCGCCAAATGTTGCTGGATGGCCTGCTTATTATCAAGTTCCCAGTTATCATGAACTATGGATAAATAGTGATACCCTGCCAAAACGTAACCAAATAAGCGATTTGATGGTATATAGCGGCATAAAGAAAAGTGGTTATACGTTAATCATTGATTGTATTGCGGTTGCTCAAACCATGAGCGACCCCACAAACCCCAATACATTGATTGATGACTTGTGCAAGTATTTGCATATCCTCACTTTGTCAGCCGCCAACAAAGCAACTATCAAAACCAGCACCCTGCTCTCAGGGCAATCAACCGACAGCTACTGGACCAATGCATGGAATGCTTATTTAGCCAACCCTACAAACAAAACCTTGAAAGACACTGTGAATACAAGGCTCATCCTACTTGTAAAATATTTGATGGACTTATCGGAATATCAACTTTCATAACCAAATTAAATATAATTATACAAACATTAAAATATAGGAACTTATATGAAACGCAGGGATTTTATAAAAAACACAGCAGCTGTAGCAGTATTGCCATCACTTATAAACGGTCAAACAGTACAAGCTTTTACCGATTCAAGTTTACTAAGCAGACTGGCGGCCTCATTTGTCGACACAGACCATGTGCTTGTTATTGTACAACTTAATGGAGGTAATGATGGATTAAACACCGTCATACCTATAGATCAATATAGTAATTTGGCCAATGCTCGCAACAACATACTTATTGATAGTAAAAAAGTGCTCGCCCTAACAGGAACATCCTTAACTGGTTTGCACCCATCTATGACCGGTATGAGGGATTTATACAATAATGGAAAGCTTACTATTGTGCAAGCAGCAGGTTATCCCAACCAAAACTATTCCCACTTCCGCTCATCCGATATTTGGGTAACAGCAGCTGATTATAACCAATCACTTACCAACGGTTGGGCTGGTCGTTATTTAAGCGAAGAGTTTCCCAACTTCCCCAGCGGATATCCTAATACCAATATGCCCGACCCTTTGGCTATTCAAATAGGTTCAGTGGTATCAACCGGATTACAAGGACTTACCAATAGTATGGCTATGACTATTAGCGACCCGGCAAATTTCTATGGAATGATAAACGGAACTACTGACCCCACGCCCAATACACATGCTGGAGCGGAACTAGCTTACATAAGAGGCGTATCAGCAAAAACGCAGCAATATTCCACCGTAATAAAAGCGGCAGCCGCAAAGGCTACAAACAAATCAACCATGTGGCCCACCGCAGGGCAAAACAAATTGGCCGACCAAATGAAAATCGTTTCACAGTTGATAGCTGGTGGATTGAAAACCCGCATATACTGGGTAAATTTGGGCGGTTTTGATACACATTCAAATCAAGTTGATGCCACTAATGGTAATGATACAGGGACACACGCTAGTTTGCTAGCCGACCTTAGTGAAGCAATCACTGCATTTATGGATGATTGCAAATTACTCAACACAGCCGACCGTGTGTTAGGAATGACTTTTAGTGAATTTGGCCGACGTATAGTTTCCAATGCTAGCTCAGGCACGGATCATGGAGCAGCAGCACCTTTGTTCCTTTTTGGGAATAAAGTAAAAAGTGGTCTCGTAGGTAGCAACCCTGCTATACCTGCAAATGCAACAGTAAATGATAATGTAGCCATGCAGCACGATTTTAGAACCGTTTACACTTCTATACTTAAAGATTGGTTCTGCCTCAGCGATACTGATACGGACACCGTAATGTTGCAAAAGTTCAATACATTGAATCTAATAAACAGTTCGTGTAACAACAATGCCATTGCGCAGGACATTCAGCGTAACTCGGGTAATATGATTATACGCAATTATCCAAACCCTTTTAACTTGGCAACCACAATTGAGTTTATAAGTGCTGGAGGAAATGTACTTATTGAATTAATAAATACCGAAGGCAAATTGGTAAAAACCATTACCGACCAAGACTACGCTGCAGGTCAGCACAATATAGAGTTGTCTCGAAATGGGATTGCAGCTGGATTGTATTACATAAAGATGCAAAACAATTTGAGTACCCAAACTAGAAGCGTAATAGCAACTGACTAACAAGCATAATAAAGAGTCTATATGCTCAATTTGCCTATGTTGATTGCTCAGTTAATTTTCAGCTAAAAATTAACGTGTATTAAATTGTACGGTACTTTTTTATGTAAGAAATAACTTCTTGAAAGATGCCCAGTCCACAAAAGTATCTTTTCACATTTTAATTCATGTTTATTGTGCTTTAGGTTATTAAGGAATTTAGTTGCCATTTGCAATATATTATTCATTTGTTGTTTGTTGCCAATTCTGCTTAAAAACCAATGTAGCTTATTTCAGTAAATTTGTTGTTTTGGCGCAACTTTGAATAACTTAACTTTGCGAACTAATAAATGAGAGCTTTTTCACTAATATTGGCATTTTTGTTTTGGGGATTAACTGTTTCACCGCAGACCAATCCTCAATATGCGGTTTTGGAGCAGGAAGATTTTTGTACGGTATTCTTCAGAATAATTAAATCGGGTGTTGAAAACAACTTTGACAATATAAAGGGTAAATCTCTTGGAACTATTCGTAAGGGCAATAATTTTATTCAAAAATGGGAATCCATCGAAAACTTACCAGGATTATCGAACGCACTTATTGCCAAAAGCTTTGGTACAAACTTTACCTCAATAATATTAGAAGCCGATCAAATTACCGACAGCATGAAAAGTACTTTCGAAAAGTGGGGTTTTGATATTAAAGATTGCCTATCGCCAAGCTGGCTAATTAGAGAAACTGCAGAGGATGGACTGTACAAAAAAATATCCGTTGGTAGAAGAGACCCTGCTGAAGTATTAAAGTTCCCAAATATCATTTTAGAGATTGAAAACGTTAATGGCAAATATATCCTGTACTTTAAGGTGCTTAAATAAACTAGGCTAAAATAATGACGCTCTTTAAAAGTAATTATTTACAATTCGCTAACATTGGTTAAAACAAACTGAAATATTATTTATATTTGTTGCCTAATTGATATGTCAAAAGAAAAAATAGAACCTACGGGGTTTTCAAATCGTTGCGACTCATTGAATTCTGAAATTGATTTTTTGCAAAAGGAACTAGTTGAATTAGACAGTCTCCAGCCGGGATATTACGAAACATTATTTAAAATCAGAACCACCGTTGAAGATTTTAAAATAGAACTTGAAAATTTGATTGCCCAAAGTAGAAACATTCCTAAAAATGACAATCAAACGAGAGTTTACTTGTGGGGAACAATCAATAACTATAGCAGTGCAATTAGTAAGTTTGAGCAAGCTAGGGATTATCCCCACACTTTTGCTAAAACAATTAAAGACGAGCAAGAGGAAGCTATAGAACTTAAGAAAGATCGCAAATCAAACAAGTCTTCTTAAAACATTCGAAAAACCCCTTTATGCGGGAAATCCATACAGTTTAGCAATTTTCTCTTAGCTTCTCCCCCCTTTCCTAAATTTGCTAGTTTAAAAGAATCGAAACTGAACACAAGAGCTAGTTCGTGCGAACCATAAGTTCCTCCACCCAATCCTGTTGCATTTAAATCGTAACTATAACTTATTTGATAGCTATTTGCTTCACCCCAGCCCCCAACCAAACCCAAAGTTACAATAAGAGAATTGGTGTTTTTTCCCTGCTGAAATTTGGGTGAATTATCGTAATTTATACCCACAAATGCGGGATATTTATAAAAGTACATTCCTGCATTAACTGCTTGAAAAGACCCCTGTCGCTCATAACGAAAATGCGGAAATAAAAAAGTAGGGGTTGGACTTCTACCATCGCTTACAGGCAGCATTCCCCCTCCGGTAAATGAGTATTTTATTGGAACTGTTCGCGTAGTGCCCACAAATGTTTCAGTTGGTCTTGTAAGATGCTGCATAGCCCCTCCCCATCCAAAATAATAGTCAGCAGCATTGGTTTTTATACGATGGTTAAAAGTAAAACCTGCAGCAATATCCATATAAGTAATTGAAGCAGATGGAGGCGGCGTAGCAGCTGATTGGAATATTTTACCAAAAACAGGATCAAATTGGTCACTAAATTCGAACTTGCTCCAGTCAATATTTTTATTAACGACTGCAGGCTCCACTCCAAAACTAAACTCTGTACTGGATCTATCGTATTTCCCAATCAGATTTCTATACGAATAAACAAATCCAATCTTATTTGTTTTCAAGAAGCCCTCTCCCCTCACATCATTCATTAACGTTAATCCAATCCCTCCTGAAACACCTGGTGCACGCACATCTAACCCAAGACCAAAAGTGTAAAATGGGCCAGGAACTCCAGGCCACAGCTGCCTGTGGTTTACAGCTAGTCGCATTCCATTATTTGCTCCAGCATAGGCTGGGTTTAAGTACAATCGGTTAGCGAATATTTGAGAAAATCCAGGGTCCTGAGCCCTGAGGTTCTGAAAAACAAACCCGAGAAAAATAAAAAATATAATTTTGTAGCTCACAGGCTACAAATGTATATCAGAAAAATTAAAACCTATAACTGAGTGTAAAATTACTTGTTGGGATAAACTCAATGCTTGAAGTAGGTGTCTTATTGCTAGTATTACTATGGTACTCAATTAATGTCTGGGGTTGAGAATTGTATTCGTAATACTGATAGGAATAAGAGCTATAATTATTTTGAGTAACACTTCGTGTATAACGTAAAGATGATTCCAAAGTAAAATACAAATTGGACTTCAAATTGAAACTCATACCAAACACCAAAGCCACTCCTGATACTCTTTTTGAACCAACTGAGGTGCTATGTGTTTTGTTTATTTTAACTGCAAGTGCATTGGTATCAAATGTCTGGTACCAATTTCCAGTTGAAGTTCCCATCCAGCTATTCAAAAAATCCACTCCTACAAAAGCATTGTTCTTTTTGTTTTGCACAAAATTATACTGAAGCCCGAGTGCATTATTAAAATGGTTATCATAACCAGATTCAATAATACTAATATAGGTAATGGTTCCAGAAGGAACATTGCTAACAGTTTCACCATTGCGATTTTGGTTGATTGAAAATCTAGTTTTAACCGCAAACCTTTTGAAATAAAATCTATAGGTAAAGTTATAATCAGGCTTAGCAGGAGGGAGTCCACCAAACCATCCTTGGGCATCAGGTTTAAAAATGCTGATAGCTACGGGATACATATCTATTCCTATTTCATGTTTTTTAATTTGAGGCTGCTCAACTTGCTGTGAGTTAGCACACAAGCAACCTGTAAAAAATAAAAAAGCTAACAAACTGAATTCTTTCATGTGATGGAAATTTTCTTTTAAAGAGGTATAATTAATAATATTCAAAAATAGTTACTTCTGTGAATAATATAATGCATTAAAAAATAAATTAAAAACATTGTGCCTATTATTTGGGCTTAAAAAAACCTTGCTTTGGCAATTTAAAAGTTTTCGACCACATTTGCCGTTCAACTAAATCTTAAAAACATGAACTATACTCATCATTTTATGCACCTTAATTTTCTAGCTATAGCCGCGGGTGCAGTGGCCTATTTTTTATTGGGAGCAATTTGGTATTCGCCCATTTTATTTGCGAAACCTTGGGCGAAGATTGTTGGAATGGGCATGAATGACCCTAATAACCGAAAAGGTATGGTCGCAATGATGGTAGTTTCATTTGTATGTTTTTTTATACTTGCAGTTGGTATGTCGTTCTTATCGCATGCTTTACATTTACAAACTTGGGTTTCGAGTATGCGTTTTGGACTGCTTACAGGTGTTTGCTTTGGTATAACAGTGATGAGCGTTGGTTTTATTTATGAGAAACGCTCAATGATGTTGTACGTAATTGATGGAGTCTATCACCTTATTGGCAGCATGATTGTAGCCATCATCGTAACCGTTTGGAAATAAAGCCAGAGTATTTAGATTTTTTTTAAATTACAATTTATTGACAATGAGTTTTTCATTGCCCTCCTGCCCATTATCTTTGCACCCGAAAAAAAAGGCTTTACTTGTTAAGTTGCTAATGGCCAATATTAATAACCATTTGAACATTTCAACAAAGCTTTCAATAAAAGAATTAACCATCAGAATGAAAATATCCTTTAGGTTGCTTTTAGTGCTCTCGGCATTCGCCCTTGCACCAGTTTTCACAACAGCACAAAACGTAGAAGAGGGCAAAAAACTCTTCGAGGCAAATTGTACCTCATGTCACCAAGTTTACTCGGAAGTTGTAGGTCCTGCTCTTAAAGACGTAGATAAGCGTCGCGATGAAGCTTGGATTATCAAGTGGGTGAAGAACTCGCAGGCGGTAATTAAAAGTGGCGATGCATATGCAGTTGCGCTTGCCAACAAATATAACAATGCTGTTATGACTAGTTTTGGCTCACTGAAAGATGCTGAAATTAAATCCATTCTTGCTTATATAAAAACTGCTCCTGCTCCTGGCCCTCTAGCAGATGACCCTAGCAAACCACCTGTTAACCCAAATGACCCAAAGCCTAGTGACGGCGCGAACAACAGCACTATGCTGATGATATTATTAGGCCTTGCATTTGTTTTGGGACTCACCTCTATATTGTTAGGTCGTGTTGCTGTAAGCCTTAAAGGGACGTTATATACTGCACAACCTGAGCTTGCCCCTGAAGAACGTATAGGTTTTTGGGATGGTACATTTTGGCCTTGGGTATCACGCTGGAACAAAACAGTTGCCACCATATCGTTTATGCTATGCTTTGTATTCTTATATTGCTATTGGGGCTTTGGTTATGCCAATAATGAAGTAGGCGTGCAAAAAGGATATGCTCCAACACAACCTATTGCATATTCTCACAAAATACATGCAGGCCAATATAAAATTCAATGCCAGTATTGCCACTCTACTGCAGAGAAAAGCAAACAAGCTTCTATTCCTTCGCCAAGTACATGTATGAATTGTCACGTTGCCGTTCAAGCCAAAGAAAAATATGCTGGTAAAATTTCTCCTGAAATCATGAAGATATATAATGCAGTTGGCTATAATCCTGAAACAAAAAAATATGATGGCCCACAAAAGCCTATCAAATGGGTTCGTATTCACAACCTTCCTGATTTTGCTTATTTCAACCACTCACAACACGTAAAAGTTGGTAAGATTGCTTGCCAGAAATGCCACGGCGATATACAAAATATGACTGTGGTTTATCAAAAAAATACTTTGCAAATGGGATGGTGTATCCAATGCCATCGTGAATCGAAAGTGGACATGGCCAATAACAAATACTACGAAAAAATTCACGCCAAATATAAAGCCCTTGGCAAAAAAGAAGTTACGGTTGCTGAAAATGGCGGCCTCGACTGTTCAAAATGTCACTATTAATATCAACTCAAAACATTTAGTTTTTTCAACATACACTCAATGGAAAACCAAAAAAAATACTGGAGGGGACTTGAAGAACTCAACACAAGTCCTGAATTTGCGGGTAACAGCAAAAACGAATTCATGGAGGGGTTGCCCTTAGATGAAGTTCTGAATGAGAATTCTTCTACTTTTGGCTTAGCTTCTAACCGTCGTGATTTTCTCAAATTTTTTGGCTTCAGTATAGGTGCTGTAGCTTTGGCAGCTTGTAATAAAACTCCCGTTAAAAATGCAATTCCTTATGTGGTTAAACCAGAAAATATTACTCCTGGTGTTCCACTTTATTATGCTTCTACATGCGGTGCTTGTGCCGCTGGTTGTGGTATTTTGGTAAAAACACGCGAAGGCCGCCCGATTAAAGTAGATGGCAATGAGCATACTTTTAATAAAGGTGCCACTTGTGCCCAAGGCCAAGCAAGTGTTCTTACATTATATGATAATGACCGTATAAAAAGCCCTCTAATTGGAACTCAATCTCTTGAATGGAAAAAACTAGATGCTGACGTAGCCTCGCAGCTTAAAGCAATTGATGGTTCAAAAATTCGTGTAGTGAGTGGTACTATAAACAGTCCTTCAACACAACGTGCCATTGATACGTTCCTTAAAGCACATGTTGGAGCTGAACACGTTACTTATGATGCAATTTCTTCATCTGCTATTATAAAAGCAAACGAAGAGTCTTTTGGCAAAGCAGTTGTTCCTTCTTACGATTTTAGTAAAGCTGAAGTAATAGTTAGTTTCGGTGCCGATTTTTTAGGTACTTGGATTTCGCCTGTTGAATACACCAAACAATGGGTTGAGAATCGTAAACTAAATAAAAAGAAAACCATGTCACGCCATATCCAGTTTGAGTCTCACCTCAGTATTACTGGTTCAAGTGCCGACATGCGTTTGCCTATCAAACCATCTCAACAGGGATTGGCTTTAGCAAACTTATATAATAGATTAGCTGATTTAAATGGATCTTCTAAAATAGATGTTCAACAATTTGAACTTCCATTGGATGCAATCAAAAATACTGCAAACGAACTGTGGGCGAAAAGAGGTGCAGGTTTGGTTGTGTCAGGATCAAATGATGTTGATGTTCAAATTCTAGTAAATGGTATTAATACCATGCTTGGTAACTATGGTAAAACTATAGATTTGGACAACCATTCAAACCAAAGAAAAGGTGTTGACAGTAATTTTGATAAATTAGTGGACGATATGAATTCAGGTGCGGTAGAGGGTGTTGTTTTCTATAATGTGAACCCTGCATACAATTATCATAACCTTGCTAAATTGAGCAGCGGTATCAAAAAATTGAAACTTTCTGTAGGCACATCTTATAATATGGATGAAACTGCCAAGATGGTTAAATATACAGCCCCTGATCATCATTATTTAGAATCGTGGAATGACCATGAAGCTAAAGTTGGGCATTATACATTAACGCAACCAACTATCACTCGCATATTCAATACCCGCCAAGCACAAGAATCATTATTGATTTGGGCTGGATGGGAAAATGCTGATTTTTATACTTTTATTCAAGATACTTGGAAAGAAAATTTTGGAGCTGAGAATTTTGTTACTTTCTGGAACCAAACATTACATGATGGTTTTTATATAAAACCACTTGGTGAGGCAACTGCCCCTTCTTTCAAAGGCACTGTAAAAGCAGAAGCTATTATGTCGATGGCCAAGGCTGGAGCTAAAGACAAACTTGAATTAATGACCTATGAAAAAGTATCAATGGGCGATGGCTCACAAGGTACTAACCCTTGGTTGCAAGAACTTCCCGATCCTATTTCAAAAGTATGTTGGGATAATTATGCTGTGATCAATAAATCTACAGCTGACAGACTAAGTTTAACTGACGGTGACAATGTTTCAGTAAGTACTTCAACTCATAAAATTGATTCTATTCCTGTATTGATTCAGCCAGGTATGGTAAAAGATACTATTGCAATTGCCTTAGGTTACGGACGTATTGATGCGAACCGTGAGGCAATGAAAAAAGAATCAATTGGTAAAAATGCTTTTGCTTTCAGGTCTAGTTATAATGGTCATACAAATAGCATGACAGCCGATGTGAAAATTACGAAAGTAAGCAGCGGTTATACGCTTGCTCAAACACAAACGCATCATACTATTGAAGGTCGTAATATGGTTAAAGAAACCACATTAGACCGCTGGGCAACTGATCGCCAATCTGGGAATAAGAATGCTGCTCATATCGTTTCATTATGGGATGCTAAAGATTACAAAGGCCATCGTTGGGCTATGGCAATTGACCTAAATGCTTGCACAGGATGTGGATCGTGCGTAATTGCATGCCAAGCAGAAAACAACGTAGCAATAGTTGGTCGCGAAGAAGTTTTAAAAGGGCGCGAAATGCACTGGATGCGTATCGACCGTTACTATTCTTTCACTGATAAAGACAAGAAACGTAATTCAAAAGAAAAAGAAATTGCAAAAAATGTAGACGATTTCGAAAATGTAAGTGTGGCTTTCCAACCTGTAATGTGCCAACACTGTACCAATGCAACTTGCGAAACAGTTTGCCCAGTATTGGCTACTACACATAGTTCAGAAGGATTAAACCAAATGACCTATAACCGTTGCATAGGTACTAAATATTGTGCAAATAACTGTGCTTTTAAAGTTCGTCGTTTCAATTGGTTCCGTTATTTCGAAAATGATAAATTTGATTTCAATTTCAATAACGATTTAGGACGTATGGTCATCAATCCTGATGTAACTGTTCGTTCTAGAGGTGTGATGGAAAAATGTTCGTTCTGTGTACAAAGAATACAATCAGGTAAATTATCAGCTAAACGCGAAAATCGTGCATTGGTTGATGGAGATGTAAAAACTGCATGCCAACAAGCATGCCCTGCAAATGCTATTGTATTTGGCGATCGCAATGATCCAAATTCTGAAATATCTAAATTGTTTTATAATGACCGTGAGTACAGTTTGATGACGGATGACGAAAAGGAAAGCAGCAAAGAATATTTCAACACTTTAAAATCTTCAATGAATGATGTAGAACTTAGCAATGTGGCCCGCAGTTATGCATTACTTGAAGAAATAAATGTGAAACCTTCGGTTAAATATCAAGTTAAAGTGCGGAACCGTAAAGATGATACAATCAAAGATATACTAGATTTGGATATCAAATTAGCCAAAGAAGCTGAAATACATCATGCTCGTGAACATGCTAAACAGGGGCATCATAGCGAACATGGAGCAGAGGGTCATGGCAAAGAAGAAAAACACGGTCATTAATTATCACTCACTAGAAGTTAAATCAATAAAACATATAATAATCTTAACCACCCATGTACGAATCACCAATTAGGGAAAGACTTATTACCGGCGACAAAAGCTATGGCCAAATATCGGCCGATATTTGCCGTCCCATTGAAAATCCGCCAACAAAAGCTTGGTGGGCTGGTTTCTCAGTTTCATTCATATTTTTATGTCTATTAGTTCTGTCATTAACCATTACTGTAATGGAAGGTATAGGAACTTGGGGTGTAAACAAAACGGTAGGATGGGCTTGGGATATCACCAACTTTGTATTTTGGGTTGGTATTGGTCACGCTGGTACTTTAATTTCAGCAATCTTATTATTGTTCCGTCAAAAATGGCGTATGTCAATTAACCGTTCGGCAGAAGCCATGACCATTTTTGCTGTAATGTGTGCCGCTATATTTCCTTTGTTCCACATGGGTCGTATTTGGAACGGATTCTGGAACCTGCCATTGCCTAACGCATTGGGCTCAATATGGGTAAACTTTAACTCCCCACTTCTTTGGGACGTATTTGCAATTTCTACATATTTTACCGTTTCTTTATTCTTTTGGTATATGGGTTTAATACCCGATATCGCTACAGTGCGCGACCGTGCAAAAACCAAAACTACTAAATGGTTTTACAATTTATTGTCGATGGGATGGAACGGATCAATCCGCACTTGGACACGTTACGAAGTTGTATGTTTGATTTTAGCTGGTATTTCAACACCACTGGTACTTTCGGTTCACACCATTGTATCAATGGACTTTGCTACCTCAATTGTTCCAGGTTGGCATACTACTATTTTTCCTCCATACTTTGTTGCTGGTGCTATCTTCTCTGGTTTTGGGATGGTATTAACCTTGTTGGTTATTGCCCGCAAAGTGATGAACTATGAAGACTATATAACTATTCACCATTTGGATGCCATGTGTAAAGTAGTAATGCTTACTGGTACCATAGTAGGTACCGCTTATATTACTGAGTTTTTTATAGCATGGTATTCAGGAGTTGAATACGAACAATATGCATTTATCAACCGTGCCACAGGACCATATTGGTGGGCATATTGGACGATGATGAGTTGCAACTTACTTGCTCCACAAATTTTCTGGTTTAAGAAAATTCGTCAAAATCCTACTATAATATTTATCATGTCTATTATAGTAAATATTGGGATGTGGTTTGAACGTTTCGTAATTATTGTCACGTCATTGCATCGTGATTATCTTCCTTCAAGTTGGATATATTATCGCCCAACTTGGGTAGAGGTTGCCATATTTTTGGGAACTATGGGCTTATTCTTTACTTGTTATTTTGTGTTCTGCAAACTCATGCCATCTATATCTATTGCTGAAACAAAAGCAATTATGCCTTATGACCAACTTCCAATTGCAAAAGCAAGAATGGAGCAAGAAAAATTGGCTCACTCACATTAATTAAAACGATAAAATTATCATAGTATAAATATATAAAAGATGAAACCAACTAATTTTATAGCAGGCGTTTTTGAAGACCCCGAATTAATATACAGGGCCGCGAAGAAAATGAATAAATCTGGGGTGAAAATATATGACTGCTATACACCATTTGCAGTGCATGGTTTAGAAAAAACAATGGGTATTGAACGTACCCGATTAAGTATTGCCGCATTTATATATGGTTGTACTGGTTTTACCTTGGCTGTTATATTGCAATGGTTTACTTCATATATGGATTGGCAGATTAATATTGGTGGTAAACCCAATACGCCAGTACTTGTAACATTTGTACCTGTTTGTTTTGAGTGTACTGTTTTATGCACCGCACTAGGCACTATTATGACATTTTGGATTAAAAGTAAAATGTTCCATGGAGTAAAACCAGACTTATTTGACGACCGCCAAACTAGTGACTTATTTATATTGGCAATTGATGCTGACAGCAATAAAAATCATGATGCTATTAACCAAATACTTCGTGAAAATGGTGCCATAGATATCCGCACAAAATCTTTTGACAAAAACCATTCATTGATACAATAATCTCAAGCAATAAAGGACAATGAAAATCAATAACACAATAGTCTATAAAATATTTGGCTCAATGGCTTTGGTAGCATTAATTGCAGCCTGTGGCAGAGGACCCAATGACCCTGGTACCGAGTATATGCCTGACATGTATGTATCGCAAGCTTACGAGCCCTTTACCCAACTTGCAGAAGCTCCAAATAAGATAAATGCTGATGGTAAAAATATGCGTGAACCTGCAAAACGTACGATTGCACAAGGACAATTAGATTATTATTATCCTTATGAAAAAGAGCAGTATGATGATGCCTTGAAAAATGTAAAAATGCCGGAAACTATTGCTCGTAATCCAGAAAATCTTGCAATCGGAAAGCATTTTTATGATATCAATTGCTACCCTTGCCATGGTGATCAAGGATTGGGAGATGGACCTGTTTCCGTAAAATTCCCTCCCAATAATATTCCTTCTTATGCATCTGACAGGATTCAAACCTTAGCTGAAGGTGGAATGTACCACTCCATCAAATATGGTAAAAACTATATGGGATCATACGCATCCGTATTAACACCAACTGAACGCTGGTGTGTGATACAATATGTACAATACCTTAGCAAAAAAGCTAAAGCAAGTACTCCAGCAACTGCTACTGTTAAAGATTCAACAAAAAAAGGAAATTAATTATAACCGATAATTTTATACAGACCTAATGGAACATCATCACATAGAAATTACGGAAGAACGTTTCGACTTCAATTCAAAAACGAAAAATTTTGTATTCATGCTCATCGCCCTTGGCTTGGTATGCACCCTTGCTGGTGTGTTTATGCTAAAAGGTGAAGCAGGGAATATTATGGAAAAGCGTTTTTGGGGAAGCATGCTCATGGCTGGGTATTATACAACCCTCATTAGTTTATGCGGAACTGTGTTTATCGGTATCAATTATTTATCGAATGCTGGATGGAGTGCCGCTATTAAACGCGTGCCTGAAGCCATGGGACAATATTTGCCAATTGGTGTATTAACCTTATTGACTATTTTCTTTGTTGGAAAAGAATATGTATTTGAATGGTCTATCCCTGAAGTAATGAACAATGACTCTCTATTACAAGGTAAAAGTAGTTTCTTAAATACTACCTTCTTTATTGGTGGCAGTATTGTATTCTTTGGATTATATTATTTCTTTACTCGTTATTTCCGCCGTTTATCTATAAAAGAAGATAAAGAAAAAGATGTGAAAATATATCATACAAACCGCCGTGTAGCTGGTGGATTTATGGCCATATTTGGTTTTACTTTCCCTGTTATATCTTGGATGTGGATGATGAGTATTGACCCACATTGGTTCTCTACCATTTATTCAATATATAACTTTGCTATATTATGGGTATGCGGTATTACCACTATCTGTATGTTTGTTTTGTTCTTAAAAGGCCGCGGCTACCTGAAAATTGTAACTGAAGAGCATTTGCACGATTTGGGCAAAATGATGTTCGCCTTCTCTATCTTTTGGACTTATATATGGGTTTCGCAATACTTATTAATATGGTACGCCAACTTGCCTGAAGAGGCAATATATTATACTGAACGTAAAGGAATTGATTTTGGCTTCCAGTTTTGGTTCAATTTAATTATTAACTTTTTGGCTCCCCTATTAATATTAATGACCAAAAATGCCAAACGCAAACGCAATACCTTGATTACTGCCGGTATAGTTATAATAGGTGGGCATTGGAACGATTTGTACCTAATGGTAATGCCTGGTGTGGCTGGTGAGGAAGCAACTATTGGCTTGATTGAAATAGGACCTACTATATTCTTCTTTGGTATATTTATATATGTTACACTTGCTTCATTGGCTAAACAATCGTTGATAGCTGTGGGACATCCTTATATTAAAGAAAGTGCTTTGCACGAGATTACTCCTTAATAAAAATTTTAAGAAAATAATTATATAAAAGCCTGCTTTAATAGCGGGCTTTTTATTGGTCCAAACCCAATCCCCAAATCTCAAGGTTACATCGCGTATCATCCAGCTTGGCAATATTGGGCAGGTGTCCCCATTTTTCAAATCCAAACTTTTGAAACAGTTTAATACTTCCCTCGTTTTGCGAGAACACAAAAGCTGTTATATTGTCTATTCCCCATGTCGCAGCACTTGCAATGGCGTATTCCATCAGGCTGTTTGCAATACCCATACGGTGGTGCTGATATGATATATATATACTTACTTCCACGGTTCCCCTGTATGCACAACGGCCATAAAAACTTTTAAAGCAGAGCCAGCCCATCATATTTCCGTCTTCATTTTCACAAACCCAAAAAGGTCTTTCATCCTCTGCAAATGATAAGAACCAATCGCTCCTGCTGGCTAGCGTTTGGGGGTCCAAATCGGCAGTAGATAAACGACCAGGAATACTTTCGTTATATATCGAAACTATTTGGGGTAAATCATCAATCGTTGCTTCCCTTATCGTCATCATCGCTCTCGTTATAATGTTTGTAAATATAAAAGGCCATAGCAATAGCTGCTACTAGTGCAAATACCTTAATCAGGTTCCACGCTTTTATAGTTTCTATAGCTAAAATAATGATTGCTAAACCAATAACCGCTAATCGGATATATAAAAAAGCGGGCTTATTAAACAGTTCTCCCCGCTGTCTTCTTCGCCACAAGAAAAACAAAACCATAATTACAATGGAGCAAACTACTACTATTTGTTCGTTTTTGTCAAACATAAACTTACTTTGCAAAGTAAATGCAAATAGAACGTAACAAAAATTATAATATCAGCTTACCCGCTGTGGCGAGTGTTGCTTTTATTTTAATATGCTTTATATTCCAAACAAACAACTCAACCATAGATGCTTATGGCTATGCAGCCGATATCAAATATGGAGAAAATATTTTTCGTCCTCACCATTTATTATATAATGCATTGGGGTATGCACTGTCTTTAATATTTATAGAAAGCGAGCCTCTGGTAATGATGCAAACAATAAACGCATTGTTTGCATTGGGTTGTTTGTGGGTACTTTATGCAATTTTAAGATTACTAAACTTTGATATTAAATTTAATAGATCTGCGATATTGATATGTGCTTCATCTTTTGGTTTATTACGATTTGCTACAGAGAATGAAGTATATATCATTCCTTTATTTTTCTCACTAACCGGGACTTTTTATTTTATTAGATATCAGCTCCAGAAAAAAATATCTCTCGCTATATATTCATCTATCTTGATGGGCATTGCTGCATTATTCCATCAGATGCATATTATTTGGCTATTGGTTACAGCTGCTACGTTCATCATTAGCAACAGAAAAAATGGTGTTCTATATTTATTGATTTCCTCCATTATTGTAGCGGTCGTATATTTTTCAATAATCATCTTTTACAATCACGAAAGTTTGACAATTGACTCCATATGTCGTTTTGTTCTGTATGATTACTATAGTGGAGAAGCAACTAGCACTGTTGGATTGAGCAATTTCTATCTGACTGGTATAAATTTTATGCGGAGTTTTATACAAATACATGGAAATATCTACTATTTAATAAAGTGCAATTATATATATATAATACCGATTGCAATATGCACCTTTCTATTATTGGTTCAGATTAAAAAATATATCAAATATAAATCAGGTGGATTACAGGTGGATAAGCCATACCCTAAAACCATTAAAAACTATATACTTTCAGTGTTTTTAGCACATCTACTGTTTGCGTTCTATGCTCAGGGCAATGCTGAGTTTATGGTGATGCTCCCATTTTTGGCAATAATATACCTAGGTTTTATTCTAGAAAAGTATCATATTGATTTTAGGCATACAGGAATGGCAATATTTGTATGGAATCTGTCTTATGCACTTATTCCTCAAACATATGATGATTTGCAAAACAAAGAATATCTGATGAAACATTATCATAAAGAAGATATATATATATTACAACAAGCCAATTTATATAAGAATATGTTTTATTATTCTAAACACATTACTTACAACAATATATACAAAACCCCATCGGACTACAAAGGCAAAAATCAAAAATATTACTTCTTGGACTCATTAATAAAACACAGTAATAGCTTAATTTTGACCGACGCAATAGGTAACCAAAATATAGTAACAAGAAAAAATTTATTGTCAGATGATTTTGATTTAAAATTTTTTAGCAACTATAATTTAATTCCTTTCTACACCCAAAAAAAATCACTGGACAATTACCAACTCATGCAAATAGAAAATGGCAAACAAGAGAATTCAAATCATTAATGGCCCCAACTTAAATATGCTGGGCCAGCGTGAACCTGAGATATATGGTTCCCGCTCTTTCGAGCAATATCTAGAAAAGCTGCGACCCAAGTTCCCTGATATTGATATACTATACTATCAATCGAATATTGAAGGTGAGATTATTAATTGCCTTCAAAACGTAACTGCGTATGATGCTGCTGTTATAAACCTAGCGGGCTATTCGCATACATCAGTATCCATCGCCGATACAATTAAAGCCATTGATAAATTGGTAATAGAAGTGCATATTTCTAATGTACATGCTCGTGAAGAATTTCGTCATAAACTACTCACAGCATCAGCCTGCAAAGGTGTTATTACTGGCCTCGGGCTTGATGGTTATGAACTTGCCATGCGATATTGTATTCAAAATAATTTTGCAGGATAAGCAGCAAAACCCCTAATTTCGCACCTCTTTAAAAAAGAAATCGGGATATGGCGCAGTCCGGTAGCGTACTTGCTTGGGGTGCAAGAGGTCGTGGGTTCAAATCCCGCTATCCCGACAACCCAACTCCTATGAGTTGGGTTTTTTTATGCATTTTATTTAACTTTCAGAAAGCCAATGGTATGAGAATAGATTCTAGCTACAGCATGGATAATAAAGATTTAATAGCTACATTTGCACTGCGGAGTGGAGCAGTGGTAGCTCGTCGGGCTCATAACCCGAAGGTCGTAGGTTCGAGTCCTGCCTCCGCAACTAAGGGGTCGTTTTATACGACCTTTTTTATTTTACACTAATATACTTTTCAGTATAGTTTTCCTGCTTTAATATATAAATACCTTCAGCTAAATTGAGATGGTTGATATTGGCTTTCATTATATGAGTATATAATAATTTGCTGTCTAACGAGTATATATCAAATGGCTTATTAAGATTTTGTTCAGTTATATTAATAGATAAATGTATATTATTTTGCAATACAAATAATCCATTATTCAAATCAGAAGCTATAATATTACCTGAAGGTAATTTCGTATATATCCCCCAACAGCCTTTAAACCAACTATAATCATTTGGGCCGTTTTGCGGATATGTATCATAATATGCTGCAAGAATTGGATTGTCTGCATCTTTAATATTCCATACCGTAACACCATCATGATAAGAACTAAGCCAAAGGAAGTTTCCTTTCACATATGCATCGTGAGGAATTGCATTCTTACTGCTGCTAACTGTATTTATATAAAGAGGATTATTTACATTGCTCATATCATAATTTTTGACCCCTTTCCCATTATTCTCATCTGTAAAAAACAAATGGTTATTATACAAAACACCTGAATGACAAAAACCTTGTCCAGGATATTGTGTTATTCCATTCAAATATTTAGGTTTACTAATTTGTGAAATATCAAATATATGCACTCCCCAATTTCCGCAAAAGCAATAAAGAGTATCATTTATTATAGCGACATCATGCACAAAATCAAACAACATATTACCAGAAGCATCTCTTGGTGCAATAAAAGAATATAATAAAAATGGGGTTCTAGGATTTGAAACATCTATAACATCCAAAGCATGACTTTTAAAACCTACCTTATTACTTGCCATAAAAAGCATACCTTTGTATTCACACACTGTATGGCAATTTTGACTTAGTGAATCGTTTTGATATACTAACGATGCCGAATCGGGCAAGTATGATAAATCATATATTTCGAGTGCTCCTTTACCTTGATCAGCTACACAATATAGATATTGGTCTTTGATTGCAAAATCTCTATTGATACACCTTTTTGAATGCCCTGCTTTGGCAGTTATGAGCTTGGCCGATGATGCATCAGAAACATCTATTATATATAGAGAATCTAAACTGCCAATTATAGCATATTCCTTATTTTTTGTTGGTTGGTACCATCCTATCACTTCATTATATCGCACTCCCGAAACTGTAGGCAGGCTATCATTATACCAACGGGACAACAAACTTATATTAAAAGAATTTTGACAAAAAGATGAATATTGGCTAAGAAAAAATAGAAGTATTATAATAGTACGTTTCAAAAGCAAAACTAATTGAAACGGTAAGGAGCTATCAAATCGAATTCTGGAATTTCAACTTCGAATAATTTACCATCCGACTTGCGTTCGAAAGTATAAGTCCCGTGCATCTTCCCAATATCAACAGTGAGGTGACATCCAGAAATATATTGATGACTTTCGCCAGGCATTAATGATGGCTGCTTTCCAACAACGCCTTCGCCCTCTACTTCACGTTTCTGTCCCTGCCCATCAATTATGTACCAGTGCCTGTGAAGCAGTTGTACCTGATAATCGCTAAAGTTTTCAATAGTGATTTGATACACAAACTGAAAAATGTCAGGCCATGTTTGCATCGAGACACCTTGGAATGCTTTAGACACCGTAATCTTAATGTCGTTGGTAATTGCTGTTGACATAATATTGTTCTTTTATGATGGTTTTTTTAAGGGTAATAATCGTCCGTGCCCCTGTAAATTATGTTCAATTATGAACATAAGACCATTCTAAACCAAAAAAGGTTGCATGTGTTTTTTCAACCATGTATCCCCAAGAGGTTTCAACCAGTTAGTCTGCAAATCGTGAAGCCTTGATACTGTAAGATCGTATGTAAAGTTTGCAGAAGTATACACTCCCGTTTTTAGTGTTGAAATTTTTTCAATTTTGATTTTATTGTCCAAAACGATTGGTATCTGTAACCGATTGAAAAAATCTACTCCCAAACATTGCCCTGCATTTTGCACAAAGTGAACACTCTTATCAATCCCGCAACCACTGGCAGCATTAAAAGCTTCATTAGCCGCAAGTACCCAGAAGTAATTGTTTAAAACACCTGCCTTTGCTTGCATGTCGTGCCCATGAACTGTCCACTGCTCTGTGAATTTATCTGACTCAGTATCAAGCCAAAAAACATCTTGCTCGGTTAATTCTCTATCGGCAAAATATACCCATACCCTGCTATCAGTAGGAATATTTTTAAAAGCTGCTATATCCATATTATAAAATAAAACACCAAAATTACGCAAGATGTTTGTTCGCTGTGCATTGAAGAGTAGTTTTGCAGCAATTATTATTTTTAATAGACCTATATAAATGAATTTTAAATTAAAGAATATTCCTAAACGCACTGCTAAACCTAGGGAAAGTGGCATTACAATGGTTATGGATAAGGGAATGGGCCTGAGAGAAACTGAAGATTTTTTGGAAATGGCCAATAATTATGTCGACATTGTAAAGCTTGGTTTCGGCACTGCGATGGTATCGCAAAAGCTACAAGAGAAATTGGATTTATATAAACAAGCAGGTATTCCGGTATATTTTGGTGGAACCTTGTTCGAAGCATTTATTATTAGAAAGCAATTTGATGATTATATAAAGTTGTTGGAGAAATACAAATTAGAATATGCTGAAATTTCAGATGGCTCAATAGAATTTTCGCACGATAAAAAATGTGAGTTTATATACAAATTGGCAAAGCATGTTACCGTAATTTCGGAAGTAGGCTCGAAAGATGCGGAGAAAATTATTCCTCCATACAAATGGATTGAGCTGATGAAAAAAGAACTTGAAGCAGGTGTGTGGAAAGTAATTGCCGAAGCAAGAGAGAGCGGCAATGTGGGAATATTTAGAGGTACCGGAGAAGTACGCTCAGGCTTGGTAGATGAGATTCTAACACAGATACCTCCAGAAAAAATAATATGGGAAACCCCACAAAAAGACCAACAAGTATATTTTGTTAAATTACTTGGTGCCAATGTAAACCTAGGCAATATTGCACCCAATGAATTAATACCTTTGGAAACACTTAGAATTGGGTTACGTGGTGATACCTTTCATACTTATATTAAACAACATACTATTAAATAGTATATGATGATGGGAAATAAATTATTATTATATATAGTTTTCTATTTCTCATTTCAATATATGTGCTCTTCACAAATTATAGCTGATAGCAATGCCAATGGTGCTGTGAAATGGAGACATTTTCGCGAAGAAACAAAACTACAAGAAGAAGGGAAATTTATTTCTGGCAAACGTGAGGGAGTTTGGAAATTTTACAGCCCTAAACATATATTATATAAAAAGGAAAAATATGTTCACGGTTTGCGTAAATGGACTTATATATACCATCCCAACGGAAGGATGATAATATATATAGACAAACAAGGCAAAGTAACAAAACGCCCTGATTGCGGCTGTTAGCAGGATTATACATACATAATTCTATGCTTACTTCTAAAAATACCATTGCCGATTTTTTTGCCGACAAACTTCCCAGTCCATTACAAAAAGTAAACTATAATATATACTCAGATGCGGGCATTGAAGTATATATAAAACGAGATGATTTGATTGACCCTATAGTATCTGGCAACAAATGGCGTAAAATCAAATATACACTGATTGATTGTATACAAAAAAGTAAAAACCATATTGTAACTTTTGGTGGTGCATATTCCAATCACTTGCCTGCAGTTGCAAAAGTGTGTAATGCTTTGGGGTTGAAATCAACCGCATTTGTTCGCGGAGATGAGCTAACTGTGAATAGCAATAGTCATTTGCAATATTGTAATTCACAAGGCATGGAACTCATTTTTGTTGAGCGACATTTATATAAAAATAAAAGAGAGCTGGTTCAGCAATATTATAATGATGCAAATAATATATATCTAGTTGATGAAGGTGGAAGAGGAGAACTTGGAGCAAAAGGTTGTGAAGATATTATAACAGAAACTGATATTGATTTCGACCATATATTTGTGTGTGTGGGAACAGGTACTACACTTGCCGGCATAGCAAATGCAGCCGCACACAAATTTTCAAACACTATTGTAAATGGTATAGTAGTATTAAAAGGTGCGGAAGAAATTGAAAAAGATATAAAAGAATTATGCCCACTTAATAATTGGGTATTGCACCACGATTTTCATTTTGGTGGTTATGGGAAAACGAATAATGAACTTGATAATTTTATTGAAAAGTATATATTAGAAACTGGAATGCATATTGAGTTTGCATATACTGGGAAGATGTTTTTTGGGATTGAGGAACTGACAAGAACAAATTATTTAAAGAGTGGGCAAAAGGTTTTGGTGGTGCATACGGGTGGGGTGGATAGTAAATAAACATTAAGTTTTTGATTTTACAAATACTGACCAATCACATTTCTCAAATGATTTATTTCCCTTTAACTTTGCCCACAACATATTGTAACACAAAACCACCATGCGCATACAAAGACCCTTCCCCCTAAAAAAATGGATTGACGAACATCGCCACATGCTTAAGCCTCCCGTGGGCAATGTGCAGGTATGGCAAGATGCTGAGTTTATAGTGATGGTAGTTGGCGGCCCCAATAGCCGCAAAGATTATCACTTCAATGAAGGTGAGGAATTTTTTTATCAAGTAGAAGGGAATGTGGTCATAAAAATAATTGAAGACGGTGTGCCAGTTGATATTCATATAAATGAAGGCGATATATTTTTATTGCCTCCGCGCACGCCACACTCACCGCAACGTGGCGAAGGAACCGTGGGAATTGTGATAGAACGCAAGCGCGAAGCGCAAGAGCTGGATGGTTTTATGTGGTACTGCGAAAACTGTGGCGAAAAACTATATGAGGAGTTTGAATATGTAACGGATATTGTGGCACAGTTGCCTCCTATTTTTGAAAGGTTTTATAATAATGAGGTGAATTGTACCTGTCAGAATTGTGGGACGAAGATGGAAAGGCCGGTACGGAAATAATTCGGTGATTTTAATATGCCGTCCCTACCGGACTTTTGGATTGTCGTGATTTGTTTTCTAATGATATTTCTTCTCTACGAGACTTTACAACTTTCATTCAATACCTATACGTATAGGCCAAGCAGGATTTTAAATTTATAGCCAGTTTATCTGCGACTATAGTCCCAGCGGAACCAAATATCGTTAGTAGAAGCCCGATATATGTTTTCATAAATCCCGTAGGGACGCAATATTTTTTATTGCAAATAATGTGATGCAAACAACGAACAAATCTCTAACATCCATTGTCAAATTATTTAGAAACACAAAACGTTCAAAACTATTCCGCCGCGGCGGATAAAAAAAGAAATTGGAATAGTGCCCGCCCTTAATTTTGCAGTGTTCCAAAACAAAGAATGAGCGATCCAATAAAACACGAGTGCGGCATAGCACTAATAAGGCTGCGTAAGCCTCTCGATTATTACCGACAAAAATATGGTTCGGTATTTTATGGTCTCAAAAAACTGTACTTGCTGATGGAGAAGCAGCACAACCGTGGACAAGACGGTGCTGGTGTTGCCACCATCAAATTGGATCCTGAGCCTGGTTCGCATTATATAAACCGCCACCGAAGCAGCAGCAGTAATGCTATTGCAGAAATATTTGCAGAAATATATAGTCACTTCCCCGAAGAAAAAGAAAAACTGCAAGATTCTGATTGGATGAAAAGCAAAATGCCTTACATAGCTGAATTGCTTTTGGGTCATTTACGCTATGGCACACACGGCACCAACAGCGAAGACAAATGTCACCCTTTCATTAGAGAAAATAATTGGATGAGTCGCACGGTGGTGCTTGCAGGAAATTTCAATTTAACCAATGTGGATGAACTTTTCGAACATCTTGTTGAGTTAGGCCAACATCCCATTGAGCGTGCAGATACGGTAACTGTCTTAGAAAAAATTGGACATTTTTTGGATTTAGAAGTACAACAACAATTCAACGGTTTCAAATCAAAAGGTTTTGATAATAACCAAATCACCCATCTGATTGCTGATAGTATACAAATACAAAATGTATTGAAACGTGCTGTCAATAAATTTGATGGTGGATATACTATTGCAGGAATGCTGGGCCATGGTGACGCATTTGTAATGCGTGACCCTATTGGTATTCGTCCCGCATATTATTATGCCGATGATGAAGTAGTAGTAGTAACTAGCGAACGCCCAGCGATACAAACAGCTTTCAATTTACCAGTTGAATCTATCAAAGAAATTCAGCCCGGACATGCACTTATCATCAAGAAAGATGGCTCCTTTTCTGAGCACAAAATAGCTGAATCTGCTGAACGCAAATCTTGTTCATTCGAACGTATATATTTCTCAAGAGGTAACGATGCCGATATATATAAAGAACGTAAATTATTGGGCAGACTATTATCACCAATTGTATTAAAAGAAGTAAGCAAAGAATTTGAGCATACTGTATTTAGCTACATCCCTAATACAGCAGCCACTTCTTTTTATGGAATGATTGATGGTGTGCTTGCATGGCTCGACGATCATAAAAAAGAGCAAATACTAAAATTGGGAAATAATATAAATCCCGAAAAACTATCGCAGATTTTAAGTTTAAAACCACGCCGCGAAAAAATAGCGGTTAAGGATGCTAAGTTGCGCACCTTTATTACTGACGACCAAAACCGCGACGACATGGTGGCACATGTATATGATGTTACTTATGGTATAGTAAAACCCAATGATAATTTAGTAGTTATTGATGACTCGATTGTTCGTGGCACCACACTTAGGCAAAGTATATTAAGAATATTGGACAGATTAGGCCCTAAGAAAATTATTATAGTATCTAGTGCCCCACAAATTCGCTATCCCGATTGTTATGGAATTGATATGAGTCGCCTTGGAGAATTTGTAGCATTTCAAGCATTGATTGGATTGTTAAAAGACAACAATAAAATGCATTTGCTCGATGAAACATATAAAGCTTGTAAAGAGATGTTGCTTCTTCCAAAAGAAAAAAACACCAATTTAATAAAACCATTATATGATATTTTTACAGCTGATGAACTCACTGCAAAAATTTCAGAAATAATAAAACCAGCGGATATCAAAGCAGAAGTTCAAGTAATATATCAAACTATAGAGAATCTTCACCAAGCCTGTCCAAATGATTTGGGCGATTGGTATTTTACGGGAAACTATCCAACACCAGGAGGAAACAAAGTAGTAAACAGAGCATTTGTTAACTATATGGAAGGCAATAATGCAAGAGCTTATTAGTAATCAGTGGTCAGTAATCATTAGTCAGTGCCATACGGCGTCAGAGACTGGTTACTGACTACTATAAAAAAATCATTCAATCAACCCTCATCAAATCATTAAATATCATGATTCCATTTAACAAAGCACTACTAAAAAAAACGACACAAAATAGTCGTAAAAATCCTGTTCTTATTCTTGCAAGTAAAAATGCAGATTGGAGCAAACTTGGTTTTAATGCACAAGAAATTGTTTATATAAAAACTAAACTCAAAGATGAGCAAGAGCTTATTGTTTTAAATGCAATATCTGAAACTATATATATTAGAACTATTATAGAAAGCAAAGACAAATCATTATACAGTATAAATGAACAATATCGCAAAACTGGAAATACACTTAGTGGTTTGCTTAACTCACAAAAGGAAACTACCATTACATTGAGCGGTGCAAAAGAAGATGCCGCCTCATTATTATCCATATCCGAAGGGCTTGCATTAAGTAGTTACCAGTTTTTGAAATACAAAGGCGATGCTAAGAAAAAACTGAATTCACTTACCTCAATTGAAATACTATGCAATGGAGTTACTGCTAAAGATATAGATGAGTTGAATACTATCATAGAATCAACTTGTATAGCTCGCACATTAGTGAACGAACCGCAAAATTTCTTAACCGCAACTGAGTTATCCAGACAGATTTCTACCATGGGAAAAGCTGCTGGATTTAATGTAGAAGTATTTAATAAAGCAAAAATAAAAACATTGAAAATGGGAGGTTTGCTTGCGGTGAATTTGGGTAGTCAATTACCCCCCACTTTCACTGTGATGGAATACAAACCCAAAAATGCCAAAAACAAGAAACCTTTGGTATTGATAGGAAAAGGGGTAGTATATGATACAGGTGGACTTAGCCTAAAGCCCACGCCCAACAGCATGGACAGTATGAAGTGTGATATGGCTGGTGGTGCAGCTGTCGCATGCACACTATATGGAATTGCTAAAATGAAACTGCCTTGTTATGTAATAGGTTTAGTTCCTGCAACCGATAATCGCCCTGGAGAAAATGCTTATGTTCCGGGCGATGTTATAACCATGATGAGTGGTCATACTGTAGAGATGTTGAACGCCGATGCTGAAGGACGTATGATACTTGCCGATGCATTACATTATGCTAAAAAATACAAACCACAATTGGTAATCGACTTGGCAACACTAACTGGTGCAGCCGCTGCAGCTATTGGTCAATACGGAATTGTGGCAATGGGAACTGCAAGCGAAGAACAAAAAAATAAACTGAAAGCAAGTGGCGAAAATGTATATGAACGCTTGGTTGAATTTCCTTTTTGGGATGAATATAAAGACCTGCTTAAATCAGATTTAGCAGATATGAAAAATATCGGAGGCCCTGTTGCTGGGGCAATTACTGCAGGTAAATTTTTAGAGTATTATATTGATTACCCTTGGATGCATTTTGATATTGCAGGCCCAGCATATACCAACTCTAACGATAATTATCGTGGCAAAAATGGAACAGGAAGTGGTGTGCGTTTGCTTATTGATTTTATTAAAAATGGATTGAAGTAATCACAGCTATTAAATAGAAATTTGTAATCATATCTGCTATGAAAAAAGAAGTATATATTATTGATGCCGTTCGCACACCTATTGGAAAATATGCAGGTGCTTTAGCTAGTGTTCGGCCCGATGATATGGCTGCACATGCATTGAAAGCATTGATAAGACGCAACCCCAATTTCGATTTTTCACAAACTGAAGATGTGATATTTGGTGCTGCCAACCAAGCTGGCGAAGATAACAGAAATGTGGCTCGTATGGCATTATTGCTTGCAGGTTTGCCTATAAATATTGGCGGTGTTACAGTGAACAGATTGTGCGCATCGGGATTGCAAGCTATTATAGATGCAAGTCGTTCTATAAAAAGTGGCGATGGTGATGTATATATTGCAGGCGGCAGCGAAAGTATGACCCGTGCCCCATTTGTAATGCCCAAGAGCGACAGTGCTTATGGCCGCACACCCGAAATATATGATACTACTATGGGCTGGCGTTTAACCAATAAAGCTTTGAGTGAATTATATCATCCCTTTACAATGGGAGAAACTGCAGAGAATATAGCAAAAAAATATAATATAAGTCGTGAAGAACAAGACCAGTTTGCTTTTGAAAGTCAGAATAAATATCAAGCTGCACACGAAGCAGGAAAATTTGACAATGAAATAGAACCTGTTTCAATATCTCAGAAAAAAGGTGAGCCTATTATATTTAAAAAAGATGAGCATCCCCGAGCAACAAGTATTGAAGCATTGGCATCTTTAAAACCTGCATTTGCAAAAGATGGTAGCGTTACTGCCGGAAATTCTTCGGGAATAAATGATGGTGCTGCTGCTCTTATTTTGGTATCAGGTGAATATATAAAAGAACACAATATAACTCCATTGGCACGCGTAGTTTCTACCGCAGTAGCCGGAGTCGATCCTTCTATTATGGGAATGGGACCAGTGCCTGCAACCCAAAAGGCTTTGATACGTGCAGGCCTTACAATAAATGATTTGGGCTTGGTAGAGCTTAACGAAGCTTTCGCATCACAAAGCCTAGCTTGTATAAAAGAGTTAGGACTAGACCCGTCAATCGTAAATGTGAATGGAGGAGCCATTGCTTTAGGGCACCCGCTTGGATGCAGTGGAGCAAGAATTTCGACCACACTTATCCACGAAATTAAAAAGTGTCCAAAAATACGTTACGGCCTTGCCACAATGTGTATTGGAGTGGGTCAGGGGGTTGCAGTTATATACGAGCGGGGGTAAACTAATTGTTGCCTAATGGGTGTCTGATATATAATTTCGACGACTCAAATTTTTTATTAAACTTTAAATTAACCAACGCGTATGAAACCCAAAAAAATTAAAAATTTCCTTGTGGCATTTGCATTACTATTAATCAATATAACTGCATTTGCTCAGTTTACTCCTTTCTCGCCATCGGGCGGATGTTCAAATGGTAATGTATACTCTGTTTGTATGAAAGATGCCAATAATGGATATTTTATTACCGACAGTTGTATTGACAAAACTGCTAATGGTGGCACCTCATTTACCAATGTAGGCAATGGAGCTAACACCCCTTCCGATTTTAGCTGGGGCAATGCTGACACAGCATATTTTGCCAATGGAAACAATATCATATATACTTATGATGCGGGCAATAGCTGGTCCAACATGCAACATGGACAAGGCGGCTTGGCGAATGATATACATGCTTTCTCTGGCAGTCATTTTATATTTGTTACTTCCGATGGCACCATATTAGAAACTACAGATGCAGGAGCTAATTATAATAACATAAATTCGGGCACTACTTCTAGTCTTAACTCCTTGCACTTTGTTACAAGTAGCATAGGATTTGCGTGTGGCGATGATGGTATAATTATTAAAACTACTGATGGTGGCCAAACATGGGGCAAACTTACTGCAGGCAATAAAGGAGTTTTAAAGTATATATGGTTCGCAGATAACAATACTGGATTTGCTTGCGGAGATACGGGCATCTTAATAAAAACTACTGATGGTGGTGCAAATTGGGCAGCTATTAATAGCGGAATTACTACTCAATTAAATTGTATTAAGAATGCAGGTAACTCGATGAGCACTTATTATGCTTGTGGCGATGGCGGTACCATTCTCAAATCAACTGATGGAGGTAATAGCTGGACCAAACTAACACTAACTGGTGTATCTGATATTTTAGAAAAACTATATTTTGTTGATTCTACTATTGGGTTCTGCGTAGGCTTAAATTATACCTTACTTAAAATTGATCCCTGCCCAAGTGCTAAATACAAAATTGACCAAAGCACAGTATGCAAAGGAACCCAAATTACTGTAAGTAATCTTAGTTCTGGCAGCAGTAATACTTACTCTTGGAGGGTAAACGGAACTGAGTTTGCTACCACTACCAATGCTCAATATACATTTGCAGCTACCGGATCATACGCACTCACCTTATATGCCAAATCAACCATAAAAAGTTGCGACGATAGCTCCACACAAACCATTAATGTGCTCGACGTACCAACTAAGCCTACTATTTCTGGACTCACCACATTATGCCAAAGCGGTGGCACCATTACGCTAACATCAAGCACTGCTGCGGGCTACCAATGGACAAATGGTGCAGGAGCTGATATTATGGGCGACACCAATATGAATTTTGTAGTTTCAGTAGCAGGTACATATAGGGTAAAAGCTGTTAGTGCCAACACTTGTTTTACATTGTCTGACTCATTTACAGTTACAACTGTGGCTAGCAAACCTACTCCTAACTTTAGTGCCGGTGTAACAGGTGCTAATATCTCCATCACTAACTCCACCACCAGCGGCGACTGGTATGGCTGGTATATAGCCGATGTGGGAACTACAAATAATTACAAACTGATATCCAATATGGCAAGCCCAGCTAGCTACACTACCACCCAGGGTGCTGGTACCTATACCCTAAAACTTGTTTGTGTTAATGCTTGCGGTGCTGATAGTACTACCAAAACAGCAACAATACTTAGTGGTATTGATGGCGCCCAACTTCAATTTTTTGTTGAAGTTTATCCAAACCCAGCGAACAATATATTAAATATTAAAACACAGCTGGCCGAGAAAACCGTTATGACCATTTGTGATGTAACCGGTAAAAGTGTTGCAAGCAAAATAATTAACCCCAATACACAAGAAACTATGAATATAGAAAACCTCGAAAAAGGTATATATATCATCAGTTTCCAAAGCGGCAACAAACGCATGGTTCAAAAATTAGTGAAAGAATAATTATTATAGTTAGATAAACAATGAATGAAAGCCCGTTCCGATATTTCGGAATGGGCTTTTTTATGAAAAGCTTATCAAAAATATATTGTACTATTGCAAATAGCTATTACACTGAAAAACTTTTATATTATAATATATCATGACCTATAAAATCAAATTATTATTTTTACTTTTTTTAAGTATTTATACAAATTCCTATGGGTAACAATACGCATGGGAAAAGCTGAACACCTAAGCCTATATAGGCAAGAAAGATGATATATATATTGTGGATGCAAATAAAGGTTGGTATATAAATGGCTATGGCAAAATTTAATGTTTGGTTGGTTGGCACCTCAACCAAGTAATAACTTGACCACTTTCAATCAAAAAATCGTAAATCGTGCATCGCAAATCGTAAATTCTTCCGCACTATCTTTGCCCCGTGCGATTGTCCTTTTTTATTTCAAAAAGATATCTGTTTTCCAAACGTAACCGCAATGCTGTTAATATAATAAGCTTTGTGAGTGTGGTAGCTTTTGCGGTGAGCACTGCGGCATTGGTTGTGGTGCTGTCGGTGTTCAATGGTTTTGAGGGCGTGATAGATGGTTTATATAATACTTTCGATCCTGATTTGAAAGTATTGCCTGCAAAAGGAAAATCATTTGAGATACCTGCCGACAAACTTACTCAACTAAAACAATATAATAACATAGCAGGAGTTACTTGTGTGTTTGAAGAAAATGCTTTGATTAGATACGGCGAACGACAAACCGTTGCACAACTAAAAGGTGTGGATGCAAATTTTTTCAAAACATCCAATATTGCACAAGCTATAACTATAGGCGATACCAATTGGGCTCGTTATAAATCGTTTGCTATTATGGGCAGAGGATTATCATACTTGCTTGGGGGTGTAAATCTGTTTTCCAATAAATCACTTCGCATCATTGCTCCTCGCCCGGGCAGCGACCCTTCGGGCATGGACATAGGTATGGAGTCACTGAACCAAGAAGAAGTTTTTCCCACACATGAGTTTGCTATACAAAAAGAAATTGATGGACGCATACTTGTGCTACCCTTAGCTGCAGTTAACAAAGTTTTCAGCAATGAAGGAAGACTCACACAATTAGAAATAGCATTGAAAAATGGAAACAACGAACAAACTATTACAGATATACAAAATATATTAGGCAAAGATTATATAATACAAAATCGACGGGAACAACATCAACTATTAAACAAAGTAATGAATGGCGAAAAAATGTTCAGTTATGCGATTATGATGTTTATATTATTGGTAGGTTCGTTTAATTTAATTGCGATGCTCATTATGCTTATCATGGAAAAACGCGGACATATAGAAACACTAAAATATATGGGCGGTGGCAAACATTTTATCAGAAGTATATTCTTTGGACACGGTATGATGGTGGCTTGCCTGGGCTGTTTCACTGGACTGGCTTTAGGCTTCGCGTTATGCTGGCTGCAACAACAATATGGTTTTATCACATTGGGTGATGCAGAAACGATGGTAATAAATGTATATCCTATAGATATGCGATTACCTGATTTTTTATATGTTGCTCTTACTTCTATTTGTATAGGAGGATTGGCTTCGTGGTACGCTTCTAAAAAGGCAGTAGTCAGTGGTCAGTAAACAGTGGTCAGTGTTTGCTAGGACTCGGTTTAATCCTTTCCAATATTCAGTTTATTTTCTTATATATTTTCCTTCAATAAGATTTTCTAGATAAACATCTAAATTATATTCAATACTAGAATTTGCAATTAACCATTCAGAAGAATTATTTTCATTTAGAGACATAAATATCTTGAAAATTGACTCCAATTCATTTTTGGTGTTCCGTGCAAAAAAGTTAAATATCGCAGAATTAAAATCTTCAAAATTAATACTTTTAATTATTATATTTATTTTTACAGAATCCCAAGCATTATTCAATCCATAGTCTTTAATTCTTTTTATACACTTATTATAAAAGTAATCCTCATAACGTGTGATTTTTATAATCTTTTCAATCAATGCCTTATTTTCAATAGTGGGTAAAGCTGGAGGAGGGGGCAGATTCTGACATTTACAAATAAAGGGGGTTAACAAAAGTGACAGTATCAAAATTTTTATAGAATTCATTTTAAAATTGTATTAAATTTGTGAAATATTTCTTTTAAATTGAACAGTAGTGATTTGCTGACGCCGCATGGCACTGACTACTTACTGACCACTGATTACTAATAACTAACTCCCTTATCCTTCAAAACCTTCCTCTCACTATCAGATAGTTTTCTATATGTATCAACTATAATAACTTTATATGCTTTCTGCTGTGCGAAATAATCTAATGTTTCTTTTGCTGGCCCACCCAAGCGACCATTCCATGAGGCTACTGCATTGATCAGATGACCCGCTACTTCAGCATCACACAAATCGATTGCTTTAAGTGCATTGAATGCATTGATGCGTGTACGGAATTCGAAATGTGATGAAGCCATACTTACCAGTGTTTGTATTTTTGATTTATCTCCGCTTCTATATAATAGTTCCAATCGTTTTATCAATATATTATTCCCCATTCCAGTATCGGTCGATTTTACTAACCAACCTAGTACATCATTGGGAGAATATATATATAGTTTCTCCAATAAGTTTTCTTGTAGTGTATATGATGAGTCATTAATCAAGTTATAAAACAAATCGAAACAACCTCCAGGAATATTGCCTGTATTTGTTATAATACTTTTACGAACATCGATGCTAGGGTCCGCCAATGCTTTGGCGTAGCTCTCTCTGGTTTGTAAGTCTTTATTTGCAAATAGTTGTGTCCATGCTTCGCTGCGTAGTGCGTGGAATTTTTCTTTGTTGACAGTTTGCATTAATAACTCTTTCTTTTTATCAATTGCTATATCTTTTAATGCGGCCAAAGCTTCATAACGATCTATCATATTCGTTGCAGTTTCTACTTGTGCTTTTAATTCTTCGAAAGTTCTATTATAAGTTACTTGTTTTAATATTTGATTGTTCACATCGAATATTACATAAGCCACTTGTTTGCCATTTGCATTTGCAAAAGATATATTTGTTTGGCTACCTTCTACCCAAGGTTTTTGTTCATCGAAAGTTCCATCAGTATAATGCACTTGTATTACAACTGGCATTTTAAAATAACCGATTACTTCATTCACTTCTTGTATTTGTTTGATGGTAACAATTGTAGTTTTTGCACCCTCAGTATTTGCATTTGCCGACCAACTTACATTATAATGTGGCTCCCCTCCCCTATTGGTCCATTCATCGAAAAACCAATCTAAATTTTTACCCAATGTTTCATGAATTGCCACTTGCAAATCATAAGTTTCTACATTATTATAAGCATGCTTTTTAAGATAGTGTGCGGTCATTCTTCTATATTCTTCATTGCCCAAAACATAACGCAACATATCCAAAACCAAAGAACCTTTTTGATATACACGTGCAGTTCCACCACCTGTATGTGCCACAGGATTATTATTTGATTTTGACGCATCGAGTGCACTCACCATTTCCTGTTTTCTTTTCCATTGAAAATAATCTTCTCCATATAATTCTCGCTCGAAATATTTAGGATAATGTGTAGCATAACTTTCTTGTAACCATTGGTGGGCATAGTTCCTAGCGGTTATATAATCGCCAAACCATTGGTGGGTAAATTCATGCATATTCACATTTATATAATTTCTATCATTAAAAGATTTTTCATCCACAAAAAAGAAATCACCAAAAATTGTAGCGGTAGTATTTTCCATCGCACCATATAAAAAATCCTGAACCATTACCTGACTATAACTTTCCCAAGGGTATGGGGTCTTCAATTCTTTTTCCATAAAATCTACCATTTGTTCTGTATAACATGCAGTATATGGAACTCTACTGGCAAACTCAGGATAATACCAAAAATTTACGGGAGTTGCCTTAGCCGATTTGCCCTGCTTCACAGCAAACTCGCCAATGCCTAGCATCACCAAGTAGGTAGGATGCGGATGACTCATCTTATAATGCCATGTAATTGTATTATCTTTATTCTCTTTTTTCGATTGCAATACGCCATTGCTTAGTACCTGATATTTTTTATCGAATGTTATAATAGTTTCGGTTACTGTTTTATCATTGGGTTCATCATAACAAGGAATCCAATATCTATTATCTGTGCCTTGTCCTTGTGTCCAAATTTGTTTGCGAACATAGCCCCATTCTTTTCTATGTTGGTCAGTAGTTTCATCATTCCAACCAATAAAATATAATCCGCGTGCAGGTTTGGCTTTGTAGGAGATTTCCAAAGTATAATCAAAATCCCATGGAAGTGCTGGAGAAAAATATAAGGTGACTCCTTTATCATTTGATTTAAATTTCACTATTTCACCCGCCAATTTAGAATCTGTAATTTCTATTCCGGGAGCATCTAAAAATATAGAATCAACCATTTTTTGAAGTGGTCTGAATTGGTGCGTTACTTTCCCAATCACTTCTCCTTTGGCACAATCGAATTTCACATCTATAATACTATGTATCATATCTACAGGATGCTCGCGTGCAGTAGCTGTTTCTTTTAAAAAACTTTTATATGTTCCGATAGTTTGGGCATGTGAAAAAATTGAGAAACAAATAATAATTGAGAATGTGAGTATATGTTTTTTCATTGATTTTGATTTTGATGCAAAAATGGGGAATCAAAGCCACAATACAATCATTGATTATTTGCTTTGCCAAAACCCTTTATAGCCCTTAAATTGCAGCACTTTTATAATAAATCAAACAAAACAGAAAATGAGCGTTTTAGTAAATAAAAATTCCAAAGTAATAGTACAAGGATTTACAGGTGGCGAAGGAACATTTCACGCTACACAAATGATTGAGTATGGCACACAGGTAGTTGGCGGTGTAACACCCGGCAAAGGCGGAACCACACATTTGGACAAGCCCGTATTTAATACTGTAGCTGATGCAGTAACACAAACAGGTGCCAATGTTTCCATCATATTTGTTCCCCCGGCTTTTGCTGCAGATGCAATTATGGAAGCTGCCGAAGCAGGAATAAAAGTAATCGTTTGTATTACTGAAGGAATTCCCACACAGGATATGATAACTGCAAAAAAATATTTGAATGGAAAAGATTGCAGATTAATCGGACCTAACTGCCCAGGTATTATAACACCGGAAGAAGCAAAGGTTGGGATTATGCCAGGCTTTGTATTTAAGAAAGGCAATATTGGTATCGTTTCTAAATCAGGAACGCTAACTTATGAAGCTGCTGACCAAATAGTAAAACAAGGAATGGGAATAAGTACAGCCATAGGAATAGGCGGCGATCCCGTGATAGGAACAACCACCAAAGAAGCAGTGCAAATGCTTATGGAAGACCCAGAAACAGAAGGCATAGTAATGATTGGCGAAATAGGTGGAACCATGGAAGCCGATGCAGCACGCTGGATAAAAGCACACGGCACGAAACCTGTAGTAGGATTTATTGCTGGTCAAACAGCTCCTCCGGGAAGACGCATGGGGCATGCTGGTGCAATTGTAGGTGGCGATGAAGATACCGCGGCTGCCAAAATGAAAATAATGGCCGAGTGCGGAATCAATGTAGTGGAATCGCCTGCAAATATTGGCGTAATGATGACCAAGGCACTTGCAACTATATCAGGATAAAATACTTTTTTAATTATAATACTAATCAATAAATAATGTACAATAATTTATTAACTAGAATAAGTGAGGGCGTGCTTACTATCACTATCAACCGTGAATCGAAGCTTAATGCCCTTACTATTGAAACTATTCGCGAAATATACGATGCAATAAAAACTGCTGAAGCAAATGATGAAGTTGCAGGTATTATAATTACCGGTGCGGGAACAAAAGCATTTGTTGCTGGAGCAGATATTTCAGAGTTTGCAAATTTTAATGTGGAGCAAGGAACCGAAATGGCGCAGAATGGTCATAGAGTTTTTAATGCGATTGAAAATAGTTCGAAGCCTGTAATTGCTGCCGTTAATGGTTTTGCATTGGGCGGTGGCTGCGAATTGGCAATGGCTTGTCACTTAAGAGTGGCTGCTGAAAATGCAAAATTTGGACAACCCGAAGTTAACTTGGGTATTATACCAGGTTATGCTGGCACACAAAGATTAGCTCAATTAGTAGGCAAAGGCAAAGCACTGGAATTATTAATGACTGCTGAAGTTATTGGAGCTGCTGAAGCAAAAGAATTAGGCTTGGTAAATCATGTAGTTCCAGCAGATCAATTGCTTGCAAAATGCCATGAAATATTGGATAAAATAAAAAGCAAATCGCCCATGGCTATTGCCAAAGTGATAGACTGCGTAAACACCCAATATCAAAAAGACAAGCCTGGTTTTGATAGAGAGGTAGAATTATTTGGCCAATGTTTTGCTACAGATGACTTTAAAGAAGGCACAAATGCATTTATAGAAAAACGTAAGCCTTCGTTTGGTAAATTGCTGTCAGTATAAGTTGCCACTCTTCTCCAAAGTTTGCTAACACAAAAAACCATTGAACAATTAACATTTACAATTATCATAAACCAAAAAAAACACCAATGACAACTAAAATCAAAACCCTTGCAAAAACCTTCAGCGTTGCTTCAATAATTTTTCTAGCATCATGCGCAAAAACACCTGTAGGTTGTTTTACCACCGATAAAGGAAAGACCGCAAAAGTTAACGAAGAGATACAATTTAATGCATCGTGCAGCACAGATGCGGATACATATCTTTGGGACTATGGCGATGGTTCAACAGGAAGCGGATCCTCAACAAAACACAAATATTCAACAGCAAAAATATATTCAGTGATGCTAAAGGTGAGTAACAAAAGTAAATCTTCCTCGATTAGTCAAGATGTGACAATAAATCCTTAAGCATACCATTTGCAAAAGCAAATAAAGGACTATTGTTAGCATGGAATTTGAAAGGTCTAAAATCATAAATTATTTTCCGACAACCATCGGGGCCTCTTTGTTAAATCAATTTGATATTATATAAATTCGCAGTCATATTATGAAGTTGCGAATACTCTTATATCCTTTCTCGATTATATATCATATAATAACTGCAACACGTAATAAGTTATTTGATATAGGTATTCTTCAACAAAAGAACTTTAATATTCCTATCATAGGTGTGGGCAATCTAAATACTGGAGGCACAGGCAAAACACCGAATGTGGCCTATATCGCCAAGCTATTACAGAAACAAAATATAAATGTAGCTACTTTAAGCCGTGGTTATGGCCGCAAAAGCAAAGGATATATATTAGCAAACAAAGAACACACTGCTTTGCAAATAGGTGATGAACCCTTTGAACTATATCACAATATAGAAAATTTACATGTAGCAGTTTGCGAAAACCGAATTAATGGTGTCGAAGAACTTCTCAAATCTGTTAAACCTGACGCTATTATCTTGGATGATAATTTCCAACATCGTTATGTGAAACCAAGTTTGCAAATTTTGCTTACTAGTTATGATGATTTTTTTTATGATGACCATATATTACCCGCAGGTAATCTGCGTGAAAGCATATCTGGTGCAAGCAGAGCAGATATTGTAGTTATTAGTAAATGCCCAGAGAATTTAGGCGATGAACAAAAATCAACAATAAAAAAAAATATATATAAATATACACAAGCACCTGTTTTTTTTAGCACCTATAAATATGGTTCATTATATAGTTTTAATAATAAAAATATTACTACAATAAAAGATATTATATTAGTAACCGGTTTAGCAAATACTGATTATTTGAAATCATATATTGAACAGCATTATAATATAATAGAACATTTAAAATACCCCGATCATTATATATATAAAGAAGAAGATATAAAAGAATGGGGGCATAAATATAAAAGTAATTTTGTTACTGGGGCTGTTATTATAACTACAGAAAAAGATGCTGCTCGTCTGCAAGCATTTAATTTAGCGATAGAAATCCCTATAATGGTTTTGCCAATTGAAGTGGATTTGGGAGCAGCTGAAAAAGAATTTGATAGTCTAATCTCAGGACTTACAAAAACCCAATAATTTTTTTAGCCACATCAGCCAATTCTTCTTGGCTTGGTTTCAATTTGGCTCGTGTAAAATTCAAATCATCAGCCGTATCTATAGGCACTAAATGTATATGTGCATGGGGCACTTCTAATCCGATAACAGCTAAGCCTACTTTTTTACAGGGTACAGCTTTTTGTATAGCCTTGGCAATAGGTTTGGCAAACACCATAGCTGCTGATATGGCACCATCGTCCATATCAAATATATAATCTACCTCTTGTTTGGGAACTACTAGCACATGGCCTTCACGTAAGGGCATAATATCTAAAAAAGCAAAAAACCTATCATCCTCTGCTATTTTATGGCAGGGTATTTCGCCTTGTATAATTTTAGTAAAAATGGATGCCATTATAATATGATAGAAAACTATATACTAATTTCCAATACTTCCATTTTAATCACACCTGCGGGTACTGTTATATCAATAATATCTCCCACTTTCTTGCCCATAAGTCCTGTCGCTATTGGCGATTTTACCGATATGCGGCCAGTACTTATATCAGCTTCCTTTTCTGATACCAATTGGTACTGCACTGTATTCCCTGTTTTGTGGTTTTTTACTTTCACTTTGCAAAGTACCATCACTTTGCTAGTGTCCATTTTGTCTTCATCTAAAAGACGTGCATTGCCTAATAGTTTTTCCATTTGCGATATCTTGGCTTCCATTAATCCTTGAGCTTCTTTTGCTGCATCGTATTCTGCATTTTCACTCAGGTCGCCCTTATCTCTAGCTTCTGCAATTTGTTGCGATATTTTAGGCCTTTCCACAGTTTTCATTTGCAGCAATTCCTTTTTTAAGTTCTCTAATCCTTCTTTTGTAAAATACTGTACTTCCATAATATTGATATTATTTTTTGCTGATGATATGTAAAAACAAACGTCCCGACCCCTAAAAGAGTCGGAACGTTTTGATATATGATAATATTTTTAGACCTTTATTTTCTTGAAATCAATCTTCTTTACCACCCAAATCTATTCTAACACCAAAGGTATGCATATTTCCAAATGGCTTGGTTTGTTTGAATGAGTAATCAAGTGCAAAGCTAGATTTATTTTTTCCAAATGGCAACTCTAAAGTAAATCCTGCATGATATCCTGTATATGCTGTATTACGGGTATCGGCACTAAAAATTCCTTGTTGATATAAGAATCCCGAACGCAACATGAAAAAGTTTTTATAAGCATATTCCAAACCCATTGCTCCAGTATTGTCTTGATAAGAGTGTGAGGTAAAATTACCTGCTAGCGTAAGTCTATTGAAAAATACTTCTTTGCCTTTATCTAAACGAAAATCGTAGCTCATACCAAAATTTACAACCGATGGCATTCCATCTTTGGCTGAACGTTGTTGCAAAGTACTGCTATATGATTTTGAAGGGTCTTGAGCACGGATACTCATTGCATCGCCTGCATATGAAATATCAGGTCCAATATTTTTAACAGATATACCCAATTTAAAATCATTGCCTTTTAATCTTCTAATTTGTTCATCGGTGCTAGTAGCGGTTCTGTATTGAACACCAGCATCAAGCGTCATAGTTGAACCTGAAATTTCAGAGGTTCCTTCACTAATAAAACGCACGAGCATACCTCCATATATTTTTTCTGAGAATTTTTTGGCATATGACATGGCCAAATTGGTAAACTGAACATTGAATGTTCCCAAACCACCTTCGGGCTGCTGGTAGGTAGTACGTTGTATATCGCCTGAATTAATATTCATAAGCGAAAGACCTATCACACCTCCATTTTTACCAATTACTTGCGATAACCCAAAGTTATTGATATTAATACCTGCTAAATAACGGGTATGAGAAAAAACTAGTTCGGTTTGTTTGGTCTGTGCGAGTCCTGCTACATTAATCCATGTAGCCTCTATTCCTTGCACATTTGCTGTATTTACATTGCCCCATCCGTTACTTCTAGCCCAAGGGTTAATAAGCAGTTGCTCTCCCCCATTGGTCCCTCTGCGGTCAGGGTTTCCCGCAAATACATTTCCTGTAATAACAAGGGCTAAGATTGCTGATATATAATATTTCATGTGGTTCATTTCAGTAATGTGTTTTTTATTTTTTAGAAAGTATCCAAATCTACTGGTCTCATAATGCCGTACCATTTCACAATTTTTTCTCCCAATTCAAATCCATTTACATGCACTATATATAAACCACTGGCTACTGGAACCTGAGCTTGATTTTTCAAATCCCAATCAATATAAGTTAGTTCATCTTCTTTCTTGATTTGCCTTACCAAAGTGCCGCTAAGTGAATATATACTTATAACACATTTGGGTGGGAGATTAATAAATTTAACTCGTGTATCTAACTGCGAATTTTCATAATTTGAAGCTCCATAATATGGATTAGGTACTACATTGATTCTGTCCATGGCTGCTTTGCCTAAATCGGAAGAATGATCAACTGCTATATCATCTGTATTAAATGTATAAAAGGGCTGGTCATTATTTACAGTGGATGTTGTGGCAAATTTTGCGTAAGGTTTTGCAACACGCACGCGATAACGCACTTCACCAGGTATATTCAATTTGCCTCCATCGTAGGTGATATTGTAACCGCTTGCCACATAAGGCATGGTAACCCACTGCACTTGCGAAGCAACTTGTTTTTTCTGGGTTGCATTATTAACTGCGGTATTAAGAATCTGCTGATATGATAGTCCTTCATCATAAATAGGCCCTGTGTAATTCCCGTATTTTGCTGGAGCACATACATATAAATAATGCATCCCGCCCCTTATTAAACCACTAAAGTTGCCTACATTAGCTGTTGGATTCCAAACCATGTCAGCACCATTATAACCTTTCAACCATGAATTTTCACCCATAATCACGTTTAATCTTTGTCCTGTTTCTATATTGATAGCATATCCTGGGAACCACGACCTTCCTCTATCTGTTGCATCATATTCAGGAACATACTCACCCGTATTAGGGTCTTTAATTATTTTACCTGTCCAGGAAGCATGGTCTCGAATACTCCATTTTTCTCTATTCCCTTCTGAAAGTGCTTTGTCTTCACTCATTTCTACTACCACACATTTGGTCCATTTGCTTTGGTCAGGTGTTATTACCAAATCAATACTCATTAAATCAGACATGGCATTTTCGGTTTTGCTTGATACACTTGATGCATCGAATGCTGGTCCATAGGTGTTTTTTCCGTTAGCGTCTCGCAGTGCCCTAGCACATAGTTTATAGGGAGCCACTTTCCCATCACATATTTTTTCATAATTTTCCCAAGGATCTAAGCCCTCAACTACCAGAGGATTTGTATTTTTCAATCTCCCAAAGTCATAAGTATATTTATATCCGTCTCCACCAAGACCTCCACTATTATCATATCCGAAATTTGCTGGATCTGCTTTACCAACAGAGCCGGCTCTAATCCAATTTTCAGGAGTCTCCCCATCTACATCCCTTACACCTGACAGCCATTTTCTAGTTGGGTCAGCAAATTCAATCGAAGACTCTATTGAACCGTAGCTTTTGTCGATATTATCAGCTACACCTGGTTGGTAAACTTGCTTTATACTTATTGAAAAACCATATTCTTTAATAATCTGCTCATTGAATTTTTTCAAGGTGCTATTACATCTTGTGTCTTTACCTGAAGTTTTGTTTGTTAAAATCCAGATTGATGTATCTACCAACACGTTGGGATAGGTTGTCCTTTTTACGCTATCTTGTATCTTAAATTCGAAATCTGCCTTAGGTACTTTCAAAGGATCAATAACCGTAATTTTAATAGGGCCATATCCATTGGTATAACTCGGGAACTCCATTTTTCCATCACGCAATATTTGATCTATTGATTCTTTGGTTAATTCCAATGAGTTGCCTCCATTTCCTTGTCCTTCCATTCTTTTGATACTAGGGCCACTGCCATATAAGGCATTTATTTTTGAACCACTGCTTGTTGGGTCTGGCTTATGAGGTATGCCTGTATATCTTTTCACATTTAAACGGCCTGCTAAATAATGTTCTGGGTTTGCTTTTTTTACATCGTTAAGTACGTTCGCATAGGCAACAACCATAAAATGATACTGCTTAAAATTTACCAACCGCTTTTCAGAAGTCGCAAATAAATCTTCTTTTACGCTAAAGGAATGTATTATTCCCAAGTTGTTACCGATTACTTTTGATACAGGCAACAATTGTCCTACAACCGGGTCGTAAACATCATTCATAATTTGAGTTACACTATCTGATATATCCATCTGTTTCACCAATCTAGCCTTTTCAGTATTTTCTAGATCCCCTGTGGTTACAGATGCGTCTTTTAATTGATATATTTGATAGCCTTGGAACTTATAATAAAAACTATCATATAAATTTTGCGTGAATGAGTTTGGAATACTTGCCTCGTATCCTTCTGTTTCAGGGACATTCGTATTCTCAAGTACAACAACTATTTCGTTATCATATTCTTTCAAACTCAAATCAGCTGCTCTTGGACCATCTATTAAATGGAAATTATTTTCAAATAGTCTTTGGGCTTTATCATCTGCTATTTTCAATTCGGTTAGTGACCGCGTTGCTCCGCCAATACTTGTGCGAGCCCACACAGCTCCAATAGTCACCTCATTGCGTGCTCCAGTTTTTAAGGTAAGCGGCCCAGCACTTTGTAAAAAACGACGGTCGCTGGGTTGGTTACCTGCACCTTTTTCAGTCCATCCAATGTTATTAACCGGATCTCCATCAAACATAAAATTATAAGCTGTGGAACCTCCACCATGCCCATTACCGCCATAAGTTACATGCTGTCCATCTTGCCATATAGCTCTTAGGTAATTATAATAATGCAATGGTTTTGTGGGATTGCCTATTACACTAAAGTCGTTATTATAATACATAAATGCAAACAGTCCAAGTTCTACACCGTTTTCATCTTTTGGTCCTCTAAAAAAGTCAAGCCCAACTGTAGGTGGATGGGCACCATAACCTAATATACCTTCATCATCATCATCTCCATTATAACAGTAACCCAAATTACGTGTAGTATCGCAACCTACGTAGTCATCGGAATAGTTACCTAAGTCAGGGTCTATCCATTGCCCAAAATAACAATCTTTTACTGGCTCACCAAAGTTGGTTATCTCAGTGGTATAGAAAGTCATATTATTTATTTCATCGTTGGTAGTAAATGCAAAAGCTGTAGTTTTTAATTGCAAACCAATAGGCACACCTTGTGTTTCAGAATGTATATTACCAATATCATTGTAAACAAACCATAATGCTTGATCACCTTTTATATCTGGATAATCACCCTGACCGGCTTGGTAACCTACACCTCCACCTCCTTCTACATATGGAGCCATGAAAAACTCTTCTCCAAAGGAAGTATTGCCATTGCCTGGCCATTCCTGTATTGATTTAGACGCATTGCTATTGTTTTTAATATATATATCTATCTCGTCACGGGTTACTTTATATATTTTATCATAATATTCGCAACGAATTGGGTCTACACTAGCAGGTGTTGTTGAGGAACTAATTGGTCCAGCAAAAAAATCTATACCATTTTGGCGATAAGTCATTGCTGCAAGTTTTAGGTTATTACCTGCATCTACACCACCTATCCACAGTGAACCAGCAAATATTGAATGTTTATGGATACCATTAGGGTCAGTAACTTTAGGTATTTCATATTTGGCACTAATTAGGTTCCACCACATATCGCCACCATTCATAATAGTGGTTCTCACATTGTTTATATCCAAATCTACTTGGGCAGTTGGGGCTTTACAACCAGCGGCCATGGTGCGGAATAAATTATTGTCGATAGCTGATGGTGGGGTGCCTATAATTTCGCGGGCTTCGGAAGTGTTTCCCATTGCGCCAGCGAGTAATACCGTTAGCAACCATTTGCTTTGTTTGGTAAATATATTTGAGATTTTCATAACCTTGATGCTTTTTGGTTTTTACTATTTTTAAATTAGAAATTATATTTTATACCTATCCTGAACAATCTAGGTGTAAAATAATTGCCGGGGCTATTAACGCGAACATTATACATATCAATAAACGATTGAGATGAGTTAGCACGCGACACTTGTTGGCGACCTAAATCGGAAGTTAAGTATCCGTCATCACTAGCTGAACCAGTGTAGCGATATACGCGGGTAATGTTTTGCTTATTGAATAAATTATTTACCCATAAGTATACGTTAACTGCTTTAGGTGCTTTCTTAACTTCGCCTTTGTTTTTAATTAAGATAGTTTTATCAATAGTTAAATCCATCAAATATCTCCAAGGGTTGCGTGAGCCATTTACAGTACCTTTAATTTGTGAACGTTGCACTACTCCTCCTTGGCCTTCGTTGATAGGTTGAGAATTTGAAGTATAAGGTGTACCACTTTGTGCTTGGAAGGTTAAGTTTACTCCTGCATTTTGTAAAGGATAAATTTTTACAGTATTGCCTTTTGAATCTTTGCTTTTGTAATTAGGCCCGTCATTGGGATTAAAGTGGAAATCGAATATACCTTTAATGTTATGTCTTGTATCATAATCAAGTGGGAACAATGTACGAAGATTGGGTTGACCTGCATTAAGCAATGCCTGGCTAGAACCTGCATTTGAACCTGTGCCATCAGCAAACTGCAACATGTAGTTGGCCGTAAGGTTAATATTTTTGCCTGCTCCTGCATCTCTAATTTCATATTCTACGCGGAAACTTTTAACGGTACCGAAATCGAGGTTACCAAAAGTGGTATAGCTAATTGGGTATGCTTGATTGTATTTGAAAAGCTGCACAAGGTCGCGCATTTCACTATATGATGCTGTAAGGCTAAGTGCGGCGTTGCTTGAAATCTGCTGTTTAAATCCGAGCTCGTAATCTGTTTTACGAATGGGTTTTAAAGCTGGGTTATTGATAATCTCTGTTGAACGTTGACGTAAGTAATAATAATCATCAACGGTAGCTATTACACCCTCTGGAGGTCTTTGTGTCAATACATCATAGTTTACAAAAAACTGAGACTCATCGTTGATAGGGAATTTGAACCATATACGTGGCATAAAATACAATTTGGGTCTGTATGCTTGGAAAGAATTAACGGTTAGTTTTTGATTTGGATTATTATCTACCAAATAGGGAGCAATACGTCCTGTTGAATTTCTGCGATCGGTAGCCAATACTGTTGGGTCATTAATCTGCACCCCATTGTCATCGTACCATTTGGTTTGGTTATTACTTTGATTGGTACTGCGATATCCCAAGATATTAGTCGGGTTTTCAATATCATTTACATATACTGATGCATCATCAGCCATGGCAGGGTTTAATTGATCTGACAGTTTGCTTTTTTCTGCACGTACTTCTTTTACAGTTTTTGCAGGATATAATGAATAAGGATCTTTCAATACACTTTGGTTGGCATCATAACGGTCGATACGAAGACCTATGCGGAAAATCAAATCTTTAAAAGCAAACTTGTCTTGTATAAATGCTGATTGATATATTGGTTGGAATGCTCCGATAGTGCGTTTTGCTGAATCATTAAAGAAATCAGCAAAACTTGGTTTGTTACCTTTTAATTTATTACCTAAATAATCGTAACCGAAATAATTAACATAAGCAGTTCCATTATTCAATAACTCGTCAGGGCTAAAGTAGCTTAGTTTGTAGTGTTCAGGGCCATACATGTCAACATCCAAATAAGAGTTAGGCCCAACGGGGTTGCCATTATAATCTTTTGCTCCAATAGCCATTAAATGTTGGCGTAGGTTACCAGTAAAAACTCCTTCGCGGCTACTACCTACAATATTATTATAGGAAACACTGTCCTGAAAAACACCATTTGCGTCATACGACAAAATTGGGTGTGCACGGTCTAATGCAGGTTCAGCTTGTTTGGCAAGCTGTCTCATCAATGACCAAAGCGGCGTGGTTGCAATACTCCAACTGCGTGAGAATCGTTGCTCATATATGATACCAAATTGCAAATCGTGCTTTTTGTTGGGGTCACGTTTGCTTTGCAGTGTAATTTCACTCATAGCAAACAAAGTGTATTTCTCGGTTTGCGATTTACCATAACCTGAACCTGGAGAACCCACGTTATTCCACATAGAGTATACACTGGTAGGGTTATCACCATTAAGGAGTGCTAAATTAGCCCTAATCTGGTCTGTATTAAATACACTGCGACCAAGCTGCTCTTGGTAAGCATAAAAATTCGTGGTATAATTTGCCCTAATAGCATTGCGATTTTGGGCATCTGGTACAAACCAAACTGCTGTATCATAATTAACTTTTTGCTCAAAATAGGTATTATAATAAGCAGTATCATTAACTCCATTTTTTTGAGTAATAAACTGATGCGAAGGAGGATTTAGGCCGCCGCCCACTAACTCGTAGTAGGGAGCACGCTTGGTGGTAAACGAACCTATATATCCATAATCGAAAACTTTATCTTTATGGGTTGCATCCAAGGTTAAATTATTGCTTTGGGTATAGTCAAATCTAATTTGGTAATAGGCATTGCTTACAATGGATTTGCTTTCTGCCTCATCACCCTTTTTCTTCTCAGAACTCTTGAGTGTGTGGGTAAACTTAACATAGCCTGTAAGCGTGCTTCCTGCAGAGTGGTTGTTTTGCGAATTATTAAATAAGGTATTTCCAAAATTATAATTGATAGCATCGCCATAAGAATAAAAACCTCCCAAATCAATTCTCACTTTTTTGGTGGGTTGGAATTTTAAAGCTCCATTAAGGTTATAATTATAAGTGGGTGTGTTGCGTTTGGCCAAAACATTTACCATATCGTCTTTGGTTACAAAATCGGCAGCATTCATATAACCTGTATTGGTTTTTGAAAGAAGCAAAGGGGTTTTCTCTATCCTATTCAATACGTCATCTTTTACGTACCAGTTGCCAATTGCACTTGGGTTTGGGTCTTTAACATAAGTATAATTGCCGCCCAATGAGTAGCCCAAAACAACATGCTCTGCTTTTTTATTTTTGTTTTTAATCCAAAGCGGACCCTGCAAAAATCCTTCAATCAAATTATAATTATATTGGTCGGTTAGCTTTGAACTTAAAACTTCTATTCCACCGTGTGTTACACGCGAAGGTCCTTTAGTGGTAATATTTGTTACACCCCCAGTAAAGTCTCCATACATGGCGGGCACTCCGCCTACCAATACTTGCAGTTGCTCTATACTACCACGAGGCACTGAATTACCTACACGTATACCATCAATAAATACCGCATTGCCGTTACTACGGGCACCACCTATATTACCAACACCGCCACCAAATCCTGTAGTTTTAGCTGCAAAAGTTGTGAGATCTCGTTGCCCTCCTGTTCTAGAAAGTGTTTTCGCATCGAATGTACTTCCATTAATACCATCTTTATCAATTAATTTGGTCTTGGTTCTCACTTTATTGGTTACCACCGTAATACCCGTAATTTCGTTACCTTTCGCACCTACAACATTCATTTCATTGTCGGCATATGCAATTGAACCTAGACCAACCTTAACGGTAAAACTATCGGTTTCATATCCTTTTAAAGCATAAATAATTAAATACTCACCAGGTGTCAGTGGTTTGAAACTAAATCCTCCCGCTGAGTTGGTGTAGGTGCTACCAGCGTCACTACCTTCCTTATATAAAGAAATTTGCACCCCTGACAACTGGGCTTTGCTTTTAGCATCGGTTACGATACCTCGCATTTCCCCATCTGAACTTTGAGCTTTTGTTATGCCTGAGAATAAAAGGCAACCTAGTGCTAGAATGAAAATCTTTTTCATGGTCTTTATTTTTTCTTTGTTTAATCCTACTAATGTGTCAACTCGTTCATTATCAAAATCTATTGCCGTGCGACACAGTTTTTGGGGCAACAAATAAAAAGAATTTTTTAACAGGTTGTAACTTCTTGGTGAAATTTCCCGTTTCTGTCCTCCTTTTAAATGGCTTAACGCTGTGTTAAAAATTATGGTTGCACTAGCTATTCAATTCTTTGGGGGCGATGTGGCATTTTGAATTTAAATTTCAAATGGTCAGTTATTTAAAATTTAAATACGCTTGCAAAAATCTACTTTTTTTTCAAATTTTCAAACCAAAATTTGTCCATTTTGCTGCTACATAATTTAATTATCCTGTGGAAAAATGATTTGGCTAATTCCTTAAAAGCATCTTTTCAAAATCTTCTTCGCTAATAATCGGAATATTCAGGTCGCTAGCTTTCTTCAATTTTTCGGGCCCCATTTTATCGCCTGCCAATAAATAGTTCAAACTTTTGGAGATGCTGCCCACATTTCGCCCACCATTATTTTCTATCAAGCCTTTTAATTCATCTCGGCTATGCTTCGCAAATACCCCGCTAATTACAAAACTTTTTCCTTCTAATATATTTGATTGAGGTAATTGATTTTCGTCATCTACCATGCTCAATTGAACTTTGGCTTCGCTCAGTTTATCAATAATGAATTTTGTTCTTGAGTCTCTAAAATAATTATATACACTCTCAGCTATCTTATCGCCTATCTCATCAACCAACATCATTTCCTCCACAGTAGCTTCTGATAGTTTATATATATCGCCAAAAGCCTTTGCTAACTTCTTGGCTACAGTTTCACCTACCATGCGAATTCCCAATCCAAATAATAATCGCTCAAAAGGAATTTGCTTCGATTGCTCAATCCCTACCAATATATTTTGGACAGATTTTTCTTGCAGTGAGCGTTTCTTGAGCTTCCCATCATCAGCTTCATTGCTCATTTCAAACTCAAGCCCAATTAGTTTATCATAAGTGAGGCTGAATAAATCCGAAGCGTTTTCTATCAGTCCTTTTTTATATAATCCTTCCACTGTTTCTCCGCCCAGGTTATCAATATCCATCGCCTTACGGCCAATAAAATGTATTATCTTCCCAACAATTTGTGGTGGACATCCATTATCGTTGGGGCAATAGTGATTGGCTTCTCCATCTTTTCGTATTAATTCTGTTCCACACTCGGGGCAATGTGTTATATATAAATGTGCGTGCTCATTTTTCCGTTTTGAAGTGTCAACTCCAGTAATTTTTGGAATAATTTCTCCGCCTTTTTCTACATAAACAGTATCTCCTTCTCTCAAATCCAATCGTTCGATTTCGTTGGCATTATGCAGTGACGCCCTTTTAACCGTAGTGCCTGCAAGCTGCACAGGTTTTAGATTGGCAACAGGTGTGATGGAACCTGTTCTACCCACTTGGTAAGTTATTTTCTCAAGAATGGTCGATACACTTTCGGCTTTGAATTTATATGATATTGCCCACCGTGGAATTTTTGCGGTAAAGCCCAATTCTTCTTGCTGGTGATAGTCGTTTACCTTTATTACCACGCCATCAATTTCATAGCTGAGGTTGTGGCGTTCCTTATCCCAATAATCAATAAACTTATATATTTCATCCAGACTCTTGCACACCTTGGCATGGTCTGATACCTTGAACCCCCAGTGAGAAGCAGCTTGCAAACTTTCCATATGGTTCTCAAATGGATTATCATCAATATATAAGAAATACAAAAACGCATCAAGCGGACGTTTGGCAACATCGGCACTGTTCTGTTGTTTCAAAGTTCCGCTGGCAAAATTTCGTGGGTTCTTATATAGTTTCTCTAGAATCTCTTCTTCATCCAATCCTTTCTCACGCAGCTCAGCTGCATATTCCTCATTCAACCTGTCGAAAGTTTTGCGGTGCATGAATATTTCACCACGTATTTCAAAAATACTTGGCCAGTTTCCTTCTTGCAGTTTCAATGGAATGCTGCGAATAGTTTTTACATTGGTGGTTACATCATCGCCTTGTGTTCCATCGCCACGGGTTACGGCTCGCTGTAGTTCACCGTTTTCGTATGTGAGGCTGATGCTGAGCCCGTCAAATTTGAGTTCGCATACATATTCAACACCTTCACTTTGTATATCGACTTGTGGAGCCTCGAAACTTAATTGAGCTTGCCCAGCTGTTGCAGAAATATTTGCAGCTATGCCCAATCCTTTTCTCACCCTAGCATCAAATTCCTCCAGCTCTTCCCTGTTATAAGTATTGCCCAATGAAAGCATGGGATAACGATGCGGAACGGTATTGAACTTTTTGGTAATTCCCCCACCCACACGTTGCGAAGGACTATTCACATCCACCAATTGCGGATACTCTTTCTCCAATGCCTCCAACTCCTTCAGCAATTGATCAAACTCATAATCGCTGATAGTGGGATGGCTCAGTATATAATACTTGTAGTTATGCTCGTTGAGTTCCTGGGTAAGTTTTTGCACCCGCTCTTTTGCTTCTTGCTCGGTCATGGGGCAAAGATATATAAGTTATTTACGATTTTAGTCCGTCGCGGCGGAAGGATTTACGATTGTATTATAATATTTTTTATTTTGTAAATAGCTTATTGATAGCCGTAAATCGTTTGATGTTGTTCCAAAAATGAACTCTCGACAGGAGAAAATGAGGTAACGATGAGTATAAATGAACTCACGACAGTCGAAAATGAAATTACGATATTTGAAGATTTAAGATTTGGGATGTTGAATTTAGTAGTGGATGTTTGTTTACTTTTGCGGACGGAGGTGTTGTAATTTTGCACTGGTTATAATTAAATATTTATGCGGTTTCTTTTTGCTTTTTTATTCTGCTTAACAAACTTATTTGGCTTTGGCCAAAATATTCCATTGTCCGATTTTACAGAAACGAATTTATTGGAAAGTGCAAAAGATAATTATTATGGGCTTAATAGTGCAAAAGGATTCTGCGTTAACAATAAGGACGGTAAATTAACTATCACAAAAGCAACTAGAAGTTCTCACTCTGAATTATTATTGCCAAGTGGAAAATTGATGGGATATAATGGTGGTGAATGGGGCGGCCATTTAATATTCAAATCTTTTGACACTACTAAAAAAGAAATAGAGATAGAGCAACTAAATGTTAAATTTATTTTTTCATTTGAAAATAAAATATTTGTCATTAGCGGCCTTGCTCACATGAGACGAAGCTATGGAACATTATACCAATTGGATACGTTAAATGATAGTTTTAAAATTATTCATCTCATTAGTTTTGAAGATTCTCCAGAAGCATACTCATTGTATAAAGATACTCTTCTCATTGCCTCACATAAGAACTTTTATATTGTACATGATTTTAAAAAGCAGATTATTATAGAAGGTGCGATGTGGGACAATTTGTATCCTAACTCTGTCGCAGCATTCGATGATAAACATATTTATATAGGAATTAGAGGTGGGTATGTAAAACTTGATTTAACTACAAGAAAATTGACATTCTATAAATATAAAGATTATTAATTAAAGCATTTCATTGCCACACATGCACCTCAAACACCTTACCCTCCGCAATTTTAAAAACCATGCAGAACTTGTATTGGATTTTAGGATTGTATAAATTCTATGTTTTTTGTATATTTGCTGAATAAAAAATAAGACCATGAAGGCTATAGTTATAAAACCTAAAAATCCATCGGAAATAAAATTTATATCTGAGCTATTAAAAAAGCTCGGTATTGCCGCCAACTCAATGGATATTGATGAGTTGGAAGATCAAGGCTTAGTCACTTTAATGAAAAAGGCCGACAGAAGTAAAAAGGTGAGCAGAGAAGAAATAATGAAAAAGCTTAAATCCTGATATGCAGGTTGAGTTTTTAGAACGATTTCATAAGGACTTGGACAAAATACAGGTTGCCCATGTAAAAGAAGTTGTCAGAAAAACAATATTAAAAGTTGAATCAGCAAATAGCCTGTCTGAATTAACCAATCTCAAAAAACTTTCTGGGCACAAGCACGCTTATCGAATAAAGATTGGAGATTATAGAATTGGTTTATATATTGAGAATTCAATTGTTGAGTTTGCTAGGGTAATACACAGAAAAGATATATATAATGTTTTTCCGTGAACAAAAGCGGTGCAATAAATCCCCGAATCTCTAATCCCAATACCTAAAATCCCACATGCACCTCAAACACCTCACCCTCCGCAATTTTAAAAACCATGCAGAACTTGTACTGGATTTTAGTGAGGGGGTGAACTGTATTACAGGAGCCAATGGCTCGGGTAAAACAAATATATTGGATGCTTTGCATTTCCTCAGTTTCACCAAAAGTTTTTTGATACACCAAGACCATCAGCTTGTGCGAGATGATTGCGATTCTATGTTGCTAGAGGGTATATATGATAATAATAGTTTTGAGCAAACAGTACAAGTATTATTAAAGAAACCAGGACGCAAAACTTTTAAGGTAAATAACAATGCAGTGGGCAGATTGGGAAGTCATATCGGCATGCTGCCCTTGGTTCTTATTGCCCCACAAGATATATGGTTATTGCAAGAAGGAAGCAGTGAACGGCGCCGATTTATAGATATGGCTTTATGCCAATTGGACAAACAATACTTAAGCAATTTGAATTTATATAATAAAGCAGTTGAACATAGGAACCGTTTGCTTAAGCAAATGGAAAATAATATTCTTGATACAGAACAAGTAGAAAGTTTAAATAAAGTCATGATTCCTGCTGCAGAATATATATATAATAAACGAACTTTATTTATTAAAGAATTTGTTCCATTTGTAGTAGATAGTTATCATACAATAAGTGGGGGAACTGAAGTGGCAGATATTATATATAATAGTCCGTTACAACAAGGGAAATTAGGCACTTTGCTACAAAAATCTATTGAGAAAGACAAGATATTGCAACGCACATCGGTGGGTATTCATAAGGATGATTTAGAATTTTCCTTGAATAATTTCCCAGTAAAAACTCATGCTTCGCAAGGGCAGCAAAAAACATTTATTATAGCTCTAAAAATGGCGGTGTGTTATTATATATATTCGCAAACTCATATATATCCAATATTGTTGCTCGATGATATATTTGAAAAACTTGATAATAGCCGTAGCATGGCTTTTCTGCAGATGGCCGCAAATAGTTATCCAGGCCAAGTAATCATCACAGATACACATATAGAACGTTGCAAAACGGCACTCGAACAAACTGGAAAAGAAGTTAATTATATTACCTTGCATACAAATGCGTAGCTATCTATACAATAATGTTGAAATATTTACGTTTAATAAATTAATGCGGCTATTTTACTTTTCTTTTAAAATCGTTGTTTGTTTATGGGTAAATGTCTCCTATGCACAAGTGGTGAGCTTTAAGTATTTAATAGAGCAAACACCCGTTGTAAAAGTTCCCGTATATAAATATAGCCCTGGCGATATTATCAAAATACACATGTCGTTTGCCAAGGCTGAAACAGATAGTAACTTGAGAAAAAACATACAGGCTATTCGCAATGGTATTATTGACCGCATAGATTTGGTATATACCCGCTTCAAACTCAATGATAGTTTTGACCAAAAAAAACTCAACACACAAAGATTGAAAAAACTATATACCATCCTTCCCGAAATATTTGATAATACCACAGCGGAATGGAATATTATAGAACAACAAAATTGCCCCGACGAAAGCAGCAGCAAATTATTATATCATGGGTTTGTGTTCTACCTCACCCCGCCTTCTGAAATTTCTGCCAAATATTTTCTAAGTGACAGTATCCGAGATATAATAGGAGCAAGTAGTGAAGTAGATTTTATACTAAAATCAATTGCCAGAGGTACTGAAAAAGTGGATGAAAAATATATCCCCTATCGTAAAAAAGCAATCAAACGAAAAATATTAGACACTACATACTCAGGAAAATTTTACCCCAATACAAATATACTTTACAAAGTAGGTGTGATGTTTAAAACGCCTGGCAATAAAGACAGAGAGGCAGAGTACGATGTTAAAACTAGATATATAAAAGACACAGTGATGGTGCGAAACGACTATCATATTGGCAAGTTTAATTTTGCAATGGCGGGCTTGCGAGACAGTTCTTTGCCCATGATATTTGACCGCAACAAAACATGGAGCAATATGGTAGTGGTTGAAGATGTAACTGGAAGCATGTATACCTTTACCACGCAAATGTTTGTGTGGCGACGCATGCAAATTGACAGAGGAAAAATAAATAAATTTGTTTTTTTTAACGATGGCGACGAACACCCCGATGGCCCGCCAGGAAAGACGGGAGGTATTTATTGTATAGAAAGTGATTCTATAAACAAAGTAGAAAAACTTGCTTTCCGTGCCATGGAAAAAGGCAGCGGCGGCCAAGTACCCGAAGGAGATATTGAAGCGATATTAAAAGCACAAGACCAATTTCGTACTGTAACTGATATTATACTCATTGCCGACAATTTCGCAAGAGTGAGAGATTTGCAGTTACTATCATTGGTTAAAAAACCGATACATATAATTGTGTGTGGCGTAACCAACCGGAAAGTTTTGTTTGATTATATAAAAATAGCCCAAGCCACAAATGGCTCTATACATACTTCTGAAAAAGATTATAACAATATAGGCGATGCCCTAAGTAAAGGTGTAGTGGAAATAGGCAAACTAAACTATATGAGTGTGAAAGGTAAACTTACTTTGGTGAAATAAGTACTTATATATTAACACAATTCGTAATACTTCCCTGGCATAGCCCTCACCAATGATTTCATTTCCAAATCGAGCAAGGTAAAAGTGAAGGTATGCGATTGCATTTCGAGCAATGAGGCTAACTGATCTATATGTAGTTTTTTGTGTTCGTTGAGCAGTTGAACGATGCTAAGTTCATGAGGTAATAAGTCTTCAAATAGTTTTGATTGAGGTTTTGTATTCCCACTTTCCAATCCCCATTTTAAATAATTTGCTATATCAGCTGCACAATCTAACATCATTGCATGTCCATTTTTTATCAGTGAATTACAACCCATAGAATATTTCCCATCAAACGGACCTGGTAAAGCAAATATCGGTTTTTTGTATTCGCTTGCATACTCTACCGTTATCATACTTCCGCCGCCTTCTCCACTTTCTACCACTACCAGTGCATCACTTAATGCAGCAACGATTCTGTTACGTTCAGGGAAATTATTTCTATCTGGTATTTCATCTTTGGGATACTCGGTAAGTAAGCCTCCATGCTCTATCATTTTGGCTGCAATACTTTTATGCTGCCCTGGATATATAGTTTTTAAACCATTACCCAAAACTCCTATTGTAGGTAACCCATTTTTAATTGCAGCTTTATGCGCTGCTATATCAATTCCATAAGCAAGTCCACTAATTATAGTGCATCCGAATGGTTGTAATTCAGCAACTAATTTCTCAGTGAAACGTTTTCCATAATCTGTTGCATCACGCGTGCCCACAATGCCTACACTAAAATTACTATTCAAGCAATCTGTACCTTTATAATACAATAACAATGGGCTTTGATCATATTTTTTTAAGCGTGAAGGATAACCTTCATCTGTATAAAATACCACTTTAATATCATGCTTTTCAGCAAAAGCTAGTTCTCCACTAACCCAATCAAAATTATCAAAATGTATGATAGAATTTGCCGTTACTTCGCCAATATTAGGCACTCGCTCTAATTGTTTTTTTTTAGCCTTAAATATTTCTGCAGCTGAACCAAAATAACTGAACAAGGTTTTGCCAAGTATAGGCCCCACATTGGGAACAGAAGTAAGAGCAAGTCTATAATATAATTCTTCGTCGGCCATAAAATATTTGGCCCACAAAAATATAATTCATCAACCTAGCCAACGATTGTTTTTAATCACATTCAATATACACCTTATTCACTTTTTCAGTAAATACTAAACTTCCACGCCTTCGTAATGGCTAGAAACTTCATCTAATATATACAAGACGGCATCACTGTCTCTGGCTTCTACCAGGCGGCTACGGAAGGGTTTGAAATTTTCTAACCCTTTAAAATAAGGAGCGTAGTGTCGCCTCATTTCTACAATACCTTCCCAAGCCCCTTTCCATCTAATAGAAAACTCAAGATGTGTTCGGCAAGTTTCTACCCGCTCGGCAATACTGGGTGGTTCAGGTATTATTCCTGTTTTTAAATAGGTTTTTATTTGATTAAATATCCACGGATTTCCAATACTTGCTCTACCAATCATAATACCATCAACTCCATAAGTATTTTTATATTCCAATGCTTTTTGAGGGGTATCGATATCGCCATTACCAAATATCGGAATTCTAATTCTGGGATTACTTTTAATCTTCGCTATCAATTCCCAATTCGCACTACCCTTATACATTTGTACCCTTGTGCGGCCATGTATTGTGAGTGCTTGTATACCTATATCCTGCAAGCGTTCAGCGACTTCTTCTATATTTTTCGTGCTGTCGTCCCATCCCAATCGCGTTTTTACGGTTACAGGTAAGTGGGTTGCTTTCACCATGGCTGAAGTCATCTCAACCATTTTGGGAATATCGCGAAGCAACGCTGCACCCGCTCCTTTGCAAGCTACATTTTTTACAGGGCATCCATAATTAATATCTACCAAATCTGGATTGGCTTGTGTGGCAATTATTGCACACTCACGCATCGTTTCTATTTCAGAACCAAACAATTGTATACCAATCGGTCTTTCATATTCAAATATATCGAGCTTGTGTGTACTTTTTGCTGCATTGCGAATCAAGCCTTCGCTACTGATAAATTCAGTATACATCAAATCCGCCCCATGTTGTTTGCACACATAGCGGAATGGCGGATCACTCACATCTTCCATAGGTGCTAGTAATAATGGGAACTCGCCCAATTCTATGTTTGCTATCTTTACCAAAATATTTATGCAAAAATAAGCTATATACTTTAGTGTAAAAAGTTAATGGCTTTATCACTGAAACAAAAAACTTATATTTGCTATCAAAACACATTCAATAATATGAAAAAACTTCTTTTTAGTATGGTAGTTTTTATAGCATTACTTATGATAAGCTGCCCAGCAAAAGCTCAATCAAATCCCAAGTTCAAAAATTTTACTTTGGTTGACAGTTTTAGCGAAGGGCTTGCCTTTGCTGCCATCCTATAGTATTATGCTGACAAAACAAATACAGATACATTTTATAATACTGTTGGCTATATTGATACTGCGGGCAAATGGGTGATTAAACTTCCTTTCAAACTCACCAATTTATATATGGGTTGCTATTTTAAAGGTGGACTATTTAAAAATGGAAAAGCATTGATGGGTATGGCTGAAAATGGTTTCGATTGCAATTGCAGTGCGATGATAGAAGTGGACAAGAAAAATAAAATACGTTTGGTATCGGGCCAAGTGTTCGACCCGAAAAATAACCCAATAACAATCCTTAAATAAGTAACTTTGAACTCCCGTATCCGTAGATATAAAATATCTGACTAAAAACATTTTACTATTTTATTTGGATTATATGCAGCATATTTGCGTATTCGATTGTTTTATTTATATCATTCAAATCAAAAGAACAGAACATGGTAAATGAAAAAGAGACCATAGCCCGCTGTCTCGACGGAGACAGGCAGGCTCAAAAGGCCATTTACGAAAATTATTGCGGCAAGATGCTCGGTGTTTGTTTTCGCTATTTGAGAACAATCGAAGATGCTGAAGATGTTTTGCAAGATGCTTTCATTAGGGCTTTTTCCAATATTCACCAGTATCGATACGACGGCTCGTTTGAAGCTTGGTTACGGAAATTAATGGTCAATACAGCTTTAAACCATTTACACAAGAACCGCAGATTAAAAGAACAATTGGAACTTGAGGCAGTTGAATATTATATATCTGAAGATGTAGAAACCGATGCCCAGCTCCACGCCAAAGATATTTTTGAAACCCTAAAAGCCTTGCCCGATGGGTATCGCACGGTTATCAATTTATACTCTATCGAAGGCTATTCACATAAAGAAATTGGTGAAATATTAGGCATCAATGAAAGTACCTCGAGGTCGCAATATACCAGAGCTAGAATGCTTTTGGCTAGATTACTAACCGCAAAAGGTCGGATTGCCACTTCACATAATAATGGTAAAATTGTTTTTTAAAAAGATACAATGATGCAAAATCAAATTACAGTAGAAGAACGTGATATTTTCGACCAAATGCTAAAACAGTTGGGCGAAAATCTTGATGTTACTCCAAAAGGAATTGGTTGGGACAAAATAAATATCGAGCTTAAACCTATTATAGAAAACCAAAAGAATACCCCCAAACGAACCAAAGATCATGCAAGCCAGCAGGCCAGATAATTTCGACGATATGCTTCACAACGCCTCGGGGCGTAATGAATACAAACCCACCCAAAAGGTGTGGAAAGGTATTGCTGCACATTTTGACAAGGTTGATCGTAATCGCAGAATATGGCAGGCTAGCATTTTTGCTGCTTTCACTTTACTTTGCACATTCTCTGCATTGTATTATAATAGTAAATCAGATATGCCAATAGCTAATAATTTATCTCAACTTAAAGGGCGAGAAATTTTCGAGAACAAGATATCCGAAAAACAAACCACAACAAATATTCATACCCCCTTTATTGTTTCATATTATAGAAATAATATAATACCAAAATCTCTTACCCCTAATCCTGATATTATAGACGAATCGAACGCTGATAATAAAGTTGAATTGTTATCCTCAATTAAAAAATATAATATAGAACAGCTAAATACAACACAAACTATTATAGAACCTGTTGCTCAATACAAGCCTATTAGAAAACCTTCAAAAAAATCTCAACATAATAATTGGCAACTTGGTTTTAACGTCGGCTATTCAAATAGTAGCCCAATAGGGGCAGCTAGTCCCGATGTGAATCTCCTCCCCTTGCACTCACTTCAAATAGGAAGCAGTATTGGTTATCATATAACAAAAAATGTATCTATAAATTCTGGAATCAATGCTTATAAAATTGGAGTTTCATATTATTTCAATACGCTGAATTCTTCAACTAATTTTGTTGAGAGAAAAAATAATTCTGATATATATACAAATAGTTTTTGGGTAGCTGAAATTCCTTTGAGTGTTAATTATAATGGTACCTTTAAAAACAAGTGGGGATATACATTTGGAGTAGGTGCAGCTGCTCAATACAAATTGCCTTCACATTCAAACGATGGTGGTTATCATATAATGAACTATGGTAGAGAAGTAAATGGGGTGTATTTGTTGAACGCTAAAATTACAAAAGAATTTAAAAACTATAAAATTGCATTAGGTACCACACCCAAGTATCAAATGCTCTATACAAACCATAATGGGAACTATAGGTTTCGACAAACAGGGGCAGAACTCAGTATCGGATTCAAATTATAAATTATATATAATATCATAAAAAAACTAAGTATCTTATTTCTCACCATTGCCAACCTTATTTTTTGGGGTTGCAATAAAACTTGTACTATTAATTATACATACAAGGTGTTCACACCTATTTAAAAAGGTTGGGCCGAAATTCGAAATTCATCTGGAAGCACCCAACCACACCAACTAAAAAATATTGGCAATAGTAGTATTGGGCAACCGATTATATTTGGTTGAAGTAGATAAAGTTATTCATGTCCTTGACAATATAAATGTGGGGCAGCAAATCATTCTTGCATTTATGGCAACAACTTCTTCAATTACCCAGTCAGCTAGCTCAGCAGGAACATACACAAAAACAGAAGTGCCTCAAGTTATCAGCAGCAGCTTTAGTCGCAGTGCATCTATTGGTAATTATATATATTCTTTGGTAAATACTCAATTATATGTTTTCCATAATACCAATGACCTCAAAGCAAAAATGACTTTAAAAAATGACAATGTGGAGACCATACAAGCTGCAAATGGAAATTTATTTATAGGCAGCGAAACAGGAATGTCGATATATGATTGTAGCAAACCTGAAAGCCCAAAGCAAGCTGGGAATTTTGAACATGTACAAAGCAATGACCCTGTTGTTGCAGAAGGCACAAATGCATTTATTAGCACACGCAGAGCCAATGGTTCTGGCTTTAATGAATTAAATGCTGTAGATATTACCAACATATATTCACCTCGACCACTTGGCAGACAAACACTTACAGGCCCTTATGGACTAGCCGTAAATAGTGGTAGTATATATATGCGATGGCAGTGCTGGCCTTCGTTTATACAAATTCCAAAACACATCGCTAAGCAAAGTTAAAGATATATCAACTGCATCTGCGTTTAACATTATACATTATACCAACAACCTTTTGGTAAAAGGAAATGATGGATTATATTTTTATAATGCCACACAAAAAGAAAACTCCCAAATTGTTGGCAAAATATTATTTGCAAAGTAATATTTAACTAAAATATCTTTATTAAAGGCTTGCACATGCAGGCCTTTTTTTATATCAGCTTGCTGTTATAAACAGATATGCATATCTTGTTTAATATGATATATAAAGTCAACTTAACTTTGCAGTATTATGGCTAATAAAATCTCTGAAATAAATTTCCAAATTCATTTGGATGAAAACAATATCCCTAGTAAAATGGAATGGCGTGCTTCCGATGCCTCCGATAACCAATGGCAGGAAAACCAAGCAGTGATGTTATCTATATGGGACTCACATGAACAAAATGCATTGCGTATTGACCTTTGGACCAAGGATATGAAAATTGATGAAATGAACTATTTCTTTTTTCAAACTTTAATGACCATGGCCGATACCTACCAAACAGCTACACAAAATGAAGAACTTGCTAGAAAGATGAAAGGGTTTGCTGAATACTTTGCCGAAAAATCGGAAGTTATAAAAGGTATGACTGGGCAAGAAGGACATGATCACGGCCATGAAGGTAATAGCCACTAAGTAAATCTGTTAACGCCGTCTTACTGAATTTATTTCAGCATCCCATAGAATACTCATCAAATGCTGAAATAAATTCAGCATGACGCTTTTGAAATAATATTATTCCACCGTAACACTTTTAGCCAAATTTCTTGGCTGATCAACATTGCAGCCTCGCATTACTGCTATATGATATGATAATAATTGTAAAGGTATAGTTGCAAGAAGTGGCAAGAAGGCTTCTTCCGTATCTGGTATTTCTATTACATAATCCGCTATACCTTTTACTACAGTATCGCCTTCAGTAACTATGGCTATTATCTTTCCTTTACGAGCTTTTACTTCTTGTATATTGCTCACTACTTTTTCATAATGATTGCGTTGAGTTGCAATAACTACCACTGGCATTTCTTCATCTATCAAAGCAATTGGACCATGTTTCATTTCTGCTGCTGGATAACCCTCGGCATGTATATAGCTTATCTCTTTCAGTTTCAACGCTCCCTCCAAAGCCACTGGAAAACCTACGCCTCGGCCTAAATACAAAAAGTTGCGGGCATCTTTATATATGGCAGCTAACTCTTCTATATACTTATCCGACTTAAGTGTTTTCTCAACCTTATCTGGAATTGTTTCCAATTCTATTAGTAATTCACGAAGGCGTGTATCACTAATATGTCCATTTTTATGACCTACGGAAAGACTCATTAATATAAGTGCGGTTACTTGTGCAGTAAAAGCTTTGGTAGATGCGACACCTATCTCTGGGCCCGCATGGGTGTAAGCTCCTGCATCTGTTGCACGCGGAATACTTGAACCTACTACGTTGCATATTCCAAAAATGGTTGCTCCTTTTTCTTTAGCTAAATCTATTGCCGCAAGCGTATCTGCCGTTTCTCCTGACTGACTAATCGCAATCACAAAATCATCTTCGTTGATTACTGGATTTCTATATCGAAACTCAGATGCGTATTCTACTTCAACAGGTATTCTTGCAAATTCCTCAAACAAATATTCTCCCACCAAACCCGCATGCCAACTAGTTCCGCAGCCAACTATGATAATACGATTTATATTTTTGAGTTTGTTTTCGTACTGGTTTATACCAGCCATCACTATCTCGCTGTTATTATGTATCCTTCCACGAAAACTATCTAATATAGATTTAGGCTGTTCAAATATTTCCTTTAACATGAAATGCTCATAACCACCTTTCTCCAGATTCTCTAAGTTAATTTCTAATTCATGTATATAGGGAGTTTTGGCAACATTGTCTATCGTTTTCACGGTAAGTCCATCAACAGTTATAACTGCAATTTCGCCATCGTTCAGGTATATAACATTTCTTGTATATTCAACTATTGGTGTTGCATCGCTGGCCATAAAATATTCACCCTCACCAACACCTACCACAAGCGGACTTCCCTTGCGTGCTCCTATCAAATATTCGGGATTGGTTTTAGAAATAATAACGATAGCATAAGCCCCAACAACTTGCGACAAAGCCATACGTACTGATTCTTCAAAGCTAACACCGGTATTATCTCTGATGTCTTCTATCAAATGTATTAATACCTCTGTATCGGTATCACTTTTAAAGGTGTGGCCTTTTTTTATCAAGGCTTCTTTTAGCGATGCATAGTTTTCTATAATACCATTGTGTATAATAGCCATCTCGCCACTTTGGCTTTCATGCGGATGGGCGTTCCTATCATTCGGCTCGCCATGGGTGGCCCAACGTGTATGGCCCATTCCTATGTGGGCGGTTTTATCTATTCCTTCGCAAGCTTCATCTAAGTCTGCAACCTTGCCTGCCTTTTTATATACTTCTAATGTACCATCGAGCAATGCTATACCAGCACTGTCGTACCCACGATATTCTAAGCGTTTCAAACCTTTAATTAAAATGGGGTAAGCCTCTCTGGGGCCAATGTATGCAACAATTCCGCACATATTTTTGTTGGGTTAAATGATATAATACTTAATGAAAAAATGGTTTTTTACAACCTTGCAAAATTAGGTCATAAATGAATAACACGCTAAGGATGTTATTCGCTGCATATATAATCAATAGAAAGCCATCATTGGTATGAAGTTAAGATAATTTCTATTGCCCTGCCTTTAAAGGCGGGGAACTCGAAATCCTTAAGCAGCCTCTGCAACAACTTCAATCACATCGGGAACCATGCGTTTTAGCAAATTCTCGATTCCTGCTTTCAATGTCATGGTGCTGCTTGGGCAACCGCTGCATGAGCCTTTCATTACCACAGTTACAATTCCATTCTCAAAACTTTTGAAACTGATTGCACCGCCATCCATTTCAACTGCTGGCTTTACATGGTTCTCTAAAAGTTCTTTTATTTTACGCACCGAATCAGAATCATTATCATCAAAAACAACTTCGGTTTTGGTAACTATTGGGCGACCTTCTTCTAACCAAGCTTTTATATATTCTTTAAGAATAGGCACTATATCAGTCCATTCTATCTCGGGCTTTTTAGTAACAGTTACAAAGTTGTTCATGATGAACACACCTGCCACAGAATTAAATTCGAACAACTTAGCAGCTAGGGGCGATTTATCGATCGCACTTTGCTTATCGGGGAAGTCGGCACTGTCGAGTGGGAATATCATGCGGTTGGCCACAAACTTCATGGTCTCGGGGTTTGGGGTGGCTTCGCTGTAAATGAGCACGACGCTTTTTTCTTGGGTCTCCATCTTATTTAGAATTATTCTACAAAATTACGAATGATATAATGAGTAACCAAAGAAATGTGAAATTGTTTTCTATATGTGTTATGCTGAGCGGAGTCGAAGCATACGATGTACGATGTAGCTAACGCCTGATTATGATGCAATGCTGAGCGGAGTCGAAGCGTGGCTGACGCCTGATTGCAATTGTCTTCTTGAATATAGTCAAAATTAAAACCTTCGCAAAGCTAGATACCGTTATCAAAAAAGTTCGCAGAAGGTTGTTTACCCTATCGGGGTAATACAAAGAATATAATATATTTTTTGTTGTGTTTACACCAAATATATATATAAATTCCTACAACTACAAAGAAGTCGTCAACCCCGATTTATCTTTATAACATCCCCTTCACAAAACAATCCACCACTAAGACTAATGCTGCAATGGCAAGCAATACTATAATAGCATAGGGATTTGCAAAGTTGATAGTCCAACCCAGGTATTTTATTCTTTTAGGAGAGAGGACACGTTTGTCTTCTTTATTATAATAGAACACTCCCCATTTCCAATTGGCGGGATTGGCATGCCATGCTTGGCGGGTTTCTTTTGATGGCCTGTTATTATCTTTCATATGGTAAGTGGTTGGTGTCCCCACCAACCAATCATGCACTAGAGCGACAAAGAAGTAGTCAACCCCGATTAAATTAATTGGTAAGTGGTTGGTGTCCCCACCAACCGCCTCTCTCATCTCACAACGACAAAGAAGTCGTCAACCCCGATTTGATCTCGAAATCTTTTTCAAAAGTCATATAGGCGCGGGTGTGTTGCTTGTAGCGATAGATAAGTTTGTAAGGTTTGTCCAGCGTGGGTTGTAATGTGATGATTTTGCGGCGAAGTTTTTCGTCGAGGTCGCATACCCATTCCAGTTGGTTATTGCTCCACATATATATAGATCCATATATATCGTTGAAAGAAACGAGAGAAAGTTTGCCCGGTGTAGGTATTTGTATCTGCGTTATTTTATAAGCATCAATAGATACTTCTTTCATATATATGCGCGGCAGTGTGAGGATTTCTAAATCATATAATCCTGTTATATACTTTCTTGTTGTATTAAAATCTTGCTCACTCAATGTCCAATATTCTTTATTTTTTCTAATTAAGCTTTGCACTTTATCATTGGGATTTAATCCACTCACAATAAGTTGCAACGAACCTTGAGGAGCATCAACTGGGATGATATTATGTCTGCCTGCTTGCAGTTCTATATTTTCAACTACTACTTCTGGAATAGTATGCACCACCAATCTATATTTTATAGTGGGTTCAATAGTAAGTGTATCGGGCAATGCCCTGTCATTAAGCGTATGTACAAAATTATATTCGAGCTGTCCGTTTTGCATATTATAAAAAGTCATCGGCACATTGGATTCCACAGCACGGCCAAATGCATCAATTAAACTTACTTGCACCGTGGTATTGTTCATCGCCTGGGCTATAACAACACGCAATACGTTATTAAAAGATTCTTCAGTAGTGGCATTGTAAAAACGCCCCACACACTGGTAAGCCGATTTGAAATCGACCGTGCTAGCAAGGCCTATTACAAAGGGTTTGAGCACTACGCCAGCTTTTTGCAATGCTTCTGATACGGCACAGGGGTCACCTTTGCATTCTTCTATACCATCAGTAATAAGTATGATAATATTTCTGGCTGCAGGGTCTACGGGAAAATCGGGACCACACATGGCGAGCGAGTGTGCAATAAGTGTAGTACCTTTGGGACTAATCTTTTTTAATTTTTCTTTGATTAAATCGTGGTTGTCTTTGGTAAACGGGACTTCTAACTTCGTATCATTACAATCCTGCATTTTTGCCTGATTTTGATGCCCAAACACACGTAATGCGATTTCTAAATTATCTACTGTTTTAAGACTATCCACTATATTAGAAAGCAGCCTTTTTGCTACAACAATGCGGGTTTCCTTATCAAGTTTGCTCAACATACTGCCCGAAGCATCTAATAAAAACAAAATGCGCGTTGTTTTCTTTTGGGCTAATATAGGATTTGCAAGTACAAAACTCACAAACAAAAATGTATATAATAGTTTCAGCAAATTTTTCTTTTTCATATATATAATAATAGCTTGCGTTTGTCGTTGATTTTAATTTCTAAACTTTGCAAAAGTACCACCACAATCGTTTTAATGTTATAGATTTGCAGCTTACAAATATCAACAAGTGAAGGTAACTGGATTTAGTTTTATTAAAAATGCTGTGAAATATGATTTTCCCATTGTGGAGGCCATCACCTCTATCCTGCCTATATGTGATGAATTTGTGATTGCAGTGGGCAAGTCGGATGATGATACGCTTGGGCTGATACGTAGTATTGGCTCACCCAAAATACGAATAGTAGAAACAGTTTGGGACGAAACACTGCGTGAAGGTGGACGTGTACTTGCCGATGAAACCAACAAAGCATATAATGCCATTAGTGCTGATACGGATTGGTGTTTTTATATACAGGGTGATGAGGTTTTTCATGAAAACGACTTGACCAAAATAAAGGACGCTATGCAATTATATAGAGACGATAAAACTGTGGAAGGCTTGGTATTTAATCACATTAATTTCTTTGGTTCCTACGATTTTATTGCCGACTCACGCCATTGGCAAAAAAAAGAAGTGCGTGTGGTGCGCAAAGACCCAAGTATTGCGTCGCACACAAAGATGCCATGAGTTTTAGGAAAGGTGATAGAAAACTATATTGCAAATTGGTGGATGCAACCATACATCACTATGGTTGGGTAAAGGACCCACGCACACAAACGGAAAAGCGAAAAGCTTTTGAAAAACTATGGCACGATGATAATTGGATGGAAGAAAATATTAAAGACGAAAGCGTATTTAATTATTCAAGCATTGATTCAGTAAAGAAATTTACGGGCAACCATCCTGCTGTAATAGCCGACCGAATCAAAAAAACAAACTGGACCTTTGAATTCGACCCGACACTTTCGAGTAAATTGCCGCTAAAAAAAAGATTGCTGAATTGGTTTTACCAAACCACAGGAATCCATATAGGAGAGTTTAAGAATTATCAGATTAGATAACTGTCGCCCTGAGTTTATCGAAGGGCCACAACTTGAGTATGCCCTTCCAAAAGCCATCTTCGATAAACTCAGACTGACAGTAACTACAACCAGTGTATATCATATCCTTCTCGTTCCATTTTTCTAAACCAGGTCATCTGTCTTTTAGCAAACTGGCAAATATGATTATATAATTGTTCTTGCATTTCTTCATATTTCAATTGTCCAGATATATATAACGTTATATACTTATATTCTAATCCAAGCTTGATTAAATATTCTTGCTGCAACCCTTGCTGTAAAAGGGTTTTCACTTCATCTACCAATCCACTATCTAGTCTGTTTTGTAAACGCATTTTTATTTTCTCGCGGCGTAGTTCTAGTGTTTGACCCAGTCCTATTATATAGGGTTTTACTTGCGGAAAACTTGTTTCTGGTAATATATTTATTTGCAGATACTTTACAATTTCAATTGCTCTAATCAGTCTTCTCTGCGTTGACAAATCTGCTATTTGATGATAATCCGTTTGAGGGAACTTATTATAATAGTTTATTAATTTATCTCTGGAATAAGATTCCAATTCCTTTCTAAATATTTCATTAACTGGAACATGGGCATAGCTATGCCCTTTCAATATCGCACCTAAATATAAACCTGTTCCTCCACATATAATAGGCAATTGTTTTGCATCTGTGCATTGTTTCCAAGCATCTTTAAAATCATTGATATAATTACTTAAATTATATTGTGTTCCCAGTTCTGCAATATCAATTAATTTATAGGGGATTTGTTTATCATATATAATATACTCTTCCAAATCTTTCCCTGTACCAATATCCAAATGTTTATAAACTTGCCTTGAATCGGCACTTAATACACATCCGTTTTGTTCATATGCAAGTTGTACTGCTAGTTTGGTTTTACCACTGGCTGTGGGTCCAAGTACCATCATACTATTATAGATATTTGTATCGATGTTTAACACAACTTAATCATTTTTATATTGCCACTATTGTATATTTCTATCAATTCATAATTTTTCAAAATAGCTGATTTATTAAGCACCGAGTCTAATCCATTCTCTTTACAAAACCTTGCTGGAAAATGCCTTTGATTTGTTTTAGGATCTACCCAGAACATTTGTGGCGGAGTAATTTCCTTCGTTTCAAAACCTAATTTTTTATATCCATCGCCATTGCCCCAATCGCAGTCAACATATGTCATTATATCATTCGGACCATGCTCTTGTATATAATGATTAATGAGTTTTCCTAGACCGCCGCTCACATGGAAACCATCTAAATTTGCATACCTAATCAACTCTGCTGAGTAATAGTTCTCTTGTCGCATCTTTCTTACTTTACTAAACAGTGCTATTGCATATATTATATTTTTTTCATACAATCCATATTTATAATAACCTGTTGCATAACCTTGCAAATGCTGAACCTGCATAAACACTTCAGCAATTGATTTGTCAATTCTTTTCACTTCCGTTTTCCTTCCATGTATTCTGTTACTCACTCCCAATTTACTTAGAATACGATTCTTTATAATACTATTTTTAGTATACCACTGGTCTTCCCATAAATGAATGGTTTGCACGGCATGGAACTGCTGAGAGAGCTCATTAAAAAATGTCGGTCTGGGTTTTTCTATTATATATTCAGCTAATGAAATTACATGTATTTGCATAGCGCAATCGGGGAAAACAAATAAGCAGAATGGGCTTTCAGGAATTGTTATTTTCTTAAACGTAATTTTGTTAGCAAGGCCGTGCAACCAGTCTGCAAGTTGGTCTACAATATGTTGTTTTTGTTTGATGCTGCAAAAATACTATAATAGCACTAGGTATGGTGTATATACTTATTTTTGCAGTATGCAAATCGGTCTTTTCTTTGGCTCATTTAACCCCATTCACAAAGGGCATGAGGCTATAGCCAGATATATGTTACAGTTTTTCGATGAAGTTTGGTTGGTGGTATCGCCTCAAAATCCCTTTAAAACCAACCATCAACTTGCTCCTGTAGAATTACGTTTGGAATGGGCAAAAACAGTTTTTGCTAATGAGACGCTAATAAAAGTAAGCGATGTTGAAACACATTTGCCTTTGCCATCTTTTACTCATCAAACATTGGAACATTTGCAAATTGCATATCCTGCAAATACATTCTCTTTAATTATGGGTACCGATAATCTTCCCAAGTTTTACAAATGGAAAAACTATAAGCATATTATACATCAACACCAACTTTATATATATAATAGAGAAGCAAAAAGTAATTATATATTATTGCACCAAAATATAAAATATACCCATGCTCCGCTTATTAATATATCAGCCACTATCATTAGAGAAAGCAGCTATACTGGGCAGCTTCCCAAAAACCTAATTGATGCATCCGTTGTTGATAGTATTAAGAAACACTATAGTGGCAACACACCATTAGACGCGAACATTTTTTAAAACTGCTAGCACTAGCACCCTTTGCAGCTGCAGCTATGAAACTAAACGAATTTGATAATATAACAAAACAATTAGCCCCTTCACCTTTAATGCCTGTTTTGTTTGTAGGGCATGGCAACCCCATGAACGCTTTATGGGAAAATCCTTTCACACAAAGTTTGAAAAAACTAGGTGAGGAAATTAATCTCATAGAAAAACCAAAAGCTATATTAATAGTATCAGCTCATTGGCTTACTAATGGAACTTTTGTACAAGCCAGTCCTAAGCCAGAAACGATTCATGATTTTGGTGGGTTTCCAAAGGAATTGTTTGACGTGCAATACCCTGCACCTGGTTCACCTGAATTTGCGAACCAAGTTACTTCACTTCTAACCCATGCCAAAACTACTGAAGAGTGGGGATTGGATCATGGTGCTTGGACTATCTTAAAACATATATATCCTACTGCAGATATTCCCGTTTTTCAATTGAGCATCGATTATGCTAAACCACTACAACATCATTTCGACCTAGCCAAACAAATATGTATTTTACGCGAACGCGGTGTGCTAATTATCGGCAGCGGCAATATTGTTCACAATCTTCGACTCAGCTTCGAAAAATTCTCTATCAACGACAGCAAACCTTACGATTGGGCTGTTGAGTTTGATGCGTGGATTAAAAGTAGAATAGATAATCGCAACTTTGATGATATCATAAATTATGAAAAAGCTGGAAAGGCAGGCCCATTATCAGTTCCCACACCCGATCATTTTATTCCATTATTATATAGTATTGCTTTAGCAGAGCCTAATGAAAAAATAGAACATACTTATGAAGAGGTGTCATTTGGCGGCATGAGTATGCGAACTTTAAAAATAGGATAAATATATAAATGTAATTCCTTTTTCTAAGTAGTTTATTATATAATATATTTGTTGCATGCCAAGCAAACTTACTAAAGACTTTTATTTACAAACTGATGTTGTGTCTGTTGCAAAACAATTATTAGGTAAATCACTGTTTACAAAAATAGAGGGCAAAACCTGCAAAGCCATTATCACCGAAACTGAAGCATACAATGGAATAATAGACAAAGCATCGCATGCGTATGGAAATAGGAACACACCACGCACAAGTACTATGTATTTAGAAGGTGGTGTAGCTTATATATATTTATGCTATGGGATTCATCATTTATTTAATGTGGTAACTCATTTAGAAGGTGTGCCGCATGCGGTTTTAATAAGGGCCATCGAACCCATTAAAGGTATGGAACATATGTTGCAAAGACGAAATAGAACAAAGGTGGACCGCATCCTGTCGTCAGGGCCAGGTAAGCTAAGCAAAGCAATAGGCATCAACACATCATATAATGGAGAACACTTGACCGGCAATAAAATATGGATTGAAGATGCCACACCTATTCCCAAAAAAAATATTATAATAACAACTAGAATTGGTGTAGACTATGCAGCTGAAGACGCATTGCTACCCTATCGTTTTTATATAAAAGGCAACAAATTTGTAAGCAAGCTATAATTAATATAGGTCCGATATTTCCCTTCATTATTTATAATCCATCATTCACCCTTTTGTCTTTTGTCTTGTATCTTTTGTCTATATAGTTTGCCCATATCTGTTTGTTTCGGTAAATTTGCAAGCGATGCTTAAATATATTCTAATTGTCTCGGCTTTTTTATTTACGAAATTTTCTGTTTCCCAATCGTATGATTTATTACCTGTAAGAACTGATTCTTTGCACTGGGGTTATATCAATACCAAAGGCGAAGTTGCTATTAAAGGACCTTTTGATGATGCGTATTTTTTTTATGGCGAACGTGCTCGAATAAAATTAAACGGGCGTTATGGGTTCATCGATAAAAAAGGCAATATGGTTATTCCTGCTCGCTACCATTTGGCCCACGATTTTAGTTGCGAATTAAGCTTGGTTGAAGACAGTATTTATTATGAACATTTTATTGATACCAAAGGCGAAAAACTATTTGGATTGCCCAAAGGAGTAGATATAGCAGAGCCTTTTATAAATGGATTTAGCAAAGTATTATCACAATATTTTACTTATGAAACCAAAACACCTACCCAGCATTATAAAATTGGTTTTATGAACACAAATGGGGATATTGTATTTGCCACAGATGCCGATGATGTGGGTGATTTTGACAGAGGCAGGGCTATCATTATTAAAAATAAGACTTTGGGATTGATTGATACAACAGGTAATTATATACTCAAACCCAAATATGATTATATAGGAACATTCTGCGAAGGATTGGCTTTGGTGCGAAAAGGTAAATATTATGGATATATTGATACTGCAGGCAAATTGGCCATAAAAACAAAATATATAAATGCGGCTGACTTTGCCAATGGGCTAGCCCCAATTACTTTGGACAGCCTTTGGGGATATATAAACCACAAAGGTAAAATTATAATTCCTAGAGAATATATGTGGGCCGAATCATTTAGTGGCGGATTGGCAGGTGTAGTACTTAACAAAAAATGGGGAATGATAGATATGACAGGTTATATGAAAGTACGTCCTATCTTTGATGACTATGCCCCTTATAGCGAAGGTTTAGCTGCTGTAAAATATAAACAGGCCTGGGGCTATATCGATATTGATGCTGTTTTTAAAATAGAGCCTCAATATACTTTAGCTGGCAGTTTTATTAATGGAGTTACACAAGTAGAAGATGGCGTTAATAATATATATATTGATAAAACTGGACGAAAAATATATAGCTTCCGAAAACATAAAAAAGAACACTGGTGGTAAACCAACCCAACAAATCGCTGAGTGAAGTTCACAGTAGTATTAATATACCTACTGATGGACGGAAATGGAAACGTCTGTTAGCTTTTTTTGGACCTGCTTATTTGGTGAGTGTGGGCTATATGGATCCCGGCAACTGGGCCACAGATTTAGAAGGAGGTAGCCGCTTCGGATATCAACTTATATGGATACTCCTTCTCAGCAATCTAGTGGCTTTGTTGCTACAAAGTATATCTGCCAGATTGGGAATTGTTTCTGGTTACGATCTTGCTCAAGCATCAAGAGCCATGTATCCAAAGGCTGCCAATATTGGTCTATATATATTGGCTGAAATATCCATTGCTGCTTGCGATTTGGCTGAAGTAATAGGGATGGCAATAGGCCTTAATCTCTTATTTGGGATACCACTTTTAGTAGGTGTATCTATATCTGTCCTCGATACTTTTCTGCTGCTCTTTCTGCTCAATAAAGGGATGCGAAAAATGGAAGCTTTTATAATAGTATTGGTATGTATTATAGGCGTATCATTTATTATAGAAATGTTTATCGTTAAACCTGAACCTCTGGAAATATTTAAAGGCTTGGTACCAGGCAAATTAAATAGTGAAGCATTATATATTGCTATAGGTATTATTGGTGCTACTGTTATGCCGCATAATCTTTACCTACATTCTGCCCTAGTGCAAACACGACGCTACGAACGAAACGACAAAGGTATTCGCCAAGCCATTAAATATAACGTGCTCGACTCTGCCATTGCACTCAATCTGGCTTTGTTTGTTAATGCCGCTATTTTAATCTTAGCAGCGGGTTCGTTTTATGGCAAATATGAAGTGGTCGAGATACAAGATGCCCATAAACTTTTAGATGGCTTGTTTGGAAGTTTGGCTCCTGCCCTTTTTGCCATTGCACTGATAGCTGCCGGGCAAAGCTCCACCATTACAGGCACATTGGCTGGGCAAATAATTATGGAAGGCCATGTCAACTTGCGATTGCGGCCATGGCTGCGTCGCTTGGTCACACGCTTGTTGGCTATCACTCCCGCAGTAGCAACTATTATCATATCAGGTCCTGGTGCACTGGGCAGTCTTATAATATTAAGCCAAGTGGTGCTTAGCTTGCAACTTGGTTTTGCCATGGTTCCGCTGATCCATTTTGTGAGCAGCAAAAAGCGAATGGGAAAATATGCCATTGCCACTTGGCTTAAAATATTAGCATGGCTTTCTACTATTATTATAGTAGGGCTCAATGGCAAATTGGTTTATGAAAAACTCAGTGCTTATATTCCCTCAGCACCCATGTGGCAGCAAGTATTAATTATGGTCGTCGTATTCGCAGCTATCATTTTATTTATATATATATTGGTTACGCCGTGGCTCAGTATATTTAGGAAACGCAGCAACAAACTCCCCCACGGGCTGGCCCGCGAACTTGGACATTTAGAACTGCCCCGCCACCATCGCATCTGCATAGCCATCGATTTTTCTGATATGGACAAGCGTGCTATTGAGCATGCCATTGCCCACGGGGGAGACGAAGCCGAATACATACTGGTGCATGCAGTAGAAACCGCAGGTGCTCGTCTTATTGGTGAAGATATACTTGACTTCGAAACTCAAAGCGATACGGAAAACATTACCTTATATACAGGAGAGCTTATCAAACGCGGGTACCGTGCAGCTTGCTATGTGGGCTATGGCAGCCCTGTAAAAGTTATTCCCCAAATGGTACTAGAACACAAAGCCGATATGGTAGTAATGGGGGCACATGGACACAAAGGATTTAAAGATCTATTATTTGGCGAAACAGCTGATGCAGTTAGACATAGGGTAAGTGTCCCTGTATTTATTGTGAAAGGTTGAGTGCAGAAATTCGTTTGCCACTTAATATAACATAAATTCTTTAATGATTAATTTAAAGTGAGATATATGTTATAAACAGAAAAGCTCAGGATTTTACTCCCAAGCTTCCTGCTGTTGGCAAAACCAACAACTCCCTAAAATAAGATTCACAAAAATTTATTATTAATAATTGTTCACCTTAGTGATTTTAAATATCTCCGTTTTTTGCCCATCAGTAATAGTAATAATATAAATACCGGCGGGCATTGTTTCTAATTCTGTCATGGTTAAATTATTGGGTCCTTTACGCAAATTGTATCTGGCATTATATACTACCTTCCCATCTACACATTGAACAAAGCATCCAATATTTTTATCTTCATGCGTATTTATCGCAATATTATAAGTAGTTAAAAAGGGATTGGGGAAAACACTATAGCTAGCCGTGGTTGATTTATTAGCTTTACCCAATGATCTAATGCTAGAGTAGCTACTTTCTCCATTCCAATCCGTTTGTTTAATGCGATAATATATAGTTGAGGTATTTAGTTTACCTGCATTTACATCTGTATACGAATAGTTATTTATACCTTTAGTTTCTGATGCATCAACAGTGAACAGGTAATCGAAATCCTTTCCATTGGTACTGCGTTGTACTTCAAAATATTTGTTGTCCAACTCGTATGATGTGCTCCAGTCAAGTTTGGCATCAATACCGCTCCATTTAGTGGTAAACCCAAGCCAAGTTACTGGCAGCGGGCTGAATGCACTTACTGAGTATGTTGCCAAAGCTCCTAGTTCGCTAGCAGAGTCTTTCCAACCATAGTTGAATGAGAAAGCTGTATGATTGTTTTTTCTCATGTACACTGACAAATTAGAAGTATTAAAATTAGGTATTTCATACCTGCTTGATGCAGCATCCCAATAAGCATAAGAGCTGTCGCTATTACTAGGGCCAGGTTTTAAAATGATATTATTTGCACCATTGAAATAAACTATTACATCATTTGCTGAATCAGGTAAGTTAGTAAGTACAAATTTTCTCAACCCACTTGTTCCTGTTGTTCCACCATAACTTCCATCTTCAGGGTCAGCACCCGATACTTTACCAGGTTTTACTGCTGCAGAAAATCCATTAACAACCCCATCTTCAGTTCCAGTTGGGTCATCAAGTGCCATTTTATACGGATAGCTTGTGTTATTCGAGGGTTTATTAAAGTCATTAGGATTTAAACCAGTATAGCTTTTATTGTGAGCTAAGCATAGCTGTTCTATACCAAAGTTAGCATTAATAATATTGCTACTAGCTAACACTACAGCTAATTTGCCGTTTACTGTTCCATCAGAACCTACTCCAGTTCCAAGAAACTCGCCAGTATTTAGCCAGTTAGTAGGAAGTGATACAGCGGGTGCTGGGTTACTTACATTGGCAGTTGAAATGCTAATCATGGTTGTATAAGAACCTGGGTATTGATTATTAAATGTAAAGGAACCAGTACTATCAACTGACACTTTAGATAGCACAATATTAGAACCATCTAATAAGTAAGCATAGATTTGTGTGTTATTGGGTTTGTTTATTCCAGCACCACTTACTGTATTATCAGTTAATGCATTCAAATCATTATATACATGTCCACTTATGCTGAGTAAATGGAATGGAAGTGAAATGGTCCATGGATTAATACAGGGGAAACCAGCATTGTCAAATGGTTTGAATTGAATAGTTACTGTAATTGCTCCATTCACTGGATCAATAGTAATTGGCTGCGTGGGTGAACCTGAACTATTTGTTGGAATCTTAACCCCTGCTGCTGGGAAAGTAGAAGAAGTATAGGTTGTTCCATTTATAGTAATGCTCGTTACATTAACAGGGAATGAAATAATGCTTAATGAATCAACTCTTCCTCCTGAATCTTGTGGAACAAATAGGCCAGCTGATACCGAAACATTTGTTGTTCCGCCTGGGTTAACTTGACTAATAGTAGTAGTATCCATCGCCATAGGCCTTTGCTCAATTCCAAAGTTCGTGTTATTTACATTTGAAGTGGACAAGGTAACAGCTAGTTTTCCATCAACTGTACCATCGCTACCACTACCAGATCCTAGATTTTCTCCAGTATTGACCCATTGTGTGGGTAATGCAGTTGCTGGTGCTGAATTGCCCACTGTTCCTGCATTGGTGCTAACTTGTACTTTGTAGTTGGCAGGATATAATCCGGCAAATGAGTAGGTACCGCCACTAGCTATTGCAATAGTTGCTAAAACATTATTGGCACTGCTCAACAAGTTTGCATAAATAGGCGTAGTACTAGGCTGATTGATGCCCGCACCGTTCACAGTATTGTCTCTTAAACCATTGGTATCATTATATACATTGCCGCTCAAACTCAAAAGTATGAAAGGCAGATCTACATTGCCACTACTTAAACTTGGGAACCCTGCATTGTCATAAGGTGTAAAAGGTATACTTACCGTTACAGCCCCATCTATAGGATCCACGCTAATGCTAAGTGTAGGTTGTCCATTTGTATTGGTCGGTATTTTCACACCTGCCGCTGGGAAATTAGTAGATGTATAAGTCGTGCTATTGATAGTAATACTTGTTGCATTTGTGGGGAAACCTGTAATTTTAATAGTATCTACCCTACCCGAAGTATCATAAGGAGCAAACAAACTTGGTGACACCGTCACGCTATTAGTACCTCCTGGGTTAACCTGATTCGAAGCCGTTACCAAACTTGGGAAAGGTCTTTGCTCAATTCCAAAGTTGGCATTGCTCACATTGGAAGTAGAAAGTGTCACGGAAACTTTGCCATCAATTGTTCCATCATTTCCACTAGTAGTGCCTAAATATTCACCAGTATTAACCCATTGGGTTGGCAATGCTGTGGCTGGTGCGGCACTGCTTACTGTGCCCTGGTTGGTGCTCAGTTGAACTGTATATACTGCTGGGTATAAATTGCTGAATGAGTATGAACCGCCTGTAGCTACCGGTGTTGTAGCAACTACATTGTTAGAACCATCTAACAAGTTTGCATATAACTGTGTGTTGCTCGGCTTACTAATACCTGATCCATTAACTGTATTATCTCTTAAACCATTGGTATCATTATATACATTGCCGCTCAAACTCAAAAGTGTGAATGGTAGATCTACATTACCGCTACTTAAACTTGGGAACCCTGCGTTGTCATAAGGTGTAAAAGGTATACTTACCGTTATTGCCCCGTTTGCTGGGTCAACTGTAATAGGCTGCGTTGGCTGTCCGCTACTATTCGTTGGTACTTTAACGCCTGTAGTTGGGAAGGTAGAAGAAGTATAGGTAGTTGCATTAATTGTTATGCTTGTGGCATTGGTGGGGAAAGAAGTAATCTTGATTGTATCCACCCTGCCTGACGAGTCAAAAGGTGCAAACAAACTAGCAGACACATTAACACTTGTCGTCCCTCCGGGGTTAACTTGGCTCGATGCAGTTGCTGAACTTGGGAAAGGACGTTGCTCAATACCGAAGTTGGCATTGGTTACATTGGTGGTCGATAAAGTAGCTGCTAGTTTGCCGTCTACTGTGCCGTCACTGCCTGCTCCTGTGCCCAAGTACTCTCCTGTGTTCACCCATTGTGTGGGTAATGAAGTTGCTGGGGCTGCACTTGATACTGTTCCTTGAACGCTGCTCAGTTGAACTGTGTAGGCTGCTGGGTAAAGATTGCTGAATGAGTACGAACCGCCTGTGGCTACTGCTACAGTGGCTACTACATTATTTGCTCCGTTCAATAAGTTCGCATATACCTGTGTGGTGCTCGGCTTGTTGATGCCTGCTCCGTTTACAGTATTGTCTCTTAAAGCATTGGTATCGTTGTATACATTGCCGCTTAAGCTTAGTAACGTAAATGGTAAATCTACATTGCCGCCACTGGTGCTTGGGAAGCCTGCATTGTCATAAGGTGTGAAAGGGATGCTCACAGTAACTGTTCCGTCTATCGGGTCAACAGTGATACTCTGTGTGGGCTGTCCGCTAGTGTTCGTTGGTATTTTTACACCTCCTGCTGGGAACGTAGAACTGGTATAGTTGGTTCCGTTGATGGTGATGCTAGTCGCATTCGTTGGGAAGCTTGTTATCTTGATGGTGTCTATCCTACCCGCTGTGTCGAACGGTGCGAAAAGGCTTGATGCTACTGTTACGCTGGTCGTTCCACCTGGGTTAACTTGGCTCGATGCAGTTGCTGAACTTGGGAAAGGACGTTGCTCGATACCGAAGTTGGCATTGGTTACATTGGTGTTGCTAATTGTTACGGAGACTTTTCCATTAATGGTCCCATCATTTCCGACACCAGTGCCAAGATACTCTCCTGTGTTAACCCATTGTGTGGGTAGCGAGGTCACAGGGGCTGCATTACCCACAGTACCTTGAACAGTAGAAACTTGAACAGTATAACTGCCATTATATAAATTACTAAAGGAGTATGCACCTGAAGTTGCAACTGCAACTGTGCGTATTACATTATTGCTTGAATTTAAAAGGTTGGCATATAGTTGCGTAGTGCTTGCTTTACCTATCCCATTACCATTAACGGTATTGTCTCTTAAACCATTTGTATCGTTATATACATTCCCAGATATTGAATAATTGCAAGATTGAATACAATACGACATATAGGTAGCCCAATTTGCTCCAGAAAAAGGAGACCCATCAGCCCACCCAGTTTGAGTTTGAGTAGAGCCACCAGTAGTTTTACTTACAACACAATGAGCAGCAACAATATAACATGGAGGCAGATCACTAACTGGAATTTTTACGGTTAGCGTATAAGTAGCAGAACTAAAAGTTGATTTATAAGGAAAATGGCCAGGGATTGGATTCCCTCCGCCTGAAGTTGGACATGAAGCTGAATCACCCACATATAAATGCACTTCACTCATTGACCAACCATTAGCTGTTTGATAAGTTACATATACGTAACTCGAATCATTTCCAACAGTAACTGTGCCTGCATCCATGGTTTGACCAGCATACAGTGTTGCAACCTTTGAACCTGTACAATAATTAATTGTAGTTGCATTAGTATCGCAATAAGGCACATCATTAAAACAAAAGGAATCATTTTGAATGGTCACATAAACCCTAGCAGTATCACATTTAGATGCCGCAACATTACATCCGGAAGATGAGGAAGGTTGCACATCGCATATTATATAATCGAAAGAATCTTTGCCAGTAAAAGTGCTACTATGGTTTACGACATATTTAATCATTCCAGAATTAAAAATTGAAACGGTACCACGTGTCGGCTGCAAAATCCCGCTAGTTGGCAAGGATATATTAAGTGTATTGCCGTCGGCGTCAACATCATTCGCAAGAACATCAACATAAATGGTGCTTTTGATAAGAGCTGTATCATAATCATCACCTGCAACAGGTTTGGTATTTGTAGCAGTAGAACTAACTGTAACAGATATTTTAGCCTGAGCACACAATGAACTATAGCCATCATCGCATATACGGTAAGTAAAGGTATCTGTTCCTGTATATCCAGAAGCAGAAGTATATAAGATAATGTTACCAGATAAGATTGCTGTACCATGTGAAGGATTGGTCACTAATGATACCGTTAATTGTCCTCCCTCTGGGTCTGTATCATTTAAAGTAACATCAATACCAACTTGTGTACATTGATTTGCTGTTTTAGTGTCAGCGGTAGCTGTTGGTTTTTGATTTTTAATATATATAATTACAATAGCCGTATCGCACAATGGATTTGCACCGCATGAGTTAGAGGATGCTTCACAAATTTGATAGATAAGCGTGTCGTAACCTGTATAATTAGACTGTGGAGTATAAGTAAGTGAATTACCCGAGAATGATGCAATGCCATAGTTAGGCAAACTTACCAAAGTAGGCGAAGCTAGAGCATTGCCTTCAGGGTCTGTATCATTGCTTGTCACAGTTCTAGTTACTGATGTTCCTGAGTTTGTGCTCATTGTATCCCTATTGGCAATAGGCCCGCCATTGGTTACTATTACCCAAACGCGGGCAGTATCATAAGTGGTACCATCATAATTTCTATATAAGAAAGTTGCTGTACCATTAAAACCAGCAGTAGGGGTAAAGATTATATTAGTACCAGATATAGAAGCACTTCCGCTACTCACACTACCCACAATAGATGAAATTGAAAGTGTATTACCATCAATATCCCCATCGTTGCTAAGAACAGGAATGCTTACTTGAGTGGATGAGTTAGTAGTGGCACTATCTGGGTTAGCTAAGGGAGCTCTGTTGGGAATTGTTACACATGTTACAGGTATTGAATAAGTAACACACAATTTAGGTCTTTGTGAGGATGTAGTGCATTCTTGCGAAGAGAATTTATCACTATTTGAATTGCTTTCATTAGTGTATTTTAATAAAATACCATAATTGGTGATCGTATTCTTATACCACCCATTTACCAAAGTGGTTATATCCCATTGTTTAGTACCACATGATGTTCCAAGATTTAGACAAGCTGAAGCCGAACTATTAAATTTACCGCCTGCGGTAGTCCAGTTTGTAGAGCTATTGGCCTTATTCCAAGTACATTGAGAAGGTGTCCAAGATTGAGTCATATAATAAACCCCTACTTGGTTATTGCATGAACCACAATTGCGGTACATATTTAAATATACTTTAGATATCGTAACACCTGACGGTATACTTGATAATGAGAATTGAAGACCTGTTCTTGTAACACCACCGCATTGTTTTGCAACTGTATTGCTTGTTTGCGAAGAATAATTACTTGTATTACAACCTTGATAAAAATAAGTATCTCCTGAAGGGTTGATATAGATAGTTGTATCAGAGCTACCTGATTTTGTTTTGTATGAACCTGCTGAACAACTGTCGTTTATAACATTGATTGTTACCCAAGCATCAGCACAATAACCACTTGTATTACAAGCACGATAGCTGAATGAATCTATTCCACTATAATCAGTAGTATTGATATAAGAAATGGTACTATCTGTATTAATTCCTGCTTTACCATGAACTGGTGGTACAACAATTTTTGTAATTGTTAATATTTGATTAGCGGGGTCATCATCGTTTTCACGGACATCTATTCTTGCTGGCAGGTCTTCCATCACATTGGCATTGTCATCATTGATGTTTGGAACTCTAGACATGCAATTCCAGTGACCGTAGTCAACTGCATCAATATCTACTGTACCTGCTGTTCTTAATATTTTAAATGATAAAGCACCGCTTGTGCTTGGTGAATTTTTTACTACATAATTAGACTTAATCATTGAAGTACTTGAAGTACTAAATGATGTAGTTGTTCCATAAGTACTTCCATTTAAACTTTGTTGTATCGTAAAAGATGAGGTTCCCGAAAGTGATTTCCAATAAATAAATAAGGTATCGCCAACACTAATAGTATCTGACATTTGAATAACATAAACATCGCTGCTACCTAACTCAGCAACTACGCCGTCAGGCTCGCCCAATCCTTCATCAGGACTGGTAACCCCTGTATTTGTGGTTACGGTATCTCCGCTACCTGCTACTTCTAAACCATATACTTGGTTTGAAGTACAGCCATGCGATTCTGTACTTCCAACTATTACAACTGCTTTTGCAGTAACACAAGCTGGGGTACTGTGATTATCACATACTGTATAAGTTACTGATGCAGTTCCCGAAAAATTGGCAGAAGGAGTAAAACATACATTGCCACCGGCAGTATAAGTCCATGTTCCGCCAACTTGATTGCTTAATGAAGTCACTGATAGGGCATCGCCATCAGCATCGGCATCATTTGCCAATACACTAAGACAGACTGTTGCTGGACTTGCGGAAACACAACTCGCATTCATATAAGTTGTATCATTTACAGCTGAAGGATTTTGATTGCCTGTTTTAATGGTAACACACTTAGAAGCACATGATTTACGGCCGCATGCATCGGTTACTACACAAGTAATAGCTGCACTACCTGCTGCAGTTGGAGTAAAAGTAGGAGTTGCTGAAGTTGAACTTGGAGAAAATGTGCCGGCTACAGATGAAGTCCATTGATATGTATAAGGTGCAATTCCAGCTGCTACTGTTGTTGACAATGAATATGCTGTATTCTTCACCATTATAGGTTGTGTACCGTTAATGATTACTTTAAAGTTTTTATCTTGAGTGGCCATGAAACAGAAGTTCATAAACAAACGTTGTGCAGCAACATTTTCAGGGTTGTTATTTTTGCATAAGCTATGCCCACTTTGGTAACAAACATAACCCCGCGTATCATCTCCAAAACCACGACCACATAAGTTCGTAGCTGAATTAGAAGTCTTTGGATCGTAACAACCTACATAGGTTGATGAACGCCAATTTCCATTTGAAGGTAAGTATATTTGTTCAGAACCATTACAATGTGCTTTGTCATCAGAACCCATATATTGGAAAGCTGTGTGACAGGCATTTTGGTGTTTATAGGTTGGCGTACAATTGCTGTGTGAGCTAAAAGGCACACAAGTGCTCGAACTTAAGAAATTGCATTTTTGCGAAGTATTGCTAGGGTTGCAAAGATTCTCCAATGAACTAGCACCATGGCAACCAGCCCAAATAGCACCTTTACAGTTCTTATTCCAGTCTTTCAAACAACCATGGGTATTCCAAGTTGGATCGCTATGAGGCATTACATATATATCGTCGCATGAATCTAGTGAAACCGGAGTTTTATAGCTACAAGAATTAGTAGGTATACCACAATTGGTAATATATTGGCAAGCATTTTTACCATATTGAGCATCCAAAGCCCAACGGGGAACCGCACAAAGATTATGAGTAACATCTACAGTAAGAGCAGAAGTTGTAGTAACACACTGCACACCCTGAGATTGCCATGATGCAATGCAGACATTAACTGCTGCTGTTCGATGTTCTGCGGGGATAATGAAAGTGCCGCCTTTGTAAGCAACGCCGCTGTGGCAGAAGTCAATTCCGTCTTTTACCTTGTTTTGCCCAATTACCCACTTTACGGGTACATTGTAATTCTTTATTAAGTCATATACCAATCCATAGGGCTTAAGTCCATTGCCAATAGTTTGTGGGGTAACACCCATATTGATTATGCAAGAGCCAGAGCCCATCGTCTCTTTTTGGGCAAGACAAGGCAGACATGAGGTAAGAACGGCTAGGATTATTGATAGAACTCGAAAATTTAGCAAGTCCTTAATTATTAAGTTGTTTTTCATTTTAGTACTCGCGAAATTACAGCTAATTTTGTTTTAAAGTTATTGAGATGTTTAATTTTCTAACAAGTAGCTTACTATTTCTAATAGAGGTCGGTAATTCCACTTTGTGGATTACTACTATAAGTTCTGTGCTTCTGAGAGTTCACCACTTTTCGGTCGCAAATTCTGTAAGATTGGCCCCTCCCAATAACGATAGACTCTATAAAGCATTTGCTATTTAGGCAAAAAACATACTTGCAAATTTAAATATAAGAATCGGCGGTTGGAATTTTCGAGCCTGTGAAGAGCAAGGGTTAAATATTCTAAATTAAATGTTCTCTCCTTTGTCAAACCTATTTTTGCATCATGATTATATATAATGTTTCAATAAAAATTGATCATGAAATTCATGAGCAATGGTTGGATTGGATGAAGGAGATTCACCTCCCAGCAGTTATGGGTACAGGATGTTTCTTGGATCACAAGATGTACAGGTTGTTTGTGGATGAGACCGACGGCATAACCTACGTTATTCAATATTCCTGCTTTGATATGAAGGCACTCGAAAATTACCAAAATGAATTTGGTCCTGAGCTTCGCCATCAAACCCATAGGATTTTTGGTGACAAGCAAGTATCATTTCGCACAGTAATGGAGTTGGTATAAGATGACAGATAAGGAGCTTGCAGGAAATTGGGGGAAATTACTGGCTGAGGAATTCAATAAACCATATTTCTGCGAGTTGCAAAATTCTCTTTTAAAGGAAAAGGAGAATGGAAACTTACTGCTACCATCTGAAAGCCAAATATTTGCGGCTTTTGCAGCTACTCCTTTGAAGCAAATCAAGGTGGTTATTTTAGGGCAAGACCCTTACCATGGAATTGGGCAAGCAAATGGATTATGTTTTTCTGTGAATCATGGCATTAAGCCACCGCCATCATTGGTCAATATTTATAAGGAGGTAGAAAGTGATTTGGGAGTTTTGATAAATAAAGAGGATGGAGATTTACAAATATGGGCACAGCAAGGCGTTTTTCTGCTCAACTCAATATTGACAGTTACAGCCAACTCACCGGGATCTCATTCGCTATTTGGTTGGCAGCTTTTTACGGATAAGGTTATTCAAATAATATCGAAAAAAAACCAGAACGTAGTGTTCTTGTTATGGGGCAAGTATGCTCAAAACAAGGCTCACTTGATAGATTATAAAAAACATTTAATATTAAAAGCTGCTCACCCTTCTCCATTTTCTGCCTATAATGGATTTATGGGTTGTAAACACTTTAGCCTTGCAAATGCTTACCTGCATAAAAACAATTTGAGAGAAATTGATTGGAGCATAGCATAAAAAAAGCCGACTAAGTTTAGTCGGCTTTTATATCTATAATATTTTTTCATTATTTATTCATTAGTTTTTGAAACTCAGGGCGGCTTCTAAACGATTCAAATTCTTTATCATCAGCAGCTTTACTTCTCATTTTAGAATCAATAGAAATAGCTTTGCCAAGATTGGAGGTTAGCTCATCTAATTTTTTAGCACGAGCTGCAATTACGGCTTTCAAGTAATAAGTAGGAGCGGTTTTAGATTTAGGCTCCATACAATCCACTGATTTTTGAGCATTGTCAAATTCTCCATTCATTGTATAACAAAGTGCCATATTGTATTGACAAGTTTTATCAGCCGATTTGAAATAAGTAATAGCTTCAGTATAATTACCTCTCACCATGCTCAAAATTCCCATATTCTGTCCTTCATTAATACCACGGGCCTTGGCCTGTCTGTAATTTTCTTCTGCTTTATCGTACTGTCTCATATTGCGATTGCAAATACCCAAGTTGTTATATACTTCTCCATGCTCTTTTGATAATGAAAGTGCCTTATCTAACTGTTGTTTAGCATCAGCATATTTTCTTTGCATGATTAATATGGCTCCAAGGTTGTTGTATCCTGTCCAATCATCGGCCCACTTGGTAATATAATAGCGATAAGCTATATCCTTTTGTTTCATATCTTCAATCTGATAACCATATCGAAGTACTTCACTTGAATTTAAACTGTCAAAATTGTTGTTTTCAGCTTTGTCTTTAATCTCAGACCATGAACGAACACCTTTTTCACCAGCTACTGTTACTTCTGAACGACGAAGCCGCGGCATGATATGATCCAATATGTAGCGATAAGATTTCCAATGCTTCTTAGCACTATTACTATACATATGGTTTTTTCCCAATTCGAATTCTTCACGCATTTTGCGTTCTTTCACATCGGGTAAATCTGAAGAGTTTAAAATATCTAAGAAGAATTTTTTGTCAGTTAATTTTGAGGTGTCAATAGCTTGTTTCAACCCATCCATTTCTTCCGTTGTTTTGGTACGTGCAGAAAACAAAGAATCGCTCACTTCGGCATAGCCAAGTCGTTTTAATTCTTTTTTAACAAAGTTGTAAATGGTAATATCACGATTGCGAGCCAATAGTGCATTACGTTTATAAGTTCCGTCTGGAGATGCAGATGAATTAAGAGTAAGGCCTGTTAAAGCAAACGATGTTTTATCGGCAAGATAGGAAACTAGTTGCTTAAGCTCGCTTGGATTGCTAATTTGAGGTTTGGCCAAAATAAATTTTGGTTTAAAATCCCAATTATCAACTATATAAAAAATTGTAGCTTTTCTTTCCATTGCATCGCCATGATTCATTGCAGAAGGGATTGAAACTTGCTCCTCAGTATTGAAACTGTCAGCTGTAGTGACAATACCCCACGTTAGTGTGCATTTTGGCAACTCTAAACATTTATCTAAAACATCCTCATAGTTTTTAACTTTCAAGTTGGGGATAACTACCAAAGTGCAATTTCTCATAATTGGTTCATACAAAACTTTAGTTTTATAGGTAAAGCTGCCACCTTTATCATCAATAGTTATATCAGCATTTTCTTTTGCACTTGGCCCGCGAACCACATATGTTTGTAATACTTTTTCTTCATTGTTACCGTACAATAATACAGGTTCGAATTTGATTACACCTCTTTTGTAAACAGAGCCAGGAGGCATTTTGCAGGTAAAACCTACTTCAAAGCTATCTCCTCTTACTTCCATTACTTGCGGGGCCGCTTTAAAATTCTCGCATTTTATTTTTTTGCTCATCTTCTTAATTGGGTCACAGGCAGTGATTAACAAAGAAGCGGCTAAAGTTACGAGTAGAATTTTGTTGTTGAAAAACTTCATAATTAGTATATTTGTTGGCAGTTTGATTGTAGTTAAAACAATTTCGGCAAAAATAGAGTAGATTTTCGTATCATAAAAACTTTTTTTATTTTTTTATCTTAATTATTAATTTCTTAATGTACTATCTGTTAAAAGTGAAAGGAAAAGGAAAAATTCCCGACTATATCCAATTAAGGGATAAAAGCTTTACCCTTATTGCCTATTTTAGGATTGACCGACCTGAGAGAGCGCTAGACAAGTGCGGGCTTCAAAATTTTACTGACAAAATCATAGAATTTGCCCACCAACTACCCTTTGGAAAAGTAGAGTCCATAAATTTGCATGCTTAAAAAATATTGCTGATTATGGTTGTTTCTTTGTCGGACGTTTCAATTTTTCAAGGGAAAAACTTGGTTTTAGATCAAGTAAATCTAGAAATAATGCCTGGAACTTTCAATTACTTGGTAGGGAAAACGGGCAGCGGTAAAAGCAGCTTACTAAAAACTCTCTATGCGGCATTGCCTATATCAAACGGTAAAGTTTCCGTCGCAGGTTTCGAAATGGGCCATTTAAAAGATTCAGAGGTTCCTTTTTTGAGACGAAAGTTAGGAATTGTGTTTCAGGATTTTCAATTATTAACTGACCGCACTGTATTTGACAATCTTGAATTTGTTTTGCAGGCCACAGGTTGGGTCGACAAACAATTGATTAAAAACAGAACCCGCGAAGTTCTAGATTTAGTGGGACTTGGGACAAAATACTACAAAATGCCTCATGAATTATCAGGTGGTGAACAGCAACGTGTGGTAATAGCTCGTGCCTTATTGAACAAACCAGAACTGATTTTGGCCGATGAGCCCACTGCCAATCTAGACCCAGAGATGGCCGACGAAATTATGAAACTGCTGCATGATATAAGCGACGAGGGCACAGCCGTGTTGCTTGCCACACATGATTATAGGATAGTTCAGAAATTTAATGGTCGTATTTTCAAATGTGAAAATTCGAGATTAATAGAAGTGGAGCACCTCTAGCTTTTAACTAATCTGCGATTGAAGAGATGCTTAATTTCAGAAATTTCTATCAATATTTCGGGGTTTGATTCTGCTACTGTTCCCACCACAACACAATCTGCTCCAGCTTCAAAAGCTGCTTGTGCTTGATCGGCATTTCTAATTCCACCACCTATTACTAATGGTATACCTATAGCCGATTTTACACTCCTAATCATTTCGTTTGAGATAGGACTTGGTGCCCCACTTCCCGCATCCAAATATATTAACCCCATACCAAGCATTTCTCCTGCCATCGCTGTAGCAATAGCAATATCTGGCTTACTAGCTGGTATTGGGTGACTGTTACTCATATATTGCACTGAAGTTCCATTTGCACCCACAAGCATATAGCCGGTAGGAATGCAATTAATACCCGAATGCTTAATAGCAGGCGCAGCTATTACGTGGTGGCCTATTAAAAACTCAGCATTGCGTCCTGAAATAAGAGAAAGGAACAGAATTGCATCGGCCTTAGGGCTCACCTGCATGCTATTGCCTGGGAAAATAACTACGGGGATATCGGAAATACTTTTAAGATGTGAAATACAATTTTCCAAATTGCCATTTACTAATAAACTTCCGCCTACAAGTATAATATCAACTTGGCTTTGGTTGGCATGCAGGGCCAATACATCTAATTGTCTGCTAGTCGCCTTGTCAGGGTCTATTAGCAGAGCTAACTGTTTTTTATTTTGGCTGAAAAGCAATTTGTTAATGTGCATCTGGCTGCAAAAATAAGGCTGACCCCTCAAATATACTTGGTATTCACTAACTCATTTACAAATTGCGTTAAACTACTTACCGTTGCAAAAGGTGAATGTTTCATACTCAGTACTTTTTCATCAGCTATAGTAATAGATACTCCCAATTCTATTTCAACGATTTCTTCCAAATCTACAATCAATCTTACCAACGCCAATGAATTAATACCGCCTCGCTCTCCATATATTAATGTATCGGTATTAATCTCATCGGTGGGCATTTGGTACTCGCTAAAAATTTGCGTTACTGCTCTTATTACCATATCTCCTACCTTGGTTTGCATCATATTATTCTTTTTTATCGAAGCCCAATCTTGGCACGGCGCGGGCGGGGTTCCCGATAAGAGTTGTATGATTGGGATATTTGCCTTTTACCACAGCACCAGCACCCACTATACAAAAATCTCCAAGTTCCGTCCCTCCTAATATAATAGCACCGCCAGCTATTAAACAGCATTCCCCAATTATTACTTCCTCAAACACATGACTGTGCTGCGATGTTGACACATCTGGATTTACATGCGGATCTTCGTGCATGGCAGTGATCATGCACCCTATGCCTACCCTGGTGCGCTTGCCTATTGTAATTTTACCCCCTCCTGCATATATCATGCTACCATGACCTACTATACTTTCGTCAGCTAATATGATGGAACCATCTTTCCCATATTGTTTTATACCACCAGCATTTAAATAGGTGTGTTTGTCAATCTTGCATCCATTACCTAGGCTAATATTCCCTACCCCCACTAATTTTATATCGGCACCTATTCTACAATTGGGGCTTTTAACAATGAGTTGTTGCACCAAAGCATATTGCTCATATCCATTGCGAAAGTTTTGGAATAGAAATCTGTAAAAAGAAATTTTGAACAAATATTTGAGGACATTCATGGAGCAGCTTATTCGTTATGGGTTATAGGTATGCCCTAAAATATTAAGCTTCTACAGCTTGCTCAACTGTGGCAGATAGTCCGCTATCGCATAGAGCGGTTGCTATACTTTGCATTTTTTCGAGGTTCCCACTTTTTACCGAAGTTTTGCCTTTGTGGTGTATTATCCATGCACACTGTTCTGCCTGAATTGGAGTATGATGGCATATATCAACCAAACATTCTATCACCCATTGAAAAGTGTTTACATCATCATTATGCACTATCACGTTCCAACCCATATCGCTTAGCGTGAGTATCTCATATTGTTCGAGGTTATCGTATTGCATTTCGGTTTCTTCTTTTGCGGTAAATGTTGGCTTTACTCTCGCTTCCAAGCAGCAAACGTCTAATATTTTTTTGATGGGTGAAAAGTACAAGCACGGCTTCACATACTCCAAAAGCAATAAAATAAGGATTATCTTTTTGAAATACCACCACTGCTAATATAGGGAAAGCGATTGCTGCGGTAATACTGCTGAGTGATACATATCGTGTAGCCAATAATATGGTAAGAAATACAGCTGCACATGCCAATGCTGGTAAATAATGAATAGCTACTATTACTCCAAAGAGGGTAGCAATACCTTTGCCTCCACGAAAATCGGCAAATATGGGGTACAAATGCCCGAAAACTGCCAAGCCGCCATATATAAGCTTAAGGTTGACCCAATGAAACTGATCGACCCAAGTATACTCATGCTGGAAATAAACAAGACTAGCAGCTAATAACCCCTTAAGCATATCTATCAATAACACCGCTATACCTGGCCCTTTCCCTAGCACCCTGAAGGTATTGGTAGCCCCAGCATTGCCACTACCATAGTCACGAATATCAATCTCGTAAAAGCCTTTGCCCACCCACACCGCAGTGGGTATGGACCCAATGAGGTAAGCAAATACTCCTAAAATAATAAGTTCTAACATTAATTAAAATTAATAGGCAAAGTTAACACAAAAAAAATGAGATGAGACATACAAATTATCTTCTGGTTAATTGGAGATATAATAACTATTCGTAAACCTTTCCTACTATAAGACATTTGTATGGAATACATAAATATCTTATCTATTCCTCATCAACCGCTTCGCTATACATGGCATCAATTTCAGTAACATATTTTTTCTCGACCACTTTACGCTTTACACTCATTTTTGGAGTCATTTCACCATCTTCTATACTAAAGGGATTGCGTTTTATAATGAATGCTTTAATCCGTTCGAACTTGGCCAAACCTGAGGCAAATTTATTTGTTTCGGCTTTTATCCATTGCATTATTTCAGGTTCGGTTATCCATTTATCATCTGCGGCAAAATATCTCTCATCTTTGCCAAAGGCTTCTTTCAGCTCGTCTTTGCTGGGTATAACAATAGCTGTAAGGTAGTCTCGTTTATCGCCTATGATAAATATTTGCTCAATGCGGCGACTTTGCAAATAAGCATTCTCAACTTGGGTAGGGAATATGTTTTTGCCAAATGAGTTTACAATAATGTTTTTGAGGCGGTCGGTAATTTTGAGGTTGCCCCTATAGAACTTGCCTATATCACCTGTGTGAAACCATCCTTCCTTATCTATTACCTTAGCGGTTTCTTCAGGTTGGTTCCAATAGCCTTTCATTAGGTTGGGGCCTCGCATGAGTATTTCGCCTTCGGGGCTTTCATATTCAGGACGGAAACTGTCATAGGTTTGTATGGTATACATCTCGCCCGTGTCGGGGTTTTGTATAGCTACTTCTTGGCCTGGGCCAACTCTGCCAACTGTACCAATAATTTGTCTTTCATATTCATTCACAGTTATAAATGGTGATGTTTCAGTTAGGCCAAAACCTTCTAATATCTTAATCCCTATTGCAGCAAAAAACTCTGCAACATGCACAGGTAAGGCGGCACCTCCTGATACGATAAATTTGATACGGCCTCCCAAACGTTGCTTTATTTTGGAGAAGACAAATCTTTCAGCGATGGCTAATTGTATTGCCAGTATTGGGCGGGGGGATTTACCTTGAAGGTGCAAATGGTAACGTCTTTTGCCTTTATCAATAGCCCAATGAAATATCCGTGCTTTAAATCCTCCTTCTTTTTCTATTGTTTTCTTTACCCTTTCTTCTACTTTTTCCATTAAGCGAGGGACAGTTGCTATAATAGTAGGTTGTATTTCAGCCATATTGGTTGATATTTTTTCAATACTTTCAGCAAACGCAACTTGGGCACCTTTATACATACCTATATAATAAGTTACGCATCGCTCGTATACATGGCAGAGGGGTAAGAAAGAAAGGAACTTCTCCCCTTCATCAAATGCTGACATTAGTGTTAGGCCACTTTTAGCATCACTTATAAAATTGCCGTGGGTAAGCATTGCACCTTTGGGATTGCCAGTAGTGCCTGAAGTATATATAAGTGTGGCCAAATCGTCGAGCCCTACATTATTATAGAGTTCCTCTATTTTTTGTTTGCATTGAGGATATAATATATTGCCCTTCTCGGTAAATTCTTTCCAGCTAATTACACGTGCATCGTCCCATATTTTTTTAGGGTCGTCAAATAAAGTAACAACAAGTTTTAGTGTGCTGATATTGGGACTCATCTTTACTACTTTTTTCAGTAGAAAAGGACTGCCTACAAAAATCATTTGGGCCCCTGAGTCATTATATACAAAAGCTGCCTCACTTTCAGCAAGTGTGGGATAGATGGATGCATTCACCAATCCTATCTGCTGCAAGCCTTGATCAATCATAAAATACTCAGGGCAATTATCCATAAAGAAAGCCACACGATCACCTTTTTGCATACCTATTTCAAGCATTTGGGCGGAGACTGCATTAAGCTTCTCTTCTACTTGGGCATAGGTTATTTGCTTGTATTCGCCTTGCTCCTTTCGAAACATATATGCATGCTGCGGAGTATGGATATGATAAGCCGCATTGCGGAAAAGATGGTGAAGGTTTTTAAAAGGTGTATTTTTTTGCATGGTTGCCTCTATTTTTTCTGAGGGCAAATATGGATATACAAAGTGCAGTATTTTTTGCAAAAAATGCAAAAAGTACAATTATTTTTTGCAAAAAATGCAAAAAATTGTTTTTTGGACTCAGAACAAACTCTTAGTGGCCGCATGTTGGTTACTGCACCTTTCGACGGTATGCAAGCTGACGTAAACACCAAAGCTATGGGTGTGGCCCACTGTAATGCTTAGCCCCGGGCTTGACACAGCCTGTATCACTGTTAGCTGGAACGGCCTTAGTGGAACGGTTACTGGTATTCACATCCACGATGGTATGCCCGGCCAAGATGGTAGCGTGTTAAACGACCTCGATGCTTTCGTATCTGGCAACCGTGTTGCAACTATGTATACTGGAGCAAGCTTAACCAAGCAATGGAAAGGGAAACTGTTTAGCAGCCAACTGTACATAAACATACATACCGCTGCCAATGCAGGTGGCGAAATTAGCGGGCAAGTATGGTTAGGTAGTGGTTGCTATGCTGCTACTGCAGGTATTGAAAATATGTTTTACAATACTACTAACACCAACATTAGCGTTTATCCTAACCCAGCAAATGATATAGTAAACCTTGTTTTGCTAGAAGGTGTTTCTAAAGGAACTACTTCTGTATAAGATGCAATAGGCCGCATGGTAAACAACCAAAGTATTACTAACCAAAACCGAATAAATGCTACTAACTTGCAATCAGATATATATTATATCCGTTTTCAGTGCTTGTGCAGGTTTTTGCCCGATTCTGCACGAAAGACTGCGACAAAAATAGGGGGCAAAACTTGCACAAGCACTGTGTTACCAGTTCGTTGCTCGTCGTCTGTCACAGGGTGGTGTGACGGTCGGCGAGCTGCGTGGGTATGCTTGCAGGCTCTTTTTATTTTTTGAGCGTCTGCCCTGTGCTGAGGGAAAAATGAAATGTGCCTGCAAATGGGTGGGTATTAACCGCAACAAAGATTAGGAAGGGTCAACTGGAGCAGGGATGGGTGTTAGGACTATGTCCAAGGTACTGCCGATGCCGTTTGTTATATCAGCCTGTGTGGTGAGGGGGAGGTAGCCTGGGGATGTGACTGTAATATTATAGTGACCTTGTGGGATGGAATCGAACTGATAATTGCCGAGTGCGGTGGAAATAGCGGTCTGTGGGTTCTCGACTATGGTAAGGACTGCACCTGCAACAGGGTCGCCTACCTGATTAACGACTTTGCCACGGAGCGAAATAGGGGTGGAAGATGCAGCCTCGATTTTGGAGGCATCCATCACAGCAACAAAGAGTGCTGGGTTGCTTACCTTGACTGTTTTTATTAGTTTCTTTAGCTTCTTTGACATGATAACACCATTGTCGGTAATGGCCTGTTTGATGAACAGTCGGGCTTCCTTGAGGGTGTCCTCGGTCTCGGCAGGCCTGTTGATGAAGCTGCTGAAATCGGTGATGGCGGTGGTGAGTGCTGTGATAGAAGCCGCTGAGGGTGCATTTGGGTAGCCCGATAGTGAGGCAAGGTTTGTATTGGCTGCATCGCGTATTATATTGGCACGGGCAACGAGTACGCTGTCGCCAACGAAACTGGTGATTATTACATTGACGGCATCATGGAGTGTGTTGTTGTTTGTATTGATTGCATAGGCAACTAGTACATTTTTGGGGTTCTCGAGCAGAGAAACGAGGGTGTCCTTTCGTGATTTCTTGTCGCCCGTTGCACCTGAGGTGGTGCCTGTCTCGATGATGTGTTTGGCCTCGATGGTAGATGTGTTGGCGTTGAAGGCTGTGATAGCTGTTGTCCATCCGGGGATGGCGGCAAGGGCTACGGTGTTTGTGGTGTTGCAGTCACGCATGATTTGGTACATGGTGAGGTGGCGGATTTGTTTTGATGTCATGACGGTAATTAATTATAAATTGTTAGTGTTAAGAAAATTTAATGGTTAATCAGTGGTTAGGTGCAGTGTGGGTTTGGTTAGCGGTTGTGAGAGTATTGTCTTGTCCTGAAATAGGTTTACACTAAAAAGTGTAAAACATGGAAAAAAAAATCAATCAAAAAGCAGGTAAATATTTTACCGAAGACGAGAGACACAAAATCATTCAGGAACTGTTCGCGACCAAGTGCACCAAACAACACATTTGG
>CANJUD010000012.1 GCA_947477885.1 Bacteroidota bacterium
GCTTTACTGATAAACACAAATAGTGGTAAAGTTATTGACGAAAACCTTGTAGAAGAAGGTTTTATTTTTTTGACTGACAAGAATGATCATAAGGGTTGGTCTCATTCATTCAAATTAAAACATTGTTTAAATATTTCAGGTATAAGCGGCGGTTTACCTAGTAAAAAAGGCGATTCTGTTCAGTGGTGGAAATTGCAAAATCACACAAATGATTTTAACAACTTGTTACTTCATTGGATTTCGTTTTTCGAAAATAAAAAAAACGAATACGATGATTCATTAACTGATACTGCTAACAAGTTATGGTACTGGCGTTCTATGGTAAATGATGATAAGCCTCTGGATATAAAAAAATCAAGTTGGTCACCTGCGATCAAAGGCGAGTGGTCAAAATATAACGATACACTTCTCAGATATGACGATTATGGAAACATTCTTTACGGTGCGGCAGGTGCAGCATTGGGATTAGAAGAAAGATATTTATTGACAGGCGCAAATTTAAATCAGTTAAAAAAAACAGGTTTTGATGATGTAAAAGATTCTTATTCGATAAAACGGGGGATAGCTATTTATAAAAACAACTTTAAAAAAATAAAAAAAATAGCATAAATGTTATTTCGCAGATTTTATACGCCAAGTGATAAGCTATTATTGATCACTTTGTTAGGTTTTGCAATTTTATCATTAGTAATTATTTCATTTAATCCATTTATATATTTAGAAGTTATTATAGTTAATATAATAGTATTTTGTTTGTTAAGTGTTTTTTTTAAAGAGTTTGTCTTTTACTCAATAAATTGGATTGTTATTTTACTTCTTTTGCTTCACACATGGGAAACAATAGATATAAAACTAAATAAATTTAAATATTATTATTCATTTGAACCGTTGACGAAATATGACTGTTTAGCAGCCTACAATTTAGACAAAAATGAAATATCTCAAAATGTTCATTGTAAATATGGCTTATCACTTAATGAAAAAGAAGAAATAAATACATATGTGGAGAAAAACAAAGATTTAATTGAGCATTTAAAGAAGCTTGGCTGTCACTCTATAGAATTTTCTGAAAAATATATACAATTTTGGTATGATGACATTGTAATAGATTTAAATAAAATTGATGATTATACAATTGTTTACGAAACCAGTGATTTAAATTAAATTGCAACTAACATTTTCTGCCCACAGGCAGACACACAAGCACCACATTTATTTTGCCCCGACACGCAACGTCGGAGTTGAATTTTGTGTCTCGTCCTAAAATATGTTTACACTAAAAAGTGTAAAAAATGGACAAAAAAATTATTCAAAAAGCAGGTAAATATTTTACCGAGGAGTAAAAACACAAAATCATTCAGGAGTTAATTTCAAACCAATGCACCAAAGCAGAAAATAGGGAATAGGATTACTCTATCATCTTAATCACCTTAAATATGTATCTTTTTTCATTGGTGTTCAGTTGCAATATATACATTGCACCCGCAAGGTTTTCAGTATCTACCACCAAATTTGAGAATTGATTTACAGGCACATTATTGTAACTTGCAACCTGCTTGCAAATCGGGTTTGCCATTGAAAAGCCATTCGGTTGGTTGCTCTGCTTGTATATAAGGTTGTAGTCCTCGTATTAATATTTTACTCAAGGGAACATACCTGTCTTTTTTTCCTTTGCCCTTGCGTACATGAAGCTTCTGGCGGTCGAAGTCCAGATCAGCTATCATTAGATTGCGAACCTCGAAACAACGCAAACCGCAACCATATAATAATCCCAATAAGATACGGTGCATGAGCAGTTGCGGTGCTTTTAGCAATCGTTTTACCTCTTCTTTGCTTAGCACTACCGGCAGCTTTTTTTCATGCTTAATCATGGGTAGTTCTATATGTTTATCCTTAAGGCCCTCCATCCTAAATACATAGCGTAGGCCATACACCGTAAACTTAAAATAAGAATCGGAGGGTGTGTGGTGCTGCCGTTGCAATAGGTACAGATAATCATCAATCTGATCCCCATCTAACTCGGTGGGAACACAGCCAAAATGTAGGGCTAGCTTGGCCAGGTGCGTGCCATAGCTTTTTAAAGTACTCAGGCTTTTGCCCGATAGCGAAATCTTTCTCTCAAGCTTGCCAAACAAATCGGCAAAACCCGGCACTGTTGCACATGCACTGGCAACAAGTGTGGGGGTTGTTTCTTTTTTTTCATGATATTAAAATTATTCTGTAAAGGAAATATATTATATCATATATTTGTCTCCGAATGGTTAAAACTACCAAAGGTTTAGTGCAGCACGGGTTTGGCAAAAGTGGCGGTTCAGTGCTCCGCAGACACATTTGTGGTTAATGAAAGTTTGGTTCTCCGCATCAACATTTGTGGTAAAAATCGCCAACTTCTTGTAGCTGCAAACCGTTAAAGGCAATAAAAAATAAGTTTTAATTACACATGCAAAGCCCTATTCGCAGTAGCGGCTAAACAAGCTTCTTTAAATGCTTCGGTATAGGTTGGGTGGGCGTGACTCATGCGAGATATATCTTCTGCACTGGCACGAAACTCCATAGCTACCACTGCTTCTGCTATCAAATCCGCAGCACGCGGGCCAATCATGTGTACGCCTAATATTTCATCCGTTGTGGCGTCGGCTAATACTTTTATTTGCCCATCTAAATCCATAGAGGCACGGGCACGACCGCTAGCACGGAAGGGAAACGAGCCTAATTTATATGCCATATTTTTTGCTTTCAGTTCTTCTTCTGTATATCCTACCGAAGCTACTTCGGGCCAAGTATAAACTACTCCTGGAATCAATAAATAATTGATATGTGGTTTTTGTCCTGATATATATTCGGCCACCATCACACCTTCTTCTTCTGCTTTGTGGGCAAGCATCGCACCCTTCACCACATCGCCTATTGCATATATATTGGGCACATTGGTTTGCAAATGTTCATCGGTTTCTATACGTCCGCGTTCGTCTGTTTTCACGCCTGCTTTATCTAAAGCCAATCCATCAGTATATGCTTTACGACCTACTGATACCAAACAATAATCGCCTTTAAATTCTTGTTCTTTGCCTTGTGCATCAAGTGCTTTTACTATTACTTCTTTGCCTTTTGCAACAGCACTTAATACTTTATGACTTGTATTAATTCCCATTCCCAATTTTTTGAGAACACGCCCCAAGTCTTTGCCCATGGTTCTGTCCATGGTTGGTATAATACTGTCAGCATATTCTATAATACTCACTTGGCTGCCCAATCGTGCGTATACTGAACCCAATTCTAAACCTATTACACCACCACCTATTACAATTAAATGCTTTGGAATTTCGCTCAAGTTCAATGCTTCAGTACTGGTGATGATGCGTTTTTTATCAATATTAATCCCTGGCAATGAAACTGGCTTAGAACCTGTGGCTATAATAGTTTTAGAAGTTTCTATAATAGTCTCTTTGCCTTTGCTATCAGTTATTTTTACCTGAGTGGGACTTACAAAAGAACCTAAACCTGTATATACTTCAACTTTATTTTTTTTCATCAAAAAAGTGATACCATCGCAAGTTTGTTTTACCACTTCGTTTTTGCGTTTGATCATTTGTTCCAAGTTTACTTTCAATGTTCCGGTTTCAATTCCATGCTCTTTAAAAGTATGCGTGGCATTATTATAATGCTCGCTGCTATCGAGCAAAGCCTTGCTGGGTATACAACCAACATTTAGGCAAGTGCCGCCTAAGGTATTATACTTTTCTATCAGTGCTACTTTCATTCCCAATTGTGCGCAGCGTATGGCTGCCACATAGCCCCCAGGCCCTGAACCAATAATGGTGATATCGAATTTGTTCATGTATATATTATAAGTGTGGGTGCAAATTTACGAAGAAGTGGTCAGTAATCAGTAATCAGTAATCAGTGGGCTAGGTCACGTCCTGACAGTACGCTTGCTAAACAAAAATTTGTCGAGGCAAAATACCAAAAGAATTCCTACAGAATAGCATATAATATCAGTCAAGGCAAAATCAAATCCCAGTATCAACCCGCCAATAGTTGTTGCACGAATTTCTTTGATCCAAGGAGCCTTATATCGTTCAGAAAATTCGATAAGGACGGATAATATCCAAGAATATATAGCTGCGTGGTATAATGATTTACTATATATTATAAAACGAAATCCCCAGTAAATCATCATTGCCCAGATTGCATCGCCGCTGTATTCTTGCAAAAAACCTGGTAGGTAGTTGCCAAATTTTCGGGAGGCTAATCCTATTACTAAAGTTATTGCTGCAATAAATATATAATTATATCTTTTCATTATGTTTTATTCGTTCGCTATAATATCCGAATGGCTATATAATATTTTTCCCACAGATTTCACAGATAGCATATTATTTATCTGTGAAATCTGTGGGACATTTTGGTTATCAATATTGCAATAACTTCTTCAAAGTAATCCTATCCATCTTTCCACTATCTGTTTTGGGTAATCCATTTATATATAATACTTCTTTGGGTTTTTCATAAACAGATAATTGATCAAAATTGAAATCTATTTTTTCATCCCCTTCTATAAGCAATACTACCCTCTCCCCCAGCCTATCATCAGGTTTGGAGGATATGATATAATTTCTGTTTTGGATTTGAGCTGCCAATTTTTGTTCTAAAATTTCAGGATTAATTTTTATTCCGCCAGTATTAATTACAAAATCTGCCCTTCCAATAAATTTGATTTTGTTTGTATTTTTTAGGTCGGCTATATCATTTGTTTGTAGCCAAATATTGTTTGTGATATCTCCTTTTATTTTCAAACAATCTCGTTCATCGGTTCCAATTTCTATTCCATCAAAAATCTTATAATATTCTTCTGTTATTCCTTTGCTCAACTTACGTAAAGCTATGCTGGAAGACGTTTCCGTCATGCCATAAGTTTGGTAAATTTCATTTGTAAATGTATATAATATTTCTTCTAAATGTTTGCTTATTGGAGAACCACCTAGGAGTACGGATTTTATATTTTGTATTTTCACCCTGAGCGTAGTCGAAGGGTTGTTTTTTATTAATTTTTCTAGCTGTAAGGGAACAAATGATGAATGATGAATTTCTATATTTTGCTCAAAAAATGCTATAATACTTCCAACTTGTGGCGGGCACACATATATATTTAATCCCAACTGCAACGCACGAAGCAAAACCATCGCACCTCCTATATGACGTGGGTTTAAGCATAGTAAACAATTTTGATTTGGAATATATTCAATAACCGATGCTGTACGAGTTATGGAAGCAATAATTTGCTGCCGTGTTACTATAATACTTTTTGCATTTCCAGTCGAGCCCGATGTGAAGAACTCAAAAAATTCTTCTCCGTCAACCCAGCGTTTTGCAAGTGCTAATATATATTCATTTGATGACAACAACTCTTCATGAAAATCATCCTGCGATGTCATCTCCGTTACCTCATCAAAAAAAACTTTCTGATGGCTTGGATAAAAATATATATAGTTTTTTTCTATCACTTAAAAATCACACACCGCCTTTTTTGAGGTCGGTATACAACAAATATACAAAAGCCAAAAACAAAATGCCATGCGATACAGCTACTGGCGACAATATTGTTCCCTGCACGGCAGCCAAGCCAGAAGTCAATAATAAGCCCCCGTGAAATATAGTCAACGTGAACAAAGCCGTGAGCACCGAAGGACGATTATTGAGGAAACGAACGGAGATTAGACTGAGAAATCCCATAGCGGCCAAGCTGAAACCCAGCATGCGGCACAGAGGCAAAATAGCAGTTGCTACATCTTTGGCATTATCTTCCGATGGCTTCGAATCGTGCACCACAAAAGGGAACAGCACAAATACTAGCGACATAATAAAACAATAAATGGTATTGGTATTGAGAATAAATTTCATGGATTGAAAATAAATTTTTTACAGGGGGCAAACTTAACGAAATTTGCGTCCTTATTTACAATTATACAATTATGAACGAACGGAGAGTGAGAGTACGATTTGCACCTAGTCCCACGGGACCCCTACATATTGGCGGGGTTCGCACGGCATTATATAATTATTTGATGGCGAAAAAAAGTGGTGGCGATTTTATTTTACGCATCGAAGACACCGACCAAAACCGCTTTGTGCCCGGTGCCGAGCAATATATTATTGACTCACTCAAGTGGGTGGGTATTGAGCCTAACGAGGGTGTTGGATTCGGCGACGGCCCGCATGCACCCTACCGCCAAAGCGAACGCAAACCCATGTATCGCCAGTATGCCGAGCAATTGATTGAAGCAGGTCATGCCTATTATGCATTCGATACAACCGAAGATTTGGAAGCCATGCGTGAACGATTGAAGTCGAGCAATATTGAGGCGAAGTACGATGCGATTACGCGTAGCACGATGATTAATTCAATCACTTTGCCAGAAGATGAAGTGAAACGCCGCCTCGATGCAGGCGATCCCTATGTAATCCGTTTCAAACTTGCACGCAAAGATGAAGTGAAATTTCATGATGAGATAAGAGGTTGGGTGGTTTTCAATACTGCAACAATGGATGACAAAGTTTTATTGAAACATGATGGTATGCCCACCTATCATTTGGCCAATGTGGTTGATGATTATTTGATGCAGATTACCCATGTAGTGCGCGGCGAAGAGTGGCTACCATCAGCACCTTTGCATGTATTATTATATAAATATTTGGGTTGGGAAGATATGATGCCCAAGTTTGCTCACCTACCACTATTATTAAAACCAGAAGGTGCGGGAAAACTAAGCAAACGCGACGGCGACAGATTGGGTTTCCCTGTATTCCCTTTGCAATGGCAAGATCCTGAAACTAAAGAAATATCAAGCGGATATAAAGAAAGTGGATATTATAAAGAAGCTGTAATTAATATGTTGGCATTATTAGGTTGGCACCCAAGTAGCAATCAAGAATTATTTTCTTTGGATGAATTAGTTGATGCATTTACTGTAGATAAAATTGCAAAAAGCGGAGCCAAATTCGATTTGCAAAAAGCCAACTGGTTCAACCAACATTACCTCCGTTTGCAAACTAATGAACAACTTGCTGCCAGTGTAAAACCATTGCTTGATGCAAAAGATATAATAGTTGATGACGCTTTTCTAGCAACCGTTTGCGGACTTGCAAAAGAGAAAGTGAACTTCGTAAATGAAATTCCAGATTATTGTAGTTATCTATTTGCGGATCCACAAAACTATGATGAAGATGTTCGTAAGAAACGCTGGAAGGCTTTCATGCCTAGTTTCTGCGAAAGTATGATAACAAAAATAAACGCCTTAACAAACTATACACATACAGAAATTGAAGCAGCATTTCATACAACTTTAACTGAAATGAATTTGCAAAGCAAAGATGTATTGCAAGCGTTTCGTTGGGCATTGAGTGGTGTGGGTGGCGGACCTCCAATTTTTGAAATGGCTGAATTGTTGGGTAAAGAAAGTGTTATAAAGAGATTGGAAAAAGCTACAACAATTGAAGTGATTGAAACAGTATAAAATGGTAAATGTCAGTCTTAGTTTATCGAAGACGGCGTTTGGAAGCATGCTTTTAAATTTGTCAGTGCTTCGATAAAACTCAGCATGACAAATTTAAGCCTCCTCGCAATGACGACAGGAATTAAAATATATAATATAATAACAACATGAAACTAGTAACCTACAAACACAACCACACCGAGCACTTGGGCATACTCGCCCACACCGACCGTATATATCCCATTAGCGAAATCGACGAAAAAATTCCGGACGATATGGGAATTCTTTTATTAGAAGGTGAGCAGGCGATGTTCCAAGTTCGTTATTATAATGATATGATACAACAAAATGCCGATGCATATAAAAGTATATCATTAAATGATGTTATATTACAAGCTCCTGTGCCCCGTCCCACCTCATGCAGAGATGGGTATGCGTTTCGCCAACATGTAGCAGCAGCTCGCCGCAACAGAGGTGTGCCTATGATAGAAGAGTTTGATCAATATCCTATTTTTTATTTCACCAATCATAATGCCATACAAGGCCCCGGCGATTTGTGGTGCATGCCCGACCATTTTCAAAAACTAGATTTTGAATTGGAAATTGCTGCGGTGATTGGCAAAAAAGGAAGAAATATTAAAGCTGCCGATGCCGATAAATATATAGCAGGCTATACTATTATGAACGACATGAGTGCCCGCACTTTGCAAATGGAAGAAATGTTGTTGAACCTAGGCCCCGCCAAGGGCAAGGATTTCAGCACCGTGATAGGCCCATGGTTTGTAACGCCCGATGAACTCGAACAATATATAGTTCCAGCCAAACCCAACCATACCGGCAATCGCCACAATTTGCAAATGATATGCAGGGTGAATGGTATACAAGTATCGCAAGGCAATGTGGGCGACATGGACTGGACCTTTGCCGAGATTATAGAACGCTGTGCATACGGTGTAGATATTTGGCCCGGTGATGTAATAGGCTCTGGCACTGTAGGTACTGGTTGTTTCCTCGAACTAAATGGAACTGGATTGCTCCACGACAAAGAATTCAAACCCCAATGGCTCAAAGAAAATGATGTGGTTGAAATGGAAATAACAGGATTGGGATTACTATCTAATACGATTAAAAAAGTAGATAGTGATTTTTCGATTTTGGCTTTGAAGAAATAGATTTTAGATTTATATAAAATACCTTTGCATTTAGGTATATAACTAAATGCTGCTTTTTAATCGACATTTTCGCAAAAATATTCGCCTTAAAGGATATGATTATTCTCAGGCTGGATTGTATTTTATTACTATATGCACAAATAATATGAAATGCTTATATGGAAAAATCATAGATGAGGAAATGATATTAAACGATTATGGAATCATTGCCTATAATGAATGGCTAAAATTACCCGAACGATTCCCAAATTTGGAATTAGATGTATTTCAAATAATGCCAAATCATATGCATGGAATACTTGCCCTAAAAAAAAATGATGCCGTACATGCATCCCTCGGGGATGCTAATATGGCCACCCCTCCGCACAAGGCCGGGGCGAGCCTTGACCCTACCAACACACCAAAAACCATTGGCGATATTGTGGGGGCATACAAATCATTGGTGGCTAATAATTGCTTGGAAACATTTAAAAAAATAAAAATAAATGATGGAATCTCTCCCGATAAAATCCCTATGATGGGGAAACTATGGCAAAATAATTTCTATGAACATATAATAAGAAATGATGCAGCCCATCTTCGAATTTCACAATATATAATAAACAACCCTAAAAAATGGAAGGGTGATAAATTTTATGAACGATAATATATATTAATATTACAATGAATTATTCAATAACGGCAACTCCACCACCTTCCCATACAGCGGATGCTTCACAGCTTTTTCGTGCACCAACCACAGGTGTTTCATATTATGTGTATCGCCACCAATAAAGTTCACCATTTGGTTTTGTATTAAATGCTCGGCTACTTTTTTGGCTTGGGGATTATAGTATCCGATAATGGATAAAAGATTCATTTGAAATAATACGCCGCTGCCAACTATCTGCTCATAATCATCAGTGCCTGGGATGAAATATTGATAACGCTCGGGGTGGGCGAGCACGGGAATATAGCCTGATGTTTTGAGTTCGAAAATAGCAGATAGCAAATTCATGGGCATATCCATAAAACCTGTTTCTATTAATACATATTTTTCTTTACCAAACGAAAGAATATTATGGGCCAGTACCTTCTTTTCAAAACTATCATCTACATAATACTCAGCAGCTGCCTCTAATTTTATGGTGAGGCCTGCTTTCTGCATTTCCTCACGCACCATTTCTAATTTGGCATTAATAATCTCAGGTGAATTTTTATAAAAATCACTCATCACATGGGGTGTGGTAATGGCTTTTGTATATCCTTTACTTTCTAAAATTTTTAATATCTCTATCGATTCCCCCATCTCTTTGCAACCATCATCAATACCAGGCAGGTAATGACTGTGAAAATCGACCTTAATAGGATTTACAAAATCGGCGGGCAGTTCTTTTTCTTTTCTGCGGAATATGTTGGATAAGAAACTCATTGTTTTGGGGTTGCAAATTACTGATTTAATTGGATATTATTTTTACCATTAATTTTACAGCGTCATTCTGACGAGGAACGAGGAAGAATCCCATGGAATGTGAGCTCGATCAGATGAGATTTATAGCATTGAATTTAAAATCAAGTCCCAATTCCATTAATGCTATATTCGCAGAATGGAACGCGGTGGTTCGATATACATTCTCACAAATAAATACAATACTACACTATACGTTGGTGTTACCTCTAATTTAATAGATAGAATAAGCGAACACAAAAATAAAAAACATCCTCATTCATTTTCCTCAAGGTACAATTTACAAAAACTTGTCTATTATGAAAGTTTTCATAGTATTGAAGAGGCAATTATTAGAGAGAAACGAATTAAAGGTTGGATTAGATCCAAGAAGATAGAATTAATAGAATCGATAAATAAGGATTGGAAGGACTTATATGATAATTTGTGGGAGTAAAGCAGAGGGTCGCCGACAACATTTCATTCCGAGCAAACATTCCATGAGATTCTTCGTCTCGTCAGAAACTGCAATAATTTTATAGGACTATTTCTGACGAGAATCAGAATGACGCGTAACTATAAAAAGGTAAAACAAAAAACGCCACCCAATAATGAGCAGCGTTTCGAAATATTATTTATAAAATTATTATTTACCAGGAGCAGCGGCAGCTTCTTGTTTGGTAGAACGTGTTACCGTTACACTTACAATAGCATTGGCTGGAGCATCAAGAATAGTGATGCCTGGCAAGTTAATATCTTGTACTTTGATTGATTTGCCCAATTCAAGAGCATCAATTTTTACTTCAACAAAATCTGGGAAGTCTTTAATCAAGCCACGTAAAGTCATTTTACGGATTTTCTTCACCATTTTACCACCTGCACGCACACCGGGTGAGTTGCCTGTGATATTCACGGGTATCTGCATAGTAACTGGCTTATCTTCAGATACTGAAAGGAAATCCACATGAATAATGGTATCATTTACCGGGTGGTATTGTACTTCTTGAATAATGGCATTATGCATTTCACCATCTACATCCAATTTGGCTTTATAGGTATTTGGGGTGTATATAATGTCTTTAAAATCGGAAGCGTACATGTAAAAATGCAAAGGCTCTTTTTGATCGCCACCATATAATACACAAGGTACTTTGCCTTCGTTACGCAAATCTCTTGAACCGCGTTTGCCTGTGTTTTCTCTTTTGTTTCCGAATAATGCTACTGCTTTCATGTCTGTATTGTTAATTTATTTACCCTCAATAAAAAGGGCTGCAAAAGTAACACGATAATCTAAATTTGGCAAATCATTTTTAAATATTTATCGCAACCCAATGCAAATGCTTAATTTTGCCGTGAGATGAAAATAACACAATACATCGAAAACGCTACAGATACGCTGTTTTCCATCGAGATATTGCCTCCTTTAAAAGGTAAAAGCATCGACAGTATTTACAATGGTATTGATCCTTTGATGGAATTTAAACCCGTTTTTGTGGATGTTACCTACCACCGTGAAGAGTATATTTATCGCAAACGTACCGATGGAGGACTCGAAAAAATCTCGACCCGCAAGCGTCCGGGTACCGTGGCCATTTGTGCTGCCATCATGAACCGATACAAGGTAGAAGCCGTGCCGCACATCATCTGCGGAGGTTTTAACAAAGAAGAAACTGAGAATGCATTAATCGATTTACATTTTTTGGGAATTGAAAATGTATTGGCCTTGCGAGGTGATAGCATAAAAAATGAACCCCAGTTTAACGCCGAGCCTGATGGAAACAAAAATGCTTTGGAGTTGATACAGCAAATCATCAACATGAACAATGGCATATACATGGACCAAGAACTTACCAATCCCTTCCCCACAGATTTTTGTGCGGGCGTTGCTTGTTATCCGGAGAAACATTTTGAAGCACCCAACATTACTTCCGATTTAAATTTCTTAAAACGCAAAGTGGATGCAGGTGCGAAATATGCTGTTACCCAGATGTTTTTCGACAATAGTAAATATTTTGAATTTGTAGCCAAGTGCAGAGAAATGGGAATCGACATCCCAATTATACCCGGACTGAAACCATTGACCACCAAGAAACAACTGAGCATACTGCCCAAAATATTTGCCATCGATATCCCCGAAGAATTATCCAATGCTGTTGAGAAAGCAGCCGATGATAAAGCCGTAAAACAAATTGGAATTGAATGGGCCATCATGCAATCAAAAGAATTGAAACAGGCAAAAGTACCCGTGCTGCATTATTATACCATGGGCCAGAGTGAAGCTACCAAGGTCATTGCAAGTCAAGTTTTTTAATTTATTTTTGGAGTAGTAATTGCAACCTTTGGCCTACAAAAGACGTAAACTGTAAATGAAGAAAATTATCATCCTACTTCTTATCATAATTAGTGCAAGGGCTCATGCATCTTCCATATTTATCCCCATGGACGAGAGCCAGAAAGATCATCTCAAATCTTATGGCATCACTTATTGGGTGCTTGCCAAAGGGGTTGAAGCTGAGTGGTTGCTCAATTACAAAGGCGGTAGTTTTATGTTTGTCTACAGCGAAAGTTTTGAAAAAGAATGCAAAATACGCGGCATCACCTACCAAAAAATTAGTGATGCCCAATCGCAAGGTATCCGCGAAGAAATAGCACAGCCCGATCAAAATATGGAAGTGGTGAAACTATATAAAGCCCCAAAGGTTGCAGTATATTCTCCCAAAACCAAACAACCTTGGGATGATGCGGTAACACTGGCCATGACGTATGCCGAGATTCCTTATGAAGTAGTATTTGATGATGAAGTATTGGATGGAAAACTTCCCACATATGACTGGTTACACTTGCACCACGAAGATTTTACGGGGCAGTATGGAAAATTTTATGGGGCCTTTCACAATGCTGCATGGTATCAAACCGAGGTGAGAGAATCAGAGGCGATGGCAACAAAGCATGGATTTGCAAAAGTGTCGCAACTGAAATTGGCAGTGGCCAAAAAGATTCGTGATTTTGTAATGGGTGGCGGATATTTATTTGCCATGTGCAGTGCTACCGACAGTTATGATATCGCACTGGCAGCCGATGGTGTTGATATATGTGAAAGTATATTTGATGGCGATGGTTCAGATGCCAACTCTGATAAGAAACTAAACTTCACCAATACTTTTGCTTTCGAAAAATTTACTTTGCTCAAAGACCCTTATACTTATGAATACTCCAGCATAGACTGCCGCCCTGAGATGCGTAATGTGCGTGAAGAAGAAGATTATTTTACCTTATTTGATTTCAGTGCCAAGAGTGATGTGGTCCCAACGATGTTGTGTCAAGACCATACAAAAATTGTTAAAGGCTTTATGGGCCAAACTACTGCTTTCCATAAAGAATTTATAAAAAACACCGTGGTGGTTATGGGCGAAAATAAATCACTGGGCGAAGCAAAGTATTTGCATGGCGATTATGGCAAAGGCACTTGGACTTTCTATGGAGGTCATGACCCAGAAGATTATCAGCATATAGTGGGCGAACCACCAACAGATATATCTTTGTTCCCAAATTCACCCGGATACAGATTAATATTAAACAATGTATTATTCCCATCGGCCAAAAAGAAAAAATTAAAAACATAATGATTCAAGAAACAAGCTCGATTAATGCAGCACTTAGCGGACTATTTGAAGGATATGCTTTGGTAAAAAAACTTCCAAATGACTATCATACATTAGTCGCAGCCCTACAGCAGTCATTCAGTGAAGAAGCTGGATTTGAAGACAAGTTGAGAAAACTGGATGAAGTATTTTCACGCAATCCACAATATATAGATTTGCAAGAAGCCGTTTTCGATTTGCTGATGGTGCATTTTTTATCGGTGGATGCAAATAGATTTGATCCCGATTATTTTGAAAGCCCTGCTTGGTTGCAGATAGAAGAAAACACATTAGACAGAGGCACCGAACTGCTTAATTTGTTATTATATATTGACGAATGTAAACACGATGAATTGGAGCAATCGCTCGAAGATTTCCTTGATGAATTTTTACTGACACAGGAAGATGGTTTCAGCGAAGAACATGAGATATATGCGTCGCTAATTGAGCTACAAGAAATGGTAGATGAAGAAGTGGATGATATTATGAAAGCTGCTGATAGTGTAGGTGCTGAAGACCCTATGCATGATTATATATTACCAATATTATTATTCTTTAAAGGCGATATAGATACCAACGATCTTGCAAATAAGTTGGATGATAAACACGCATTGCAAATGGCTTATCTTTGCAGCCTAAAACAGTATCAAATAAATTTATGAGTGACGAAAATTTAATACAAGAAGAAACCCCAAGTCCTTTAAAAACTACTTTAATTGTGGGAGGGATTTTGGGTGTGTTTATGCTGCTATATAATTATATTTTTATATGGAGTGGCGACATGAAAGACATGGAGGGTAATAAGATATATAGTTATATACAGTATTTTATTATCCTAGGTTTTGGATTGGCGGCAATAAAAATTCACCGTGATAAAAACCTAGGTGGGGAAATTAGTTATGGAAAAGCATTTGTTACTTCTTTGCTTACCATACTTTGGTTTTCTATTATAGTAGCAGCATTTACTTATTTTTATTTCAAATTCAATCCCGAGAAGATTGATGAAATTATGCGTGAAGGCATGAAATCGATGGAGAAAAAAGTAGATAAAGGTGAAATGACCGAGACAGATTTTGACAATGCCGAACAGTTTATGCAAATGATAAACGGGGCGATGCCCATGGCTTTTTTCTCCTTTATGGGATGTATACTTCCAGGTATTATCACCTCATTAATTGCAGCAGCATTTCACAAACTTATTAAATCCAAAAAACATGAGTGAAGAAAAACCAGAATTGATATCACCTCTAGGATCCGCTTTAAAATTTGGATTGGCAATGGGTATATTGCTTATTATATATCTATATTTTACCACCCGTAAAACTATTGATGACAACCATAGCTTAGCTGGCAATTATAATATATTAAATTTACTGATGGTGTTAGTGCCCATTGTACTAGCAATATTAGAACACCGCAAAAAATTTGCTGGCCGACCCATGAGACTCACTGAAGGACTGGGTACTGGCGTGATTACCGTTTTTATTGGTGGTGCGATATCTTCTCTATTTTTATTTATATATTATATTTCCAATGCCGATGTAATGGCCGCATTGGAAAGAATTAGTTTGCAAGAAAATCCTGGGCAACCACAAAGTATTTTGGAAGCCGGTAATTTCAAAAAAGCAATTTTAGCTTGCCTCAGTATATATATGATTACTTTTATGGTGGGTTTTATATTATCATTAATTTCGTCATTATTCTTATTTAAACGTAAAGCCTAATGTTGGATATATCTATTATAGTACCCGTATATAACGAAGATGAATCGTTGCCCGAACTAGCCGCTTGGATTAAAAGGGTTTTGGATGAACATCATTACACTTACGAAGTGATTATGATAGATGATGGAAGTACGGATAAAAGTTGGGACGTGACTAATAAATTGCATCAAGAAAATCACCATATAAAAGGTCTACAATTTCGCAGAAACTATGGTAAATCTGCTGCACTCAATGTGGGTTTCCAACACGCTGCGGGCAAGGTGGTAGTAACTATGGATGCCGACTTGCAAGACAGTCCAGATGAATTACCTGAACTATATAAAATGATAATGGAAGGTGGTTACGATTTGGTGAGCGGTTGGAAAGCAAAAAGATATGACCCCATTACGAAAACTATTCCTACCAAATTATTCAATTGGGCCACACGCAAAATGAGTGGCATTGAACTCCACGATTTCAACTGTGGACTAAAAGCATATAAACACGAAGTAGTAAAAAATATAGAAGTATATGGCGAGATGCACCGCTATATTCCTGTAATAGCAAAATGGGCAGGCTTCAAAAAAATTGGAGAGAAAGAAGTAGTTCACCAGGCACGTAAATATGGTGTAACTAAGTTCGGCTTGTCAAGATTTATGAATGGCTTTTTAGATTTGCTAAGTATATTTTTTGTAGGCAAATTTGGCAAACGCCCGATGCACTTTTTTGGCTTTATGGGTGGCCTTTCTTTCCTGATTGGATTTATATTAACCATCAAACTTATATGGGACAAAGTATACGCATCCATGCACGGATATACCGTGCGTGATATTGTTGACAAACCTTTGTTCTACTTAGCTCTTACAGCTATTATTATAGGTGTTCAATTATTCCTCGCAGGCTTTATTGGTGAGCTCGTTTCTCGTAATAGTAGTGAACGAAACTATTATGCTTTGAAAGAGAAGTTGGGGGTTTAACAATACATATTTTTCGCAGATTTTATATTGCGTCCCTACGGGACTTTGATATATATATAATTTCCGATACTACCGATATTTCGTCCCTACGGGACTATAGATTAGATGGACAGTCCCGTAGGGACGAAATATTGGTTCGGAACTAGAGATGCTGAAATAATCCCAATAATTATCGGGACAGCATGACGCATTGTTTACGAATAATGGATCATTCAGCTGACGAGTTGCATCACCCAACTGACCGCAGTTTACTGATTACTGTTTACTGTTTACTAATTAAAACTATCCAAGGTAAATTTTATATCATTGATATAAGAAGCGTATCTCGAGAAATTACTATTATACATATGTGGTCCTTTCACTTGAACAATCTCATTACAAGTGCTCAGCAGATAAAAATCTAATATCGTTCTTTTTAAAACTTGTTCATCATCGCTCATATCTACATGGCCTATACCATCGTCCATAATGGTAATGCGAGCTAGGTCTTTGTTAATGATGATAGGTTTGATATGTTTTAAAAATGTTACCGAATCTGAAAATATATAATAGTGATTGTATTTACTTTCAGTGATTACTTTGAGCACTTGCTCCGTACATTGATTTATTAAATTTATTTTTTCTCCCTCAGTTAAATTGTGAACAGCTGTATCTTTAAAATCGCCCAAAGCAGAAGTGAATCTTAAATGGATACCGCAACTATTTTCATTCCCTTTAATCTCGTTTTTAAAATTTGTATAGTAAGTATCGAACGAAAATAACTGATGAAACTCTTTGCCCCAGGCCAGCGAGCTCACATTTTTATCAGCATAGCTATTTAAAAGTTTTAAGTAATCTTGATTGCAATAGATATGATATTGTGCTAATTTATTATTTGAAAAAACATTAAGGAGTGACTCCTTTTCAGCATACATAATATCATTTAAAAAAATGGGTTTTACAAATTTTTTATTATAATATATTTCACTGTCATCAGCATAAAATTCTTTATTGATATGCAGAAATTCATCGAGGTTAAAATAACCAGGAGCGATATGAACTTTAAAATCGCACCCCAACTGGTTTGCTAATGATTTAACGCTAACAATCCCTTTCAATCGGTCAACTAGGCCGCCATGCATAGTTTTCCCATCTAGCATTAATACCAATTGCGTCTTTCCAGTTAGTTTTAGTGGTTCAGTATTGGTATAATACTTTTTTAATTCCCTTTCCCGAACGAAACGCCTTAGTTTATTTTTTATTTTTTTCAGCATGGGCTATAAAGCTTGCAAATGTAGCATAATTTTTTAATTTATGATAAAAACCTTTGCTTCAATTCAGGGGTTGGGATCATACAACTATCTTGTTTCCCAAATACGCGGTACCGCGACTGGGCAACAATATTATAAAAAAAATCTCGAATAAATTTGGGGATAATCAAAAACCCATATAATAGTTTCCAGCCACCGCCCAGTTTCTTTGCAACCTTTAGTACCGCTGATGATTTCAAATAGTACTGCCCCCCTTGAATATATACAAACGAATTAAAATCATTTAATGGTAAATCAAATTTTTTAAGTAAGGTTTGCCCGCTATCCGATTGCAATGCTGCAAATTTAAATTTATTTTTTTTATCGTGTTTTATTACAAACTGAACAGAACTATGACACAAATTACATACACCATCAAACAATATAATGTGTTCGTTATGAGTCATGGGTTAATATATCTTTTAGTGCCAATTCAATGTCTGGGTATTTGAACGTAAAGCCTGCTTTCATTAGCTTCTCTGGCAATACCCAGTGACTTTTCAGTATCAATTCTGCTTGAGTTTTTATGATTAGTGCACCTATTTCTAATAACCATTTGGGAGAAGGCAAGCCTATTTTTACCTTCATCAAATTTCTGAATGTTTTCATCAGAGTTTTATTTTTAATAGCATTCGGCGATGCACAATTAAATGAGCCATTTAGTTCTTGATGTTTCTGAAAAAACAAAACCATCTGGTATAAATCTTCTATATGCACCCAACTGAACATTTGATTTCCATTGCCTTGCTGACCGCCTAATCCAAATCGAACCAAGTTAGCCAAAGGTTTTACTGCTCCACCATCTTTGCCCAATACAATAGTAATACGCAATGCAACTTGCCTAGTTTTGGGGGGATGAAAAGAGAAGAATATTCCTTCCCACTGTTTCACAATTCCCACAGAAAAACCAGTGCCTACTTCGCCAGTATCTTCCGTCATACCATGGTCTTCGGCATAGCGATATAAGGTGCCTGAGCTAGAGTTAATCCAAAGTGGTGGTGGGTTTTTGCATTGCAATATAGCTTCGCCCAATGCTTTGGTAGTTTCAATCCTCGAACTTAAAATTACTGCTTTGTTTTGTTCCGTATATCTGCAATCGACCGATTTACCTGCAAGGTTTATCACCATTTCAGAATTTTCTATTGCCTCTAAAATTGCAGCAGAATTGCCCCATTGCACATGATTTGGCTGTCGGGAAATTATTATAATATCATATCCTAATTTTTTGAACTGCTCTGCAAAATATTTTCCTACAAATCCGGTTCCTCCAGCTAAAACAATTTTCTTATTCATAACATGGCGAAATTAACAATTAAATGTGAAGTAAAAATATTAAAATATTAAAACTGATATATTGAAATTCTAATCATAAAAAAAGCCCTCCGAACTAACGAAGAGCCTTTTAAAATAATTCGCCGCGGCGAATACATTCCCTATTATTTTGGTATCACATTAAAATTAATGGTGATTACATAATCGTTTCTAACCTCATTCTTGTCGCACTTGCCATGCTTGGTTGGGCGTGAACCTTTTGGTGGCGGAGGACCTTGCTTGGTACTATCCATTGGAGGAGGCGTTTTGGCAGAATCTAAAGGTGGTGGAGGTCCAGCATGGCTACCTTCAACAGTACTCAAAACTACTTTGTCAGTTCCTGTATAGGTAGCATCAGGCACATACTTATACATAAGTGCACCTAGTGAATCTACACCCAATATACTAATACTTCCGTGTGCAGGTTGTGTAGTAATTGCAAATGCATCATTGGTGTTTGTGGGTAATGCATAAGCGTACGTTGCACCTTGGGCTACAGTGGCATTCTCGGTGGGTGTGAGCAGCGTCTCTGCTTTCTTGCAGCTCGGCATGAAGAACATCGCAGTGCCGGTAATTGCCAGCATTAAAATTGATTTTTTCATAATTCTGTTTTTGTTGTTAATTGGTGATTGAAATAATAATTTAGTAGATGTTCGTCGTATATTTTTTAATTGCTTTTCAAATACCATTACGGGGGCAATTTTTAAAAGGTGGGGGCAGAAGAAGATTTTATATTTTATATTTTTGTCCGCCGCGGCGGATTACATTTTACTGACAAAAGATGAAAGATGCATTCAGTAGAATTACGGAACGAAAGATAGGTATGGAGTAGAAAGTAACAATTGAATAGTGATAATAATCTTTATTATATAAAAGGATTAGGCACATAGTTTACAAAAGACACAAACTGTCAAATATATACAGTTGATTTGCCAGTATGAAAAAAGATATATTAGATTTTAAAAGCATGAATTATTTGGAGTTCACAGACAGATTTAAAACAGACCAAGACTGTTCTGATTATCTGTGGCAACTCAAATGGGTAGGCGATAGCATTACCATTAAGTTTAAACCCACTATAGCATTAAACACCAACAAAACTATATATTGTGGTTCTCAAACAATAGCCGCACAGGTAAATTATAGATATAGTGATACCGTACAAGTAACATGGGGAGATGGGAAAGATACGCTATTATATGTTGCAGATACCAACCTTGTAGATAGTGTGCAGTTGCAACATATATATAACAAAACTGGCAACTATACCACAAGCAGCAAGGCATGGAACAGTAACTGTTATGATAGTGTGGCTAATATATATAATATAAGCGTAGATACTATACCCAAGGCAAGTTTTAGTGCAGATTATATAACAAGCTGTGGTGCAAAAACTATATTACTTTCAGATACTTCAAAATTTGATAGTGTTATAATAAATAGAACTTGGCATATATATAAACCTAATGGTTTGGATACAACTATTACCACAGGTACAAATAATCAATTATCATTTTTGTTCAATGATACAGGAATGTATTCTGTTAAATTAACAGTACAAAGCAAACAGGGTTGTATAGCTTCAATAGAGAATATTAATTATATACAAATAAATCCATTTCCTATTAGTAAAATAAGTGGGAAAACAGGTTGGTGTGGTGCGGATTCGACTACGCTCACCGTAACAGGAGGTATGCGTTATATATGGAGCACGGGAGATACAACTGCTTCTATATTTTTAAAACCTATCGCATCTAACTATTATAGTGTGCTTGTCACTAATAACTATAATTGTTCTGTTAAAGATTCAGTTTATATAAGTGTTGGCAAAATTGTAACACCCTATTTCACGCCCAATTATCTCCAAAGCTGTGGAAACAGCACTATCACCCTTACAGATAGCAGCGGCGATATGGATAGCCTTATACAGCAAAGAAAATGGACAATCTATTATCCTAACAACATAGTAAAACAATATGATACTGTTACTACCAACAAACTAAAACTAATAGTACAGGATACTGGATACTATAATGCAAAACTTATATATATAACCAAACAGGGTTGCACAGATTCATTATATAAAACAAATGTATTCCGTATACTACCACAGCCTGCTGTGTATATAGATAGTCCGAGCAATAACCCATTGTGTTTTGGAGATAGTTTTATACTCACCGCCAAACAAAAAGATATAAATTATCCACCGCTGGTAACATATAAATGGAACGCTGGGCAAGTGGCCACACCAAGTATTAAAGTAGATACCGCAAACAGTTATTATGTGAGTGCTTCCAATACTTACGGCTGCGGGGCACAAAGTAATACCGTTAAAATTAGTTTCTTGCCTCAGCTGTTTGCCAATATTAAAAAAGCAACCGATAGTTTATATGTGGTCACCACAAGAAAAATTGTAAGCTATACTTGGCATAAAGACAGTATCGTATACAATACTACATCATCATTGTATCACCCGCCCACGGGTAGGTATTATGTGCATGTGGAGGATGCGAATGGATGTGTGGGTAGCAGCGGGTCTTTATTATATACAAACAGTATTAGTTATATCAATGAAGTACCCAATGGGATAAGGGTATATCCGAATCCTACAAATGATATGTTAAATATTGAAGGGCTGCCGAGTGGGAAAACAAACATTGCGATGTATGACCTGTTAGGAAAAAAAGTGTATAATACTTTTACAAATGGAGAAGCATTATATACTATATCAGTCGGGCATTTAGCAAAAGGATTATATATACTTTGTGTTGGGGAAGAAAAGGTAAAAATAGCTGTTGAGTAATTTGTTCAATGCTTCGCGTTTAGGGTTAGCCGCGTCGCCCTACCCGCATGGCTTGCACACTGCTCCTCGCAATGACGCGTAAGGGGGTTTAATCTCTCCTATTCAACTTACACCAGTCACATTTCCCGCAACCTTTGTCGAACTCGTGGTTTTTGATTCTATGGTAAACATCCTTTATTTGTCCTGATAGTAACGCAGTTTCTTCGTGTATGATATTCAATGTCTCCTCATGAAACACTTTGGTATCCTTATCCGGTTCTATAAATTGATATACTGCTTTATCGAAGTTCCAACCGCGGCTGCGGGCTTTGGGGTCGTTGTCTAATAGTATTTTATAGAATACAGCTTGTCTCCAATAATCACCGCCGAGTGCAAGTTCCGGATCTACATTTTCAGGGTCGGGGCGGTTCAATTTTGCCTTCTCAAACTTACCTGTTTTATAATCTATTACGGTAGCTTTGCTACCATCAAATTCCAGTTTATCTATAAATCCTTTTAAGGGTATATCATTAAAAATTACGGCTTCCATCCTCACCTCAGTTTGTATAATAGGATTCCATTTATCTTTGAAATGTGCATGATATCTTTTCAAAACATCAATTCCATATTCTATTCTGCGTTCGTATTCTTCAGCTACAAATTCATGTTTCCTTAAATACATTTCGTAAGTAAAAAAACTCACGAGCTCTTCTGCATTGTCGAAAGTTTTTTCTTCTTTGTTTTTATTAAAGTATCGCTCCAAAGCCTTATGCACTGTGCTCCCGAATGATAATGCTGGAGAACTTCCAGTAGGAACTTTCAACAAATACATATAATAAAAACCGATCGGGCATTCTAAATATGCATTAAGATGTGATACACTTAATTTATAATCGCCCAACAGATTTTCCATTTCTTCGTTGGCCAACAATTCGGGCTTGGTTTCTTTTTGTTCTTCCATCACCAAAGCCAATGCTTCTGCCAAAATATCTCCATCCGCTTCGGGGCGTTCTATGATAATACCTGCTTGTTCCACCTCCGGAACAAATCGCGTAGGGATTGATTCTTTGCCTTCGTTATCATTATTATAATAACTCATATACAAACCTTTTTTTGCCCGAGTCATCCCCACATAAAATAATCTCCGACTTTCTTCTATCGCTAGGTCATCTGTATTCACAGCCATCTGACTGGCTTGGCGTTGGGTATGATCTAATATATTTGGTGGAAATTTAAATCTATCACCCTTTTTACTTCCTTCCCAATATTTGCCAACAAGTCCTACCATAAATACATGCTCAAATTCCAAACCTTTGCTGCTATGTGCCGTAGTAAATTTCACACCTTTGCCAGTGCCAGTATTTAACACCGCTTCCAAAGTTATATGATACTCTGTCATTAATTTTAAACTTTGCATAAAGCGTTCTATATTTAATCCGGGTGCTTTATGTTCTTCAATTGTTATATAATTATGCAAAGCATGAATCTGTTGCAAATACAAATTTCTTTCGGGATGATGCAGTGCAAATTTCAATGCCCCCGAACGGGTAATCACGTCTTCAAAAAACTGTAATAAAGTTTTATTGGCACATGCCGGAACCCAATGGTTTATATTATCGGCCAATTTTGAAGCCGTCTTTTCAAATTCACTCAACCCGCTGAAAAGATTAGGCTTTTCGGGCGTTGCTATATTTTCCAACGCAATGCGAAGTGAATTTATATTACCTTTTGTTTTGGGTGTTTTTTGCCACTTAGCCATAAATCGAGCAGCTTCAACAGGCGGACCAAAACCCAAGAAATCTATATGTAATAGCTGGAATAATAAATCATCATTACTGTGCGGTCTGTCGACTTGGATTTTTATATAATTAAGTAACTTAATTAAATGTTGCGTAAACGGTTCTTTTAATACATCTATTTTCCGTTGCAAACTCACAGGTATTTCTTTTTGCTTGAAAAACTTAACGAGGTTTTCTACCTGACGGTGCTCTCTATATATAATTGCAATTTCTGCAGGGTCGGTATTCTCTTCTATCAATTCCATGATATGCTTGGCGACGCCCGCCATTTCAGCAGTTTCGGTAGGATAGTTTATAATAACTGGCTGATGTATATCATTGGCAAATTTTCCTTTTGCAATTAATTTTTTATCTAATTTTTCAAAGCCAGCAATACGTGTAATACGCTCAATATTTAAATCGATAACGGCTTTGGATGCATCCAAAATATGTTGGTTACTTCTGTAATTATCTTGCAACATCACCACTTTTAAATGGGCATCATATTGTTGTTTGAAATTAAAAATATTAGCCACATTCGCACCTTGAAATCTATATATACTTTGGTCATCATCGCCTACTACAAATATATTGGGATTGGGCCAATAACTGCATAACATTTGCACCAATTGGTTTTGTGCATCATTCGTATCCTGAAACTCATCGACCAATATATATTGATAACGTTCCTGTGAGGTTTGTAATACATGGGGGCGATCTTTGAACAATTGAAGCACCCACAATATCATATCATTAAAATCGTAGCGGCCCAGTTCTTTTAATTGTTCATTATACACGGGACATAGATTTGCTGCTGCAATGAGTTGCTCCATACCCTGTCGTAAATCGAAATTAGGTTTTGGTTTCGCATCGCCTGCATTGAATTGCTTGTACTTTTTTTGATAATAAAATTCTGGATTTGTATTATTACTTTCTACTTCTATAATATATTCTTTTGCTTTCGTTTCTATATAATCGGGCATCCAATTTTCATGCTTCATCACACTGAATAATTTTTGCAAATGAGCTACATCATAATATGGTGCACCGCCTTGTCTTTTTAGTGGATGACTGAGCGGTAATTTGTCAATCATTTTTCGCAGCAATTCTATTACTTCAATTTCCGTAACCGGACTCATCTCACGCAATCCAAAATCGGCAGCGTTTTGCTGGATGATATCATTACAAAACGAGTGAAAAGTTTCTATTTTTATTCTGTATGCATCGGGTCCAATCATGCCTAGCAAACGTTTACGCATAGCCACCACACCTGCATTGGTATAGGTAATACATAATATATTCTCAGGTGCAGCGTGGGTAGTATCTGCCTCCAATATACGCCCGATACGTGTGGCAAGAATCTGTGTCTTGCCCGTGCCTGGACCAGCAATTACGAGCACTGGGCCTTCTATCTGATCAACTGCTTGGCGTTGGGCTTCGTTCAGTTTATTATATGCGTCTTGGTATGGAGTTGTTGACATAAAGTTATGGGATATGTTATGGTTGACGGGTACACCAACCATGGACGATTAAGGTACAAATATAATTGGAATTGCTACATCAAAAGCAGTAGTTAATAAAATTTGGGGAAGTTGTGGATAGGTGGGGTTTTCTGAATCACGGAGTAGTCGTTCGCCGCGGCGGAACACAGAATGTACAGATTTTTCGGGGTGTTATAATTCGTAGTTCGACTCCACTAGGGACTACAAGATGTCGGGCTAAGCTGAGTCGAACCCTACTCCACCAACAAACTCTTACTCACACTACCCTTCTCAGTTACAAATATCAATTGATAAATTCCTTTACTTAAAGTATTGTTATATATGTTCCCAAGTTCGAAAGTTTGGCTATTGTTTGGAAGAAGCACGTTGGACAGTTGTTTTCCCGTCATATCAACTACAATTAAGCGGGTATTGTTATATATAGTTTCGGGTAATTTAATAGTTGCATTTCCGTTAGTTGGGTTAGGAAATATTTCTATATTGTTTGCTATTTCTACATTAGTAGTTGCTAAGGGGAAACCGCCGATATTGATATTATCCATATAAAAGTTATTACCAACCCCGCTTGTAATAAACGTGAATTTGAGCATCAAATTTTGTACGGCTTGGTAACCACTCAAACTTACTTTCTCCCTACGCCAATCGGCGGCTGATGCAGGAATGAAGGAACTGTTTTGTGACGTAGTGGTTTCTAATTTACCACCAGATTTTGAATATATATTATTCCAATTTATACCACAATCATTAGAGGCAAATACTTTTAAATTGTCAAAACTACTGGCACTGCGGCGTGAGTAGGAAATAAAAAATTCTAAATTTGCTGCCAACTTTGTAGTCATATCAAAAGGCACTAATGAGAGTTCGCAATAATCGCCTGGATTAAAATTATTATAGTTATTGATGTATAAACATGAACTACTGTTATATCCTGTTGTTTTATTTAGCTTAAAACCATTGCTACTATTAGTAGTGAAGGTACTTAACTCAGCAGGCAAGGCAGTATTGCTATCAAACCCAAATTGCCAAGGCGATTTATATCCCGAAATATTAGATATTACATTGATATATGCAGTTTTGGTTACTGAGTCTTTACCACTCGCATTTGAAACCACTAATTTTACATACACAGTGCCTGCTTTGGTAAATGACACTGTAGGGTCTGCACTGTTATCAGTAGCGGGATTCCCATTTTCGAAATACCAAGTATAATTTGCAACTTTGCCCCGTGTACTGTTATCATAAAACTTAATCTGACTGCCCTGACATACATTAAGTAATGGGGTATAAAAATCGGCTTTGGGAATGCAGAGTGCTGTATTCGAAGTATCATATACGCCTGTTGTTTTTAGATTTGCTACTGTAGAAATATTGGTTCTATAATTTTGAAAAATATAATCTATTACATCTTTTTGTCCTGCTGAAAACATATTCTGGCATTTGCCATCTGCATAATCCATATAGTTTTCTGTTTGATCGGGAAGGTCGGGCACATCATTGGTGCAGCTGTTCCAATTACTAGCAGGGCAACTTGAATTAGCCACATCTACTGGCGGAGTATCATATACATCTTCTGCTGGGAAAGTACCATTGCAACCACCTTGAAAAGTATGAAACAAACCCAACCAATGTCCAACTTCGTGCGTAGCCACACGCCCCTTGTAACCGTTATTAGCAGCAGTTCCTATACTTCCAAAAAAATCACCGCGTATAATTACACCATCTGTTTTGGTAGCTCCTGAGCCTGGATAAGGAAACTGGGCATATCCTAAAACTGTTCCCCCTGTTCCACCGCCACCAACATTACCGTCTATGGTTTTCACAATCCATATATTCAGATAATTACTTTTGGGCCATGGATTTAATTTACTTGCATCATTGGCAGTATTAGTCAATGAAGAATATATACGATCGATGCCATCGGTGCAATTCCCTTGCGGGTCTTTGCTAGCCATGCGAAACTCTACTTCACAATCGGCAGCTACATTTTGAAAGGTGCTGCGGGTACTACTCGCATCTGCATTTTGGCGACGAAAATCGAGATTGATAATTCTTATTTGGTCGAGTATCTGGTCTCTCGAAATATTCTCAGAACCATACTGATGTAATACATGAACTACTACAGGTATAATACGCACATTGGCACGAGCACTTTTTTGTGAATGGCCTGCCAATCGTATACCTTGTTGTGCATTGATGATTTCATTTTTTAAAGTCGCATTATTATTTAACTGCTTCTGAAAATATTCATCGGTGAGACATGATTGTGCTTGTGTTTTGAAATTGCTGAAAACAAAAATACTGACACTAATAATAACAAATAATTTTTTCATGGAATATAATAATGCTAAATCTAAAGGGTCAAAAATAATGCTTATTTGTGAAAGTTAACTGTTCGTTGCGTAAAATGGTTGCAATATTGGATTCGGGGGCGGGCTTCCTGAATTCACAATTCCTAATTCCCAAATCCTACATTACCTTTGCACCATGGCTTCCATCCGACAAGAAAAATTTGCAAGACTTTTACAGCGTGATTTGTCAAACATCATACAGCAACGTACCCACAGTTATTTCGAGGGTAAAATGCTAATGGTGAACGATGTAGAAGTATCTCCCGATTTGGGATATGCGAAAATTTATTTGGGATTTATCAACCAAACCGAGAAGGATTATTTACTTGGATTGGTACAATTTTACTCCAAAGAAATAAGGCACGAACTTGCACAGAAAATTAGGAACGAAGTACGCAAAATTCCAGAGCTCACTTTCTATATTGACAATACTTTGGACAATGCGTTGAAGATGGAGAAGATATTGGAGAAGTTGAAGGAAAACGATGAACTGAAATAGTAAATAGTAAACAGTAATCAGTAGTCAGTAAACAGTAAACAGTAATCAGTAGTCAGTAGTCAGTAAACAGTAAACAGTAGTCAGTAGTGCTGACGCCGAATGGCACTGACTACTGATTACTGACTACTAACTACTAAAAATATAAATCATTAAATCAAACCTCGTTAAATCATAAAATAATACTATGCATTACGATCCCATAAAAGACGGCCTTGGCAGATTTTTTAATAAGAGCACAGGAAGCCGCAAATTTTTCTACAAACTATTGGACCTTTTGTTACTGCGTTGCTGGCATATTCATAGCGAGTTGCGTGCATGGCTAAAAGAAAATCCAAACAAAACAGAAGTACTAGATGCTGGCTCTGGTTTCGGACAATATAGTTTTTGGATGGCGAATAAAAATAGTAAATTCAATATTACTTCGGTAGATGTAAAAGAAGATTACTTGGCCGACTGCAGTGTGTTTTTTAAAGACTGCGGTTTGAATAATGTGAAATTTGAAGTCGGTGATCTCACCAATTTCCCGCGTAAAGATTCATACGATTTGATTGTGTGTGTGGATGTGATGGAACATATATTGGAAGATGTGGAAGTGTTCAAACATTTTTATACCAACTTAAAACCCGGTGGCATGATGCTCGTGTCAACCCCCAGCGACCAAGGTGGTAGCGATGTGGGCGATGATAGTGATGAATCATTTATTAGCGAACATGTGCGTGATGGTTATAATATTAATGAGATACAAGACAAACTTCGATTAGCTGGTTTTACCAAAACTTCTGCTAGATACAGTTATGGTACACCGGGCAAAATTTCTTGGAGATTATCTATGAAATATCCTATTCAAATGCTTAATACTTCTAAATTGTTTTATATCATTATTCCATTTTGGTACTTGGTATTTTATCCGTTTTGTTATATATTAAATTGGATGGATACATTAGGCTCACACAAGACCGGAACAGGTTTGATAGTGAAAGCTTGGAAATAGCCCTTCGACTACGCTCAGGGCAGGCTAAACTTGGATAATATATATATAATAAAAAGCTATTATATAATGAACATCGAAACTGCTCAAACTATATATATAGATTATCTCAAATTTGAGAAGAAAGCATCGCCACATACTGTTGCTGCCTATGAGACAGATTTGGGACAGTTTTTTCCTTTTGTAAAAGCAGATTTTGATATAGAAAACTTGGAAGAAATTTCTCACCAAGTTATTCGAAGTTGGCTGGTACAACTGATGGGCGATGGGATTAGTCCACGGTCGGTAAATAGAAAAATTACCTGTTTGCAAAGTTTTTTTAAGTATCATATAAGGTTGGGAAATATTATACAAAATCCGATACAAAAAGTACAAAGACCCAAGCAAGGAAAAAAACTTCCTGTATTTATCGACGAACAAAATATCAATGATTTTTTGAATATCAAAAGTGAAGAGAATGATTTTGCCACGCAACGTGACCAAATGATTTTACTGTTACTATATCATTGCGGAATCCGTCGGGCAGAGTTGGTGGGATTGAAAGCTGCGGATGTAGATTTATTGCGTGGACAAATTAAAGTTCTTGGCAAAAGAAACAAAGAACGAATCATTCCTATATTAAAAGAATTGCAAGAAGCTATTAAAGAATATATCATCGCAAAAAAAGAAAAAAGTTATGATAATGCAGAATTATTATGCAGTGATAAAGGTGTAGCACTAAGCACCGGAATGGTATATACCAAAGTAAAATTTTTCTTATCTCAATTTACTACTTTGCAGAAGCGAAGTCCGCATGTGCTGCGGCATACGTTCGCTACACATATGCTCAATCACGGAGCCGATTTGAATGCGATAAAAGAACTACTCGGCCATGCAAATTTAGCCGCCACACAAGTATATACCCATAACAGTTTCGAACGTCTAAAATTGCAGCATAAGCAAGCACACCCGAAGGGATAAGTGAACTATTATAACTTAATAAATTTAAGTTTCAGCTCTTGATTATTATTATACACATAAATATAATATACACCCGAGGGTAAGTATTGCATATCAAGCTCCATATTATTTATTATAGTTACTTGATTTCGATAAACCACTTCTCCTAAACTATTTGAAACCATTAGTTCGCAATCGGGGAAGGTATTTTGATGCGTATTGAACAATATTTTATGCGTTGCAGGGTTCGGATACAATTCCATATGCATTTGCACTTTATCTACAATTAAAGTTGAAACGCGACCATCATTGGTATCAATTTTATAAGCAAACAATTGGGCAATATGATAGGTTCGACCTACATAATCATCAATGCTGTGCCCAGCTTTTGCAGGGTTTGCCACCTGTGTAATACAATCGGCACTATTGGTGGTACTGTCAAAAACTACTACGGGCATATTGAGTCCTGCGGTTCGATATGAACCTATCATATTTTTGATTTCGCTACTACCATTTACTTGTGGCCTGTTAATTAAATAAGCACACCCTGCATTAGTTACAGCACAATATGCCAAGCCCGCATATAATAAGTTACGCCCATAGGGTACCAACAAGTCGTTTGGCTGGTGATACATATATAATAGTGGAGGCGATGAATACGTATATTTTGAAAACAAATCAGGAAGAATGCCCCCATAAAAACTTGCCAATCCTTTAATAGCATATACTTTGGAGTTCAAATTTAAATCGCCATAGATACTGCCCAAATCGGGGCGTGTCAACTTCATAGAGGCTATGGAGGTGGCCAAATTGTAACCTTTTATACAGGGTGTTTCCAAATCAATATAAGGGGCTTTCATGCTTGATTGTTGGCCATATATTGAATCCTTTTCTGCTGGGTCATCTAAAAATGCAGCACTTAGTGCAATAAATCCACCGGCACTTTCTCCAATTAAAAATACATTATTTGCATTGATATGATAAGCAGTATCATTTATCAAAAACCGTATCGCTCCTTTGGCATCTTGCGTGGCACGATAGATGGCTCTATAATACTCAACGGTATCTTGGGCATTCAAACAATCCCATGGCAGACCCAGCTGTGTTACATTACAATGCCATTTGCTATTAGTATTAAACATCCCTAAACGGTAATTTATTGAAGCAGTGACATAGCCTCTTTTAGCAAATTCTTTTAACATACGTTGCTGTATAAAATCGTCTTTACTACCTGCTATAAAAGCACCACCATGTATAATAATCATGAGTGGTCTTCCATACTTTGGGAAAGTATCATTGCTTGGCAAGCAAACATCCAAAGTTAAATCTCTGGAGGTACCTGCAAAATCAACCGCACTTCCATATGAAATATTTTTAAATTGTTGTATACTGTAGCTGGTATCCACCCACTTTTGACCATGGATAGCACCGAAAATAAAAATAAAAAAAACGGAAAATAAAATTACTTTTTTCATTATCATAAATTACATAAAATTGTTTATTCGGATATTTTTACGATGGGTTGAATTAATTCTATTTAAATCTAAGTTAAAGCATATTGTATTAAAAAACGATTTATAAATAGATGGATTTAATTTATAAAAATCATGCATAGATTTACTATATAATAGTGGTATATAAATTGTTAATCCTTTATCGATTATGGGCAATGAAATGCCGGCACAATATAAAGAAGTAACTGCCTCTGTCTTTGTACTTAAATTCAAACCATTATAGACACTTACATCGGCATAAATTCTAAAGGGTATTTTTCCAGGCAAGGGTAATTCAAAATTGGCGGCGGTAAGCCAACTGCTGCTCATAAAATTTCCAGCCATAGGTATATGCATATTACCATCGCGGGTGAGCACTTGTTGCGACCAAATATTATTACCATATACTTGCTCGTTTCTACCGGGCATCAAATGGTCGTAGGTAAAATCTTGCATACCTGAATTACCCGATGCGTATAAATTTGACCTGTCACCTAAATAAGTAGAATTGCTTTTTACTATACCACCAAAAAACCTATAATATAATTTCTTTTTTATATTGAAATTAAAATGCCCGGATGCAGTTGCTTGCAAGCGGCTTGTATTGCCTGTTAAGGCTTTCACTTGGTAAGTAATAGGATTAAGCTTGCTATTATCTTTTGAATTAAATTCTATATATGTATAAGTACTAAAACTCATCACTCTTGATGTGGTTTGTATATTTTTCCCACTTTCCTCAATTCCAAGTATACCAAATGTCAAATTGTTGTCTCTTAAACTCCTTGGATTCTTTTTACCGAACAATAATTTCACATACAAATCTGTACGACTATAAGAAATTAAAGTATCATTATTATTTTTGGAAACTTTGATTTTACCGCTACTAAAACGTCGAAAATTCACACCCACTTCCACCATATATATTTTCTTCTTTCCAGTTTTAATAAACTTGGTCACATCGCCCATGCCACCTAAGCGTTGGCTTTTGAAACCATATACCGGCATTAATGTATATTGCAAACTGCGTAAAGGAACTATTTCATTACTTAACATAAAACCTAGCATCAATCCATCATATTTATTTGCTAATATCATAGGGTCTAGATAAATATTATGATCGTTGCTTTGACCAATACCCAATAATTTTATATGAGAAGGTTCTTTGCCCTTGAATAAAAACCCACGTTTTATATAATTGTTTTTGAGGTTGTTTTCCATCATATAATGTCCTGTATCTATCTTCACCCACTTCCAGTCGTTACAAGGCACTTCAAAAGTTTTCTTTCCCTTAAAGCCTTCAAATGTGTATGCTTTTTCTTCCCCTATTTTTGTTTTTGTATTAATAAATACGGGGCTTTCTACACCACCTTTGTTCTTTATGGTTATATATAATTTATCTTGTAATTGTTTTGCTTTCACAAGTTTGTAATCTACCGTTTTCGTAGTGCCAATTAATATATCAAAAAACCAATCTAATTTCTTTCCGCTCACCCTTTCAAATACTTCACGAATATCTCCAGGCAATGGATGTTTGAATTTCCATATATTATAATACTCACGCATACATTTATCCATCATTTCATTGCCCAAATATTCACGCAGATAATTAAATACCAAAGCTGTTTTACCATATACAATTGCTCCGTAATTCCCATCGGTATAATCGGCTGCATGTCCCTCTATTTGCTGGTCTACACCTGCAAATTGTTGCATTTGATATAATATATAATGTTGGTCGATATCGCTCAATTCTTTTACACCTGCATAAGTTTTTACTGCATTATTACTATCCAATCTGTTTTTGTACCAATCTTCATAAAACGAATTAATTCCTTCATCCATCCATGGGTGTTCACGTTCGTTACTGCCCAGTATTCCATAAAACCAATTATGCCCTACTTCATGTTCTATAGTAGTTGCATCCAAAGTGGGCATTACTGTAATAGTTGGGTACTCCATGCCACCGCCCGCTAGCAATGGGCCTTGCACCACGGTAACTACATCATAAGGATACTCACCCACGTGACTTCCCAAAAACTCTACGGTATTTTTAATTGTTTTAAGTGCCCTGCTATAACTTTTAGTTTTATCGAAAGCATCTTTGTCTGTAATTTTTTTTGTTTTAGCTATATAATATACTTTACTCACTACTTTCCTTCCACTCTTTAATATAATATCCTCACTTACTATTCTGAAATCTGGATTGGCAAACCAAGCAAAATCATGTACTTTATCTTGTTTATATATACTAGTAGTTGTGCCATCATTATTATTTATTTTGCTTTGTTCATTGCCTGTTGCAGCAATTATATATTTTGTGGGAACAGTTATCTTTACATTAAAAGATCCGAACTCACTATAAAATTCTCCTTGGTCCAAATACGGAATCGGGTTCCAACCCGCCGCATCATATACTGCAGGTTTTGGGTACCATTGGGTGATATTAAAATTATAGTTTTCTGTTTCTTTATCATAACCCCAACCCAAGCGTGAAAATACTTTAGGGATTTGTACACGAAAGGGAGTTTCTATGGTGCATGCATCGCCGGGGGCTAGTGGCATGGGAAGTATTAGCAATACAAAATCAGTTCCCAGCCCACCTAGTGTTGGCTGTGTTTTAGAAAATTTGTCCATTTTATTTTTTGCCGCAATACCATTCACAAAAAAACTCAAAGAATCTATATAACCTTTGCAACTATCTGGAGCAAAATAAAAATCCAAACTTCCATTTTGTACCTGCTGTTTGGCAAATTCAGTCTCATTATTTTGATAGGCATTGGGCCACAAATGAATATATATTTCACGCAGCGTTTCAGGCGAGTTATTAGTATAAGCCATTTTGATTTTGCCATTTAATTGTCGTTTTATATCGTCCAGTTTTACTTCAATATCATAGTCGCACTGCTGTTGCCAAGTGCTTTGTTTGCTCACTTGTTGGGCATGTGACGGTAAGTTGTTGAAAAAAACAAGACTAATTAGCGACAAGAAAGTACCAATTGACCTGCGGTTGGATAAAATTTGCATCAGGTTTATTACGTTTTTTTAATTATCTTTGAATTTAAACGACGGCAAATATAAGCCTGTTACGATATTATTAATAGCATATGAAGATGCAAGAACAACCAGAAGATAAAGAACTACTCTCATTGGTAGAAGCCTTTGAAAAATCGCTGAATAGCAGTAACAGTGCGTATTTCGACGAGGAGCAGTTGGAGGATATTATAGAATTTTATATGAGTCGCAACAATTTAAAGCGTGCTGATATTGCTGTTACCAAAGCTGAAGAGACATTCCCCTACTCCACTACATTTCTAATTAAAAAAGCCAGCATCCGGCTAATGGAAGGCAAGCTAATATTAGCCAGGCAACATATAGAAAAAGCTGAATCGCTTGAGCCTCTTAACCCAGACGTGATGTTACTAAAAGCGGAACTCGCTTCACAAAACGACCAATATGAAGATGCGGAACAGTGGTTTGAAAAAGCCTTAGAGTATGCCGAAGATGTTAATGATATATATTTTGGAATGGCGGTAATTTATCTCAATGCCATGCGTTTTGAAAAAGCTGCGAATACCTTCGAAAAAATATTGGAAACCGAGGCAGAAAATGTTCATGCATTATATGAAATGGCACTTTGTTATCACGAGTTGGGAAGATATAATGATGCCATTCGTGCATTTAATAAATATATAGATATCGAACCTTATTCTGCATTTGCATGGTACAACTTGGGAAGTAGTTATGCTTCCAAAGGCTCGCCACAAAAGGCCATTGAAGCTTTTGATTATGCCACTATTATAGATGATGGTTTTTCATCGGCATGGTATAATAAGGGCAATGCACAATACGAATCGGGTCAGTACGAATTTGCAATTGAAAGCTATAAAAAAGTAATAGAACTAGAAGGCGATGATGCCACCACTTATTGCAATTTGGGCAATTGTTATCATGCTTTAAATTTATTTGGATTGGCAATGGGTTACTTTAAGAAAGCACTCAAACTAAATCCAAAAAGCAGCGATGGGATTTTCGGGCTTGCATTAATTGCTCACGAAAGACAAAACTATGATGAGGCAGAAGTATTATTGCAAAGGGCCATTAAACAAGACCCGCACAACAGCGAATACCATGGGGCTTACGGCGATTTATTATATGAAAAAGGATTGCCACTTGATGCTGTAAAAGAATATCAAGCTGCAATAGATTTGGACCCAGATGATACTGATGCATGGACTTATATGAGTAGTTGTTATAAAGAGGAAGGCATGATAGAAGAAGCTTGCGAAACGCTAGTTAATGCAATAAAAACTGTCCCCGATGAATATAGTTTTTACTTTATGTTAGCTGCAAATTATTTAGAGGCGGACCAAACAAGAGCCGAAGGAATGGATTGGCTGCAACGTGCCATCAAACATAGTAAAGACAAAGAAGGCTTGTTCAAAATAAATCCCGACTTGCGAGATGATGACCAGATTGTGGAGTTTATTAAGGGGTTGAAATAGTATATATAATTACGAATTGGTAATTACGAATTACGAATGCTGTTTTATGTCCTGCCTCTGGTTGGTGTTTTCACAGACTAGAATCTGAAACTGTCAAGTTTGTGTTTGGTGAAAACACCAAACCACAGGCAGGTAAAAACGCTAAAAGCGGTATTACAACTGCGACAAAATCAACTGCGGCTTGCCTGAGGGAGTTGAGGGTATATGATCCACTTCTATATATTCAATGGGAAATTTCTCTTGCAAATGCTCGTGAATAATTTGCGTAATTTTATCTAATACAGACTGATTGAATCCCGTATCTTTTATATATTCAAATTGTATAGAATCTAAATTTTTTTGTATGACACGAAATTGCTTTATTTCTGGAAAATGTTCTAATATTCCAGTAAAAAAATGAACTATCATAAATTTATTAGAACGTGTTTTTACAATATCTGTATCACGTCCAATTATTTTTTCGAGTATGGGGAAATCCATTCCGCAATCACACTTTTTCTCATCAGGTGCAAGGATGGCCAAATCTCCCAAATAATATCTGATTAAGGGCATGGAGAAACTATCCAAACGTGTTACCACTACCTTGCCCAATTGACCCGCTGGTACTGGGTTTCCATCATCATCCAAAATCTCAACATATACATGCGGACTCATGATATGCATTTGCCCATGACTACATTGCCCAGCTATCATAAATCCCTCCGTGCAACCATAGGTATCATATACTTTTGCACCAAATTGTTTCTCTAATAATTGACGATAATGTGGAAACATTTTATCGCCCCAACTAATAGCAGAATCAAATTTTAAATCTTTTATATTGTTTCTTTCTGCAATACTTGCATATACATATAAACTAGAGGCATAACCGCCCAAATGTTTGAATTTTTTCTTGGAGAGTTTTTTTAATTTATCAGCAGCTTCTTGTTCGGTAATATTATAGGCAACTACATATTCGGTATTCAATAAAATATCTTTAATACGCTTCACTACGCCTCGCTTAGGCGACATGCCTGTTTGCATAAATGCATTTCCAAATTTGTATCCTGCCCACTCCCACCACAATGTTTGTATCGCTTGTGATAGTGATGCTTCTGCTTTCGATAAATATACTTGCCCTTGTATACCACTTGAGCCACTGCTTTTCTCAACAATCAGTTTCGATTTATCGCCCACTACAAAATCATCTTCGTGTAATTTTATCTCGTTTTTATATAATACTGGAAATTCTAAAATATCATCATAAGCCTCTCTGCTTAATTCAATGTTTTTCTTTTTGTAATAGGGTACATGATTGCATGCATAATCCAATATATAACCCAAACGTTCTTTCTGTATTTGCTTCAATTCTGCACTGCTCAATTTTTGAAAACCCCTCCACTCATCCAAGTGGTGCATGTATTTGGTGCCCAATACAAAATCGCCCAAGGGCAGCACAATTGATTCCAAAAATTTATTATAGATTGACATTTAGGGTGCAAATATAATATCAATTAACACAAAAGTATATTATGGCAAGGTATCTTTACACTTGTGGTTAAATAAAATGATATGTTATGAAATATTTACTGATTAATATTTTTCTATTCAGCGTGTTTAGTATGCTTGGGCAAACAGCTTCAGACTATTATAATCAAGCAAAAACAAAAGAAGGATTGCAAGATTATACTATAGTTACCAAGGCAAAGTGAGGAATTTTACGAAAGAGGCAATTCCAAAATAAGATTAAAAGACCATAAAGGTGCTTGCAAAGATTGGCATATAGCGGCAAATTTTTTTTACAAACCAGCATTTAAAAAATTAAAACAGTATTACAACTAATCTATATAATTGTTTGATAACTAAATCGGATATTAGACCCTTAATAATTCCATACATCACTTCTAGGGTTAGTTTGTATATCCAAGCTAGGGAAACCGAAGCAATATCCATTGGAGCATAATCCTAGAGTGGAGATTGCCACGTCGTCCCGAATGCATTCGAGATCCTCGCAATGACGGCAATAAATAAAAAAGCAGCCCTGAAATTAATCAGAACTGCTTTTTATTATAATAGTATTTACTTATTGCACATTCAATGTTAATGTAACCTGATTGGTTAAACCATCACGATTAACTACCGTAAAAGTATATTTTTCTGTGAGAGAGGCAGTACCAACTACAATGGTGAAATCTTTTGCATACGCATCGGCATCGCCACCGCTTAGGGTTTGTTGGTCGAAGCTTGTGGCATTTGCACCATTGATACTTTTGGTAGCACTAAATGTTTTAAGCACGTCCTTGTCTTCTGATTTTGATGCATTAATTCCGATTACAATTGTTTCCCCCTTGGCCACCGTTTTGTCGGCTGACACATACGAACCGCCTGTTTTGAAAGAAATGTTTGGTAATTTACCTGAATCTTTTGTGCATGATGCAATAATGGCAATTGCTGCAAAAAGTATAATAATTGATTTGATATTTTTATTCATAATGTTATTTGTTTTTTGATATTCATGTTCGCCGGGGCGAAGAAGATTTAATTGTTGTATTTTTTAGAATTGTTATTCCGCCGCGGCGGATGATAATGATTTTTAAGTTTTGCTTTCATATTATGAAAAATTCTGGTGGCTCCGATTCAGTATGAGCATAGCCCATACAAAGCTGTGCATTATTTCTATGATGGAATCTATTAAAAAGGTAGTTATTATTACTTTCTTTGTTGGCTACTTCAAAAAATAAATCTGGAAAAACCTTGAGTTGTTGTTTTTGTTTTGATGGAACAATAGGACTTGAGGAATCGTCTTTATTCAATTCTGAAATATACCTTAATGTATTTTGCTCAGAGACATCAGCAAGTACTTCAAGTTCCTGGTCAGCATGATTACCTGATATCACATCATATAAAATCCCATCTATCCTCACTTCCCCTTCATTCATCCATTGCACTTTATGACTATTGGCGTTGATATTTATTCGTATGGTTTGGTATTTATTCAAGCTTTCTGTATCGTTTTTAGTCATACCCAAACAACAGGTGATTATAGCACTTCCAAATATACTCGAGCACCACAATACCAATATGAGTATCATAGTAACAGGCTGGCGATAGGTATATCGGTTTAGCATCTTAGTTGGGATACAAATATAGTTTACAAGTTACCATAAAATTAACACCGGGGTTATACAAGCCATAATATTTCAAGCGTGAAAGATGGTCGAAGTAGGCAGTATTGGCAAGGTTGCGGCCTGATATGTATATATGCAATGGGTTACCTTTATAAGTAGTTTCAATACCTGCAGCAATATTGCATAAAACATAACCCAATGTGGCGGTTTCAAAAACTGCTTTATGTATTTGCGATGCATAAAATTCAGCATCAGGTTCTATGTATACTTTTTTCTTTGCGATACTTTTCTCATATCGAATTCCCCATTTCATTTTGTTGGCAGGGATAAATGGCAAATAGCCACCATCAGCCTTAATGCCTGTTACTGTTGCAAATGAGCCATTCACTGAAATATTTTTTATATAGGTTGGTGTATATTTAACTATCGCTTCGCCACCATATAATTTTGCATTTTGTTGCTGATATTTATATACTACGTAAAAACTTTGCCATTTCTCGGTAGTGGGATTCAAATATATATAATTGAAAAACTTATTATAATAAGCTGACAAGCTAAAGAACAAAGTTTTGTTATGAAATTCTAAACTTATATCGCCATTCAAATTCTGTTCTATTTTCATATTGGGGTCGCCTAGCTCATAACGATACACACCTTCGTGCAGGCCATTGGAAGCCAGTTCAGCAAGATTCGGACTTCTAAAACCAGAAGATACATTGCATTTGAAATTTATTTTTTTTGTGGGATAAAATGAAGTCCCAAAAATTCCATTTACTGAAGGTCTTTGCATCAAAAATGGAAATATCTGATAATCTTTTATAGGCGTATTTAACGAACGTGTATATAATGTTTTTATACTTTTATAATTGCCCCCCAATCCCAATTCTATGATAGCTTTCTTAAATTGCTGCCGCACATAGCCTGATAGCGAGGCTTCAGCCATATTGGCATCGGGTATTATAATACGTCCGCCGTAGTTGGTATTGTTCTCGAAGGTGAGTTGTGTATTGGTAGCTATAGTGGTTTTTTCTGATATATTCTTTTCCCATTTTGCCGTTCCCAATATGGAAATAAGATGCATATTTAAACTTATGTGCCCGCTACCTTCATCTTCCATCCTTAAATTAGATTGAAACCCTGCATTTACCTTTAATATAGATTTTTTTAGAAAAAATGTATTCTTCGAATTGAATATATTGAGCATCACCGTATGATGAGGATTGGCCATACTTCTACTCCAACGCTTGTCAGGTGTGATAAAACTATATATATCTTCCATAATAAATCCATAGTGATTCAGTGAAAAATTATATATATTTTCTTGTATTCTCTTTTTCTTTTTACAACCATATGCTGCTTTCAAATAATATCCATTTGAACGTGAATTGAGCACCCGGCTATTCTTCCCATCTGAATAATCGGCATGGCTTTCAATACCCAATCGCACGCGGCTCCAACGCTGTTTCTCCTTATTATAGTTTTTAAATCCGATATCTGTTAAAGTTCCACCGCTGTTGCTATAAAAACGAGTATTTATATCTATTACTTTTTTATGTGATGCATCTGGTTGTTCTTCTATAATATTAATCACACCACCTAATGCATCCGTTCCATATAATACAGAAGCAGGGCCTTTAATAATTTCTACTTTGTCAATGCCAATAAACGGGAGCCCCAGCCCATGCTCATCTTGCCACTGCTGGTTGTCGAATCTAAGTCCTGATAAAAGCACCAAAATCCTGTTTCCATACAATCCACGTATTACAGGTTTTGATATAGAATTCCCTGTAGTCATCTGACTAATTCCAGGATTTTTCGCCAATGCATCAGATAAGTTAAATGGATTTTGCTGCTCAATTTTTTTGAGTTTCATTGTCTCTATATTTAAAGAATTTTTATATATAGGACTTTCGTTAATTCCAGTAATTACTACTTCCTTAAGTTCGTTCAAAGTATCTACTTGGGAAAAGAGATGCAATGGGGAAAAACATATAATAGTAAATATGAATTTGTATATATTATATTTTGTTTTCAATTTATAATTTCGCTTTTTGCATTCATCATTAACAATTAACCACTAGCCATTAACCCTCATATTCTCCAAAAGTTTTTCTAAACACATCTGCCACTTCGCCCAATGTTGCATAATTTGATACACTTTCTATAATACATGGCATTAAGTTGGTTCCGTCTTTGGCTTGCTGCTCTAGTGTTTCCAAGAGTTCAGTTACCTTAGTTTGATCACGTTGACTTTTTACTTCGTTCAATCTTTTTATTTGACCTTCTCTTATACTATCATCTACTCTTAATATCGGAGTGTCCTGGTTATCGGGTTGTGTATATTTATTTACACCTACTATAATAGTTTTTTCTGTCTCCACATTTTTCTGATGTATATAAGCTGCAGCTGCAATTTCTCTTTGCATAAATCCTTCTTCAATTGCTGAAACAGATCCGCCCATATTGTCAATTCTTATAATATAATCTAAAGCCAATCGCTCCATTTCATCGGTCAAACTTTCTATATAATAACTACCGCCAAGTGGGTCAACAGTTTGTGTTACGCCACTTTCATTTGCTATAATTTGTTGGGTTCTCAAAGCAATTTTCGCAGCAGCTTCCGTCGGCAAACTCAGTGCTTCATCAAATCCATTGGTATGCAAACTTTGCGTTCCTCCCATCACCGCCGACAATGCTTGCAGGGTAACACGTACTATATTATTTTGCGGTTGTTGGGCAGTTAATGTTGAGCCGCCAGTTTGTGTGTGAAATCGCAACATTTGTGCTTTCGGCTCTGTCGCTCCAAGCTCTTTTGTAATATTTGCCCAAATTCTTCTCGCTGCTCTAAACTTTGCAACTTCTTCGAAAAAATTATTATGTGCATTAAAGAAAAATGACAAACGCGGAGCAAATGTATTAATATCTAATCCCTTGTCGATTGCGGCTTTCAGATAGGCTTTGCCGTTGCTCAAAGTAAAAGCTAACTCTTGCACCGCCGTAGAACCCGCCTCACGAATATGATAACCCGAAATGGAAATTGTATTCCATTTGGGAACTTCCTTGCCACAATATTCAAATACATCGGTTATTAAACGCATGCTTGGTTTAGGCGGATATATATAAGTGCCCCTTGCTGCATATTCTTTCAAAATATCATTCTGTATAGTTCCACCAAGTTTTCTCACATCGCATCCGGTCTTTTTTCCCAGTGCTATATAAAACGCCAAAAGTGTGGATGCAGTTGCATTGATAGTCATGGAGGTAGTGATCTGCTCAAGGTTAATTCCTTTGAACAATATTTCCATATCGGCCAATGAATCGATGGCTACACCAACTTTCCCCACTTCCCCATCACTCATGGCATGGTCGCTATCATATCCAATCTGTGTAGGTAAATCGAAGGCGACGGAAAGGCCCATCGTTCCATTGTTCAGCAAATAGTGATAGCGTTTGTTCGATTCCTCAGCAGTTGAAAAACCTGCATACTGACGCATGGTCCACAGGCGGCCACGATACATATCTGGCTGCACACCCCGCGTGTAGGGAAACTCACCAGCATCTTCGGTATTGGGAATATGGGTTTTGTAAATCCTGTCTATCTCAATGCCCGAGGTGTTTTCAATTGGTTCCATCAAATAATTTTTTTTGTAAATATATCTGCAAAGATGCTTGATTTGATAGGGCATTTCCAAACATAATTCGTCAGCATTTGTATGCATAAATAGACACCCCACATACTGCGGTTGAAAAACAATGTGCTCCTCATCATATTGCTAACACATATCCCGTTTACTTTTGCCAACTGAAATTTTAACGCGATAACTCACATGAAAAAAATATATTCGTCTATCTTACTATTGTTGCTTGTCACAACTTTTGTAACGGCCCAAACAACTTCACACAAAAAGAAACAAGCTGAAACAAAATCCAGTACTTTTAATTGTCCCAAATTCCGCGAATTAAAATGGGGATCTATTAAAGATTCAATCCTTATAAATGGTGCTGCACCCACGTTTGTAAAAGCCAAACTGAAAGAAGATACCTGCGCGTATTTTATTCAAGACGACGACATGACCATAGGCACCGTAGTATGCAAAAATATATATTACTCATTTAATGGTGCTGGCCGATTGGTGAAAGTAAGAATGGTTGTTCCCAAAGCACAAAAATCGGATATGAAATTTATTTTGGAAAGCAAGTTTGAAAAAGCAACAACAATTTTCGATTTATCAAATGCCTATGAATTAATATGGAACAATATTGAAGAGGTGAGACTTACGCTAACAGATTATGATGACCCCACTATTGATTTCGTAACTGTAGAATTCACCAGCGATTTTGAAATGACCGAAGCTAAAAAAATCAACCGTTCAGTCGACGATTTTTAAGAAACAAAAAATATCTGTCTTGTTAGAACCGAGACGGCTAGGTAAAAATAACAAATGAGTTTGCCAACACAACCAGCCCGCTTCGGTAGCGGGTTTTTTTAACACCAGTAATCAGTAGACAGTAAACAGTGTTCAGTGCCTTGCGGCGGCAGCCACAACATTTGCTTTGCAAATAGGATACAGCTGATTACTGACTACTAATTGCCGCCGAATGGCACTGTTTACTGACCACTGTTTACTAACTACTAAAATGCGTTTCGACTATCATATATTTATCTGTGCCAACCAAAAAGCGGAAGGCAAAGTTTGCTGCGGGCAAGAACGCGGTTTGGAACTGGTTGCAGAGTTTCGCCGTGTGTTACGCGATAAAGGACTCCAAGGAAAAGTGCGTGCCCAACGTGCCGGATGCATTGATGCGTGCGACTTTGGACCCAGCGTTGTTATATATCCCGGTGGCGAATATTATGGCCATTTAAAACCCGAGAACGTGGAGCGGATTATAGAGGAACATATTATTGGGGGGAAAGCCGTGGAGGAGTTCTTAATAACATTTTAGTAGTTTGTAAATTTAGAAAGAATAACGAACAAGGATTAACGAATTAACATTTTAGAAGTGGCTTTTAGTCTCAGTTTATCGCAGACGGTATTTTACTAGAAGCGTTTAAAAAACTTCATAAATCAAAAATCGTTAATCCTTGTTCTTAAATCAACTCTTCCAATCACGATTGCCATTCACCGCATTTAGGCTGCCACATGGCCCCAAATCCTGAATACCGAATCCTGAATCCCTTACTTACTCAAATACATACTCTTCTCTTTATATAATTGCCTAAAATAAGGATCATATAAATCTTTGATAAAGAGTATCGCCTCGCCGGTTGATTTCATTTCGGGGCCAAGTTCTTTTTCTATCTCGGGGAATTTGTTATAAGAAAAAACGGGTTCTTTAATTGCGAATCCTTCTAGCTTACGCATGATATTAAAGTCTTTCAATTTCTTGGCTCCAAGCATTACTTGGGTAGCAATATTTATATAAGGAACCTGATACGCCTTAGCAATAAATGGCACTGTCCGACTCGCACGGGGATTGGCTTCTATCACATATACATAATTATCTTTTATGGCGAATTGTATATTTAATAATCCGCGAACATTGATAGCATGTGCAAGTTTCACTGCATAGTCTGTCATGGTTTTTACTACGCCTGCATTGAGGGTGAACGGGGGCAATACGGCTGATGAATCTCCACTATGTATTCCCGCGGGTTCTATATGTTCCATCACACCTATTATATGTACATCCTCGCCATCGCATATGCAATCAACTTCGGCTTCTTCTGCTCTATCTAAAAAATGATCTATTAGTACACGATTGCCTGGCAATTCTCCCATTAAACCTATAACAGCTTGTTCCAAATCTTCATCATTGATTACGATTTTCATCCCTTGACCACCTAGCACATAGCTGGGGCGAACGAGCACGGGATAACCCACTTCCTTGGCAACTTTTATTGCTTCCTCCGCAGTTTCTGCAACACCATATGCTGGATATGGAATTCCCAATTCTTTTAATAAATCGCTGAACAGGCCACGGTCTTCGGCAAGGTCCATATCTTTATAAGAAGTACCAATAATTTTCACCCCATGCTCTTCCAATTTTTTTGCAAGCTTCAAAGCGGTTTGTCCGCCGAGTTGTACTATAACACCTTCGGGTTTTTCGTGTAATATAATTTCACGCAAATGTTCCCAAAAAATAGGCTCAAAATATAATTTATCTGCCATATCAAAATCCGTACTCACAGTTTCTGGATTACAGTTTATCATAATAGCTTCATAGCCGCATTCTTGCGCAGCCATTAGTCCGTGCACGCAGCTGTAGTCGAACTCAATGCCTTGACCAATGCGGTTGGGGCCTGAACCGAGAACAATGATTTTCTTTTTGGGTGATGGAGCGGATTCGTTTGATTTTGGATGTTGTTGCATGGTTTTATATTATATAAAAAAAGCAGCTTCAATATAATCGGCTGCTTTTTTTAATGACTCATTATTATAAATATTATTTTGTTTTCTTTTCTGTTTTTTTCTCTTTTGTTTCTTTGCCTTCCTTCGCTTCTTTCCCCTCTCCTTTTTCTCCTTCACAAATTCCTTCGCAAGCATTGCAATTATTCTCACAGTTTTTCATTTCTGTTTTGAAACAACTGTCATCACTTTTTGGATTAAACTTGGCAATAGTTGCAGCAATATCTGCCACTGCATTTTCGTATGCTGCTTTTACTTTTTCTTCGCTTACTTCTTTGTCACCTTTGTCGGCCTTGTCTTTCATCACTTTCAACTCCACAGCTTTGGTTTCGGCCATGGCTACGGCTTCTTTATATTCTTTATATGAACTCTCTAAATTCATTGTAATGTCCTCACACGATTTTTTTAATGAATCGCATTCTTTTTCTTTTCCTTTCAAGGGCTTGCAGCTCATTTTCTCCTCATTCATTTTCTTCATATCGTCTTTAATTTTTACAAGGTCGGCATCAAATGAAGCCAACACCGTTTTAAGGCTGTCGAAGTTTTTGATATAAGCAGAATCTCCGCCGTCTTTCTTGCCTGATTTGCAAGAAAATAAAACTGTAGAAGCTGTAAAAGCGAGAACAAAAAGAAATTTTAGATTTTTCATAAGTGCATTGTGTTTTAATTTGCGGCACAAAAGTAATACCTACTGATTTAATAATTTTCAACAATGGAACAACATTCTATCGACTCAAGCAAAGCCCCTGAACCCGTGGGTTTATATCCGCATGCCCGCCGTTTGGGCAACCTCCTCTTCCTTTCAGGCGTAGGCCCCCGTGAGCGTGGAACCAAAAAAATCCCCGGGGTAGAACTCGACGACCAGGGTAATATTACCAGCTACGATATCGCTGCCCAGTGCCATTCGGTTTTCAAAAACGTAAAATATATCCTCGAAGATTCTGGCAGTAGCTGGAATAATATTATAGACGTAACCGTCTACCTCACCAATATGAAAGACGATTTCCCCATCTATAATAAACTATGGGCCGAGTACTTTGCAGAAAATCCTCCCTGCAGAACTACGTTGGAGATAAATTGCCTGCCCACGCCCATTGGGATTGAGTTGAAAGTGGTGGCGACTATATAATAATCTTCTATTGCCATCCTTCGACTCCACTTCGGCTGTCGCTCAGCGCAGGCTGCTCAGGACGGCATTGTGCAGTGACCCTTCGACTCCACCTCGACTATCGCTCAGTGCAGTCTGCTCAGGATGGCAAAGATGCTGAAAGGTAGGTGAAATGTAGGTGAAATGGTGAGCAGAAAGTGGTGGCGAAATGGTGAGCGGAGTCGAACCGTGAGCCGGCAAAATCTGGAAAATGCTCTGACAAACTTTGGGAAATTATATATAGTTTTCAGATACAACAATACATGTTCATTTTATACTTTTGTATTACTATGTTATACGTTTATATACTTAAATGCTCAGATAATTCTTATTATACTGGTATAACCAATGAACCAGAAGTAAGACTCCTTCAACACAACAATGGCATTAATTCAAAAGCATATACTTATACAAGAAGGCCTCTAGAAATGTTATATTGTTCCGGATTTACTGATTATAATGATGCTGTATTATGAGAAAAACAAATTAAAAAATGGACACGAAAAAAGAAGGAAGCCTTAATTAGCGGAGATTGGAACCACTTGAAAGAACTGGCTTCTTGCAAGAATAAAACTTCACATAAGAATATTATTAAGTTATTCTTCGACTCCGCATCATCCTTCGACTCCGCTCAGGACGGCAATATCGACTAGGTTCAGATCTGCATTCCAAACGACAAATTATAACAAATGCCAAAGGGCTATGTATGAAAGGTGGTGAAATGGTGAGCGGAGTCTAACCACGAACCACCTAGCATCCTTCGACTCCGCATCATCCTTCGACTCCGCTCAGGACGGCATTCCGCGGTAAAATGGCGAGCAGAAAGTGGCGGTGAAATAGTGAGCGGAGCCGAACCGTGAACCACCTAGCATCCTTCGACTCCGCTCAGGATGGCATTTCCTACCTCACCAAAGTTAAAAAACCTTTATGGGTTTCATACTTGGTATATCCACGGAAGCGGCACGACAATATCCAATAATAAGTTCCTTCTGAGCATTCACCACCTGTATTGAACACACGGCCATTCCAATTTTTACCATCATCACCTTCGCCATCTTCGGAACCAATAAATACCAATTCGCCCCAACGATTATATATATATAAACGATAATCATCTTCACCCAAAATATCAATATCAAATGCATCATTTATAGTATCACCATTTGCAGTAAATGCATTGGGTATCATGAGGTGATGCTTAAGAAATGCATGTACTGGTTTACACAAACTATCCCAACAACCTAACTGATTATATGCCCATAAACATATATTAAATATACCAGTATCACCCCCATAATTATGCAATGGTGCTACCTCGGTACTTTTATTGGAACTACCCTGCTGGCCTGGGTTCCCAAAATCCCAATTATACTTTACAGCCCATTTTGATTTTTGTATCATTTGCACATCGCCTGTTTCCCCAATTTTGGTTGCATCCAAATCAAAGTCTGCTAAAATATTATCTACAAAAATAATTTTCGATATCTGGTGAAAACAACTATCATATAATGGCGGTGGAATATTTCCAGGCATATAATGTATGGTATATGTTCCCGATTTGGCATAAGCATGTTTAATAGTTTTTGTTACTGCACTATCATAAGTTCCATCGCCCCATTCAACACGATAAAATTTATAGGCGGTATCGCTCCTATCTATCAAATCGAAGTACTGGTGCGGGCATACAGTATCTGGCTTGGTAAAATCTGCATATAATTCAGGCTGTACGATTACAACTTTTTTAAGTTGAAAATTGGTATCAGGAAATATAGAAGAACAATAATATTTATTTTTTGTATCCGGATTATATATACTATCTTCACCATACATATATATTTCATAGCGACCGGGTTTTGTATAAGTAAACACAATATCTGTATCGCTGGTGGTTGATATAATTGTATTATTGGAATCGCCCATTAACCATATATATCGGGAACAAGTAGTATCGATACTGGTATTGTGAAACCTTACCGTAAGCGGCCCACAGCCTATTGAGTCGGTTGCGATTTGGAAAGAAGGGATAGGACCTTTTACATATATTTGTTTAGAAATACTATCTTCACACCCTTCCTTATTTCTACTTTTTAGTTTCACAGTAAACCATCCATATGATGAATAATTATGATAAGGATTTTGTAAATTACTCCCTCGTTTTCCATCACCAAAATCCCATTCCCACCGCACGGCGGTATCATTTACAGGATTATAATCGGGGTCGGAAGTACTGTAACTGGAATCCCAAAGTTGTACATATTCACCGCATAAAAATTTGGTTTTTTTCTGATAGAAGTTGGTATGAAACTGCAATATATGAATACCAAAATCGGCATAAAAAGTATCTATACAACCTAGGCTATCAATACTTACCAACCACGGATGATATTTACTGGGTTTCTTATATACATGCGATGGGCGTGTGCCCGATGCTGAATCACCATCCCCAAAATGCCAATATAATTTTTCCAATCGTTTGGGATCTTTGAATAAATATTCTGGGTCATCATACTTATATTTTCCCACCAAACTCCAATACCACACATCGTCAAAAAACCGAGTAACCGTGCCCGGACATATAATAGTATCTGAAACCGTAAATGCATTATAATGGCCAATATCTACAAATATATAACTATAGGCACTACACCCATGCAGCTCATGTAAGGTAACCGTGACGGGCCAGTGCCCACTTCCTTTGTATATATGTTTTTGAGGTTTTATTAACCACTTTGGTCCCTGTATAGTGTCTTTTACTAAGGCACTCCCGTCATTAAAATCCCAAACCGCCACAAACGAACTATCTTGAATTGAGTCGACAAGGGATATTTCTACTTCGCCATTTGAACAAACATTGGTATTATTAAGCAACAGTTTTACACGAGGTATATATACTTTAAACCAATTGTGTTTCCAAACGGTATCGATGCATGAATCTAAATAACCATTGCTTATATCGCAATCTGTATATCTTTTCCCACCGCCCGTTAATCCAACAAAACCGACAGTTACCCAGCCATCTGAACTACAAGTATAAGCATATCGAGTAACAGGGTTTCCATACTGATCGAGTGTTGGAATTATTGAATCTCTGCAATAGAAATTTGCTTTATCGCAAGCAGAGTCATAATTAATCCACCATTGTGTGAAATCACATGGGTTTCTAGGAATCATATTTTCTTTATGAAAAGTAACCAAGGTTAATTTGCAAGCATCAACTCTAGTAAAAGTAAAAGGACTAATTTTTGGAGGACCAATCCACATATAAGTGAGCATAGAATCAACACAATGTAAAATGGTATCTTCAGCTACAATTTTTACTTGGTAACACCCTTCTTTACTATATAAATGCTTGGCGGGATTATCGTGACTATAATTACAATTTTGATTGGGGTTAATTCCCTTGACAGCCCATGTGGTGCACTGTGGAGCATTTTGGTCGCCGAAGTCAATACTCACTTTTCCATTTTTACCTTTTGCTTTTACCCAATCAATACATATAATTAATGGGTCTTTTCCTAGTTTGCATTGATTGTGATTTCTTATCTTTACACTACTATCATTTAATACTGGCCCATTAATATATATAGAATCGGAAAAGTCTTTTGTGCAAGTACCAAAAAATACAGTCTGATTGAAATAAAATGTCCCCGCTCCATAGTCTTTACTTATATGATAATAGTCCCATCCATTCCCATTTGCGTAAGGGTCTAATGGCGGGAAAAGCGGTTTATGATGTTCATCATAAAATGTAGTTTTATATCCTTTTATAGAACCTGATATTGGTGGCACACTTACCCACACATCATTGGTTCCTGAGCATGCATCGGGCACCGTATCTCGCATGATATAACTAGGAACTTGGGGAATATATATTGGTATGATGGTAGTATCTACACAACCCGAATCATTATAACTATATAATTTTACGGTATCATAAACTCCTGCATAAAATGTTTTACAATATTGCAGATTGGTATCTATATAATTCCCCGATTGCCAGATACGGTGTGAAACATGCGAACCACCTTGTGCTAAAGAAATATCTGAAAAACAAATTCTGGGTGAATCGCAATTTTTGTCAACCGTATCCATATAAGCCCTGGCCAATAAATCTTGTTTGATTTTAATTTTTACCGCGATTTTTTTGGTACAACCTTTATTGTCTGTTATCTCCATATCTATAATAAAATCACCCGCTTGATTATAACTATGACATAGATTTTTGTTATTAAGTTGGTTTCCCGTGTCAATATTTGCCGATCCATCACCCCATAATACAATACGTTTCACAAGGTCAATACTGTCGGGGCTTTTTTTACTTTCATCGGTAATACATACAATATTGCCTACAAAACAATATTGCGATGATGAATTGGTAGAAAACTTGGCAACAGGTAAATTATATACTGCTATAGTTTTGCTATCGCTGCAGGAACCGCCACCTTGAATATTTGCTTTTACTTTTACGTTATAAGTTCCTGCCTTTGTATATAAATTTGCTGGAGACGATAACGTAGATTTCTGCCCATCCCCAAAATCCCAATCATAACTTATTATAGTTTGCGAACCAGCATCCAAATAAAAAACCATACTACTTCCCAAGCAAGTATAGTTATCGCACTTTATGGCACAAGACTGCGCCGCCGCGTTCAAACACAGCAGATTTATTAGAAAAATGAACAGTAGTTGTTTATTTCGTATCAAAAAAGTGCAAATAGTTTAACAAATTAAAGTCTTTTTATTTATAGTAGTACAACAATTTATCAAATTGGGTGCATCCTTTTTTTTATTTCGTCTTGTCTTGATACTTGATACTAGCGACTTGATAATACTTATCCCCAATGTCTATTACTTTTCTTTGCCTATGCTGTTTAACTTTCTTAATTTTGAAACCTTATAATTTATATGCTGAACGTACCTGTCGTAAATAAATCCGCAAATCCATTACCTGCCTACCAAACCGTGGCAGCAGCGGGCTTAGACTTAATGGCCAATATTGAAATCCCAATTGAATTAAATTCATTGGAGCGCAAACTGATACCTACAGGTTTGTTTATTGAACTGCCTCTAGGCCACGAGGCACAGATTAGGCCCCGCAGCGGACTTGCCCTAAAAAAAGGAATTACTGTGCTTAATTCGCCTGGCACTATCGACGCTGATTACAGAGGTGAAATCCAAGTTTTAATCATAAATTTGTCTCCCGAAAAAGTGACTATCGCCCCAGGCGAACGTATTGCACAAATGATTGTATCGAAACATGAAACCATTGCATGGCAGCCTGTTGAACAACTGAGTGATACCCAACGCGGAAGCGGCGGATATGGAAGTACCGGAATATAATATATATAATAGAAATAAACATAGATGAACATTATCATACCCATGGCAGGCATGGGCAAACGCATGAGGCCACATACCCTCACCGTGCCCAAACCCCTGCTACCCGTGGCTGGCAAGCCCATTGTGCAAAGACTGGTTGAAGACTTAGCCAAAGAAACCAATGAAAAAATTGAAGAAATCGCATTTATTATCGGACGCTTTGGTGAAGAAGCAGAACAAAGTCTGATAAAAATTGCCGAAAGCCTTGGGGCTAAAGGAAAAATATGTTATCAAGACGAACCCTTGGGAACAGGTCACGCCATTCTTTGTGCAGCCGAAAGCCTGAAAGGGAATGTGATAGTAGCATTTGCCGATACGCTTTTTGTTGCCGATATCAAGATTGACCGAAATCTAGATGGTGTAATTTGGGTGAACCATGTTAAAAATCCAGAGCAATTTGGTGTGGTAAAAATGGGTGATGATGGATTTATCAGTGATATGATAGAGAAGCCCAAAGATTTTGTGAGCGACATGGCCATTATCGGTATCTATTATTTTAAAGATGGTGAAAATCTGCGTATAGAATTGCAATATTTAATCGACAATAATATCAAGGAAAAAGGCGAGTACCAGCTCACCAATGCTTTGGAGAATATGAAAAACAAGGGCCTCAAATTTGCCCCCGCAGCAGTTACCGAATGGCTCGACTGTGGCAATTATCAGAGCACTGTTTTCACCAACCAACGTGTATTGGAAAATAAAAAACACGAGAAATTAGTAAGTCCGTCAGCTAAATTAATCAATAGTATTATAATCGAACCTTGTTACATTGGCGATGGGGTAATTATAGAAAATTCAGTGGTGGGACCTTATACTTCAGTGGGAGATAATTGTAAAATATCAAATGCGGTAATCAATAATAGTATTATACAAAACAATACCCTTATTGACCAAGCAAATATTTGTAACAGTATGATAGGGAATAGCGTTCAATATAAAGGGAAGCCCGACGAATTAAGCCTTGGCGATTATTCTGTTTTAACATAAATATATTTTGTTGCAATCAAAATTATACAATCAAAGATGTTGCAAACATCAAATCATTAAAAGGATATTATATTTATTGGTAGCATTTACCAGTATCTCAAATTACAGTTTTTCCCAAACTTCTCTCGAATCGGTTATTGCTGAACAGCAGAAAACAAAGCTCGACAATAGTTATTACGAAGCTCTGAAACAATTGGCATTATCTAATAAAGAAAGTGCTGAAACAGATTTATTGCGTTGCTTAGATATTGACCCCAAGCACCATGCAAGTATGTATTTGCTGGGCACACTGCATCAGGGCAAAGGCGATTACAGGCAAGCACTAATCTACTACCTGAATGCCTCGAAACTAGACCCTAAAAACCGTTGGTATTTGCAGAGTTTGGCTGATATGTATAAAGCTGTGAGACAATTTGAAAAGGCCGCAAAAATTTTTGAACTATTATATAAACTCGAACCTAATCAGATTAATCATCATTATAATGCTGCCGCCATGTGGGATATGAGCGGCAATGCAAGCAAAGCATTAAAAATATATAATAAAATTGAAAATAAAGAAGGGGTTAATGAGAAATCATCCTTTAGCAAAGAGGAAGTTTATTTGGAGAAAAAGGATATAAAAAATGCCATTAAAACTTTATCAAAATTGGCAGATGCATTTCCCAAAGAAATTAGATATAAGGGAATGATGGCAGATTTATATTTGCAAAACAGACAAGATAATAAAGCCATTAAAATATATTATGATATTGTAGATCAAAGCCCTAAAAGCGGTTTGGCTCACATGGCATTGTCGCAATATTATAATATGAAAGGTGACGATGACAGTGCGATACTTCACCTGAAACTAGCCTTTGCCAGTGACGATGTGTCGAGCAAAGACAAAATGGAAAACCTGATACCCCGTTTGCAACGTATCCGGAAATCAGACCCAAAAGCTAGTGAAACTTTTGAAGACTTACTGAAAATATTAAAACGAAATGAAACAGGCGAACCCAATTTTTTCCTGATTTCAGCTCGCTATTATCAAACTATAGAAAAGTACGTAGAGGCGAGAAATGATTTAGAAAAAGCTATACAATTATCACCCAATATACAAAATGCCCATGCCGAAATTATTGAAGTTGATATCAAATTAAAAGATGATAAAAAATTAATTGAGCATGCCGATAGAGCCATTTCATACTTCCCACATGTAACCGGTTTTTACTTGTATAATGCCCAAGCTAACTATCGTTTAAAAAACTATGAGCGTGTGGTAACCCTCTGCAAGCAAGGTATTGAAACTACCCCCATCGATCGCAGTATGAACGTACTATTATATACAACACTGGGCGATGCCGCATATTTCGCCAAACAATATAATACTTCCGATTCTGCTTTTGAACAAGTATTGTTATTTGATATTGATAATTATTATACGTTAAATAATTGGTCTTATTTTTTAGCTCTACGTGGTGAAAAACTGAGCAAAGCCGAAGAGATGTCGAAACGAACTGTAACTCGTTTTCCTGATAATGCAAATTATATGGATACCTATGGTTATGTATTATATAAAAATAAAAAATACAATGATGCTGTATCATATCTAAAAAAAGCAATAAATGGTAATCCCGAAAATGGAGAAGTATTGGAACATTATGCCGATGGTTTATACAAAAACGGAAAACCCGAAGAAGCCTTAAAATATTGGAAACTTGCCAAAGAAAAAGGTGGTGCAAGTGAATTGATAGATCAGAAAATTAATACGAAGAAAACAGAATAAATAATGGTTAATGATAAATGGTTAATGGTTAATGGCATTCGCCATAATAAAGTAAATTATAAATTTATATATATACTACTTTCTGTTTCTTTGTTTGCTTATTCGTGTAAATCGAAAAAGCATTTAACTAAAACTACCCCGGTAGCACAAAACGATACAGCGGCAAAAGTAAAAACTCCAGATTCAAATCCTGCTAAAACAGAAACTTATCAATTCAAAACTATTGATTGGAGTACTTTTACAGCTAAAGTAGATATTGATGTAAACACCAGTGCCGTGAGTTTGCCTATCAGTAATTTTAGTGGCATCTTACGGATGAAAAAAGGAGAATATGTTTGGCTATCTGTTTCCGTTCCTTTTTTGGGAGAGCAAGCCAGAGTCTTAATTACCAAAGATTCAATAAAAGTACTCAACAAATTTAATAAATGTTATATACTTGCAGATTATGCTTACATACAAAAGTTTTCCAATGTTCCATTCTCGCTCGAGAAGCTACAGGCTGCACTGATAGGCAATCCTACCGTTGATTTGAGCTCTGCAATTTTTATTAAAGATAGTATAGGTGTTACTGCCAATGTGGAAGATAACGCTACCAAAAACACAATAAAAGCATTGCTTAATACGTTAGAGATATTTGAGAACGCCGTTGAAGATAAAATAAAAAAACAGGATTTGAGAATAAACTATAGCAATTTCAATATGATTGAATCGACTAAAATACCTTATAGTTTGGAGTTTAATACCGTCCATCCCCAGCAAGCTAGTATCAAATTTGATTATGATGAACCTATATTAAATAAAACACTCTCTCCCGACTTCAATATCCCTGCCAGTTATACAAACTGCTCAAATAAATAACGATGAAAAGAATATATATATATATTGTCATTTTTATTGGCATCACCTTTGTTTCATTGGCACAACAGCCTAGCAAAAGTGATTTAGAAAAGCAGAAAAAACAAAAGCAAAAAGAGATACAAGAAATCAAAAATTATATCTCGAATAATAAAAATAGCCAATACCAATCGTTATATGTACTACAATCTTTAACAAGGCAAATATATAGCAGGCAGTCAGTGATATCAAACCTTGGCAGCCAAGTTGAATATTTGGAAAACGAATTAATAAATATTGAAGATTCTGTAGTTATTCTGGGACAAAACTTAAAACATCAAAAAACCAAGCTTGCCAAAATGGTGGTGGGTGCATATAAAAATCGTGACCATTATAATAAGTTGGTATATATATTTTCTGCCGCTTCCTTTAACCAGGCAGTTAATAGAATAAAGTATTATAAGAGTTTGGCCGAGCAACGCAAATCGCAGCTCAATAAAATAAAAGAAACAAAACTTATATTATCCGACAAACAAAAAAGATTGACTTTTACCAAAACAGATAAGGAATTTACTATTGGAGAAAAAGAAAGTGAAAAAAACGCCCTAAAGTTTGACCGCCTAGGCCAATCAGATGTATTACAAACATTGAAAGGGCAAGAAAAAGATCTGCAACGCCAACTAAATGACCGCAAAAAATCGATGGCACAACTCGACCATGCTATTAATGATATCATAAAAAGAGAAATAGAAGAAGCCAAACGAAAACAACGTGAAGCCGATGCAGCAGAAAAGAAAAAAAGAGAAGAAGAGAAACGCAAAAAACTGGAGCAGCAAAAAAAGGACGGCATAGAACCTAAAAAGGAAGACGAACCCAAGAAAGATTTGCCCACACATGCAGCAGTAGATCCGCTCACCACAAGCTTTGCAGCAAATCGAAACAGTTTGCCTTGGCCCCTTTCAAAAGGATTAATTGTAAGTTCGTTTGGTGTGCATTCGCATCCAAGTCTTAAAAATATTGTAGTAGAAAATAATGGTGTTGACATTAGTACTTCTCCTGGAAGCACAGTTAATGCTGTATATAAAGGAACCGTAAAAGCCGTGGTAAAAATTCCTGGATTACAACAAATGGTAATGGTAAGTCACGGTAATTATTATACTGTTTATTGCCATCTAGAAAATGTAACCGTAAAAGTGGGCGACAACGTAAACGCCCGCCAATCGCTCGGCAGCATCTATACCGATGCGGATGAGGGACAAACTATATTACACTTTGAAGTGTGGAAGGATACCGTAAAATTGAATCCGGAGGATTGGTTGGGGAATTGAGGATATTAAATATATTTTTTCGTCGATTAAATATTTTGTCCCTACGGGACTTTACCACTCTCGCCCCATTTATTTTCTACCGATATATCGTCCCGATGGGACTGTGAAGTTTACACACTAATTAAAGTCCCATCGAGACTATATATCGGTAGCAGAAAATTATATACATATTCCCAAGTCCCGTACGGACGAAATATTGTTTGCTGCGACAATTGTTTCCCCTCTCAACTTTTGGAAAGTTAAAGTTGCACTATATCACCCCAAACTTCCCCCACATCGCACCACCGCAAGAATCGCTCACCGCACCGGTTACAGAGGATAATATATTGTTTTCATTTCTATAACGCAACACACCTAGGAATGCAAAAATCAATGCTTCTTTATAATTAATCGTTTGCTCATCGGGTATAATAATTTGGGCAGAAGTTTGTGCTTTGATACGGTCGATTAGATAATGATTGAATGCTCCACCTCCTGTTACCAGTACTTTTTGGGAAGCCAGTTTTTCTTCCTCGCCATCTACCATTTCATATAATGATTTGGAAATTTGTATAGCAACATGCTCCACCAAAGTACACATTTTATCTTCATGACTTAAAGAAAAATCTTTGGTAAGATGCCAAAAATCATTGTTGATCCATTCACGTCCCAAGCTTTTGGGTCCGGGGTTTTTATAATAGTCTACACGGTTAAGTACGTTTAATAAATCTTCACTCACTTGTCCTGATGCAGCAATTTCTCCGCCTGTATCATATAATAATCCTTTGTTGCGAGCGATGCGGTTAAAAGCTATATTACAAGGGCACACATCATAAGCTATAGTTTTGCCGTTTTGCTCGCCACTTATATTGGCAATACCTCCCAAATTTAAACAATACTGATATTCAGAAAACAATAATTTATCACCAACAGGAACCAATGGAGCCCCCTGCCCACCAAGGGCTACATCACCTTGGCGAAAATCGTTGATTACTGGCAAACCACAATTGCCAGTGATAGTTGCACCATCACCAATTTGCAAAGTAAATCCTTCTTGTGGCGCATGATATAAGGTATGTCCATGCGAAGAAACGAAGTCAGGATTTATATGATACTTGTCTACAAAATCGGCAACCAAATGTCCCAAATATTTTCCATAAAACACATTTGTCTTTGCTATAATAGTTCCTTCTTGCCTGTTCAATTTCGACAAACGTACACGCCACATTTCTTCGTATTCAACGGTGTCGGCATGCTTTAGTATATAACTCCATTTGCCATTGTCTTCTGTAAATTCTACATACGCCAAATCCACGCCATCCATTGAGGTTCCTGACATGATTCCTATTACTTTGTAATGTTTCATTTTATATTTTCAATTTTATATTTAGTCTCCTTTTGTCATTCTGAGCGAAGTCGAAGAATCCATCCTTCGACTCCGCTAAGGACAGCATTTTTTTATATATCCGGATTAAGTCCTTGTTTTGTCAATATACTTTTTATTTTATATGCAAAGAAAGCCAAATAAGCAAAGCACAAAACGGGTAACCAATACGAAGTCAAGATACCAAAACTATCTGCTAATTTTCCTTGCAAGGGCGGTATAATTGCTCCGCCCAAAATCATCATAATTAAAAACGCAGCTCCCTGTCCGGTGTGCTTTCCAAGGCCTGTGATGGACATTGCAAATATACAGGGCCACATAATAGAGCAGCATAATCCGCCGCTCACGAATGCAAACAATGCCGTTTGCCCAGATGCGAATAAACCCGTGAGCATCGCTGCCATTCCTATCAATCCAAATATCATTAAAGTTCTTGCTGGTTTTTCATTCGCCATTAAAAATCCAATTACCAAAACCGAAACTGCAATAGCATATATATATAAATCACTCACATCATTTCCTTTGGTATGGTTTACAAAAAGTATAATAGCAAATGCAATAAATGGCAATATAACAGTTAATAATTTCTTGGTTACTTTTGAAAGATTAAATGCCCCGATAGCTCCCGTCCAACGGCCTATCATCAAACTTCCCCAATACAATGATATATACTTATCAATCTGTGACGATTGTAAACTTCCAAATGCAGGTTGCTTTAATAATTCACCCATATTGCTTTGTATAGTTACCTCCACTCCCACATAAGTAAATATAGCTAACATCCCCCATTTCATTTGCGGAAACTTTAATGCTCCCATGCCCGGTTCAAAGGCTTCTTCGCTAGTTACATGCGGAAGTTTAGCAACACCTAATAATATAGTGGCGGCTAAAAAAACCAATGCCAGCATGATATATAATTCTTTAATAGCTGTGATACTCACATTGGATGTTGCACTACTCACAGAACCAAACAGTATCATACTTACTATAATAGGTCCCAATAAAGTCCCAATAGAATTAATTCCTCCTGCAAGATTCAATCGGTGCGATCCACTCTCAGGCGAGCCCAATGCCACCACAAAAGGCTGTGCGGCTATTTGCTGCAATGAAAATCCAAGTCCGATTACAAAGAATGAAGTTAATATAAATGGGAAAGACCCCACTTCCACAGCTGGCAACATCAACAATGCACCAACTACCGAAATAAGCAAACCTATAATAGTTCCTTTCTTGTATCCTATTTTATTTAATATATCAACTTTAAAAATTTGCGAACTGAAATATAATAATAATGAACCTGTGAAATACGCAAAGTAAAATGCAAAGTCTATCAGCTGCGACTCAAATTGTGAAAGATTGAAATGACTTTTGCAGAAAGGAATAAAGATGCCATTGGATGCCGCCACAAAACCCCAAAAGAAAAAAACGGAAATAATAACTGATAGCGATGAGGTTCCGTATTTTTTCTTTTCCATATTCCCAGATTCTAAAATTAAAGCCCGCAAATTACAGAGGTCTGATACAATTTCCAAAAACGCTTTATCTACACAATATTCAACCATGATGTTCAATGTGGCTAAAGCCAATACATTATATAATCTCAGTCCCCCGCCCTGAAGGGCAGGGCAATAAATATTTCAATAGTCCCTTTTCTATTGCCCTGCATTTCAAGGCGGGGTTCCAAAAAAACCTATTTCCCCAAACCCGACTAAAGTTGTAAATTTGCACACTTATTAAAAATACAGAGCACATGACCACACAAACACTCGATACACCCACGCAAACCCAAGTTGATTTTTTACCTTTGCATGGCACCGACTATGTTGAATTTTATGTAGGCAATGCCAAGCAGGCAGCCCATTTCTATAAAACCGCCTTTGGCTTTCAGAGTCTTGCCTATGCTGGCCCCGAAACGGGTGTGCGGGATCGTGCATCTTATGTGCTGGTGCAAGATAAAATGCGTTTGGTACTCACTACGCCACTCACTCCCAATGGTGATATTGCCGAGCATTTGAAACTGCATGGCGATGGTGTGAAGGTTTTAGCCTTGATGGTGGACGATGCTTACCAAGCATTTGAAGAAACTACCACACGTGGCGGTAAACCTTATATGCAGCCCCAAACATTGACCGATGACAATGGCGAAGTTCGCCTCTCAGGCATACATACTTATGGCGATACAGTTCACATTTTTGTGGAACGCAAAAACTATAAAGGAGTTTTCATGCCGGGCTACAGAGCTTGGAAATCGAACTATAATCCTGAGCCAGTTGGTTTGAAATATGTTGACCATTGCGTGGGCAATGTAGGCTGGAACGAAATGAACCCTTGGGTAAAATTTTATGAAGACGTCATGGGTTTTAGAAATATCCTTTCGTTTGATGACAATGATATTTCTACAGAATATTCTGCACTGATGAGTAAAGTAATGAGCAATGGAAATGGTTTCGTGAAATTCCCCATCAATGAACCTGCTGAAGGAAAAAAGAAATCGCAAGTAGAAGAATATTTGGATTTTTATTTGGGGCAAGGCGTGCAACATGTGGCCATTGCTACCGATGATATCGTAAGCACCGTTAACCAAATGGTTGCCCGTGGTGTAGAATTTTTAAGCATCCCCGATAATTATTATGAAAGTATACTTGACCGTGTAGGCCCAATTGACGAGGATTTAGAGCCTCTGCACAAACTTGGAATTTTAATTGACCGAGATGATGAAGGTTACCTGTTACAAATTTTCACCAAACCCGTTGAAGATAGACCAACGCTGTTTTTTGAAATTATCCAACGCAAAGGAGCCCAATCTTTTGGCAAAGGAAATTTCAAAGCATTGTTTGAAGCACTAGAGCGTGAACAAGACAACAGAGGAAATTTGTAAAAAAAAGTAAATGAAAAAATATATTATAATAACCTGCATCCTATTGTGTAGCATAGCAACACAAGCATCGAAAGATGACAGCACTTTTTTCAAACACCAAAGCGGAGTTGGAATTTCTATATATCTTATTCCAGCCCCAAACTATACCATAATTAATGGCACTTTTAATTATAATATCCGTTACCATTTTAAAATACTTAGCCCAAGCAGTTCTCTGTCGGCCAATATCAATACAGGTTTTGGCATTCCAGGATTAAGTGTCGGCTATATATTTATATCCCGATTTTTTCAATTCACTTTACCCGTAACTATCAACTATAATTTGGGAAACGGTGCGAGCAAAAACTCAAAACAAAGTACAGGAACCTATGTGGGAGCAGGAGCAAACCTCGATTTTATAGCTGCACCTAACAGTTTAAGAGATAATTTTCTTTCAATTGGCCCAGTCATTAATGTGGGTATTCGCTTTGGCAGCTCCGATGGGAATGGTTCATCAAAGTATGATTTAAAGTTCTCTTACCTGTCTACTTTAAATAAAAATGGAAAAGGATTGAGCGATATTTTTGGGGTGAATTTGTATTATAATTTTTAAATCTATATAATACTTTGTAAAGAAAAGAAACTATTATATTACAATACACATCTTTTATTATTTTTAGGAACCTATTGGAAAAGGTGAGACGTCATGCTGTCCCGATAATTTCGGGATTATTTCAGCATCTCTAACGTGCGTTCTTAGATGCTGAAATAAATTGCTATAGAAATGTAATAATATATTAATTATATAACAAAAAAGCCCCGATAGAAAAATCCTATCGGGGCTTTTTGAGAATTCAGGAAAGTGGAGTCAGGTGTTTCCACCTGACTCCACTTTATATATTTTATTTCAAGCCAAAAGCTTTTTTCAATTTATCTACATAATCCAATTTTTCCCAAGTGAAAAGTTCCACTTTTTTGGTAACTTTTTTACCATCGGGGCTACTGAAAGTTTTGGTTACTATTTCGTTTTTACGACCCATATGACCATAAGAAGCAGTTTCTAAATAGATAGGCTCACGCAATTTCAAACGTTGCTCAATTGCATATGGACGTAAGTCAAAAACTTCTGAAAGTTTGTTGGCGATATCACCATCATGCATCACTTTACCTTTTTTGTCTTTCACTTTGCAAGAGCCATAAGTATTCACAAACAAACCAACTGGTTTTGCTACGCCAATAGCATAAGCAACTTGAACGAGCACTTGGTCGCACATTCCGCTAGCTACCATATTTTTTGCGATATGACGAGTAGCATACGCTGCACTACGGTCTACTTTGCTGGGATCTTTGCCACTGAATGCACCACCTCCGTGAGCACCTTTGCCACCATAAGTATCAACGATAATTTTACGGCCCGTTAAACCTGTATCACCATGCGGTCCACCGATAACAAATTTTCCAGTAGGGTTAATATGATAAGTGATTTTGCTATTGAATAATTTTTTGTACTCAGGATATTTTTTGGTAACACGGGGAATCAAAATATTCACCATATCATCATATATTTTGTCAAGCATTGCTTTATCTGCAGCAGCTTCGTCTTTTGCACTAGCTGTTTTTGGTTTAACAAAATCATCATGCTGGGTACTGATAACGATGGTATCAATACGTTGTGGCTTATGATCGTCGCTATATTCAATAGTAACTTGGCTTTTGGTATCGGGTCTCAAATATTTTATTTGTTTGTCTTCACGACGCAAATCGCTAAGTTCACGTAATAATATATGAGCCAAGTCCAAAGCCAAAGGCATATAGTTAGATGTTTCGTTAGTAGCATAACCGAACATCATTCCTTGGTCGCCGGCACCTTGGTCTTCACGTTTTTTCTTGTCGACACCACGATTGATATCAGCACTTTGCTCGTGAATAGCACTTAGTATTCCACAGCTATTTGCATCAAACATATATTCGCTTTTTGTATAACCAATTTTGGCTATCACTGCACGAACGATGCTTTGCACATCAAGATATGATTTTGATTTTACTTCGCCCGCTACAACTACTTGACCAGTGGTTACAAGTGTTTCGCAAGCCACTTTCGATTCAGGATCGAAAGCTAAAAAATTGTCAATTAGTCCGTCAGAAATCTGATCGGCTACTTTGTCTGGATGTCCTTCTGATACGGACTCTGAGGTGAATAGATATGCCATTTATTATTTATTGATTTATTGATTTACGATTGCTGTCATCCTGAGCGAAGTCGAAGGATGATTTATTTTCCTAGGCTTATTATAACAATATATTGAAGCTTAAAAAGAGGTGCAAAAGTAAGCCCATTATCTTTATAATCAAAATGTATGAGGAAGATTGATACCTGCAGATAGTCGATTATCTCAATTTCTGAAAGAACTCTTTAAGTAAGGCTGACGACTCACCAGCCATTAATCCATTTTCTAATATTGTAGCAGGATGCAAAATATTTTTACCTAATTGTGAGAATCCTCTTTTCTGATCGGATGCACCAAAAATAACTTTGGCAGGCCTTGCCCAAAATATCGCACCCGCACACATCACACATGGTTCAAGGGTTATATATATAGTGCACTCTTCCAAATATTTTGAACCCAAATGATTGGCAGCCGCTGTTATTGCTTGCATCTCCGCATGAGCTGTTACATCATGCAATCGCTCGGTGAGATTATGTCCTTTCCCAATTATCCGATTATTACAAACCACAACAACACCAACAGGAACTTCATCCGCCTCAAATGCACGGTGGGCTTCCTTCATCGCCTCCCGCATCCAATATTCATCATTAAAAACTTCTATCATATACCGCAAATGTGGGCGTAAAACTAATAATACCGATAAGGTATCTGTAAAATAATTTATTTTTTAATGGAGAACAGATACACTGTCGGTATTTACCATTGCAATTTTATAAAAACTATTTTATAAAAAGCAATTGGTATAACTTTGCAAGCGAAATTTATAAATAATTTTGGCTCCACGTTAGTGGTTGGTCACAAGACACAACCACAGGCATATATAAGCAAGCCGGCGTAAGCTACTGATTACTGACCACTGATTACTGACCACTGATTACTGACTACTAATATGTATAGAACCAATACCTGCGGAGAATTGACCCTCGTCAATGCCGGCCAAACCGTAACCCTAGCCGGATGGCTGCAAAAAAGTCGCGACCTTGGCGGACTCACTTTTATCGATTTGCGCGACCGCTATGGAATCACACAACTCACGTTTAACATGGATGTGAATGCAGCATTGTGCGAACAAGCTCGCAAACTAGGTCGTGAGTTTGTATTACAAATTACTGGAACTGTATGTGAGCGTTCATCCAAAAATTTAAAAATGCCCACTGGCGAAATAGAGATTGACGTTACTGATTTGAAAGTACTTAATGCGGCCAATACTCCACCATTTACTATAGAAGATGAAACCGATGGCGGTGACGAACTGCGCATGAAATATCGCTACCTCGACATCAGGAGAAATCCGGTAAAAGAAAAATTGATGCTGCGTCACGAAATGATGAAGTATACCAGAAGCTTTATGGATGCCGAAAATTTTGTGGAAGTAGAAACACCAGTTCTTATTAAATCAACACCCGAAGGTGCCAGAGATTTTATTGTGCCCAGCCGATTGAATCCAGGACAGTTTTACGCTTTGCCTCAGAGTCCGCAAACGTTTAAACAATTATTGATGGTGGCCGGAATGGACCGCTATTTTCAAATGGTGAAATGCTTTAGAGATGAGGATTTGCGTGCCGATAGGCAACCCGAGTTTACACAAATAGATTGTGAAATGAGTTTTGTGGAACGTGAAGATATATTAAACTTATTCGAAAATTTAGTGCGTCACTTATTCAAAAAAGTAAAGGGCGTTGATATACCCACCATGATGCGGATGCAATACGCAGATGCCATACGGTACTATGGCTGCGACAAACCCGATTTGCGTTTTGATATGAAATTTGTGGAACTAAAAAGTGCTACGAATGATATAGTTTCCGGAGCAGGATTTGGCGTATTCGACAATGCCGAATTGGTACTCGCTATCAATGCAAAAAATGCTGCGTTATATACGCGTAAGCAATTGGATGAATTGACCGAATGGGTGAAAGACCCACGCCGTGGCATGAGCGGATTGATATATGCCCGTGTGGAAGCCGATGGCACCGTAAAATCATCGGTAGATAAATTTTACGACCAAGAAAAATTACAAGCATGGGCAAAAGCCTGCGATGCAAGTGCGGGTGATTTGATTTTAATATTATGTGGCGGCACTGACAAAACCCGCAAAGCCATGGGCGACCTACGTTTGGAGATGGGCAATAGATTTGAATTGCGTGACCCCAATACATATATATGTTTGTGGGTTCTCGATTTTCCTTTACTCGAATGGAACGAAGATGATAAACGTTGGTACGCTATGCACCATCCTTTCACTTCGCCCGTGCCTGAGCATCTTGATATGTTAAATACAAACCCAGGAGCTGTAAATGCAAATGCGTATGATATGGTAATAAATGGTGTGGAAGTAGGCGGAGGTTCTATCCGTATACATGATAGAACACTACAATCAAAATTATTTGAGGTATTAGGTTTTACTGCCGATGAAGCCAAAGAACAATTTGGATTTTTATTAAATGCATTTGAATTTGGAGCACCCCCACATGGTGGAATCGCCTTTGGTTTCGACAGACTATGTAGCCTATTTGGCGGCAGTGAAAGCATCCGTGACTATATAGCGTTCCCTAAAAATAATTCAGGCCGCGATGTAATGATTGATGCCCCAGGACCTGTTGCTAGCAAGGAATTGGATATAGTGGGGATTAAGCTTAATAATATATAATTACGAATATCAAATTACGAATTACGATATATTAGTATATCATTCCTGATTTGAAATTCGTAATTCGTAATTTATATAATAATGTCCACCGAAAAAAGATTCCCCATCCCACCTTTCAATTTCGAAACTGCCACCGAGAAAGTTCAGTTTGCGGAGAATGCTTGGAATACCAAAGACCCAGAAAAGGTAAGCCTGGCCTATACCATCGATACCGAATGGAGAAACAGAACCAAGTTTTTAAAAGGGCGTGAAGAAGTGAAAACATTCCTCATAAAAAAATGGGAAAAGGAACTGGACTACAAACTCAAAAAAGAATTGTGGAGTTTTACTGATAACAAAATCGGTGTCCGTTTTGAATATGAATGGCATGATGCCAGCGGACAGTGTTACCGCTCCTACGGCAATGAAATGTGGGAGTTTGACGAGAATGGCTATATGAAAAAGCGTTTTGCCAGTATCAATGATTTGATGATCGATGAGGCAGATAGGAAGTTGAGATAATTAATTTCCTTTAAAAAAAAATACTGCCAATACCCTTAACCCGTTTGGGTTCTTGTTCGTTCGATGTGTTTTCCATTACTCAAAAATATGGCAACCCAACTTCATTTACAAACCATGCCTGTTCAATTGCGGTTTTATAATATCTTTGCACAGATGGTTTTTATTTTCAAATCGCAGAAGGCAATATTGATTGCCATGCTGGCAATTCTGGCTTTTATCATAAAGGGTATGTATATACTTGAACCAGTAGCTCTGGATGTCAAAACCAATAATTATTTTGGTGATGTGTTGATGCAAATTTTTGCGAACACACCATTAAAAGCCCAATATGTTATTGCTACTTTCATTATCTTATTGCAAGCCATGTTTATTAATTGGATTGTTAAAAAATTCGAACTTCTAGAAAAATATTCATGGCTACCTGCACTCTCCTTCGTTTTACTAACAGCTGCACTGCCGCAAACAAATCAATTATCCCCACAATTGTTTGCCAACTTTTTTATACTTGCTGCCATCTGGAAATTATTCACTTTATATAAATCTGAATATTCTAACAAACATATATTTGAATTGGGATTTATATGTTCGCTTGCAACATTGATTCGGTTCGAACTTATATATTTGCTTCCACTTATATTATATGCACTGGGTGTGTTACGGGTACCAAATTTCAGAGAAATGTTGCTCACATTATTGGGTTTTATTACCCCTATTTATATATTGGCATCTTTCTTATATATATTTAAAGTACAAGATGGTGCTATTGATTTAATAACACGCAATTTTTATAAATTTAACGAATTAAATTGGGGAAAGTATTATACTTGGATTCCCTTGGGACTATTGGTAATTATGTATCTGGCGGGGGCTATCATTATGCAAGAAAATATCCATAAAAGTATGCTAAAAATACGTAAAATGCTTCGAATTATTATTATACTTTTCCCAGTTACCATTGCCATTGCTTTTATCGATTATGAAAACCTGCAAAATAATTTAATATATATCTTGGCTCCAACTTCTATATTGGTAGCAAACTACTTGCTACAACCAAGATGGTATTGGTTTAAAGAATTAATGATCACTATAATTATCGCCGCTGAGATATATTTACCTTTAATGGAGAAATATGATATACATTTATTGGCTCCTTAAAACAGACGAAAGATGAAAGACGAAAAGATATTAGACAAAGGTATTCAGAAAGACAACTCAGCTCCTCCCCTAAAGGGAGAAGGTACCTCTCCCCGCTCCTTTGGAGAGGTTCCGAATCTTATTCGGAAGGGGGTGAGGTGTGCGAAAGCCCTGTGTGTCATCCTCCTCATCCTCCTCCCTTCAATCACCCTTGCCCAAGGTAACGACGAACAACTCGCCAATCAATATTTCATGAATGGGGAATTTGATAAAGCAACTGTAGTTTACGAAAGTCTAATTGCATATAATCCCAGCTCTCCCTTTATTTATGAACGTTTGATGGATTGTTATCTCAAAACAAAAAAAGCAGAACAGGCAGAAACACTGGCAAAGAAACAAGTAAAAAGATATGAATTGGTGCAACAATATAAAGTAGATGTTTATTGGCTGCAATTAATACAGGGTAAAAAAGATAAAGGTAATAAAAGTTTTGAAAAACTATTAAAAGGAATTGCTCCAATAAAATTTGAATTTGAAAAAAATGCTGAAGCTTTTATCAAACGCAAACTATATAATGATGCTTTTAAAGTATATGAAAGAGGTAGAACTGAATTAGGGGACAAACGCCTATTCAGCATGGATTTAGGACAGCTATATAGTATTACTGGCGAGAAAGAAAAAATGTTTCAGGAATATTTCGATGCCCTAGAAAATGATGTGACGCAATTGGAAACAGTGCAAGGCAATTTGCAAAAATATATGGATGATAGTGCCGACGCGAATTTATTCAAAAGTATATTAAACAAAAAAGCGCAAGAGAAAGTTGGCTACGAACAATTCATCGAAATGTTGGTATGGTTTGCTGTGCAAGAACATGATTTTATGGGGGCATTTATACAAGTGCGTGCTATTGATAGAAAACAAAACTTATATGGCAATCGTGTAATACAACTTGCTTTTATCGCAAGGGACAATAAAGCCTATGCTGCTGCCGGAAAGATGTTGCAATACATAGTATCATTGGGAAAAGAACTGCCAAACTATTATAATGCACGCGAAATGTTAATTGATATTCGCTACCGACAAATCAACTCAGGCAATTTTGAAAAAAATGATATACTCGTTTTTGAAAAAGAATGTATTGATTATATAAAAACAGAAGGGGCTAATAGTTATACCATGAACACCGTAAAACTGCTAGCTGAATTGGAAGCATACTATTTAAACAAACCAGATACAGCAATACAACTTTTAAATAACCTTATTGAAACACAGCGACTACCAGCCAAGTTCGCCGCCGATTGTAAATTAATGTTGGGTGATGTATATATACTCACCGGAGAATATTATATGCCTGTATTATTATATGGTCAGGTTGATAAGGATTTCACAGAAGACGCACTGGGACAAGAAGCAAAATTTCGCAATGCAAAACTCAGTTATTATAAAGGAGATTTCGAATGGGCACAATCGCAATTGGAAGTACTGAAAAGTGCAACTTCACAACTTATTTCAAATAATTCTATTGAACTATCATTATTGATATTAGACAATACAGGAATGGATTCTACTGAAGATGCCATGAAAATGTATGCAGCAGCTGAGTTACTTATTTTCCAAAATAAATTCGATGAAGCTACTAAAAAATTAGATAGTATATATACAGTTTTTCCGCAGCACAGTTTGAGTGATGAAATATTATATGCCAAGGCAAAAATGCTACGTCGCGAACACAAATGGATAGAATGTTTAGAAAATCTAGATAAAATTTTCACAGTATATAAAACCGATATACTTGCTGACAATGCATTGTTCGATGCCGCCGAAATATATGAGAACAATTTGAACGATAAAAATAAAGCCAAGGAACTTTACGAAAAACTCTTCAACGACTATCCTGGCAGTGTGTTCAGTGTAGAAGCAAGGAAACGTTTCAGGCAGTTACGGGGTGATGCGATGAATTAACACAGTATAAAATAATCTCTTTAAATTCCTTCTTTATGAATTACCAAGTAACATTTACTTTCCTAAAAAAACTAAAAGAAAACAATACCAAAGAATGGCTTGATGCCAACCGCAAACAGTATGAAGTGATAAAAAAAGACTTCAATACTTATGTTAAAACTTTGCTCACCGATGTGCAAAAATGGGATAAAGATATCATAGGTCTTGAGCCCAAAGATTGTATATTCCGTATCAATCGTGATATACGTTTTGCCAAAGACAAATCTCCATACAAAACCAATATAGGTGCCGGTATATCGAAGGGCGGACGCAAATCGATGGCAGCGGGGTATTATATACATTTAGAGCCTGGAAATAAATCCTTTGTAGCAGGTGGTATGTATATGCCCGAGCCCGATGCGTTAAAAAAAGTTAGACAAGAAATAGATTATAATTATCCGGCATTCTTAAAAATCATCAATCAAAAAGATTTCAAAAAATATTTTGAAGAGCTTGGCGGAGACAAATTAATTACTGTTCCCAAAGGCTATGATGCAAAAAATCCAGCTATTGAGCATTTGAAACACAAAAATTATTTGATGATGCATCCTATTAAAGATGCTAATTTCAAAAAGCCTGATATATATAAACATATCACCCAAGTTTTAAAAGCAATGAAACCATTGGACGACTTTTTAAACGAATCAGTGGCTGATGCTTAAGGCTACAAAAATCCTACTCTCTAATAAATTATTTCTTGCTATTTTATCGGGCATCGGGGCATTGCTCGTGGTATTTTTATATAATCGTATATTTGATTTTTCGCTAAGTATATATAATCCAAATTATTGGTCGGTAGATGCAGTGGAATATCGCAATGCGGCCAAACTATTATATAGTGAGGGATTCAGACCTCATATTATCTTATCTGCCGGGTATCCAATAATAATAGGCCTTCCAGCATTTTTAATCGGAAATTTTTCGGATTTTGCCCTTGTAAATTGTGGTGTAATCGAAAATATAATGTTCTATTTCCTTTCCTTTGTTTTATTGTTTTATATCATCAATAATTATACAAATAAAAAATATGCAAGCATATTTTGTGTTATGTTATGCCTATTCCCTGGCTACAATGCTTTGATTACGGAAACAATGGCAGAAATATTTTTTATATTTCTATTATTGCTTTCTTTACGATTATATCAGTTATCATCTATCAAAAGATATAGACTACTCTTTTATATATCCTTGTCTTTGTTGCTACTAACCAAGCCTATTGTCACTTATCCTGTATTGATAATTTGCTCAGTTTTTCTGATTAGAAGTATCTATTTCTATATCAAACAAAAAACATCATATATCAACTATTATAGTGTATTCCCGCTAGCAATATATATGATACAAGGAATTTGGATTTACCAATCATTCCCCATGTACTACTATAATTGTGTGGGACAAAAAACAATGTATGCATATTTATTGGCAAGGTCGCAGTCGTACGAAACTGGTGAAGAGTTTTCTGATATCAAAAATCATCGAAACCAAGTATTACATACTTGTCCGCCTGCACAATTTCCAAAACTCTGCGATAGCTTACTACACGGAGAGTTAAACAAACAAATGCCTCATAATATTCCCAATATTTTCAATGCATTACTATACCATATTTTTGTACCTAATATGCAAGACAGTTTCTATAATATAAGTCAATTACAAACCACTGATGACAAACAAATTAAGTTGGAGAACCGAACTATTTAATATGAGCAAAAAAGAAAATATAGTCTATATGATTTTATTATTATTATTGTTCCTATATCACACATTTAATATATTTAGAAAACGAAAACTGAACGATTTCTTTGTATTGAATCTCATCAGCGTGTTTTTTATAGCACTCTCTGGTATATCCTGCTTTCAAGGCGATAGACTGCATATCGTGAGCGTTCCATTCTTATTAGTCATTCTTTCCGCTACCATTTTTCAATTAAAACTAAAAAAACATGCAAGGTAAATTATATCTTATTCCCTCACTCCTTCATCCCGAAGCTGAACTTGCTACTTTATCGCCACAAGTTATTGAGGCAGTTTGCAGAATAAAACATTATATTGTGGAGACGCCAAAAACTGCCAGGGCATTTATTAAAAAATGCAATCCGCAAACAAATTTCAATGAGGTTGTTATATATGAACTAAATGAGCACACGCTACCCAATGAATTGACTGATTTTCTCACCGCCATAAGGCTTGGCCATGATGTAGGATTAATGAGCGACGCCGGCCTCCCCTGTACCGCTGACCCTGGGGCGAAAGCAGTAGCCATTGCACATCAAAAAAACGTAATAGTATTTCCATTAACTGGTCCATCATCTATCTATTTATCATTAATGGCATCTGGATTAAATGGACAAAATTTTATGTTTCATGGATATTTGCCGATTGAAAAAATTGCAAGGACTCAAAAAATAAAAGAGTTGGAAAAATTATCACAGCAACACAAATCAACACAGATATTTATTGAAACACCTTATCGAAATAATTCGATGTTGCAAGATTTGACAAACAATCTGAAATCATTAACACGTTTGTGTGTTGCCTACAATCTGCAAGGCCCGGAAGAAACTATTATCACGAATACCATAGAAAAATGGAAAGAAAAACTACCTGACATACATAAGAAACCTGCTATATTTTTATTCCAAACTTAAATAGGCATTTTCATAATTCAAAAAAACTCTTGATGTTCATTGCAGGGCAGGATAGTTATTTTTGGCCTAATCAAAATGCAATTTCACTATTATACTTCTGTTCGACCCCATCGGGGTCGCAGATTTATAAATCACATATATGCTATAAACTTTCGACCCCGATGGGGTCGAACATCTCAGGAAGGCTGCTAATAGATTAGATACTTGAATTATGAAAGGTCTAATATAATAGCTGTGCATTTGCCGCGGCGAATGTGCGTTCAGTCAGTAAATATTATATATACAACAAACTACAACCACGCACATCGCTATAATCAAGCCTCCCCGCTGTTTCAAAAGTATTATTGTGATGGGTTTTACCAATATCATCCGTAGCCAAAAAACTGCAGGAATATATATTTGCTAAATCTATAATATTAATTCCACCCCATTGCTCATTGCCAATAATTTGCATGGGATCGTCCGCACTTCTGATTAATATTTTCAGCCAAGGTGGTGTATCAAAAATTCCATCCCCTTTTGAATAAGCTTGCGACAACATTTCCGTCATCCCATACTCTGAATGAATCTGCTTTACCCCAAACTGTCTGCATAAATATTGATGTAGCTCCATTTTTTGCATTTCTTGTTTGCGACCTTTCATCCCTCCCGTTTCCATAATAAGGGTATGATTTAATTTCTTTGGAAACTGTTCCGCAAAATCGATCAAAGCATAAGTGACGCCAATTAAAATCGTGGGCTGATTTTTAGTTTCGCATGCATCTATAGTTTTTGATAATTCACTAAAATTATCAATATAAAAACCACTATTTTTATTTCCCGATTTCTCAATCAGCTTGTCCACCATATAGACTAATGACGAGCCTTCACGTTCTAAATAACTGGGCAATAAAGCCAGTATACAATAATTATTTACTGGCCCGTAAAAAAGTTCAAATGTTTTAATGAAACTATCTACATATAATTGCAAGGAAGCTACCGGATGTAGGCTTTGCCCAGCACCTGTTGTGGAACTGCTACTAAATATAGCTTCTGGTGTTACTCCCGACACTATCATACCATGATTCTTGAAAAACGAAACTGGTAAAAAAGGAATTTGCTCGATACGAGAAACGTTCAGAGGATTTCTGTTTACATGCTCACAAAAAGATTGATACACTTTATTGTGCTCGAACTGATACTTGAAAATTTTAATTGTTAAATCAGCAAAATTGCTTTCGTTTGTCTCAAAAATAATATTTGTGTTGCCTTCAATCAAAGGCACAAATTTACGATAATTATTCGTCTTCGTCGTCTTCGTCAACAATATCTTCGTAATGTTTTTTGCTGTCAAATTCTTTATCTACTTCATCGTCGTCCAATTCTTCAAATTCACCATCTATAATAGGAGGTAAATCTTTGCCATCGTCGTCGGGCAAATCTTCTTTGCTATCAAAATCATCATCCGGATCTACATGGATTCTCTTTGAATGTTTTGGATTCTCATCATCATCCAAATCATCAAAGCTTGGAAGTCCGTCGTTTTTAGAAGTTTTCATACTATTATTTTGACTTAGTTTTTTGGTTTCTATTTTATATAAAAAAGAGGTTTAAATTCTTGTTAAGAATTCAAAGGTAGAAAAGCAATTTCAACAAAGTCAATAGGTATTATCATGATGAAGCTTTAAATATCTGACATACAAGCTAATAAAATTTTAATATTTTTTCTACAACCTTACAAATGTAACACTTTTTAACATTCTTGAGCACTCGTGCTAATCAATTTGCAAAAAAGAACGCGTGTTAACAATTAGGAAACATTGAGTTAATTTATTTGCAGTGGAATTAAATACAAAATATATGTTTTCATTAAGTACCGGACTACTCATTTTATTAATTATTTGCCTTTTATGTGCTTGCATATTTGAATTTATCAATGGCTTTCACGATACTGCCAACGCAGTAGCTACTGTTATTTATACCAAATCATTAAAACCAACACAAGCTGTTGTTTGGTCAGGTATATGGAATGCCGCTGGTGTATTCTTTGGTGGTATTGGTGTTACACTAAGTATTGTTGCCCTCTTACCTATTGAAACATTGATTGACCCCAATATATACCATAATATAGGAATGATAATGGCCTTGTTACTAACAGCTATTTCATGGAATTTTTTCACTTGGTATTTGGGCATTCCGTGTTCAAGTTCTCACACACTCATTGGGTCCATACTTGGCGTGGGTTTAGGTTACTCAATGATGTACGATGCCGAAGCAGTAAACTGGAAAGAAGCCAGTAAAATAGGCACCTCGCTTTTGGTCTCGCCATTAGTAGGTTTTAGTTTGGCTATCTTCTTAATGTTTATCCTGCGCAGGATTCTCACCAAAAAGAATATTATTTTCAAAGAAACGAGACCCGACGAAAAACCTCCTATGTGGGTTAGGGCAATATTGGTTGTTACATGTACCTTGGTGAGTTTCTTTCACGGGCAAAATGATGGTCAAAAAGGAATTGGATTGATGATGCTGATTTTAATTGCAATCGTACCGGGCTATTTTGCCATTAATAGTAATATGAAAATGGATAGTATGAAACCTGCACTTGAAAAGGTAAACGAAAAATTTATAGAGATTGATAAAAGCCAACTGAAAGAAAAAGATACGCTTGAGTATAATAAAATGGAGTCAAGCATTAAAAAACTCGGGGTACTTGTAGCTCTACCTGCTGGAGCACAAAATGCGGATTCAACCAAATTTGGCTATAGAAAACATATTTTGGTTTTGAGCAAAAGCTGGGAAAATCTGCAAAAATCAGGTCACGTAAATTTAAGTGACAAGAGTCAAGAAGAATTGAAAAAAGGTGGAATTGGAGAACTAAAAAAATACACCGACTTTGCACCTGAATGGGTTATTATACTGATAGCACTTTCATTAGGATTAGGAACGATGATAGGCTGGAAAAGGATTGTGGTGACTATTGGAGAAAAAATAGGTAAACAACATCTCACATACTCTCAGGGTGCGAGTGCTGAAATAGTAGCATCTATAACCATTGGCTTTGCCAGTTATTTTAAGTTGCCTGTAAGCACCACACACGTGCTATCTTCTGGTATAGCGGGAAGTATGGTAGCAACTAAGGGGGTGAAGAACCTGCAAGCCAAAACAGTTAAAAACATATTGATAGCATGGGTGCTTACTTTGCCTGTTTGTATGCTTTTAGCTGGTTCATTGTTCTGGTTGTTCCGTACCATATTGTAATCACCCCAATATACCCAAATCCCTGATTAATATTTGTAAAAGCATTCTCTAAACGAGGATGCTTTTATTTTTTGTGGAGAACAGAAATATTTGAGTTGATATAATATTAGCTGAAATCGAAACTTTGTTTCTTGTAGCATATCAATCTGCCCATATCTTAGGATGTGATATATCGAGAGTATCATCATGATGGAATTTCGACTGGGTGAAATGAGGTTCCTTGTAATTTTGTAGAATGCATGAAGTCAAAAAGCTTCAAATTTGGAACATGTCCTATTCAGTTTTCGACTATATATGAGAATAAGGCTGCATTATTGATAAGGAGCTAATCGTTTTCTCATTTGCAGTTTCTTGCATTTATCATTTATTAATTAGACTCCCTTCTTAATTTAACCCATATTATGCAATAGCCTTAAATTAAGTTGCTAATTAGTCATACACTCCTTACCGAACGGTCATTGGCTAATATTTTCAGTTTTAAAATCCCTAATGCTACGCATTAGAAACTTATTGATAGTCAGTATGGTTTTTTTCCTACTGCGTAATCTGGGTTTAACAAGAAATCATTTCCATCCTGTCCAAATAATTATTGGGATTTCCATTTTTTCATTTACACCTTGCTGAACTTGTTTCGAAATGTCGGAACAAGTATAGAATAACGACTTAAATTACCAATGTACATAATGAAAGACCTAAAAATAAAAAATGATAATTGTAAATTATAACTAATATAGAAAAGTGTTTGTCGAAAATAACTTATAATATTCCTTATATACTCGAAGAAAAATTTTTGCCCTTTATACCTCCCTTATATGAAAAGAAAGTATAAAGGGCAAAAATTTCGTTTATGCTATTATTTTGTTAGCTAAAACTATAATTTACCAATTCATATTATAATTTTTTCTATGAATATTATAATTAGAATGTTATCACACCCGATACCCTAAATACCATTGTTTCATGTGTTCCATTTATAAAGTAACTGATATCGGTTTGAATTTTGAGAGCATGTTTGCTGAAATAATGTGAATAGCCCAATACATATTCTTTTTGAGCGTTCATAGTGCCAGCTATTTTTGAATCAGGTGTAATTTGTGCATAGCGAACGGCTATTTCATTACGTTTTGTTATAAAAAATCCTGATTGTATTAAAACGCACTTGCCAGCAATGGCATAATTTTTCTGGGTAGAATCTTTTGAATTAATGATTACACCTTTATCGGAAGTTCTATTATAATACTCTGTTTCAAATGAAAATCCTTTATATTTAAATATCATATCTCCGCCATAATAGCTAATATTGCATGCTTTAGAATTATATAGATATTCACCTAGCTGTCCCATGGTTCTACTTGTAGCACTATTATAACTATATGCTCCAGCAATCGACAATTTAGGTTTTTGTTCTCTTTCTTGATCTGATTCAATATAATCTCCACCGTTAGTAAATTCTCCCAAAGGCAAAAACTCGAGTCGTCCTGTGTAACACAATTTTCCATTTTTATCAGAAACGATTCTTCCTTCTCCACTTGATATGGCAAGGATAGGCTTTACAACCATCTTACTTATTTTGAACTTGGTATTAATCCATAGTCCTTTGTCACGGTCAAGAGTGAAATTGTTATTTGCAATAGAACGCTCTACCAACTGAAGGTTTGCTGATGAAACTTGCCTTTGTCTGTTACCAGGCAGTTTGGTTTGTCCCAATCCAATCCTCAGCCAATGATTTGCTTGGTAATAAAGCATAGCATCTCTCAATATAAGATTGTTCTGAACTGTACTATTTCCTGAAGTGATATCGCCGTGTGCGAAGCCAATTTGAATCCTATAGGTAAATTTGGGATCAACAGCAGTTCCTTGAAAGTTGAGGCGGCATCGACGGAGCAAGAAGTCAGAGCTAACGGCTTTTGTCGAAAAATCATATTTCCCTTCGTACATACTTTGTATCCTGCCACCAATTGAAAGTGTAAACAAGCTGTCGGGGGAGGCAAATGTCACTCCTTTGCCTAAGGTCATTTTTATGGGAGCGACACTTTTTTGGGCATTTACAGAAAATGTGATGAAGAATAAAATGATAAGAATAACTTTGGGTTTTTTGCTCAAGTTATGCGAAACTGACTTATTAAGAGTAGAAATAGATTTTAGCATAGGGTCGTTGCAATGGTTTGAATTTAATTAATGTTAAATAATTACGATATGAATAATTTGTTGCAAAATTGTTCTTTAAATATTTACTTAACATTACCCATATGTTAACAAATTATTACCTAACAAAGTGAAAAACTAAAAGTGAACAGTTGTATTACTTACTTTTCACTTTTACTTTTTCACCCTAATAAGGGTCCACATCAGGTATTATATAAGTGCTCTTATATTTCACTGATATAATTTCCTTGCATTCATTTATATATATTTTCAGTTGGCCCATCGATGATATTTTCGATTGCTCCACTTTAATTAATATATGCCATATATAATAATCCTTCAATTTCGATTGATATGGTTTCTCAGGCCCCATTACTCGGTCGCCCAACTTTTGTTTTAACAATGATGCTAAGTCTTTTGCAGCTTGTTCAGCAGTAGTAAAATTTTTATGTCGCAACGTAATTTTTATCATTCTGCAAAAAGGAGGGAACAAATGTTTTTCTCTTTGTGCAATTTCACTCTTATACAAACCTATATAATCATTACGTAAAACCAAACCCAAAACTGGATGTTCTTTGGCAGAAGTTTGTATAATAACTTTACCTTTTTCTTGTCTTCTTCCACTGCGTCCACTTACTTGTATTAGCATTTGAAAAGTTCGCTCATTGGCTCTAAAATCGGGGAAATGCAGCATTTGGTCGGCATTCATGATACCTACTAATATTACATTTTCAAAATCCAAACCTTTGCTCACCATTTGGGTTCCTACCAAAATATCAGTACGCATTTCTTGCAAATCTTTGATAATATTCTGATGTCCTTTTTTGCTGCGGGTGGTTTCTAAATCCATTCGTGCAACACGTGCATTTGGGAATAATTCTTTCAAATCATCTTCTATCATTTCAGTTCCGTAGCCTTTAGTCGTGAGGTCTTTCGAGCCACAGGCTTTACATATATTCGTCACTTTTTCAAAATAACCACAGTAATGGCATTTCAATAAATCAGAATACTTGTGATAGGTAAGTGCCACATCGCAATGTATACATTTGGCCACTGAGCCGCAATTCCCGCATTCGTGTACCGGTATATACCCACGACGATTTTGAAATATAATAGCTTGTTTATGTTTCTCTAAAGTATGCTCAATCGATTCTAATAATAAAGGTGTAAAATGCTTTTTCAGATGTAAATATTTTTTTGCTTCGGCCACGTCGGCCAATAGCATATCGGGCATTTCCACCCCACCAAATCGGGTGAACATTTCTACCAATCCATATTTCCCAATAGTAGTATTATAATAAGTTTCAATAGCAGGAGTTGCGGAACCCAATATCACTTTTGCTCCATGCATTTTCGCCAATACAATTGCTGCATCGCGGCCATGGTAGCGAGGTGCAGGCTCTTGCTGTTTGTAGCTGGGCTCATGTTCTTCATCTACTATAATAAGTCCAAGATTATCATAAGGAAGAAACAATGAGGAACGCGGACCTAAAATAATATCTACTTTTTTCGATGCCAATTTATTCCAAATTTCTACGCGTTCATTTTCATTAAATTTGGAATGCGAAACCATAATTCTGTTCCCAAAATATTTGCTCAGGCGTTCTATCATTTGTCCGGTAAGAGCGATCTCGGGCAGCATATATAATACTTGCTTTCCTTCTTTCAGTGTTTGCTCAATTAGCTTTACATAAATATGCGTTTTGCCACTTCCAGTTACACCATGTATCAAACTTACTTCTTTGTTTTCCGTATATAATTGTTCTTGTATAAGTTTGTAAGCTTGCTCTTGTATTTCGTTAAGTTCAAAATTTGCAATCTCTATAGTTTCATTATTTTTTATTCTGTCTGTATTTTCTATATACGTTTCAAAAATACCTTTGTCAATCAACGCTTTTATAATAGCTGAATTCGACAGCTTACTCAAATCTGAACGCTGAATTTTGCCAGATGTTTGTCGCAAATGCATAAACTGCATCAGTGCATCCACCTGCTTGGCAGCCCGTTTCTCTAGTTGTACAAATAGTTTTTCTAATGCTATTTCACTATCATATTCACTACTTAGTTTTATATATTCAACCGTTTTTGGTTTATAGGTTTTAATAATTTCTTCCTTCACCCAAATCAATTCTTTTTGAAACAAAGATTTGATTACAGTATATACATTTTTTACTTCCAGAATATTTGCAATCTGTTTAATCGTTAATTCCTTTTGCGTTTCCAGAGCTTCTATAATAAAATATTCTTTATCGCTCAGCTGTTCATAATCCACTTCTCTATCACCACGCAAAATTATCCGCGTCTCCGATTCCAGTTTCAATCCTGCAGGCAGTGCGGCATTCATCACCTCACCGGGCGTACACATATAATACGCGGCCATCCATTTCCAAAACGCCAATTGTATATCACTCACCAGTGCGTGCTCATCCACCACAGCTTGTATATATTTCGCCTGATATATAGTGGGCACCCTATGATGTACCTCCACTATAATACCCGCATACACTTTCGACTTGCCAAACTGCACCACCACCCGTTTGCCCACGCCCACCTCACCCTCGAATACCTGCGGTACGCGGTAAGTAAAAAACCCCTGCAAATAGAATGGCAGCAACACATCTACAAACAGGGTTTCGGTTGGCAATAGTTCTTGGGTCATGGGGGGTGCAAAGTTATATCATTTTGCTTCCGTTCTGCAATCCCCCTTACGCCGTCATTGCGAGAAGCGGCGGGTCAGACGGTGGGCGGGGCGACGTAGCAATCTCCTAGGCACGAAGCATTGGACATCATTTCTCACTTCCCCACACTGTCTGAACTTTGATTAAACTGATTATTATCATTACGCTGATTATTCCCCAATGCCTTTTGGTTGGTGTGGTGAGCGCAGTCGAACCATCACCAACCAAAAGGCATTTGGGGACTGTCATGTTTTTATTTACTTTGTTCTGTACCTTACATTTCTACTGTCAAAAAAATCCCAATAAAACTCCTCACCGCCTCCCAAATAAAAGCCTGGGACCAATACACCATCACCCACGAACCTATTGCTTCTCATTTGCTGATGGAAAGGGCTGCCACGATGTGTTCGGATTGGCTGCTTCAATATTGGGATAAAAAATTCATCGTAATATGTGGCAAAGGAAAAAATGGCGGCGATGGTTTGGTAATTGCCAAAAATTTGAGTTCGATGGGCTTTGAAGTGGAATTGTATATTGTAGAACACACAGAAAATGCTTCTAAAGATTTTAATTATTGGTATAAGGATTTACCCGAGAAAATTATAGTAAAACATCTAACTGAAGATATTAGTAATTGGCCTAGATTTAATCAAGACAATATTATAGTAGATGCCATATTCGGTTCTGGACTCAACAGGCCATTGGAAGGTTGGTTGAAAGATTTTATTATACATTTAAATAACCAAATTTGCGATAAAGTTTCAATTGATATTCCAAGCGGATTGAATGCGAATTTTTGTGATATTAGTCAATATAAAGATGCGATTATAAAATCTGATACTACACTAACTTTTCAAATTCCAAAACTATCCTTTCTACTACCCGATACAGGAATATATACTAATAAATTTGAAGTGTTGGATATTGGTTTAAGTCAACAACATATAAGTGATACCGACACAAATTATCACTATATAACACTTGCTGATATAAAACCTACTATCATACATCACCAAAAATTCGCACACAAGGGAACCCGTGGACACGCCCTCCTGCTTTGCGGTTCAAGTGGGATGACGGGTGCTGCGATACTTTCCGCAAAATCGTGTTTGCTCAGTGGTGCTGGTTTGTGCAGTGTGCATCTGCCCGATACGGAAAGGCTCGCACTCCATGCAGCATTGCCCGAAGCATTGTAGTTGGAAATGTTAGAAACAAACTTATCAAAATATGATGCTCTAGCCTGTGGTTGCGGTATCGGACAGAATGAATATGGCATTGCACTAGTCGATTGGGCCCTGCAACAAAACATTCCAACCGTGTTCGATGCAGACGCACTAAATATTATAGCCAAACAAAATTGGCTTCCTAGATTAAAACCTAATACTATTATAACGCCCCATGTAAAAGAATTTGAACGATTGTGTAATATACAAAATTCTACAAGTTTGCAAAGATTGGAATTGCAAATGCAGATGGCAAAAGATTATAATAGTATTATAGTTTTGAAAGGTGCCCATGCATCCATTGCGTTACCAAATGGTAATATATATTTTAACAGTACGGGCAATCCAATTTTAGCAACCGGAGGTAGCGGAGATGCACTAACAGGAATGATTGCAGCTAATTTGGCCCAAGGATACACGCCCGCTAATGCAGCAATGGCAACGGTTTTCATTCACGGAATGGCAGCTGATGAATTGGCTAAAGAAAAAGAATATATATTATCTGGCGAGGTGGCTGATAGGGTTCCGTATGTAATAAAATCAATCTCTCTATCGTAATTCTGAGTCTCGTAAGATTGCTTTCAAAAACTATGTAGGATTTAAGACGAGACGAAGAAATTTCAATTCGACGCAGTCAATCCCATTGAAGTGTGCTCCATCTCATAGAATTCCGCGTAAAATATTTCTCACCGAGCACACACTACATGAGATTCTTCGTCGTTCCTCCTCAGAATGACGCTGGGGATATATTATAAATATTACAACCCCCGCAACTGGCTAACCTCTTTCTCCGTTAGATGACGAACCTCCCCGCGTTTCAGTCCCTTTTTATCGAGACCGGCAAATACCAATCTGTCTAAACGAATTACTTCATAACCTACACTCTCAAACATACGACGAACGATTCTGTTACGACCGCTGTGTATCTCAACACCTACTATTTTTTTATCTACCGGATCCATATAATCGACAACATCAGGTTGCACAGGCCCATCTTCCAATTCTATCCCATCACGCAATTGCTTTAATATAGCAGGAGTTATATTTTTATCCAATCCAACTTTATATACTTTCTTCACACCAAATTTTGGATGACTTAGTCGTTGTGCTATATCCCCATCATTGGTTAGTAATAGCGTTCCTGTAGTATTGCGATCTAAACGACCTACGGGGAATACACGTTCGCGGGAGAAATTTTTCACCAAATCCAACACCGTTTTTCTTCCTTGTGGGTCATCATTTGTTGTGATATAGTCTTTAGGTTTGTTCATCAAGAAATATACTTTTTTCTCGCCTGACAATTTTTCATTATTATATATAACTTCATCAGTCGACTTTACTTTAACACCCATTTCAGTTACCACTTTCCCATTCACTTTTACCAAACCTGCAGAGATGAATTTATCCGCATCTCTTCTACTTGCGATACCTGCATTCGACAAATAACGATTCAATCTTACTTCATCTTCTCCCTTGTGCTGCTTAGCTTTCGGGGCTTTTGAATAATTAGGTTTATCATAAGTTCTACTATTATCATAGGGTTTATTCTCATGTCTTTTTTCACGATTATCAAAACTTGTTGGTTGTCGGTTATCGCTTATGGGTTGTTTGTCGGTAGTATATGTTTTTCTGTCATCTGAGTTTTTAGAAATTGGCTTTCTTTCGTCTTTTGCCTCATATCTTTTTTCTGTTTTTGGGTTTCTTTTATCGTAACTCTGTTGCCTGTTATCTACTTTGGGTTCTCTATTGTACGAGCCGGGCTTTCTATCGGGAGTGGGTTGCGAGTTGCGAGAATCTGCATTATCATAACTCCTAGGTTTGCGCTCGTAGCTGCGGGATTCATGATTCTCGTTTGCCGGTTTAGTTTTAGCTTTTTCTCCATTATAATCTGGACCACGTTTGCTAGCTATACGTTTTTCCGCAGATTGAGCATTGTAGTCATCGCGTTTTGCATAACTGCGTTTTTCTCCGCCTCTGTCACTATATGCGGGCTTATCGTCACGCTTTGCATAACTGCGTTTTTCTCCGCCTCTGTCACTATATGCGGGCTTATCGTCACGCTTTGCATAGCTGCGTTTTTCTCCGCCTCTGTCACTATATGCGGGCTTATCGTCACGCTTTGCATAGCTGCGTTTTTCTCCGCCTCTGTCATTATATGCCGGCTTGTCATCACGTTTTACATAGCTGCGTTTTTCTCCGCCTCTGTCACTATATGCTGGCTTGTCGTCACGTTTTACATAGCTGCGTTTTTCTCCGCCTCTGTCACTATATGCTGGCTTATCGTCACGTTTTACATAGCTGCGTTTTTCTCCGCCTCTGTCATTATATGCGGGCTTATCGTCACGTTTTACATAGCTGCGTTTTTCTCCGCCTCTGTCACTATATGCTGGCTTGTCGTCACGTTTGGTATAGCTGCGTTTAGGTGGACTATCTTTGGAGAATGCCGGCTTGTCATCGCGTTTTGTATAAGTACGCTTGGCACCTGCACTAGCAGGTTTTTTGGGTGATTTATTATATGATGGTTTCATAATATGATGAATAATTTATGTCGAAATATTATATATAATATCAGACTGTTTTTTGTGAATTTTTTGAAAAATAATTAAATAGAATATATATTGGAATTCCTGCCAATACAATATATAAACCAATAAGGGCATAATCGGGTTTCGATACTAAGAGACAAACCAAAAAAGTACCAGCTAATAATATATATAATATAGGAAGAAAAGGATACAATATAACTTTATAGGGGCGATTCAAATTTGGCTGCTTTACTCTTAGTACAAACAAACCTATGATAGTTAATATATAAAATAAGATTACTGCAAACATGATATAATCGAGCAGGTTATTATAGTTACCACTGAGGCAAAGTGCAGATGCCCATAATGCTTGCATCCACAAGGCTCTGGCAGGAACACCTTTGCTGTTTAGTCTGTTCATAAATCCAAAAAACAAACCATCGGATGCCATACTATAGTATACCCTAGAACCTGAAAGTATACATCCATTTACGCAACCAAATGTGGAAACCATAATCAATATAGCAATGGCAAATCCCCAATATTCGCCTGGCATCATCTCGCTCACCCCCATTGCCACGCGGTCATTTGTTGCATAACTAATTCCATGACCTGCCGCAGTAGTTGCATCAACAGCACCATGTATAGGCAATACACTAAGGTACATCAGGTTTGTTAATATATATACTAAGGTAACCATTCCAGTTCCCATCAATAACGATTTGGGAATATTACGTTGTGGATTTACAATTTCATCGCCTGCAAATGTCACATTGTTCCATGCATCACTGCTAAATAAACTCCCTACCATAGCCGAGCCTATCACAAATAGCAAAGCTAGTCCAGATGGGTTAGCTTGTGTGAGTTCTCCTTGTTTATTATAGGAATTTGCATCCCATGCATGTTGGAAATTTTGTGAAAGTGTCTCCCAATTTGCGGCCAATAAAAACCCCAAAATAATAAGTAAAACTAAAGCTCCGATTTTTGTTACGCCAAAAATGTTCTGTATCCATTTGCCATTTCGCACACCCTGTGAATTGAGAAACGTGAGTAACACTATAATACTTATCGATAAAATTTGAGCAGCCGAAATATTCAATCCCAGTATATCAAACAATATATGTTTTTCATCGAACCAAGGAAATATTACCGCAGTATATCGGGCAAAGATCACGCCCACCGCGGCAATGGTGCCTGTTTGTATTACAGAGAATAATGTCCAGCCGTATAAAAATGCAATAGGCTTGCCCAGCGATTCTTTCAAATATACATATTGTCCGCCAGCTTTTGGGAACATAGAAGCAAGCTCTCCATAACATAAAGCACCTGCCATTGTTATAATACCGGTAAGTACCCAGCACACCATCAACCATCCTGAGGAGCCCACTGTGCGGGCAATATCGGCGGATACCACAAAAATTCCTGAACCTATCATAGTCCCCGCCACCAGCATAGTAGCATCGAATAAGGTAATCTCTTTTTTAAATCCAGGCATGGTATTATAATATTTTAAGGCTGTTATTAATTTCCAACTAAAGGATAACAGGTTCAATATAAGCCTGCAAAGGTAAGATTATAATAGGGTTTTTTTGCAATATCCCAAAATAAAAAAACCCGACCAGTTAGGACGGATTCTTTTATTGTACCTAATTATATTACTTTCTCGCTGGTGCTAGAGAAGGGACGCTAATCTTTAATGGAGTACCACCAATGCCGCCACCAATTTGCACACCGCCACTGCCACCTGAGTTTCCGCTGCAGTTTCTAGCATTTCTATTGTCATATATTGGGGTTGATTTTCCACTAGATTGATAAGTTGTAGTATTATAGTTTCTTCTGCTATAGTGGCTATATTCCATCTCATCCAAATCGAACAATAAACCCAAACGAAGTACAAACATATCGCCCGGTGCGGTGTGAATTTGGGTATTATAAGTAGCTGTGCTGGCACTATAAGGTGTATGTTTAACATCTATAAAATTGAGATTAGATCCACTATATAAGGTTCCTCTCAAATCAACAGATACCCCTGGTACCCATTGCCAGCGGAGACCTGCACTCACCCCATATTGCAATGCCCATGAGGTTGATAAAGTACTGGTGCTTTGCTGAAATCCTTGTATATTTTGGTCACTGTTCACCGATTGGAAAGTTGATACATTGCGGATGCCCAATACGCCATCCACATAGGGTTTGAGGCGATAGTTACCGAACTCAGCACGGGCAATAAAATCCATGTGAAAGCCCATATTATATAATCTGGTATATCCACAGTCGTTATTGGGTGTGGCCAGCATTACATCTTGTTTTTTACTAAATCCATTCCACAATACACCCATTGAACCACCTAGCGACAGGCCCATATTTTTTGCCTTGAGTATATCACCGCTCATCAATTCTATATTAAATCCCAAGCCAGGGCGGTAGCCTGAATCCTGCATCATGCCTAGGGGGAACATGCCTGTGAGGTGAATCCCAATCCAAGGTTTATCATAACGGTACTTTTTATTTCCCAAAATAAATTTGGCAATTTTTTGGGGGGGGGGTATTACACATATTTACGATATACTATTTACCAATAAATTATAAACAAATAAATCAAATTATCGGATATTTTGATAACTAAATTTACATTTTATACTTATAATTAAAATAGACACTTTAGTCGCAATTTAGCACACAGTGGATACAAGAATTTTATTTGGGGTGGGGATATTTTTTAAAGGTAAAAGTGTGCTCCATTATGCTTGGTGATGGTTCGACTGCACTTCGGCTACTTCGGCTGTCGCTCAGCACAAGTTCGCTCAGTGCAGGCTGCTCACTACGCCCACCGCAGGCAGTAGAGTTTTGATTACAAAAGTAATTCTTTATTCCCTCTCCAGATTGGAGAGGGTGAAAAGCGAAGCAAAGTCGGGTGAGGCTATCTCAACAAATGGAAACTACCATTTTGTATAATAGTTTGCAAATCCAAAAATGAGACAGCTTCCATGGTATATATATATACTCCGGGTTCGGCCAATTGGCCGTTTATCTTGCCATCCCAACCGCTCATTGGGTCATTGGTAGCGAATACGCGGCCGCCCCATCTGTCAAATATCTCGAAACGGTATTTGAGTTTATTATCATAGTTACTGCCGTGCACAAATGATATAGTAGGTTTGAATACCTCATTCAGTTTATCATTGTTTGGTGTAAAGGCATTGGGGAAATATACACGTGCGGGCAATTTCACACAAGCCATGTTAGACGTGCTATTGGCAGGACTAATACTGTCGTTTTCAACTGCTACTATATGATAACAAAATGAGGAATCTATATAGTTTCTAATTACTTTATCAGTATAAGTAGTATCAGTGGTAGAGTCGATTACCTCGTAGCGTAATTTATTGTAATTATATAATTCAACTCTATAATATTTTACACCATCACGCCATTGCTTATAATCATTCCAATGCAGATACGTTATATCATCTTTATTGGTTGCTCGAAGTACCATATTAAGTCCGATATTGCCCGGTGGGCCTACTACCAAGCACTGATCTTGACGGATAACTTTATATTGATAGATATCATTGTCAACATTTACATAGCGGTCTTCGTACTCAGGTTCTTTGAGCGTTTGATAAATTTGGAACGGGCTTTTTGCATGTTGTCGCATCAAGAAAAATCTGTTTGTTTTATCCCAGATATTATTGGTATCCCAACTTACCAGCAGATAACTATTATCAACTACTGTTACATTTTTTAAATATATGGGGGTGTCGGGGCCCAGGTAATTGGGGTGTTTGGAGGTAAGGTTGCTAATTGAAGAATCAGTAGTGAGAGAATTTCTTGCTATAATATAATAAAAATATAAAGAGTCGCACAAGTTTGAATCTATATAAGTTGAGTCGAGGGTGAACTGCGCAATGGGGGCATAATATCCAGTGAAAGAAGTAGATCTATATAAAGTATGTGGTACGGGTTTACCATTAATTAAAGGCCAACCATGATAAGGTCTCCAATTTAATATATGTGCATTTTTGCCAATGGTGTCAATAGTAAGTAATATATTATTATGCACCCAACCTTTCAAAGTATCCGCAAAGCAGCGGTCTTCGGCTATCACTTCGTAGTCGTACAGTTGTGTACTTACTGTTGCTCCATTATCTATATAGACAGTATCATTAATTTTGGTGGTAGTATATATTAAATTATTGGTGCCATTTACATTTCTATATAGTTTATAATTATAGAAATAAGCTGAAGGACATTTGGCCCAAACTACCTGTATATCTTGATTATTTAAAACAGTTGCACACCTAACAGATACAGCAGGACTGGGCTGCTGCGCCAATATGCTAACTAAGGTGTCTTTTGAAACGGAGGTGTTACATTTCCCATCGGTCTCTATATAAACTGATACGGGGAAATGACCTGCATTAATATATATATAACTTGGATTTGCAATATTAGATGTATCAGCTTTATCATTCGGGTCGCCAAAATCCCAATGTATTTTCACTATTGAACCTAATGATTTCTGCACCAAGTTAAATGATACTTGTTCACCAAAACAAAACTCTTTGCCGCTATAGGTAAAATCAAAATTGGGTGTATCAGTTATCCTCAACAAATTATTATATATAACAGAATCCATGCACCCTGCTATATTATATACTTTTAGCTTCACTGTATAGTTTCCGGGCACGGTAAATACTTTGGAAGTATTGATATTGGTATCATCCACAATGCCATCATTTTCAAAATCCCACTCATGTCTGATTGCTGCAAATGATGAATCATAAAAATTCACTTTCAAGTTGGCACAAGCTAATGTATCAGATACAGAGAACTTGGCTATTGGCCTTTGATAAACCAAAACACTGTCGTCTGGATAAAATATTTTCTTACAGCTTCTTAGGCTATCTATTCCATACATATAGGGCCTATATATTTCGTATAAGTTATTTTTATTGAGTAGCATATAAGTATAGGTTGGATTACCTCCAGTACTATCCAAATCGCCAATATCATCATATAAATATGTTCGCAAACAATTTTTAGAAGTATTGTTAATAGTTACCTTTAAAGGATCGCACCCTGCACTGCTTACCATATCGAACGACGGAACAGGGCCATTCAATTTTATATAATTTAATTTGTTGATGGTATTATTACAACCATTATTATCTGTTACTCTAAAAGTAACATCCCATTTATTTTTACCTTTTTTGATATCATATACATGTGATACCTTTTTCAAGTAACCTGCGATAGGTTGCGAACCGTCGCCAAAATCCCATTCGTAATAATCATTAAATAGCGATTTAACGTAGAAAGTAACTGTGGATGGGCCGCAATATCTAACCGTATCAGGAGAATAAAAATCGACAAATATTTTTTTAGCTTTTACTAAATAGGTAGCTGTGTCACTGCATCCCACTTGTGAAAAAGCTATCATACTTACTTTAATATTTCCCGAATCGTTAAACATTAATTTGGGATTGCTTACTGAATCGTTCGGGAAAAAATCTACTTTGCCTGCTGGAGTAGAATACCATTTGAATTTAGTAGACAAACCTGATTTGTTCACGGTGTATACAGTGTCACCCACACAAGGTGTATTGGTGGTCATTTTAAAATTGGCATATAGTCCTGCACAACCTTTAAATACATCGGGGTAGTTAACATTGCAGCCCACGCTATTGGCTATTTGCAGCCCTACTTTAAAACAACCTGTAACAGGCATTACTACATTGGTGCTCGGGGAATCGGGCTGATTAAATTTTACATCCAAATTATCAGCGGTCCAATAATAGGTGACAGTATCATTCGGGTTTCCGCCATGCACATTATACATTAATTTTGAACCCACTTTAAAAGCTAAGGGCACGCAACTTTGTGTATAGTTGACCATTCCCACTATATCGAGGCCGTTTACTGTAATTGCACTATACTTCACAAAAGTATCTTGGCATGTAGCCGTCCCATAAATATGGTATATATCATAAACCCCCACTTTGGGCAAAGGTGTAGAAACTACATTGCCACTCATCGTTAGTTTTACATTCGCACTGTCATGATGTTTTATAATCCAATTATATACGGGTGTTTTAAATTTGGTAATGGGCAAACTAGTTAAAGTAACACTTTGCCCCAAACATAATAAACTGGTATCAACCTTAAAATCTGCCACAGGCAATAGCACACGCACAATTGCTGAATCCTTAACTGTATCAGCACAACCACCCATATTATAGGCTATAAAAACTGCAGCATATAAACCAGTATCTTTAAACTGTATTTTGGGACTTGCATTGGTATCAGTCGCTATAAGACTATCATAGTTTTTGGTGTATATTTTCCATATATATCGCGACTTAAATTTATCGGAAAATCCTGAGCGTTGTGATGAAAAACTCACTTTCTCACCTGTACAACATTTGTTTGGCGTGGCGTTTATCTGAACACTATCAGGCTGCAATATTTTAATAAATTCGGGTTTTTCAATTTCTGAATAACAGGTATCGTCATAAGTACGGAGCGTTACTTTAAACTTTCCATATTTCTTGTATATGTAAATCGGATTTGCAAGTGCAGAACTATCCATCACTGCACCCAAACTATCAAAAAACAACCATTTATATTTGATATTTTTATTGGGGTCTGTTACGGTTAGGTTTACAAAAGTAACAGTATCTGGTGCGGAACACAGAGTTTTATAATTTGCATCAAAATCGGCCTTGGTGGTGTTTACATACAAGAATGGATTGATAAAAGTATCTATCTCACAATCATCATACGAAATTCGAATTTTTACTGCATAACTTCCTCCTTGCGAGAAGGTCAAGTGCATTGAATCGCACGTCAAGGACGAATCAATAATTGTGGGTCCTCCAGGTGTAAATTCCCAAATTACTCGCTTCACCATTTGCACATTGCTAGGGGCTGCTTGGCACAAAACCGTGTCTGACAAACATGCATATTTTCTATCAAATTTGGAAATAACTCTAGGAATATTAAATACCGTTATCGCATTTGCCTTAGTAAATTTATAAGTACATCCTTGAACTGTCCCTATCTGTAAAGAAACATCATACTTCCCAGGTTTTGAATAGGTTGCCTTAGGCGAAACCAAATTATTGGTTAAAGGCTTAGCACTTGGGAAACTCCAATTATATGTTTTCACCTTCTGCCCATTGAGCAGCAATAAGGGAATAAAATCAGATTCAAATGGCGGACAACCGCTATATTTACTTGCATTAAAATCAAGTCCAACCGTATCCCACACTGTAACTGCAGAATCCATTATTTGCGAAGCCACACAGCCGTCTGTAGTCTTTATTTTGACAATAATTTGCTTATAACCAATGCTCCCAAAACAAAATTTAATTTGCCTACTGGTATCCGCTAATTTCACACCGTCAATTACCCATTCGCGGGTTTTCACCATCAGGGTAGAGTCAGTAATGGTAACAGAATCAGTCTTTTTGCATAGGTTGGTGGTATTCATAAATACCAAAATATTTACATTGCCGGTAATAGTTATATAATTATATTTATTCACGTTGCACACCGCTGCATTGGGCAGCACAACTTTAAGTTTCACATCATAAATTCCCTGGGACTTATAAAGGTTATATTTTACACTATCAGAATAAGATGGGAAAGTAAAGCCATTCCCAAAATCCCATGAAAATGTACTGCCGGCTTGAAAATTTTGAACAGCAAAGCGAATGGTGGTAGGAGCACAACCCTGAGTAGTATCAGCTGTAAAAGTGAGAAAACTGCATTGGGCTAACCCCCACACAGGCATGCAAAATAGAGCAACAATAATTACTATTTTTTGTATATTTTTCAATGCATGCAGCGCTAATTCGATTGATTTTTAAACTCCCTGTATAGTCTCAAAAAGTGCATAAAGGTTGCCTTTACAAAGTAAGTTTTTATTCTCCATATTACCAAATTTTTATTTATCAGAATTCACTGATTTATAAAGCTTGATTATCAGGCATTAAAGAGATTAGAAAATAACTGATTTTATCTGGGAACAAATCCGTTCGTATAGCCATCATAATCTCCCGCATGCACTTTTACCCAAATACCAAATCGATCTAAAGCCTTCAATTCCATTTTGCAAAAGAAGGCTGAATAATGAAAATTTGTCAAGATTGGCCGAGGATTATAATTTCCAACTAATGTAGGATAAAAATTAAATAATTGTGCAGTATGAGTTGAGGCGATAATAAAAGGTTTGAAAAAAGTATATTTGCTGAGATTGCTTTGAGCAAATAATCCAGAAGCAAGAAACATTGCAATAATAATGATAACAAATATCCTAAGTTTTTTCATCCTGATATTTTAATACAATAAACGGTAATTTATTTTATATAGTTTTATAAAATAAAGAATGTAAGTCTGAGCGTAGTCGAAGACCAATCAACTATCTTTGCAGCGTAACGTGAAACTGGGTGAGTTTTTAGATGAAGTATTAAAAGGCCATGCAAACCAACTGGTCACTGACCTTGCTCGTCCAAAAAAAAACCTTCAGCTTACTGGATTAACTGGTTCTGCCCTCGCTCTGAACCTCGCAGCCGTGCTGAGCAAATACAAAATGCCCTTGCTTTTTATTGCCGATGGTGCCGATGAAGCCACTACACTAGCAGGCGACTTACAGTCATTGGTGGAAGGACGCACCATTAATTTATTCCCCGGTTCTTTCAAAAAAAGTTTTCAATATAAACAACCTGATAATTCTTTAATACTTCAACGTGCCGAAGTATTAAACCGACTTGCGGATGCCAAACATAATGAAATTATAGTTAGTTGGCCCGAAGCCTTGGCTGAGATGGTTTTAGAGAGAAGTATATTAGATAAAAGTACTTACCATTTAAAAGTGGGAGATAGTTTGGATATCGACTTTATGATAGAGTTTTTGAACGAACATCATTTCGATAGAACTGATTTTGTATATGAAGCTGGATTTTTCGCCATTCGTGGTGGTATTATAGATGTGTTTTCTTTTGCCAATCCTTATCCTTATCGTATTGAATTGGATGGGGACAAAATAGAAACTATTAGAGAATTTAATCCCGCCGATCAATTATCAACCAAAAGATTAGATTTCTTTTCTCTCGTTCCAAATATACAAACTGCATCAGTTATACAAAGTCGTCAATCTTTTTTTGATTACTTGCCGAGTGATACTATTATATGCACCAAAGACTTATTATATGCACAAGAAACACTGGATAAAATTGCGAAAAAAGCCGAGGGCGAAATTATAAGTTTAGAAACTCCCGAGGGTGATGTGTTTGAAGTGAAATCCCCTGATTTATTTGAGCTCACCGACGATTGGATGCGAAGAATTAGTTCATTTAAAAATGTGGAATATGGTCACAGAATTTTAAATACAAATGCAGCAAAAATTGAATTTAAAACTTCACCGCAACCATCCTTCAATAAAAATTTCAATCTCATTCGTGACGACTTTAAATTACTAAAAGAAAAAGAATATAAAGTATATGTTTTTAGTGACAGTGCCCGACAAATTGAAAGACTATATAGTATATTTGATGACCTAGATCCAGATATAGAATTCGAGCCCGTTTTTCATGCAATCACTGAAGGATTTGTGGACCATCAAATGAAGGTGGCTTGCTATAGTGAACACCAGCTTTTCGATAGGTTTTACAGGCACCGTGGACGTGAACAATATTCACGAAATAAAGCTATAACACTTAAAGAACTTCGTGACCTAAAAACAGGAGATTATGTAACACATGCCGACCATGGAATTGGCAAATTTGCAGGCCTAGAAAAAATGGAAATGAATGGCAAATTAAATGAGGTAGTTCGACTTATATATAGAGATAATGATTTATTATATGTGAGTATAAATTCATTGCATAAAATTGCAAAATATGTAGGCAAAGATGGTACCGAACCTCGCCTTCACAAACTCGGCAGCGACGCATGGGACAAGCTGAAACGCAATACCAAAGCAAAAATAAAAGATATAGCCCGCGACCTGATAAAAATATATGCGGCAAGAAAATCGACACCTGGTTTTTCATTCACACCTGATAGTTATTTGCAAACAGAATTGGAAGCATCTTTTATATATGAAGATACACCCGACCAAGCAAAAGCAACAGAAGATTTTAAAAAGGATATGGAGAGTGCCCATCCGATGGATAGACTTATATGTGGGGATGTGGGTTTTGGCAAAACAGAAGTAGCCGTTCGTGCAGCTTTTAAAGCAGTATATGATAGTAAACAAGTAGCTATTTTAGTCCCTACTACCATTCTTGCAAGCCAGCATTATCGAACGTTTAGAGAACGTTTGAAAGATTTTCCAGTAAGTATAGATTTCTTAAATAGATTTAGAACAGCTACCGAACAAAAAGATATATTAACGCGATTAAAAAGTGGAAAAATTGATATTATAATAGGTACCCATCGCATACTTTCAAAAGATATGTTATTTAAAGATTTGGGATTATTAATAGTAGATGAAGAACAGAAATTTGGTGTAGCAGCAAAAGAAAAACTGAAACAGATGCGTGTGAATGTAGATACGCTCACGCTTACTGCTACGCCTATCCCACGTACTTTGCATTTTAGTTTGATGGGTGCTCGTGATTTAAGTATTATAAATACGCCACCGCCCAATCGTCAACCTGTTACTACAGAAATGCATCCCACAAATGATGATATAATACGTGATGCAATTAATGAAGAAATACAACGTGGCGGACAAAGTTTTGTAATACATAACCGCGTAAAAGATATATATGATTTGGCTGATAAAATTCGCGAGCTATGTCCGAAAGCCAGAGTGGGTGTGGGTCACGGACAATTAGAAGGACATGAATTGGAAGAGGTGATGATAAAATTTGTGGAAGGAGAATATGATGTATTGGTCGCCACAACTATTATAGAAAGTGGATTGGATATTAGCAATGCAAATACGATTATCATAAATAATGCACATATGTATGGCCTTAGTGATATACATCAAATGCGTGGTCGTGTGGGCAGAAGTAATAAAAAAGCATATTGTTATTTATTGGTTCCGTCACTCTCTATGCTTACCGAAGATGCCCGCCGCAGGCTGAGTGCCGTGGAAGAGTTTAGCGAACTGGGAAGTGGATTTAATATAGCGATGCGTGATTTGGATATACGTGGAAGTGGAAATTTGTTGGGTGCAGAACAGAGTGGATTTATTGCAGAAATTGGTTATGATATGTATCATAAAATTTTGGATGAAGCCGTTCACGAGTTAAAAGATGAAGAATTTGCAGACTTATTCAAAGACGAACCTATTATAGAAGTTAAGAAAGATGTTATAATAGAAACTGATATACAAATGGTAATTCCTGATAGCTATGTGCGAAGTGGAACGGAACGATTAAGTTTATATAGTGAGCTCTCCAATATCAACAAAGACGAGGATTTGCAGAAATTTGCCTATAAACTAAAAGACAGATTTGGAAGTTTGCCACCACCTGTAATTGATTTACTCGACGGCATGAAATTAAAATGGGCCGGACAAATTTTAAAACTAGAAAAAGTAACGCTCAAAAATAAAACCTTGGTATTATACTTTCCACTCGGTGTGCAAAATGAATATTATGAAGGCCCGCTATTCGGAAGAGTGATCAATCATATAAATGCAAATCCCTCAAAATACAAATTGGGTCAGTTTAAAACACAACTCACCCTAACTATACAAAACGTGATGGGCATTCCTGCTGCGCAGGCTGTAGTGGTGGAGGTGGGGAAATATTTTTAACGCAGGGGATGCAAAGGCTGCGCAAAGAACGCTATAAGTCCTTGCGAACCTTGCGTTTAATCTTAGCGAACGTAGCGGTAAAAAATTAACATATATTTGCCCCATGCCACAAGCCATCAAACTTTCAGAGTTAGCTTATGAAATCCAGGAAACGATGGAAGCACGTTTTGAAGGAGAAACCTTTTGGGTTACTTGTGAAATTAGTGATGTAAAAAAATATATAAGCACTAGGCGTTGTTATTTGAAATTGGTAGAGCGAGAAGGCAATAACACCAATACAGAACTGCGGGCCGTATTCTGGGCAAACTATTATAATGAAATAGAATTATTTGAGAAAAAGACCAAACAAAATTTTGCCGATGGAATAGAAATTACCTGCGAAGTAAAAGTTCGTTTTCATCCCAAATATGGATTGAACTTGGATGTGGTAAAAATTGATGTTGCTTATACTTTGGGAACGATAGAATTAGAACGACAAAAAACTTTAGAAAAATTAGTAACAGAAAATCCAAAACATATAAAATTAGTTGAGGGGAATTATATAACTTATAATAATAAATTATCACTCCCAATTGTTATACAACGTATAGCTTTAATAACCGCCCCAAACAGTGATGGGCAAAGGGATTTCAAGCAAGAGCTCGAAAAGAACAAACACGGTTATGCAGTTGAAGTTACCGAATTTCTCACGCAAATTCAAGGTGATAATGCACACCAATTAATATTGGAACAACTACAATTAGTGTATAGTCAAAAAGAAAATTTTGATATGGTTGCCATAGTTCGTGGTGGAGGTTCGCAAACAGATTTCAAACCTTTTGAAGATTATGAATTGGCAAAAACGGTCGCAATTTTTCCGCTACCAATATACACAGGCATAGGCCACGACCGAAATACCAGCATTGTGGATATGATGGCACGCGAACACAAAACTCCCACCAAAGTTGCTTCAAAAATTATAGAACATAATTTCGAATTTGAAAATAGTATAATTGAACTGAAAGAACGCTTAAACCAACAGGTCGATTTCCTTATTGACAATGCCAAAGAAAATATACAAGACCTGAAACGCCTGGTAAAGCTGGCTAGTCCAGCGAATATTATGAAGAAAGGATTTGCTATCATAACTATAAAAGATAAGATTATTATAGACCCAAAAAATATAGAACCCAATACCGAAATTGATATCTTATTACAAGATGAAATTATCTATACTACCGTAACCAAAAAAGAAAAAAATGCCCAAAGAACTAACCTATAACAAAGCCTTCACGCAACTGGAAAAACTGGTTGAACAAATAGAAGACGATACGATCCAATTGGACACACTTGCCGCCAAAGTGAAAGAGGCGAATGAGTTAATTGTCTATTGTGAGGATAAGTTGAGGGGGATTGAGAAGGAGGTGAAGAGTGCTGCGGCTAAGCTAACCACAGGAGCGAGGAGTAAAGTTAAAAACAAAGGGAAATAGTCTATAAACTTTGTTTTATAAAGCTCGAACTCAAAATCGACCCCTAAACTTTGTTGACCAAACCCACAAAGCAAAACAAGCTTTATAGCAACTCCTTTATCAAATTCAGAAGTTTTAAAACTAAAAATTTAAAATTTATCAAGAACTGGCAAAGCAAATTGTTCCATATTCAAATTTTTAATAGCTAAAAATTCTAATTCAAGAATATACTGAGTGAAAAAGAAATTTTGTTCAACTTTAAATTTCGATTTGGCTATCATGCAAATCTGTTTTATTTAAATCAACTAAGTTCATATTATTTTTATGGTGGCAAAAACTATGACAATAAAAAACCCAACTTTTTTAAGTCGGGTTTTTTAAAAGTATTATATAATATATCTTAACCTAAGTAGGCTTTCAATATTTTGCTTTTCGATGATTTGCGTAAACGGCGAAGAGCCTTCTCTTTAATCTGACGTACACGCTCACGGGTCAATCCAATTTTATCAGATATATCTTCTAGGGTATGGGCAACATTGCCGTCCAAACCATAATAGTATTTCAAAATATCCTTTTCTTTATCGCTCAAGGTTGATATTACACGATTGATTTCGCGTTGTAATGATTCGTTGATTAATCCATTGTCGGGATCGGGCTCATCGTTTTGGTCGAGTACGCCAAGTAAAGTATTATCTTCTCCCTCAGTAAGCGGAGCATCGATTGACAAGTGACGGCCATTGCTACGCATCGCATTTTCAACTTCTATCAAAGGTATCTCAAGCATTTCTGCAATTTCTTCGGCTGTTGGTTCGCGTTCAAATTTTTGTTCTAAAGCAGCAGCAGCAATACCTATACGACCAATCGAACCAACTTTGTTCAAAGGCAAACGAACGATACGACTTTGGTCGGCCAAAGCTTGAAGGATTGATTGACGAATCCACCACACGGCGTATGAGATAAATTTAAATCCGCGGGTTTCATCGAAACGTTTGGCGGCTTTTATCAAACCTAAGTTGCCTTCATTGATAAGGTCACCTAAAGTCAAGCCTTGGTTTTGGTATTGTTTTGAAACAGATACCACGAAACGCAAGTTCGCATTTACCATTTTCTCCAAAGCTACTTGGTCACCTTCACGGATACGACCAGCAAGTTCTACTTCCTGCTGGGCATCAATCATGGGCACTTTACTGATCTCGTTCAAGTACTTGTCAAGTGATTTGCTTTCGCGATTGGTAAACTGTTTGGATATTTTAAGCTGCCTCATGTTATTAAATTAAATTGTATATTCTCCCTAAAAAAGTTTGCAAATTTAATCATTTTTTTCCTCAATGCAATAGCCTAAATTAAATCTTGTGAATCCTGCAATACACAGGAATTTAGAATTATGGGATTGCGATTGGGCAATTGTTTGCTATTAAGTAGTTGCTTGATAAATCAAATTATTCTTAGGGCGCTATATAAACAACGAAGTAATGGTGAATATATATCATATTACTCAAATTGTAAATCACACAAGTTTCTGTAGAGTCCTCCCACTTGGGCATAGAGCTCATTATGGGTGCCTTGCTGGGCAACGGTTCCCTTATCTATTACAACAATTTGATGGGCATTGCGAATGGTGCTTAATCTGTGTGCAATTACAAACGATGTACGTCCTTGCATTAACAAATCTAGAGCTTCTTGCACCAATTGTTCGCTTTCACTATCGAGGCTACTGGTAGCTTCATCCAAAATAAGTATAGCAGGATTTTTCAATATCGCCCGTGCAATTGCTACGCGTTGGCGTTGGCCGCCTGATAATTGTATACCACGTTCGCCTACTATAGTATTATAACCTTCGGGAAATTGCATGATAAAATTATGTGCATTTGCTTTTTTGGCAGCCTCTTCAATTTCTTCTTTTGAAGCAGCGGGCCGGCCGTATAATATATTTTCGGCAATGCTGCCGCCAAACAATATGACATCCTGGGGCACTAAAGCCATCTGACTTCGCAAGTAAGTTAGTGAATAATCACTGCTGGGTTTTCCGTCAATTAATATTTTTCCGCTCTGTGAATTATAGAAGCCTAGCAATAAATTAGCTACGGTCGATTTGCCGGTACCACTAGGGCCAACGATGGCAATTTCTTGTCCTTGGTCTGCAGAAAAAGATATATTGTTTAACACAGGAATATCAGGTCGGCTGGGATAATTGAATGATATATTTTGAAATGAAACTTCACCTTTTAATCGGGGCTGTTCTTCAACTTTTAATTCTGTATCAATATTCTCACCTTCCTCACGCAGAATTTCCCGAACACGCTGTGTTGCTCCAATCGTTTTTTGCAATTGGCTAAACATGTCTGCAAAGCCTGCCATCGTTCCTCCAACAAAACTTGTGAGTACCACAAACTTCACCAAATCGCCCACTGATATATCACCTGCTTGTACTAATCCTACACCATACCACACCACAAATCCTATAGCACCGAACACAGAAAATATAAGTCCCGAAATAAATAGCCCGCGGTAGAAAGCATTTTGAATGGAGGTTTTCACCACCATATCCATACTTTTACCATAGCGGCGTGTTTCAAATCCTTCATTGGTGAATGCTTTCACAATTCCGATTGCTTGAAAAGCTTCATGAACGATAGTGCCCGTGTCGGCTAGTTGGTCCTGTGCTTCTTTCGATTTTTTGCGGATACGAACTCCAAACACTACAGCTAAAACAGCAATAATAGGAACAACACCCAGCATCACCATTGCCATTTTGGGCGATATGAAAAATATGAGCCAAAGACCCGCAACTAATGTGATAATACCTCTTAAAAACTCAGCAAGCATGGATGATATCGCATCTTGTATCTGACTTAAGTCTGCAGTAATGCGGCTGCTCAGCTCCCCCACCCTCCGTTGACTAAAAAAGTTCATAGGCATGGTCAATATTTTTGAGAAAACAGATTTACGCAAATCGGCAAGTGATCTTTCGCCCGCTTGCGTGAGCATATATACCCGCATAAAAGAGAATATCATTTGCAAGCCCAGTTGACCTATGATTAAAAATAAAACAGTGGTGCGAGAAATTTCGGTAACGCCCAATAAATTTTTGAGTGCTGTGCCCATTTGGCCACCCGGAATTGCTGCTCCGTTTTGGTGTTTCGGGTCCACCACATCTATCATCAATCCCAATAAAAAAGGGAATAGTAAAGTTGATAATGCCGATAATCCTATGAATAATAAACCAAGCCAAAAATAAACACGATAAGGTTTTACATAATCGAAAACCATGAGCGATTGCCTCAGTGATTCTCTCGTAATTTTTGCTTTCGGCATTTCTGTTTCTTTGCCGTTGGTGGTAGTTTTTCCTCTTCTAGATGCCATTTTTTTAGTGGTTAGTAATTAGTAGTCAGTAATTAGAGCCATACGGCAGATATAACTGACTCGCACCGCGAAAATATGTTTGATAGGTGGGCTTTGGGAAATAAAATTTTTGAAACGTGAAAATTTAGGTCTTAGGCAAATATTATAATATAATTGTCGGCTAAATATTTTGGGCTAATTTTGAACCGGGTAAAAATTAAAGTGTCTCCACAATAAAAATTATATAATTCCGTTATAAAAACATCATGAAGAAAATACTATATACTATATTGGCCATAGTTGCCATCAATGCTTGTAAAAATGAAAATGAGACTAAATTGGTGGGCGATGCGAAATTTTTCATTAAGAAAAATGGACCAAAGCCAGTGTTTGGCGACAATGTAAAAATGAGCTATAAAATGTTTTATCTAATGCCTGACGGTAGCGTAAAAAAATTATTTAAAAGCAACGATTCTTTAGATCAAACTATTTTGCTCGAGAGAGATTTTGTGGGTGGCACCAATGATTGTGTTTTGCAAATGGGCGTGGGCGACAGTGCTGAATTCAAAATAAGTGCCGATTCAGTTTTCAAAATGGCACAAAGTGAATTGCCTGATTTTATGAAAAAGGGCGACAAAATAAAATTGGTGGTGAAACTAAATGATGTGTTTCCCCAAGGCGGTGGCGACGTAAAAATACATTTAGACCCTACCATAAAAGCCAATTAATAATTGATTGGTCTTATCTTTGCAGCCTTAAAATAAAAAATAAAATAATGCAAAGAATTTCCCTCGTATTTTTATCCATCATTCTTAGTTGTTCCTTTTTGTTGGGACAAACAAAAACGCAAACAAGTCCAAATGCAAAAGCTTTGGCTAAACCTATTCAAAAACCAAATCTCAGAAAACCAATGAACGACACTATCAATGCTCCCGGCGGGCTAAAAATTATTATCACTCAAAAAAACACAAACCCCAAAGCCGCAGATGGCGACCAAGTAAAGGTACATTATATAGGAAAACTTACCAATGGAACTGTGTTCGACGAATCAATAGGCAGGGGTCAACCTTTTGCTTTTACCTTAGGTTCTCACTCCGTAATTGAAGGTTGGGACATGGGGATTAAATATTTAGGACAAGGTGAGAAAGCGACCTTGATAATACCACCAGCAATGGGATATGGTGAAGCAGACCAAGGCACTATTCCGGCAAATTCTACTTTAATATTCGATGTGGAATTGGTGGAAGTTATTAAACCAACTCCTATTAGCCTAGATGGCAAAGAGGTATTAACCACTGCAAGTGGAATAAAATACTATTATATACAAAAAGGTAACGGACGCAAAACACAAAAGGGTGATAATGTAAGTGTGCATTACACGGGTAAATTAATGACAGGCAAAAAGTTTGACAGTTCATTAGATAGGGGCCAACCATTTAGTGTTCCTTTGGGGCAAGGCCGTGTAATAGCAGGTTGGGAAGAAGCATTGGCATTAATGAATGTGGGCGACAAAGCCGCCTTTGTGATACCGGCCAATCTTGCTTACGGCGAACGTGCAGTTGGAGGTGTAATTCCTGCAAATTCTATTTTGTATTTTGAAATAGAAGTATTGGACGCACAACAAGAAGTTAATGTGGAGCAAACACAAGTACAACCAACAACAACAGCAAAAACAACTACTAAGTGTCAGCCACATCCTTTTAATATAGCAGGAAAAAAAATAGAGACCACTGCTTCAGGTCTTCAATATATAATAATAAAGAAAAGTGGCAGTGGCCAAAAACCCGTTGCTGGGCAAACAGTTTTGGTGCATTATACAGGTAGTTTGTCTAACGGTAAAAAATTCGATAGTTCGCTTGACCGTGGCGAACCGCTTGATTTCCCTTTGGGGCAAGGCCGTGTAATAAAGGGGTGGGACGAAGGGATAGCCAACATGGAAGTTGGAGATTGCGTACGTCTAATTATTCCTCCCGCATTGGGCTATGGTAGTCAGGATGTAGGGAATGGATTAATACCTCCAAATTCAACTTTGATTTTCGATTGTGAGTTGATGGGGATTAAATAGTATTTTATATTTTACAATCATTGTTTTTTATTTTTTTAAAATGAAAAATGCAACATTTTTATTTTGACAAAATATACCACACTTCTCTTTTTATTATTATATAATATATGCAATGGACAAACCATGGAGAAAAGCTTGCTGTGGAAGGTGAGTGGCAATGGTGTGAAAGGTGATTGTTATATATATGGCACATTCCATTTGGGTGTAAAGCCCAATGATAAAAAACTAGCCCAGTACGATTCTGTTATTAATTTGTGTGAGGCGTTTTACGGGGAAATGAATCTTGATTCAGTAACCCAAAATAATATTTTAAAACATGCTTTATTGAGAGGTCGCGATTTGGAGAGCTGTTTCAAGCCAGAAGATTATTTAAAAGCTAAAGATTATTTACAAGATAGTTTTGATATAGATATTAAAGATTATAAAAAGTTTAAACCTGCTTTTGTGCAAACCATGTTGGCTGCAATAGAATTGATGAAATCGGAAAATATTGATGACAAGAGTTTTTCCATCGACAAAAAATTATTTTCATTAGCAAAAGCTAGCCATAAAAAATTAAGAGGCTTTGAAACCGACGAGAAACAAGCATCGATGCTGTTTGATGAAAGCCCAGTGGAGAAGCAAGCTACAAACTTTGTAACAGGATTAAAAAAGGAAAGAGAAGACACAGGAATGATGACCAAGTTATTGGAGTATTATAGAGCAGGTGATTTAGACAATTTAAATAAACTGGCCAAAGAATCGGAAGGGGTTTATGATATGGATATTTTGCTCGACAATCGCAATAAAAGTTGGGCAGAAATTTTTGCTGACCAAGCACCCAAACAATCAATGTTTATAGCTGTGGGTGCAATGCATTTGCCCGGAGAAATAGGATTGCTGAATTTGCTAAAACAAAAGGGGTATAACGTTTCTGCTGTTATACTAAAATAGTTATCGTTTCAAAAAAACATGAAATACGATATCACTATAATAGGAGGCGGGATAGTAGGATTAGCAACGGGATATCATTTGATAAAAAACAATCCCAAATTAAAAATTGCGATATTAGAAAAGGAGCATGAAGTTGCTTGTCACCAAACGGGTCATAATAGCGGTGTAATACATAGTGGCATCTATTATAAACATGGAAGTAGTAAAGCTATTAATTGTTTGCGGGGTTATGATATGCTTATAGAGTTTGCCAATCAATATGAAATCCCCTATGATCTTTGCGGAAAAATTATTGTAGCTACCGATGAAAAAGAATTGCCCGCTTTAGAAAATATATATAACAGAGGAATAGAAAATGGGTTGAAAGGATTACTCAAAATAAGCGAGCAACAAATAAAAGAATATGAGCCTCATTGTGCTGGTATTAGCGGGATTGTGGTACCACAAACAGGAATTATTAATTACAAAACTGTTTCATTAAAGTATGCAGAATTATTTGTTGAAATGGGTGGAGAAATACACTACAATGAAAAAGTGATTGACATCATCGAGAAAGATTATAATAGTATACAAACAGAAAGAAACAAATACCAAACCCAATATATTATAAACTGTGCTGGATTATTTTGTGATACGATTGCGGCTTTGAGCGAAGAAAAATTAAATGTTCGCATTATACCATTCCGCGGAGAGTATTATATATTAAAACCTGAAAAACAATATCTGGTCAATAATTTAATATATCCAGTTCCAGATCCCAATTTCCCATTTCTGGGCGTGCATTTTACTCGTATGATTGGTGGTGGTATTGAAGCTGGGCCTAATGCGGTTTTTGCATTCGGGAAAGAAGCTTATAAGAAAACTGATTTTAATTTGGCAGAATTGTGGCAGTCATTATCATGGCCTGGATTTAGAAAAGTGGCGATGAAATATTGGAAAACGGGAATGGGAGAATTTTATCGTTCCTTCTCCAAATCTGCATTCACCAAAGCATTGCAACGATTAATTCCTGAAATACAAAAAGATGATTTAATTCCAGGAGGTTCAGGTATACGTGCTCAGGCTTGCAGTCGAGATGGGCAGTTGTTGGATGATTTTAGTATTGTAGATAAAGGAACTATTATACATGTACTCAATGCCCCGTCGCCAGCGGCTACATCTAGTTTGTCCATTGGGCTTACTATAGCTGAGATGATGGAGAAAAGGAATATATAACAATGGCATACTTAAAACTACCTATCATATTAATTTCAATTTTATTTTCGACAAATATTTTTGCTCATCAATTTGATACAATCACAGTAAATACTACTACGAAAAAAATTACAGTAGGTAAACATATTATACTTTCATCTACTACCATCGATAGAATAAAAAAAATGTTTGGTGAACCTGATAGGGTGGAGAAGCTAGCTGGTAGAGAAAGAGTTTATGCGTATGATAGATTTGGCTTTTCTATTGAAATTGGAAGAGATACAGCTGTAAAAACTATTGTCTCATTCAGCATTACTTATAATTTTGATGGCGATAAAAAAGTATCTAAAAATAAATATAGTGGAGTTTTGATTTTAGATAATTATCATATAACTAATAAAACCACAGGAGCTGATATAATTGCAAAGACTACTATCAAATTAAATTGTTTGGGAGCTATCATGTGTGTCACCGATCCAAATTTTAAAGGGTTGGGTGTGATGATATCTTACGTGAAAGAAATTAAAGAGATTGCAGTGATAGGGCTTAAGCTCAATTGATCCAAAGGGTTTCTCACATACAATACAGATTTCACTGAAAAGGAATTAGGCTAGGTGTTTTTTAGTATTAACGTAGTTTTATTATAATCAACATAATATCCTTTTTTTTACGCAACTTTGCAGCATGGCTGCACTGTCAAATCAAAAACATTATACCATCGAAGAACTAGGTCGATTGCTTGCTGCTACTGAGCAGCATGAGTTGGGCTCTGACATTACAAAAGCTATTGAGCATTGCTATCAGTTTTTGCAACAAAAAATTTCAACTCCAGGTGCTGTATTTTATGGCATCAATACCGGCTTCGGTTCTCTATGCGACACAGTGATTGATGATAATCAGCTTGAACAACTGCAAACCAATCTGCTTCGCTCGCATGCATGTGGAACTGGAAAACAGGTTCCCAAAGAGGTGGTTCGTGCAATGTTGTTATTAAAAGTTTTGGGCCTAAGCAAAGGATATTCGGGAGTTCAACCACAAACAGTTCAACGGCTTTTAGATTTTTTTAATAACCATATATATCCAGTCGTATACGAACAAGGGAGCCTTGGTGCATCGGGCGATTTGGCTCCTTTGGCACATATGTGTTTGCCATTATTGGGCGAAGGAGAAGTATTATATAATAATAAGGACCGTATACAATCAGCCTCACAATTAAAATCTTTATTCGAACCTATTATTCTTGGCCCGAAAGAAGGATTGGCTTTAATAAACGGAACACAGTTTATGAGCGGCTATGGTACTATTATATTATTAAAAGCTGCCAAACTTATTGAAGCCGCCACAGGCATTGCAGCATTAAGTGCAGAAGCATTTGCTTGCCGTTATGATGCATTCGATTCGTTGGTGCATGGCATTCGTCCACATGCCGGGCAAGTGAGCGAAGCACAACAATTTTTGAAATGGATTGATGGAAGTCCATTTGCTGCAGAACAAAAAGCACAGGTGCAAGATCCCTATTCTTTCCGTTGCATTCCGCAAGTGCATGGTGCCACACGTGGTGTGTATAATCATGTATGCAGTGTGTTCGAAACGGAAGTGAATGCGGTGAGTGACAATCCGAATATTTTTGCTGATGAAGATCGTATTATATCAGGTGGAAATTTTCATGGACAACCTTTGGCATTGGCTTTAGATTATTTAAAAATTGCCATGCACGAAATTGGAAATATATCAGAACGCAGAACCTATCAATTGGTATCGGGCTTACGCGGGCTGCCGCCATTCCTAGCTCCCAACGCAGGAGTGAATTCTGGATTTATGATACCACAATATACAGCTGCTAGTATAGTTAGTAAAAATAAACAGCTATGTACACCTGCAAGTGCTGATAGCATAGTGAGCAGTAATGGGCAAGAAGACCATGTGAGCATGGGTGCCAATGCGGCTGTGCAAGCATATGAAGTAGTGAATAATTTACAACAAATTCTTGCTATAGAATTGATGACTGCTGCACAAGCTTTTGAATTTCGCAGACCAAAAAAGACATCAGAAAAATTAGAAAACTTATATCATACTTTCCGCAAAGAAGTACCATTTATCGATCAAGATATATATATGCATCCTTTGCTTATTGCCTCAAATAATTTTATAAATGGATACAGATTTAACAAATAAAACTCTCGCTCACTCAGGTTTTGTGAGTATCATAGGCAGGCCCAATGCGGGCAAGTCTACCTTGCTCAATGCCATACTGGGCGAGCACCTTTCTATCGTTACTCATAAAGCACAAACTACGCGTCATCGTATACAAGGTATATTAAGTGGCGAAGATTATCAAATCGTTTTTTCTGATACGCCAGGCACTTTAAAACCTGCACATAAACTTCATGAAAAAATGATGGGATTTGTGAACGAAAGCTTTGCCGATGCCGATGTATTTGTATATATGATAGACTTGGATGATAGATGGGAAGATGATGAGTTTGTGCAAAAGCTAAAAAAGATGGAAACCCCTGTAATAGCAGTGCTCAACAAGATGGATATCAGCACACCTGCAGAGGTGAATGCACGCATGGAACAGGTAAAAGAATTGCTAGCACCTGCACATATATTAGCGATTTCCGTGCTCAAAAAATTCAATGTAGATACATTGTTAGATTTGATAAAATCTCTTCTTCCAGAAGGACCATACTATTATGATCCCGAACAACTCACAGACCGTAGCGAAAGATTTATTGCAGCCGAAATGATACGCGAACAAATTATGACAGCCTATCAGGAAGAGGTTCCTTATAATGTAGAAGTAGTGATAGAAAGTTTTAAAGATCATCCTACTATATTAAAAATCGAAGCAACAATATATGTGATGCGTGATAGTCAAAAAGCTATATTAATTGGCAAGGGTGGGTCGAAATTGAAAATGATTGGAAGCCGCTCCCGGCATACGATGGAGAAGTTTTGGAAGAAGCAAGTTTTTCTGCATACTTTTGTGAAAGTGAAAGAGAATTGGCGTAATGATGAGGGGTTGCTGAAACAGTTTGGGTATGAGTGAGAATTGTTAATTGTTAATGATAAATGATGAATGGGAGGGGGAATTACTTCCTCTATTTTCTGCTAATTTAAAAGTTCAAAGTATAATAATATTTTTATATAGTTTATAATATTACCGAATCAAATGCACCTGATCGGCAGTATTGTGTTTTCGGCCAAAGTAATCTTGGAATTCTATGCGGTATATATACACATCCATAGGCGATGGAATACCTTCATTTCTAAATGTTCCATTCCATTGGTTATTGATATCAGTGGATTCGAAAATCTTTTCTCCCCATCGGTTCCATATAATCATTTTGTAGTTTGCTATTCCCTTGAAATACCCTTTGGGGCCAAAGGTTTCATTGAGGTCATCATCATTGGGCGTAAAACTATTTGGTATATAAAAAGTAAAATCGGGCATGATGAAAATACGTTTGTAGGCAGTATCATAACAACCATAATGATTTTTCACAATCAATTGGGTATTATATGCTCCTGTATCATCATAATGGTGAAGTGGATTTAAGGCAGTAGATGAATTACCATCTCCAAAATTCCAGAGACCAGATGTATACTGAAATGATAAATTACTAAATTGTACCAAAGCTTGTAGCGACGGGGTAGAATCGGGGAAGGCATTGATAATGGCTGTGGGCAGGGGATAGGGGAAAATTGGAATTGAATCGGTGAATGAATCAATACAGCCAAATGCAGAAACCAATTTTAGTGAAACTGTATACAGTTTCGATTTTCGGAATGTGTGCTTGGGGTTTTGTAATATAGAACCATAGCCATCACCAAAATCCCAAGAATAGGATGTTATAGAGTCAGTAGAGTTATATGATTTGTCTTTAAAGTTAATTGTAAGCGGTAAGCAGCCTCGGTACGAATTAATTTTATATTTAATATGTGGAATATCGTGCACAGTAATATAGCTCTTATAGGTATTTTTACAACTAGAGCTACTGGTACAAGTAAGTTTTACCAAAAAGTTTCCAGCAGTATCATATAAGTGTGAAACCATCGAAACAAAAGTATTATAACTTAAAGTTTTGCCATCGCCAAAATCCCATTCCCATTTGTTGATGGTGTCTCTGGGAATTGCAGATAGATCGCTAAATACTGTACTGTCACCTAGGCAAACATCATCGGCAATAAACTTGGGTTCTGGCGAATAATTGATATATACTGAAAGTGCAAAAGAATCTATACAATCAAAGCCAGTCCTTGCCGCTACGGTTATATTATAGTTGCCACCATAATTATAGATATGGCCTATCCCAATATTTTTAGGAGAATATAGTTTGCCACCATTATCACCAAAGTCCCACACAAATTGCTTAAATCCACCAGAATCAATAGTGGTTGAGTCGAGGAAACGCATCAATTCAAAAGCACAAGCATTGGTGTTTGTAATTCTAAATTGAGGTAGTGGATAGATATATATTACCAATGTATTTGTATCATAACACCCAACGGAATTTTGTACAATTTGCGTAATGGTATCAAAGCCCGATTTTAAGTATTGGTGATAGAATACTGATTGGTCGGTTACTGTATCTGTAACATCGCCGAAACTATAATAACGATATACGATGGGATAAGTCCCGCCACTACTGTCATATACGGCTACCAAATTGTTAAGGCATGCACTTACCGCAAAAACTTTGGCAGTAGGTTTGGGATATATAATAATATTTTTAGCAAATTGGTCACTACATCCACTATCCGAAATTACTTTAATGGTAACTATATAATTACCACTATTTATATATTTGTGTTTTACCAAAGTATCACTAAAATATGCTGAATCATTATCGCCAAAATATATCAATCGACTAATAAGCTTTCCAGTTGAAACTGTGCTCTGGTCCACGAATGTAACAGAATCATTTACACAATTTTGTATCTGATAAAAATCTGCTTTGGGTTTGGGTTGTATTACTATAGTTTGGGTATCGGCCCATTCGCATAGTTTATTGGAAATGCATTTTAATATTACTTGATAGGTGCCAAATACTTTATATAGATGTGCAATATTTGTTTTGGTAGTTACCAGTGAGTCTCCATCGCCAAAATACCAAACACGCTTGGTTACCGTACCTAAACTTACCGCAGTTAAATCAGTAAATTGGGAGGAATCTCCAAAGCAATTATTTGATGTAGAAATTTGTACAACTGGATTTGGATGCACGGTAATTTTTTGGGTGATGGAATCTACACAACCGTTAACAGAAGTTATATATAATTGCACACTGTAATTTCCATTTGCATTATAATGGTGAACAGGATTGAAAGCATTGCTATTATTGCCGTCTCCAAAAGTCCACCCCACACTCCAGGTAGTTGTGCTTGCTGAGGTACTATCATAGAAATTGATGATATCTGTTTGCTCGCAACTATCAGCTATGATATAATATATTTGGGGTTTTGGAGTCTCATATACAATAATATTTTGTGATGCAGAATCCTCACACCCATTCACCGATTTCAGTTTCAGTTTAACGGTATAATTACCATAAGTAGCATATGTATGTATAATGGTTTTGTTGGTATCTGTAGTGCCGTCGCCAAAGTCCCAAGTGCGGGTGTAGTAACCGTATGCGATAGTGGAAGTATCTACAAAATTAAATTGTTGTATGTGGTCGCACTGGTTCGAATCGGCGATATATATTTTGGGTTTTGGTACCGGATATATTTCTATAGTATCATATTTGATATCGCTGCAACCACTGTCACTGCTCAGTAAAAGACTAATTGGATATTTCCCCGCACTATTATACTTGTGTGCAACTGTGGCATTAGTTGAGTTTGTCGTTTGGCTCCCATCTCCCCAATTCCATTTCCATTGTGCAATATTTCCTTGTGGTATGGTGCTCGAATCAATCAAATAAAAACTATCATATATACAAACTTGCGTGTAATTAAAATCTGTAATTGGTTTTGGACGAATATATACGCTTTTCGATAAGGTATCTCCGCAGCTGTATATTGACAAGGTGTTCACGGTTATATTATAATAACCCCAATTGCTATATCCATGCTTTATGGAGGTGGAAGTTGTGGTGTCAATATTTCCATCACCCCAGTCGCATATATAATATAATAAAGGATTGCTGTATAATATAGATTGTATATTTACAATCACTGTATCGTCTTCACATATATTATTGAAACTAAACTTGGTTGATGGATTCAAAGTGATCTTCACATTGGCCGTAGCAGAGTCTTCGCACAGGTTGCCCGATTTTACTTTTAGCGAAACTGTATAATTACCCGTGTCAATATATTTATGATAAGGGTTTTTCAAAGTATCACCATAACTATCTCCGAAATCCCAGTTCCATTTTAGTACGCTGCCATAAGCCATATAAGTAGAGTCAATAAATAATACCGAATCGTTTTTACAAAGCTTGTCCCAAGCTATTTTAGCTACCGGCGATGAGTTTACTACAAACTGAGCTGTGGTGCTATCCGCACAGCCCCAAGTAGTCATGATATACATTTTTACGGGATAGGTATTGGGCGTGGCATATTTATGGGTTAGGTTGCTTTTGCTAAAGTAGGTAGTTTGACTCCCATCCCCAAAATCAAATTTCCAAAGTGTAATACTACCGCTATCAAGTGTTGAATAATCTACAAAAGTAACCGAGTCTTTAAAGCAAATACCTGGTGTCGAAAATGTAACATTCGGTCGTGGGTTAATATATATAGTTTTGGTGAGCGTGTCTTTGCAACCCTTAGCAGAGTAAGCAATTAGCGACACATTTTTATAGCCGCCTTTCCAGTATCCATGTTTAATATTGCTACCATTATTCACTGCTGAAGTAGTGGTATCATCCCATATCCATATATAATTTGTTAGACTTCCGGTTTTTATTGTACTCGTATTTGTAAAGGTAATACTGTCTTTTGCACAGCCCGTGGTATTTGAGAATACAGGTATTGGAACTGTATCAATTGTGATCACTTTTGAATAAGTTTGCTTGCATCCATACTGCGATATGTCAATAAGTTTTACGGTTTTATTGCCCACACTATTATAATGATGTTTAATAATACTGTCGTTGCCACTTGAAGTACTAGCATCGCCAAAGTCCCAGCTCCTGCTGGTTATTTGACCATCTGCCGATAGGGAAGTATCTGTCAATATAATACTATCGTTTAAGCAAGTATTGATAGCTGTAAAACCCATGGACGGCTTTTTATATATTTGTATATACTGCGAAAATGTATCATAACAATTGGTAGTATTTGTTATTTTTAAAACTACCTTATATATACCCGATGTACTATAATAATGTTTTACCGAACTTGTATAAGTTGTATAGTTTGTAGTTTGTGCATCGCCCCAATCCCAACTCCATTTGTTGATATTGGTATTATATATATTGGTGGAATCATAAAATACTGCTGTGTCTTGGTAACACACGTTAGCAGTTGAAAATACAGGCGTTGGCAAGGGAGCTATATATACATTTTTACTCAAACTATCTGAACAGCCTTTATCAGTATATATAATGAGTTTAATTGTATAAGTTCCTGTATCAGCATATAGTTTTTTGAAACTGCTCTTGGAAGTATAATAAGTCACGGTATCTCCATCTCCAAAGTCATAATAACGTTTGGTAATTGAGCCTGATGAAATAGTAGAACTTTCAGTAAAGGGCACAGAATCGTTTAAACACGAATTGGTAACGGTAAAGCTAATAGTTGGCTTGGGATATATAATAATACTTTTGCTCACTGAATCTTTGCAACCCAGGTCACTTACCAAATATAATTTCACTGTATAAGTGCCTGAGGCTGAATAGTTATGCCCCGAAGAACCACCACTAAATATACTATCTTTTCCGTCTCCGAAATAAATTCTTTTATATACAATGCTCCCAGATTTGATAGTAGACGTATCGTTAAATGTAGCAGTAAAAGGATAACATACATTGCCAAAAACAAAGCCAGGCTTGGGCTTGGGGTATATAGTTATATATTGTGAGGCAGTATCATAACAATTATTGGCATTATATGCTTTTAGTAAAATTTGGTATACGCCATCATTAGTATATGCTTTCTTAAAACTCGTTAATTTAGTTGTATAAGTTTTGGTACTCGCATCGCCAAAATCCCAATCCCATTTGGTGAGGCTGCCATAGGCAATGCTACTAGAATCTATGATATCAAAACTGTCTTTCTGGCAAGCATTGGCTATTGTAAATTTCGGTTTGGGTTTATCATATATAATAATAGATTTGGTAAAAGAATCAACGCAAGTCTTATAACAATCATTTACTATAATAGTAACATTATAGGTACCATAAGTACTATATTTATGTTTGAAATTCTGATTGCCGATTTGATTATATATAGTATCACTCACTTTGCCATCGCCCCATCGTACATAAGTTTTTGAGCAATTGTAGTTGGTCTTATATATATTACTTAAAGTAGATGAATCAAATATGACAACACTATCGGGATAGCACAAATAGGAGGAATTAAAATTAGCAGCTGGGGTTGGATTTACTATAATAGTTTTTGAAATAGTCGAATCGCAAAGCGTTGCAGAAGTAGCAGTGAGTTTTACAGTATAGTTGCCAGAAGTATTATAATGATGCGTGGGGTTTTTAGAGGTGGAGGTGCCGCCATCGCCAAAGTCCCAGTAATAGGTGCTTATGCTGCCTTTGCTAATAGAGCTCTTATCATAAAAGTTCACATTTCCTTTCGAGCATACATTATCATAAGTAAAATCAGCTACTGGCAACACAGATATGACTACAGTATATATTGTTGAGTCTTGCGAATTGCAATCATTCCCATTCGATTTTAACGTAACCAATGTTGCAATAAAAGTTCCAGTATCGGTATATATATGATAAGGATTCTGAACGGTGTCAGTGCCGCCATCGCCAAAAGTCCATTGCCATTTAATAGGTGTATACACACAAAAACCTTTAAAAGAAACACTGCGGCCTTTGCACTCTTTTTTGCTGCCCAATTCTATATGTTGAACTAAGTTTACAATATTGGCACCGGCACTATAACCATAGCTTTCTACATTGCCAAAGCCATAAGCTATTGCATTAAATCCACTATCGGCATTCAGCGTGTGGTTACCACTGTTTACAGTAGTTTGCGAATATGCATAAGTAGTATTTGCAGGAATAGTTTGCCATACTACTTTATTATTATCCAAATAAAAATTGCTGGTATCATCACTTTCCATCAGTACATTTATATAATGCCCGCTTATCTGATAATACGGCGAACTATATAAGGTGATATCATTCAACTGCTGCTCTATGGGCGAAAGTATCACCATGCTAGGGTCGCCGGTTACATTATCGCAATTTTGCGTTCGTTGAAATTCCGCCAAACAAATAGGCTGGTCGGCAATTATATATTGCGGTGAATCGGTCATCCATTCATAATACTGACCAGCACTAAGTGATACAGAAGTATAAGTATTAATTTTTACGGTTGTATTATTTACCGAAGCGAGCACTCTGAATACATCACCTCCAGTTCGCGTTTTCCATGGGGCAGTGGCAAATGCTTTTCCCCAAGCACTAATTGGATATAATTGTTGGTATAAATTATCGCCGCTACTGGCACCGCTGCAGCCAAGCGAGGTCCAAGTACTACCAGAAAACACTGCCACCCGCTTGCAATTGGTGCCGCTGCTGGTTACTGATTTTATATAAGTTCCTGTTAAATCGGTGTCTGATTGATATTGGTATACCTGCCCTTTGTTTAAATATAAATTAAATGTGGAACCTTTTGCATGTGCCGAATTTATACTACCCGCCGTTGGGGTAATTTCTATCTGCGTGCTATCATATAGTCCAATTATCTGAAACTGGCTTGCTGCGTATACCCCTGATGCATTATTATATCCTGTTTTCATTTGCGTGGCATCCATTACATAATATTCCCGTCCCGCAGTTTCGGTAGGCAGCACCAATGTGGCGTCCGACTTGTTTTTAAAATAGATATGTGCATATACCACCACGGGGTCTACCGCGGTTATATTAATACCTCTGCCCAGTGTGCATTCGGTACAGTTCATAATGGCGTAGCTTGGTGGAATGGAGATAATGGTTACCGAATTTGCACTCACACTATAAGTAGTGCTCCAGCCATTGCCAGGTATAGTTACAGCACCAGTGGTATTAATATCCGAAGTTATATATAATGCCATCTGACTGCTGCTGCCCTCGTAGTGGTTGGCATAGGTTACCCAAAAATCGGTGCCCTTGTTGCTGGTAATTTGTGCACGCACACTACCGGCAATCAGTATCAAATATATATATAATAGTATTCTTTTCAAATTTCCCCGTCCAACTTTGCTAGCAAAGTTATTGACAAGCAAAAATAGGTGAAGGTTTAATAACGGGAGTGTAAAAAAAATAGTAGCTAGTGGTCAGTGGTTAGTGGTCAGTGGTCTGCGCTGAGGCTTGATGGTCAAGATGTGGGTTTGGGCGTGCCGCCTCTGAAGCATCGGCGTCGGGCTATACGCCTTACTGCGTGCCGGCTTCTATCCCTCACGCGGGCTGTCGCATGATTTTGGGAATGGTGTTTCTAAAAATTATGAGATTCTAAACTATATTTGCCCTACAATTATTTTATATTTCGTAAAATGGATGACGAAAAAAATATAGTAAATGACCCCGCTTCTGGATATGCAAATAATCAGAAAACGAAGGAAATTACTTTTTTTAATTCATTTGATGAAATGGAAGATTTTGGGAGAATGAAAATGGCAAAGATGACTCCCGCCCAAAGATTAGATACGCTTGAGCAAATGAGAAAATTTTTCTTTAAAGATTATCTTAATGCTGATGGTAGTTGGCCACCTTTGGATAGGGTGATTACAGTTATATATAAAGAGTAGAAATGCAGTTTGCAGAAAATTTTGAAGAGATTGTTTCAGCATTTCAAAAATGCAATGTTGATTTCATGCTATGCGGTGGATTTGCAGTTAATTTTCATGGTTACAATCGCAATACCAGTGATTTGGATTTATGGATAAACCCAATAGTTGAAAACAAAGAGAAAGTGTTCAATGCTCTCATTTTATTGAAGTTTAGCAAAGAACAGGCAAGTAATTTAGAGGATATAGATTTTACAAAACCTTTTGCATTTAAAATTGGTTACGACCCTATTGATATCGATGTATTTAATCATATCACAGGTGTAAAATATGCAGATGCCGAAAAAGAAAAAGTTGAGTTTGTTTATTCCGATACTTTGAAAGTGTATTATATAAGTCTTAAGGATTTAATATTAAACAAAATGCTTGCGGGTAGACCAAAAGACAAGCTTGATGTGGAAGAACTTCAGAGAATAATTATTCTGAAGAAAGAAAATAATATATAGCTATTCTGCCTTTGGTCGTGTGTTGTCACCGACCAGTAACATGGAGCTGAATTTAACTTATTTTTATCATCTTACTTTTTAAAATTCCGCCTTCAACATTTTTTTAATCAATTGCTCCAGCTCCTCTAAATTTTGTGTAGCATTATATATTCTTTCCATTTTCACGCCATGATATTCATGAATAATAAAATTCCGGAACGAGCGTGGTATATGCCAAGGGTATTCGTACTTTTCAAGTATGGAGTTATCAATATATCGTATTGCTTCTCCAATTATGAGAAATTGATATTGAACAGCACTCTGTAATTGAATATCATTTACAAAAAAAATCTCATCAACATTTGCCACAAAATCGCGAATGCATGCAATAGCTTTTAATATATGTTCGGCTCTTTCTTTAGGAGTTGGCTTATCCATATATTTTTACTAAATCTTTCTTGGCTGTTTTAAGTGCGAAAGGCAATAGGCATCCTTCTTCCACCAAGTCTACTTTCCTTTTTGTTATTAGTTTCAACTGATATTCAATATCAGCAAAATCGAATAAACTAATTTTCTTTTTACTATCGAAACGCAACATTAAATCAATATCACTTTTATAGTTTTCGTCTCCCCTTGCAAATGAGCCAAACAACCACGCTGCTGTTATTCTGTTATCTTTTTTTAGATAATCTTTCAGGGTTTTAATAATGAGTTTTTTATCAATTTTGGTATAGTTGGTATATGATACTTGTTCCTCGGCCATATGCAATGCTTTAATCGCCAAGTCTTCTTCACCAATTTCATATACCAACCGCTCACTTAGGTATAATACCATCAGTTCCTCTAAATCGTGTTTGTATATCTTTGCCAGTTTCCTTACCACTTCTTTTGTCAATCGCCTTTCGCCACGTTCCATTTTGCTGAGAATGGCTACATCATTATCAATCATTGCAGCAACTTTGCGAAGCGGTAACTTGTTTTCCATTCTCAGTTTGCGGAGTTTCTCCCCAATATTTTCTGTTGACATTTTTGTTGTTGACTATTCGTGTCAAAAATAGGGATGTTTTTTTGATTTTCGAGAATAATTTTTTAAGGGAGCAACCTCCTCATCACTTGCTCTCACACTGTTTTGTTCCTGCCTGCCTCTGGTCGTGTGTTTTCACCGACCAGCAACGTGCTCACTGAAGTATCATATATATTTTGTGCAGCCCCTCCTCTCTCACTCTCACACTCACACTCACACTGTTTGTTCCTGCCTGCCTCTGGTTGTGTGTTTTCACCGACCAGTACCGTGCTCACTAAAGTGTATATAGTGCGGTAGAAAGCTCTGCGTCTCCGTCTCCGTATGTGGTTGGTGATGGTTCTCCCGAATCTTATTCGGGACCGCTCACCATACCAAACCACAGGCAGGTCAGGGGTGAGTGTGGCAGTGAAAGCACTCTGCCTCTGGTCATGTGTTTTCACCGACCAGTACCGTGCTCACTAAAGTGTATATAGTGCGGTAGAAAGCTCTGCGTCTCCGTCTCCGTATGTGGTTGGTGATGGTTCTCCCGAATCTTATTCGGGACCGCTCACCATACCA
>CANJUD010000013.1 GCA_947477885.1 Bacteroidota bacterium
CTTGCTCCTATATATTTGGAAGAATCATAGAAATTAGTTGTGGCCCCCGAGCAAACAGTTGTCGCACTGAAATTGGCTTTTGGTCTGCTCTTTATTATAATAGTTTTGCTAACCGTATCAGAACACCCATCAGCAGTTGTTGTCTTCAATATAAATGTGAAGCTGCTGTCACTGCCCGTCTGGTTATCGGGGAAATTAAAAGTTGGGTTCTGGGCACTCGAGGTTCTTGTCAGTGTTGCACCACAATATATTTTCCAGCTCCACTGTGTGATGGCAGGGCTTGCAGCAGTTGTGTTGCTGGGGCTGATACTCGCTGGTGCACAGGCACTGGCGGATATCGAGAATGCGGGCTTGGGTTGCGGGTGCACTATGATAGTCTTTGATATACTGTCCTTGCAACCACTGCCACCTGAAGCTACTAGTTTAATATTCCAAGATGTATCGTTTGCACTACTATTTGTAAAAGTATAATATATAGAATCTACAGTGGAACTAGTACTATTTCCAAAAGTCCACAGGTGACTTAATCCAGCAGGGGTTGAAACATTTCTAAATAATACTTTAAGCGGCATACAACCCGCAGAATCACTCATAGTAAAACCAGGTTTTGGATTTGATATGGTTTTAAACCATATTTTTTGAGTGTCATTTTTACAGCTATTTTTACTATAAGCTACTAGGCTTATTAATATAGAATCATTTGAATTTCCTAAAGTATAACCAGGGAATTTTAGTGATGCGCCATTTTGTAAACTACCCAATAAAGTATCTCCTACAAACCACTTATAGTTACTATTTGCATTTGCATAATGCGTTCCTTTGATATTAATAGAATCTATAAGAAAAGGAGCACAGCCAGAATTATTAGTATATGTGTATAATGCTTTAGCATCAGGTCTTACAGTTACTTGTCTAATTGTATCATCGAAACAACCTTTTGACGTTGTTGCTATAAGTTTAATATTAAAAGTAGTATCATTTACCCCGTTTGAGAGGTATGTAATATTTGTATCTTTGATAGTAGAAGTTTTTCCATTCCCAAAATCCCAGTTAAATGTATTACCAGACGGAGTTGATGTATTGGTGAAATATATTTTTAATGGCCCACAACCATCGGTACTTGTCATACTAAACATTGCAATCGGTTCAAAATATACAATAATATTTTTTTGGAAAGAATCTAAACATCCAAAACTTGTTGAAGATATAAGTTTGATGGTATATGTAATATTTGAACTTGTAGTATTTCTTGCTAAAGTAATTGTAGGATTTGTAGTTGTTGTATTGCTAAAACTTGCTGTAGGTGTTGAACTCCACAGATAATTTGTAGCATACTGACTGCTATTTGTCGTATTAAATACTATAGGCCCACAACTGTCATTCGCTAAAGTAAAATTACTTTTAGGCCTAGTTTTGATAGTAACTGTATTTGTGACAGATTCTATACAACCATTAGTAGTAGTTGCAATAAGTTTAATACTGTAAGTTGTATCTGTTCCACTATGATTGTCAGGAAACGTGAAGGTGGGCTGCTTGGCAGTATCATTTGAAATAGTAACACTTGTATTACCCTGTATACTCCATTTCCATGCAGTAATAAATGGTGAAGCGGCAGTGGTATTGCTCACCGCAGATGTATAAGGAGCACAAAAACTACTAGCACCAAATGTAAAGCTAGGTACAGGCATGGCATATACTATAACTTGTTTTGTTATACTATCTGTACACCCCTTGTCTGTTATAATAAGCAGTGTAACATTGTATACGCCGCTACTAGTATAATTTACAGCGGATGGGTTTTTGACAGTGTCAGTTGCTCCATTTCCAAAATTCCATTTATAAGTTATTATACTTCCAGTTGAAACGCTTGATGTATTTGTATAGGAAAAGCTATTGCCAGTTTTGCATTGATCAGTATCATTTATGGTAAAAGATACTGTAGGTTTTGGGTAAACATAAACAATTTTTGAAATACTATCACGACACCCATGATTACTAGTTGCCCTTAGCTTTACTGTGTAGGTATTTTTTGCAGCATAGGTGTATGTTGGACTAGTTGTTGTCGAGGTTCCTCCATCTCCATAAAACCAATTATAGGTTGAAGACCCCGAGCTTATAGTTGTTGTATTTGTAAATGTAAAACTATTACCATTCAGACATTGGTCCGTATCATTTATTGTAAAGTTAGGAGCGGGTTTTGGCCACACGTTTACATTATAGCTAATACTATCTATGCATCCAACACTATTTGTAATAACCAACTTTACAGTATAAGTCCCTGCCGCTGCATATGTATGGCTAGGGTTTGTAGTTGTTGAGGTTCCTCCATCTCCAAAATACCATTTCCTACTTGCAATGGTAGAGCCAGAAGTTGTTGAGGAATCAATAAATTGAATTGAAGTATCGATACACCTATCATTATATACAAATTTCACTGTGGGCTTATCTACCACTTTAATATTTTTTGTCGCTGAGTCAATACAACCTGTTGTATCGGTATATATATATTTCAAAGTAAATAAACCCACGCCTGAAGTGCTCGGATTGAACACACCGCCCGACGTTACTGCGGTTCCGCTCCAGGTACCACCCGATGGACTATAGCCGCTGAGTGTCAAATTCCCATTATTTAAACAGATTGTATCTACACTTTTTCCCGCATTCACCGTAGGTGGATTATATACTGTAAAACTTCGCGTGGCAGAATCGGTTCCACATTCGTTAGTAGCTTTTGCAATAACAGTATAATTACCTCCTGTATTATAATTAATTGTACCTGGATTTTGTGTAGTAGATGATGAAGGACTACCACCCGTGAACGACCAATTATATGAAGTGATTGTAGAGTTATTACTATTATATGTTGCAGATGGAGAAATACTATAAGGCTTACAACCGTTGCTAATAGCGGGCAGCGTAACCGATGGTATAGATTTTACTTTAACAGTATCATAAGCATATATAGTAGTACATGCATTGGTAACTGCCAGTTGAACTATATAAGTTCCGGCTGCAGTAAATTTATATATAGCATTGGTTGAAGTGCTTGAAGTCCCTCCAGTAAAAGCGTAACCGCTTGCTGGTGATAGTATCGACCACGAATATGATAATCCGGTTCCAGTGCTTTGGTTGATCATGGTGTCAGTTAATGTAATACATCCGCTATCGGGCGATGCATGGAAGGCTGCAATAGGTGGATTGATAACTACTATTGATTTTTCCATCGAGTCACTACCACATGTACTAAATTCATTTGCAACATGTAGCTTTATTTTGTAAACACCAGTATCTTTAAATTTTACATACAATGGCGATGATCCTTCAACACCACTTGGGTCATCCCAACTTGCTGGGTCACCAAGCGTAGTAGATGAAAGCGTATCCCAATTGCTTTGTGGATTAATGTTCCAAAACCTATAATGGGTAGATACGCATGTACTTCCTGAAGAAGAAGATAATAGAGACCCATCTGTAGAATTATCAGTAAAAGTAACGTTTGTGTTTTTACAAACTGTATCAGAAGGTGTAAAACTGAAATTAGCGATTGGAGGTTTCGAAAACGTGATGTTTCCTACCGCACCTGGGGTGGTATTACATGGATTTGATGCAGTAATTTTTACATGAAATGAATTAGAATTTGAAAATAAGTCTGAATATCCACAACTTGATTTAGAAAAATTCCAAGTAATTGTATCAGGGGGTGGATGTGTATATACTTGATTAGAAGATCCATCATTACTACTAATCGTATATATAGTTCCAGGAGGATTTGATGAATATGAGGTGATAACAAATCTCAAATTGTATGGGGCACATAAATTTGTTGTTGAACCCAGGCTAGAAATCCCGATAGCAGGGTTACTGCCATTAAATACCTGATAGGTCTTTGTATATGAACAGCCATTCTTACCGACAGTATATACTGAAAGGGTGAAGTATCCTTTACTTGTATATTTATGTGGCTTTAAAGTAAATCCCGAATAAAAAGTATCTATATTACCGTCTCCCCATGAAATAACTTTGAAAGTATCAGTTGAAGAAGTGGTTGAAGAATCACTAATCTTTATAGTATTAATAAGAACATTACAGTTCACATAATTCGTCCAATTGCTTTTTATACTCCCTTCAGGCCTTTCCTTTATTTTTATATTTTTTGAAATAGAATCCGAACAACCAAAACTTGTAGACGCAATCAAATAAGTTGTAAAAGAAGAGAAGCTATTTCCAGTAGCACTATATGTATGTGATGGATTATTAGCAATAGATGTTTTTCCATCACCAAACTTCCATAAATAAGTTGATGCTCCTGAACCTCCTTTGGTAAAAGTTATATTAGATTCAGAACAACTACTATCAGGAGAAAATGTAAAAGCCACTGAAGGTAATGGCATAATTATAATAGTTTTTGTGAGTGAATCAGAACAACCATTGCTATTTGTCACCACCAGTTTTACAGTCATATTCGCTGGGCTGGCACCCGCATTGGTAAAGCTTTGCGTCACATTTTGTCCGCTGCTTGTTGCCCCATTGCCATATTTCCAGTTATAGGAAGTGAGGCCAGAAGTGGTTGCTTTAAATGTATCAACCTGCCCGCTGCACACCGTGTCTTGGTACATGGTGAATGCGGTATTGGGCTTTGCACTTATTTGTATACTATCCAACACAGAATCTTTGCAGGCACCAATGGTTCGAACCAGCTTTACATAGAATTTTCCGCTTGCCCCATAGGTATGATCAATACTCCCTGAAACGGAAACGATACTTTCATTACCATCACCAAAAATAAGGCGATAGGAATTCACGGAAACGGTATCGCTGAAAGAAAACGTGACTTTACTATTTATGCACCCAGAAGCAGGTACCGTAAAGGTTGTAGTGCCGCCACACGCAGCAGTTGCAGCATGATTATTGAGTGCGAACACTACGATTAAACATAGTAATTGTATGTGTCGTTTGATAAGCAAAAAAGGATTAATTTATAGAAATGGAAGCAAAATAAGGGAATAAATCCCAATAAAAAAATACCCTTTTCCGTGGTATGGTTTAAAGGGAATCAGGATTCTGGGCCATACGGGCTGCGTGTGTTCCGTGCGAATATGTCGGGATTAGAAGCAACTAATATATTATTATTTTGATACGAAGTCTCGGACTAAAACTTGTTCGTTATTATAAAACGGTGTGCTTATAATTGCCTTTATATTATATAGTACAAGAAAATATACTAGGCGTACGCAACCCTATTCGCCACGGCGAACTGAATCCCGATTCCCAAATTGGCGTCCCCCCCCCGAATCCTGATTCCTGATTCCTGATTCCACCGTCTGCAAAACTTCTTCTATAATACTCCTATCATTACACAAACGTGGCACCTTGTGTTGCCCGCCAAGCTTGCCTTTCCTCTTGAGCCATGCGTGGAAAGTACCATTGGCAAGCATCTGAACTTTGGGCATTTGCATCGCCATATTCTTATATCTTTTTGCTTCGTAATCGCTGTTCAATGATTGTAAATTTTCATCAAGTAATTGACAAAACTTATGATAATCATTCGGCTCTTTTTCAAACTCAATTAACCACTGATGTGTGGGTTTTTCTGTTCCTTCAAAATATATAGGAGCAGCAGTATAGTCTCTCACAGCTGCTTCTGTATGAAGTGATGCAAAAGCTATAGCTCGGTCGGCATTGCCTATCATCAGTTCTTCGCCAAATGCATTTATATAATGTTGGGTTCTTCCTGTTATGGTAAACTTGTATGGTTTTGTAGAAGTAAATCTAATCGTATCTCCCACCAAATATCTCCACAAACCTGAGTTGGTTGATATAATAAGTGCATATTCTTTATTCAGCTCAACCTCATGCAGCAGATGGGTTTTCGGATGATCGGTACCATAAAACTCCATGGGCATAAATTCATACAATATACCATAGTCGGTCATTAATAATAAGTCGTTTTTCTTGAGGTCGTTTTGCAGTCCAAAAAATCCTTCACTGGCATTATATGTTTCCATAAAGTTGATAGGTTTTTTGGCAGTGAGTTCTTTAAACCTATTTCTATACGGCGTAAAACTAACGCCACCGTGAACATATAGTTCCAAATTAGGCCACACATCAGTAAGGTCACTTTTGCCAGTAAGTTCAAATATTTTTTCTGCCAGCACCAAGGTCCATGTAGGTACACCAGAGATATTGGTTACATCATCTTTAATAGTTGCCCTCGCCATTTTCTCAATCTTGTCTTCCCAATCAGAAAGCAAAGCAACTGACAAATCGGGTGTGCGGATAAAGTGTACCCAAAAAGGTAAGTTCATCATCAGCACAGCACTCAAATCTCCGTAAAAAGAATTATCACCCATATTATTTACCTGATGGCTGCCACCCATAACCAGTCCTTTGCCTGAAAACACTTTGGTATCGGGCACTTGCGAACAATATATAGAAAGCAAATCACGGGCTGCCTTCAGATGACAGTCTTCTACAGATTCATAACTCACGGGTATATATTTGCTCTTATCATTCGTAGTTCCGCTCGATTTGGCGAACCATTTAATTTCGCCGGGCCACAATATATTTTGTTCGCCCTTCATCATACGTTCTATCCAAGGAGAAATTTTCTCGTAGTTGCTAATCGGAACTCGGCTTTTAAATTGTTCAATATTTTGAATAGAGCGATAGCCGTGCAGCTGGCCCCAATCGGTATTCTTGGCCTCATCCACCAAATGGTGGAACAGTGCATGTTGCCCCGGATGCGGGTCTTCCATCATGGCAGCCACTTGGTCACTCCGCTTACGCAGGTACCAGCTATAGAAAGTATTGAATACGGACACGGTGCTACAAAACTATGATAGATGCGGCGTTAATACAACTATTATATTTTAACCGCATAGCACACATTGAAAAAAGCTATTTGTCGCATGTGGTTTTTATTTCACCGGCAACTCAATAATAAAACTACAATCTTTCCCCAGGTCACCTTCCACTATAATATTTCCACCATTAGATTTTATTAAATCAAATGTGAGTGAGAGCACTAGTCCCTAGCCTTCATTGGCGGGTTTAGTGGTATAGAAAGGTTCGAATATATGTTTGAGTTCTGATGGTTTTATACCATAGCCATTGTCTTTAATACTAATATATATATAGTATTATTTTTTGCATATAAATATAATATAATTTAGGGTGGCAAGTTATCGCAAAACAATTAAATATGAAAGGTATTATACCAATTGCTATCACCCAAAACGCATTCGCCTTATATTTGCTGCATGAAATTACTCGAAGGAAAAACAGCCCTTATTACGGGCGGCAGCCGTGGCATAGGGAAAGGCCTGGCTGAAGCATTTGCACAACAAGGTGCAGCAGTAGCTTTTACTTTTTTGAGCTCCGTAGAAAAAGCCCAAGCATTTGAAGCAGAATTATTGGCAATGGGAATTAAAGCCAAAGGGTACCAAAGCGATGCAGCTAAATTTGACCAAGCAGAAAAATTGGTGGAAGCAGTGATGGCCGATTTTGGCTCACTCGATATTTTGATTAACAATGCAGGTATCACGCGAGACACGCTGCTGATGCGTATGACCGAGCAGCAATGGGACGAGGTGATGGAGACCAATCTCAAATCTACTTTCAATCTCACCAAAGCTGCTACCAAATATATGATGAAAGCACGCAGCGGAAGTATTATAAACATGACCTCGATAGTTGGTGTTACTGGCAATGCAGGGCAATCGAATTATGCAGCATCCAAAGCAGGTATGATAGGTTTTACCAAGTCTATTGCCAAAGAATTGGGCTCACGCAATATTCGCTGCAATGCAGTAGCACCAGGTTTTATTGAAACAGAAATGACAGGCCATTTAAGTGATGAAGTAAAAGCACAATGGCTGCAAACTATACCCTTGAAACGTGGCGGTTTGCCTAAAGATGTGGCTAATGCCTGTATATTTTTAGCATCAGATATGTCATCATATATAACCGGACAAACTATTAATGTGTGTGGCGGGATGGCAATGTAAAAGGGATACGATATCAGATGTACGATTTTGTCATGTTGAGCGTAGTCGAAACATACGATTTTTACCGCCCCTGAATCCTGCCTCCCGAATCCATTTAACAAAAATCTTTTATTATCGTAGTATAAATAACCTGTGAACATCTCCACCCCATATCCCGTTTGGTATCTGCTATTGTGCATCGTTGCTGGTGCTGCCGCTTCGTGGTGGCTGTACCGCAAAAATAAAATACCTTTCGAAGATTCTCAGAAATGGCAATTATATATATTATCTGGATTTAGATTTTTAGCGGTAAGTATTATATGTTTGCTATTGTTCAATCCGTTATTAAATACAGAAAATAGTCATAAAGAAAAACCATTAATTGTTGTTGCGGTCGACAATTCGCAGAGTGTCATGGCTAATAAAGATTCCGCATTTTACAGAACAACGTTTGCCGATAATATCAAAAAAATAGAAGAGCAATTGGGAGATAATTTCGAAGTGAAATATCTTACCTATGGCGAAAAAATAACGGATGGAAACAATATAACATTTGCTGAAAAACAAAGCGATTATAGCACACTAATTTCTGGAATTTATTCCCGTTATGAAAATAATAATATCGGTGCTTTAATTTTGGCAGGCGATGGTTTATATAATAAAGGTGTAAATCCTGTTTATGAAGCTAAATCATTCAAATTCCCTGTATTTACTGTTGCCTTGGGCGATACCAACCACCAACGCGATATACGAATTAAAAAAGTTAAGCATAATGAAATTGCGTATTTGGGAAATACATTTCCAGTAAATATTGCCATGGTGGGTGATGGTTGCAACGGAGAGCAAGCAAAAGTTTCAATTATATATAAGGGCAACGAAATTTTTAATAAAAACATTATCATAGATGGGCAGAATTTTGCGGCGGATATCCCCGCAGTTTTAGATGCCAAAGAATCGGGTCTGCAGCATTATACTATCAATGTAACACGACTCAGTAATGAAATAAGTTATATAAATAATACGTATCAATTTGCAGTAGAAGTGCTGGATGGCAAACAGAAAATTCTATTGGCTGCACTCTCTCCACATCCCGATTTGGGGGCTTTGAAAAAATCTATTGAGAGCAATAAAAATTATGAAGCCAAAATAGTTTTCGTGAACGAGCTTGCAAAAATTACCGATTTAAAACAATATAATTTGGTAGTGATGCACCAATTACCCGGCACTACGAATTCGGTACAAAATATATTAAACAACCTGCGTCAGATGCAGATTCCCACACTATTTATCGGGGGCACACAAAGCAATTGGCAAGTTTTGTCATCATACTTATCTGGATTAAGAATTAGCAGTTCGCCAGCAAATGAGAATGATGCAATTCCTATTGTTAATGGAAGTTTTAGTTTATTTTCATTAAGTGAAAATTTAAAAAGCACGCTCGCAAATTTCCCACCATTAAAATCACCTTTTGGAAATTATAACAATACAGGTTTTGAAGTTTTAGCAAACCAGCAAGTAGGATATGTAAAAACAAATAATCCATTAATAGCATTGAGCAAAGGCAATACCTGGCGTGTAGGAGTAATCTGCGGAGAAGGCATATGGCGTTGGCGTTTGGCCGATTTTAGCCAGAACAAAAACTATGATGTTTTTGATGAAATCATAAATAAAACAGTACAATATTTAGGTGTAAAAAGTGACCTCAGAAGATTCCGTTTGGTGAATTTTAAACCTTCGTATTTAGAAAATGAGCCACTACAATTGGATGCAGAAGTATATAATCCCAGTTACGAATTAGATAATAAAAATGATGTAGAATTTACCATCAATACCACCGATGAAAAACTATATAAATATACTTTTTCTAAAACCGCAAACGCATATACTTTAAATGCAGGAATTCTTGCTCCAGGAATATATACTTATATCGCCAAAACCATGGTAGACGGTAAACAAGAGACAATCAATGGAACATTGTCTATACTACCACTACAAAACGAACTAGGTGAAACTGTAGCCGACCACAACCTTCTGGGTCAGCTTTCGCAGAACACTGGAGGCAATATGTTTTATCCCAAAGAACTCGACAAACTAGTAAAGCAACTCAAAGCATGCGAGGTAATAAAACCTATTATATATACTGAACGCGAAACCACCGATTTAATAAATTTGAAATGGTTGTTTATTATCATACTTCTGTTTATGTTGGTAGAGTGGCTTGTGAGGAAGATGAATGGGGTTGTGTAGTAATCAGTGGTCAGTAAACAGTAGTCAGTATTGCTGTCGCCGAATTAGTCTGAATCACGGATTAGGCGAATTACACAGTTTTCACAGATTTTCTTGCAGATACACAATGGCATTATTGACCACCGCCGTATGGTAGTGATTACTGTCTACTGACCACTGTCTACTATATTACCACCCCGGAAAATCCCTCAAGAAATTGTTCTTTTGTTTCTCGGTCGATTCTCTGATACGAATATCTGGAGACTTTACTTTGGGTCCTTCTTTAATAATAACTTCATTGAATTTAGCCTCACTGCTCAAGCCTCCTAATGAACCTTTACTATAATACAAATAATACCAAGTGCCTTTATTGGTGAGCAAATACATATTCATAATATCGCCCTGTTTTTTCTTTTCAATCGATATTTTTATTTTCACAAATTTGTTGAGTAGTTTTTTATTGATTGCTGTTAATCCAGCTTCTCCATCATATACATATCTTTTGCTTTTGCTATGCCAGTCCAATTTAAGATTACCAAAAACCAATGCTTTCTCAAATTCATTTGCAATTAAAAACTTCCCGTCTTCAGTATTTTTTTTCTGCCATTTCTCTAAGGTCTTATCATCTAAAAATTCAGCAGCACACTTCTTGGCAAAATCGTTGGAATACCGAACTGTCTTGGCCCTTTCGTTGTCTGCTTCAAAATTATCGAACATATTATTTAGTGCTGACTTTGGGAATGGAAAATCCATCAATAACATGGTCTCAAAATTTACGCTAGCAGAATCACCCATCGCCACATTACAATTTCCTGCAGCTTCAATTTTAATATCGCTCATCTTAAAGTTAAACTTAAATCTTCCCTCTGCATAGGCTTCGTTGCTGTTTTCTTTAATTAAGAAATAAGGGCCGCGAAGTGACTTCTTTTGGTAACGTGCAGAGTCGGCAATTACAAACTGACGATTCTCTTCATCATAAAACAATACGCCATGTGCACGCATTATTTCTACATCGCCAAAATATCTTTTCCTGCACGAGAAACCTGCATATACATGGGGCGAATCTGCATTGTAAGCAATACCTGTATATAAGTCGGCTTTATATTGATTTTTGGGTGTGCTGAATGACAATATAACGGAATCGGGATTAATGCGTTTGGTGAACTGGTATGGCTCTGTTCTAAGTGCCCACAGCTCATGTATAGGTCTTATAAATCCATCAAACTCTAAGAACAATGCATTCGATAACAAGTTAATATTTCCTTTGAATCCAAACTTGGGTCCCACCAAAAAGCTATCCCTGTCATTAATAGGACAAGTACCTATAATACGACCCCGCTGGTTGTCGGTAATTTTTTCGAAATGTATTACTTGTTTATGCCCTTTCGAATCTACATAATCATAAAAACCTCCGCCTTCCATTTTGTATTTACCGCGGATTTGTATTTCGCAATCATATAGTTTATGATATTCGCTCACACTATCGCACGTAAGTTTTGAGTTATCCAAACGACGCATATATGCTTCCGATTCTATGATAACATTTTGTTTGTCGGGATATACTTTACCATCGCATACATTGATAAAAGGAACTTCCTTTATATCTAATATATTATCCTTCATTGTATATGTTGCTTTGCCGGCGGTGAACTTGAGAGAATCTTGCCCGTTTTTTGTAGATATAAAATGCGGGTCAACAGTGCCGGGAGGTTTTACAAGCGTAATTCTACGTGGGTCGATTTCCCATTTAAAATCATTCAAGTTTGTACGATATTCATTAATAGGGAAAAAAGTATTTGCTCCCTCATTGTTCGATTTGAAATCACCGTAGCGTTTATCAAAATCAACAAACGAATTTACATTGTTCGAGAAAAATGCAATCTTGGTTGTATCATCACCTTTTATTTTAAAGTCAGATACTACTGCATTCACTGTAATAGGATGGAAGTCGAATACATCGGATGCGAGTATTGCCTTGTCAAATTCTAGTCGCCCACGTCCTTCTAAAGTAACCGGGGTTAAAGTAATAGTGCCATACATGTTTGCTTTACCCTTGAAAATATTTAACGGGGTTTCACGATTGCTCACATCCATTTGGTCTTCTTTTGCTTTCCAGTGCATATATACATCGGTGCCTTTCACATCGGGCACACTGGAAGTACGTGCAATATTATACTCTTCGAACATGCCGTTGGTGGAATCGAGGAACATAAAATACCTAGCCGAGTATCCTACAGATGAAAGATATTCTACCTTGCCTGTGCCTATAAATCCTTCATTGCTTAATGCCACTTGTCCAAAGTTTTTACCCTTGCCTCCATACATCGAGAAACCTTCTGGCGGGTTTTGACGAATAAACCCCAGTGAATAATCTTTTTGCACGGTGAGGGTGTCATTAAAGTCAGGCACAATTCCTCCTGATGCAAACAGCCCGGAAAGTTTAATATCTTCCAACTTAAAATTATCCAAACTTCTGATAGTAAAAGGATCTGTTTTAAAATAAAATTCTTCTCTATTATATACTCCGCCAAAAATTTCTGGTTTATCATAATATACCATGGCACCGCGGTCGCTCACAAACATTGGGTATTCAGGATAATCTTTAAGTCCTGATTTGTTGTTTTCTTTATCTATATATAAAGTACCATATATATTTTGTAGCACCGTTTTTACCAATACATATTTTTCTGGATTTTCACGCGAGGGACATACAAATCGCATAGAATCCACATTGTCCAGTTTAATTAAAAAGTTATTATAATCGAAGTAAAAGTTTTTGCCATAAAAATCAAATCGCCCGGCGTGCATCCTGCCACCAAAAGCCATGTTTCTGTTTTTTCGTACTGTAAATTGTTGAGAATTGGGAACCACATATACACTTTGCGAATCGGAGAATTGCAATCCTTTTACACCTTCTAATACCAAGTCGTTGTTCAGCAAGTTTATCATACCGTTTGGCTTGCTCGAAATTAAAGATTGCATACCTATTACATCAAAATCAGCCAGTTTTTCATGCGCCAAAAAATACTCAGAGGTTTTGGGCAATACGGTTACTAGGTCTTTGTCCTTGTCATATAATATAAACCCTTTATCATTCATCAAAATAAGCAAACCTATAACATATTCCGTTTTGTTATTCATATATTGGGCAAACTCGGCAGGAGTGAATATTTGGGGGCTTGCATATCCGTCTTTCTTTCTTTTTAATACAAAAGTTCGCATCCGTTCAATAGGATTATATTCTAAAATCCCTTGTAAAGCATCGTAGCGTTGGTCTCTAAAATAATTGCCCGATTCAAACTTGGCAGTACCAGAGGGGTTAATCATACTAAAAGCATAAAAAGGCAAATCGATGGTCCAAAAAATCGCGTCGCAAGTAATTTCCATGCGGTGATATGAATCTTTGAAAGGAGTAAGCCCAAATCCTTTATCACTGCGCGTGACCGACAACTCCCGCGTTTTTTCGCTAAAGTTACATCCCGCTGAAAGGTGAAAAACAGAATCCATTTTATCGGTAACTGAATCACGCATATATAAACTTATCATTGCATTATCAGTAATAATTCCTGCTGGTTTTATTACAAATTCTTTTTTGGCAAATGCACGACCGGTTAATTTGTTTTTATAATATATATCTATATGTGCCCTTACCGAATCATTGCCATTGGCTTGTATGCCCTGCCCTTGATGTAAAAAACCTCCTGATAAATCGATATTGGGAAATATGTTTTTTATAAACAATGTTTTTTCATACGAATTAAATTTAGGGAAAAAAGTTCCTGCACCGCGGGTTACATTTCCTTTGTCTTCAAAATTTCCATATAATGTTTGTGCAAAGAAATAGGTGTTTTTATAACTTACTGAATCTGCTTTAAAATCGGAACGCACGGTGTTGATAGTATAGTTGTTTAGTTGTACAAAAACCTTGGTGGTGTCCAAGCCCGTCCTACGCCAGTCTACACGGCCCTTTTTGCCAGTCCATTCATTTTTATACGGCAAGTAAGTGCCCGATGTTTTTCTAATAAATATGGTATCGGCATCGGTAACGGAGCAGGTGATATCTACACTTTTTAATTTTAAAATAGGGAAACGTTTAAATTGTAAATCATAACTTTCAGCATTGGTACTCCACTCATGTTTGTCATCGGCAAACAACGTTCTTTTGGTAAAAAAGTTGAGGGAGAAGTTTAAAAAATTGGGGAGCTTGTCGGGGTCATTTTCCAAAGTTTGTATATAATATCCCTGCCATTTGTCGAGCCCCGTTTCTTCAGCCGGCGTAATTAAAAAGTAATTAATAATTTTTATATAAGGCCAGAAAAAATCTTCCTGTGTTTTGCCTGACATGATCATGGTGTTACATGTTTTAACCAATAGTCGTTTTTGCAGGGTGGTGATTATGTTCTTTTTCCAGCTTTTAATAAACTTTTCTGCATCATTATTCAATTTGCTATTGGCGGCTTCGCCAATATACTTTTCAAAATCATCAATAAATTTTACGGTATCTACATTGAAGAAAGTGATTTGAGAAAAACCACGGAATCCCAATAAAATAAAGGCAATAAGCCAAATGTATTTTTTCATTTAAAAGTATAAAAAGTGATATCTTATATAATAACGTAAAACCTAAATTTTTATTATAGTTTGTTTTTTACCAGCACCATCGCGGTCCATTCGTTCTCCGTTATTTTTTGCTTCAAAGTTAGGCCATGTGCCAAGGCAGCGTTCAACAAATCGTCCACATCCTTTTCGTAAAAACCACTCATAAATAATAAGCCATTCAACTCAATCAATTCGGCCATTTCAGCCATTGTTGCTGTTAATATATTCTTATTGATATTAGCCAAAACAAAACTAAAAATATTCCCTGTTGCTTTGCTGATATCACCTTGCTCAAAAACTATATTTTTTATTTTATTCAGTTCTGCATTTTCATATAAATTTTCAGCAGCCCAATCGTCAATATCTACGGCGAATACTTCTCGTGCACCTAGCATAGAGGCCATCACAGAGAGCACCCCGGTACCACAACCGTAATCAAATATATATTTGCTTGTGAAATTTTCGGTCAGCATTAATTGCAATATCAGCCGTGTAGTTTCATGGTGCCCGGTGCCAAAACTCATCTTAGGCTGGATGGTCAACTGATGCATAAACTCGAGCCTTTCAGGATGAAAAGGAGTTCTTATATAAATATCTTGGTTGATGCAAATAGGTTCGTATGATGCTTCCCATTCGGCATTCCAGTTGCGTTGTGCGATGGTTTTCTCGCTCACATTTTTTAATGATATTTCGTAGGCATGAAGTAGGTCTTCAAACTTTACCCGTTCAAATGTTTTTTCTGGAATAAAGGCAGAGAAACTATCATCATGCTCCACAAATCCTTCAAACCCATCGGCAGCCAACTCAGATATCAGCATATCCTTGGTATCGCCCACAGCTGGAATATTAAACTCTAAATAATGTTCGTTCATCAAGGGCAAATTTGGTTAAAAAAGTTGGTTATAGCAAGAGCTTTATAAATCATTACCCTTTTACCCAAAATATACTGTTAATTTGCACCGTGCCTATCGTACTCGAATTATTTCACCACTACCTAGATAACAGTTCCAATTGGTTATATCATTTGCTGCAACCCATGCAACAAGTGGCTTTAAAAGTAGCTGCTCCCGTTTATATAAATCCAAATTTTAATTTGAAGGGTGAAAAAATCCCTATGCGAAATAATCTGATTGCCAACCCATCAGGACTTTTGGGAAATATAAAGTACAAGCAAAATATAAAACATATAAAAAAGTGGATGGTTGAAAATGCAAGCGAATTTGATATCGTTCATGCACATTTTTCGATGGTGGGTTGGGAGTATATGGATGTGTGCAAACAGCTCAATAAAAAACTAATGGTATCATTTTATGGTTTCGATTATGAATACCTCCCACATGTAGAACCTATATGGCAAATCCGCTACCAGCATATGTTTGCCAAAGCTGATGTGTTTATATGCGAAGGGCCGCATGGCAAAGAAACTTTGCTCAAAAAGGGTTGCCCTGCAGAAAAAATATATATTATACCTTTGGGTGTGGACGTGCCTAGTACCAAACCCGAAAAACATAAACTTGTGAATGAACTGAACTTAATTCAGATAGCAAACTTTAAAGAGAAAAAGGGACAAATAGATACCTTGGTTGCATTCGCCGCCGCACTGGATACTTGCCCCAATATGCACCTCACGATGGTGGGCGATGGAGCGAAAATAAATGAATGTCGCGAATTTGCAGAGTTCGACAATATACAAGAAGAAGTTACTTTTATTCCACACTTACCTTTTGAAAAATTACCCGAATTATTATATAACAATCAAGTACTGATACAACCCAGCAAACATACTAGCGACTACGACTGCGAGGGCGGTGCACCCGTTGTACTGCTGGATGCAATGGCCAATGGATTGCCTATTATATCAACCAAACATTGTGATATTCCGCACTTGGTAAAAGATGGGGAAACAGGATTGCTGTCATCAGAAAATGATGTATTAAATCTACAAAAACATATAGAACAGTTTTATAATATGGACAGCGAGTATTATAATACTTTTTCACAGAATTGTTATTCGCATACCAAACAAAATTTCGACCATATAATCTGCTCTCAAAAATTGGAGCATTTATATATAGAACTATGCAAATAATTGTTGCAGCATATAACCGACCACAGGCATTATACACTATGCTGCAATCCTTGGCCAAGGCTACAAAGCAAGGAAACATAACACTCACCATTAGTATTGATTTTTCAGAGAAGCAGGCAGAAGTATATACTGTTGCAAATAATTTTGAATGGGAATTTGGAACTAAAAGTATTATACAACAAGATAACAGTTTAGGATTAAAAAAGCATATACTAAATCTCATTTCGCAAATTGAAATAAATGATACCCCGGCTTTAATACTAGAAGATGATTTATATATAACTGATAACTATCATCTGTACGCAACAGAAGCCTATCATTATTATCATAGCGACAAAAATATTTGCGGTTTATCATTATATCATCAACCCTACCAACAACTTACGGAACTCCCTTTCTGGCCTGTGTTTGACGGAAGTGATGTATACTTTATGCAGTATCCATCTTCTTCAGGTTTTGTATTGTTTCCATGGGCTGCAAAAGAATTTTTAAACCGGACAGAAAATAAAACCGACGATTATTTATATACTTTACCCATACCAGAAAAGATTGCAGCATGGCCACAAAATTCATGGAAAAAATGGTTGTGTGCTTGGATGGTAGAACAACAAAAATATATGGTTTATCCTAGAGCTTCCTTTACTACCAACACAGGTATTGCAGGCGAGCACCACCGCAAAAACAGCAACCAGTTCCAATCAAATTTATGGACAGGTTTTGAAGGCAATGCACGGTTTAAAAACCTTACAGGAAGTATTGCAGTATATGATAGTTATATGGAACATATACCCATAGAAAATACAAGTTTTGATATATACGGACAAAAAATCCCCAAACATGTTTTCACCGAAAAAGTACTCACTTCCCAAAATATTCCGCATCCCGAAAAAACCTACGCTCTAGATTTCAAACCCCCAGAGCTCAACTATATCAATGGTGTGCAAGGAACAGGATTAAATTTGGTAAAGGCAGCTAACAAAAATATATATAATATAGTTCCGCAGCATTTGGTCAATTATTTTATACCGCAGAGTTCGCCCGGGTTGTGGTTACGAAATTGGGTGAAAAATAAATTTTAACACCTCGCCTCCTTCTTCTTCCTCCCAATCTTCCCTGCAGCTTTTACTTTATTTATATAATCTTTGGCAAAGGGAACTTTGCATGCAGTGCCGCCCACATCCACTGTTACAGACCCTATCTTCTCCGCGGTGGCAATGGCTTTGTCGGTGAGAGAACTTATGTAAGAACCGCAGGCAATCACAAATCCATTCATGGTATAACACACACGGTTGGGGGCTTTATGTATTTCTTTGGCAACGCGATTTAATATTTTATCTAGCAATTGTATATTTAGTTCTGCATCGGGTTTGATAGCTACCACACTTGATAACGTGGCCCATCCAGATGATGCAATTTTGGGATCGGGAGAATCAACCCATTCCATTCCTAGCATCCATCCATAAAAACTTTCGGCAGCAATCCAGGCAACAGTATATTCGCTAATCATGGACCAATTCGCCTTTTCTACCCAATGTTGTAAATCTTCTTTGGTTATTTTTTTCTCATCGGCAATTAGTCCAGCAAAATACATGGCGTCGGCATTGCCAGAATTATATAATTGTATAGAAAGCTCGTAGTCTTTTTTTATTTTCTTTTGTATGGGTTTCATATCCCCAATCTTTACCCCGAAGAAGGGTTCTTGAGCACCATGGTTGGCCCATGTCTTCTTCGTTTGGGCATTACCGAGTTTTTCCAATTCTCTCATTACTTCTTTATAGGTCATATATTATATATATATATTTGTGCAAATTAAAAGAATATTTTTTAAGAAATCATCATATTGTTACTGCCCATGGTTGTGGTGAGCGAAGTCGAACCACAAACTATAAGGACGAGCACAAAAAAACCCGCAACGCTCGTTACGGGTTTTCAAATATCTAAATAAATAAGTTAAGCCAATTGGCTATCCAATTTGCCCGCCAAAATATTTTTAGGCACAGCACCTACTTGTTTGTCGACCAATTGCCCACCTTTAAAAATAAGTAATGTAGGGATACTACGGATACCATATTCTTGCGATACGCCAGGATTGAAGTCCACATTCATTTTTCCTATTACGGCCTTGCCTTCATATTCTTTTGAAAGTTCTTCTACTATTGGGCCCACCATGCGGCAGGGGCCACACCATTCTGCCCAAAAATCGACCAATACTGGTTTGTCTGATTTCATTACAACTTCTTGCCAGTTGCTGTCTGTTATTTCTATTGCCATTGTTTTATATAATTTTATTCGGTTACAAATGTATATTCAAATTAACGTTTTAGCTGCTGATAAATTTTGAAGCAAGCACACGGGGCACCTTAAAGTATACATCAGCGTGACTTTAGTCAAATGTCAACAACTTATACCAACAACAGACTCGCGGGATTGTTTTTATACTTTTGCAGAAACCAAAAATTATGATTCAAGTAAACGAAACTTTGATACATCTTCTTTCTAATACCTAGGAGCAAGTAAACATTTTTGCCAAAGGATTAGGTTTACCAAGGCCTGGTTTGCTGGTAGCTCGCTTTTTAGTGAAACACATAAATTACCAAAAAGGCAGGGTAGCAATTGAACCCAATATAGTTGAAGTGTGCACTGATGAATTAACTACTGCGGGCTAAGCAATGTTGCTTAACCGTAAGCGGTTTGTTTAATCTTAAATTAAGGTTTTGTCCATTCGCTGGTGGGTTTCTTGTTCAAGAAAGCTGCAACATCAATCATTCGAGGTTTCAATATTCGGTCGTTTTTGGTCGCATAATCTACAATATGTGATACAATAGGAAAGGTACAGCAGCTAATAGTAGAGCCCTATTCTTTCTTTTTCCTAAACATCATACCCACCGCAGCCAACAAACCAGCAAGCAAAGAGAACGAAGAAATCATAGCTATTTGCTCGCCAGTATTCCAAGTTTTGGGGTCGAACACAAATTCGATTTTATGCTTTCCGCCACCAGGAATTTTCAATCCTCTCAATATATAATTTGCTCTAAAAATTGGGGCATCCTTTCCATCAATGGTTGCTTTCCATCCCTCACTATAATATACTTCTGAAAATATAGCCAATTGTTCCGTTGCATTGTTGCTTTCATAGATCAATTTATCGGGTTCGTATGAAACTAATTTAATGTTGTTTGATGAATCTGAAACAGGAGTAATAGTGCCCAAAGCATCTTTGAAATGTTCATCAACAACAGCAGTGGTTTTGGGGTCAAAATTATATATAAGTTTAAGATGTGCTGTGGGTTTTCCGGTAGAATCATCATATATAATTCCGCTGCGAGGAGACGTTGGTTGCCCGTCTTGCCCGATTCCAGATTTTGATACCAGTTTCAAATCAAATTCGGTTTTTCCTTTGGGTGTGGTAAATGGAGAGAAGTGAGCTGAGCCAAAAGTAACATCGTCTGTACTATATAGTTTATTCCCTTCTAATGGTTTTCCATTTACCCTTATAGCCGAGTCTTTATTAAGTATTGTTATTTCAAATACGCGGCCTACTTTATTAAGTTCGTCGTCTGCATTTTTTGCCCATTCGGTTTTGTTTACAAACCAAGCATTGCCTAAAGCAAATTTATTATATACAGGCTGTGGGTTTTGTGTAATTAAATACTGGCAGTTAAGCATATTTAATGTTGTATTTACTTCAAATGCATCGTCTGGATCGGGAACACTATTAAACACATCCCATTGGTTGTTCATTGAATAGTCTTTAAGTTCTTGGTAACGGCGAAGCTTGGCACCATGGTAACCGCCAATATTATGATGATAAAAAGATGATTTTGCATCATTAAATGGCGACTCCCTAAAGTCAAGAACTCTAAAATATTTGCCTGCTAATCTTTCCTTAATTAAATATTCATCGGCTTGAGATTTTACAAAGTCATCAGCACTTTCTTTTTTCTTAGGAACAAACTCTTTGTAGTTCATATAACGCCAGTCCACCATGAACAAATCAATAAAAAATACACCTGCTAATACAAATGGTACAATTTGTTTTTTTAATGTGCCTTTCATAAATAACCAAAGGGCTCCAAAAGCCAAACCTATAAACACCAACGAACGAAACGCATCTGCTCGAACCAGTGATTCGCGGTCATCCATTATAGCTGATAGGAACTTGGGGTCATTGTTGAAGTTTTGTTTGTCGCCAGCTGCTGAGAAATCTAAAAACAAGCCTGGCATTATAATAAATATTGCACAAATTCCGCCAATTATTGAAACACTATATATTAATGCTTTTCTCAATTTCGCTTTATCTATTTTCCCTTCCAACACTTCTTTCAGAGCCAGCATTGCCAGAATAGGGAAAGCCATCTGAGCTATTACCATGGTCATAGTTACGGCCCTAAATTTATTATATAATGGAAAATAATCGAACATAAATTCTGTTAAACCCATTAAGTTTTTACCCATGCTCAGCAAGAATGCAAATATAGACACCCCAAACAATGCCCACTTTACTGGCGACTTTACTACGAACATTCCCAAGGTGAAAAGAAACACGATGGCTGCACCAAAATATATTGGTCCGCTGGTCATGGGTTGTGGACCAAAATAAGCTGGCATTTTTTGGGTTTTGTCGCCGGTAAGTTTATATATTTCTGAACCTTTGCTTAATACTCTGCTGCTGCCACCTCCATACACATCCGATATTAAAACCGTCATGGGTTCAAGTTTTCCATTGCTCCACTGTGTTGCATAATCTATATCCAATCCATCAGTGGCCACGCCGCCTACATTTTTGGTAAGCTCCGATTTGCCTCGGATGGTTTCCTTTCCATATTCATTCGTTACCATCAAATTGGTAATATTCATTCCTACTGCAACTGCGGCACCCATGCCACACCACATCAATCCTTTGAATAAAGTTGGTATGCGTTTTTCTTTAAATGCAACAATAAGTTCAGCCACACCCCAAAACAAAATAAGGATACCTGTATAATAAGTTATCTGTACGTGATTGGCAAACAGTTCGCCCGCAAGCCCCAATGCTGTAAGCACAGCGGCCCACAAATATTTCCCGCGGAAACCAAGATTAATCCCTGCTAGCAAAAATGGAGCAAAGGCAACCGCCAAAACTTTGGTGCCATGCCCCGCTTGTATATTAATAAAGTTATAACTAGAAAAAGCATAAGCTATGGCCCCCGCAAAAGCCAGCCAGCTGCTCATCCCAAAAGTGAGCATGAGTATATAAAAACCTACAAACATGAGGAACAATTCACCCGCTGGATGAGGCATGCCCAACCGGAGTATTTTATTAATATATGCACTATAATTATTTTCGCTCTGTGCCCCAATTTGATAGGTAGGCATTCCTGAGAACATTGAATTAGTCCACAAAGGTTGATGGCCTGTTTTCTGTATGGTCTCTAAAGTTTCCTCATAGCTACCACGCCATTGCATGGTATCATGCTGGTTCAACGCCTTGCCCTGAAACTCAGGCCAGAAATACACAACAGTAACTAACAAGAAGATGCCAAGCGCAATAAGGTGTGGCGTAATTTTTTTCCAATCTAATTTCATATATCGTTTTGTTTGAAGCCGTCAAAATTAAGGGTTATGAGGGAAATTTTTATGGGGTTGCTAAAATTAACGCACCCCTTTTCATCCCCTATAATTTATAATTAGCTTTGCCGCATGAATTTTAAAACCATAGTATATATAATTTTCTTCATTATATTTTTTCAAATACATTTCTGCGCCAGTGCCCAGTTTTCGTACACTGCATCAAAATACAGTTATGCAGTAAATAAAGACCAAAGCTATGGCACCGCCATTGACTATGCGGGCAAACTTGACACCCTAGAGTATGACATATATAAACCCATAGGCGATGGAAATGCACACAGGCCCGTGCTTATTGTGGTGCATGGTGGTGCTTGGATAGGCGGAACAAAAAACGACGCAAGCATAGAAAGTATATGCAAAGAAATGGTGGCTCGTGGTTATGTGGTGGCCGCAATTAATTACAGATTGGGTATGCACTTGTCATCATCGGGCGGAGCAGCTACCAGCTGCCCAGTACCAATTGACAACAGAATATATATAGCAGATACAATGGAAGTGGTGAGAGCTATATATCGGGGAATGCAAGACGTAAAAGGTGCCATTCGTTTTTTTAAAGCACGACATCAAATTGACTCGACTTGTGCAGAAAATATATATATATGTGGCGAAAGTGCGGGAAGTTTTTTGGCATATAATACTGTATTGATGAACGATGCTACCAAGAAACCCATGCATTGTGAAAACATTACTGATGCCCCTGCTCCGCATAGCAGCTTGGTTGGGTATTTGCCTAGTGGATATTCTCTTAAAAGACCTGACCTTGGAAGTGTTGGTGGCAACTTAAATATAAATGGATATAATACAAAAGTAAAAGGTATTGCTTGTTTTTATGGTGGCGTATTGGATATGGATTTATTCAAAAATATAGATACGCCTTCTATATATTTATTTCACCAAACTAGTGATGTGGTGGTAGATTGCGGGCGTGCTAGCTTGCTATCGATCATGAGCTATAATTGCTTGGATCCTTTTGGTTTTATGGGTTGCAAACATATATGGAATATGCCGCTCTCATACGGCAGCTGTGCTTTAATCGACTCCCTAAAAAAAGCAAAATATGATACCGCAAAATATGTGGATGATATTGTACAAAACACAGGACCAAACTGTTTGCAAAGCCCTCCGGGGCATTCGATAGACAATATAGCATTACGCTCAAAAAACATAGCTAATTTATTTGCCAAAGAAATATATAATACGGAAAAAAACAGCAACTGCCATCCCAATATAGCGGTACCTGATATTGACCCTTTAAGCAATATTATATGTTATCCAAACCCTTTTAACAATGAAATCAATATCGTAAATCCCAATATATATAATAGTAATTGTAGTATTGATATTATAGATATGCAAGGAAAAATATTATATACAAAAAATATAACTATGCCGTTGCAAACTATATCGACCCAACATTTGAATGGTGGTATGTATTTTATTCGGGTACAAAGTGGTGGATATTCCTATATTACAAAAATGGTGAAGTAAATTATGCAGCGTAAGCCGCATGAGGGATGGAAGTCGCCACGCAGTAAGGCATAAGGCTCGACGCCGCTTCGTCGGCATGCCCAAGTATTATAACACTCTATAACAATCACTGCCTACTTTTTTTTCCCTACCTTTGCCCTCGATTATGAGTGAAGAAATATTTAAAAAAGTAGTATCACATAGCAAAGAATATGGCTTTGTGTTCCCCAGTAGCGAAATATATGATGGACTTGGGGCTGTATATGATTACGGACAAAATGGGGTTGAACTAAAAAACAATATTCGCCAATATTGGTGGCGAAGTATGGTGCAATTGCACGAGAATATTGTGGGCTTGGATTCTGCTATTTTTATGCATCCCAAAATATGGAAAGCCAGTGGACATATTGATGGTTTCAGCGACCCCATGGTTGACAATAAAGATAGTAAAAAACGCTACCGTGCTGATAATTTATTGGAAGACCAAATTGATAAATATATAAAGAACGGCAAAACACAAAAAGCAGAAGAGTTGCAAAACGCTCTCGATAATGCGATAACAAATAATAACCTTGAGGCACTCAAATATTTGATAATCGCCCACGAAATTGCTTGCCCTGTAAGCGGTACACGAAATTGGACCGATGTTCGCCAATTCAATTTAATGTATAAAACACAAATGGGTGCATTGGCCGAAGATGCAGAAGATGTGTACCTGCGTCCAGAAACTGCACAGGGAATATTTGTGAATTTTCTGAATGTGCAAAAAACAGGAAGGATGAAAATTCCTTTCGGTATTGCACAAACTGGAAAGGCTTTTAGAAACGAAGTAGTAGCTCGTGGTTTTATTATGCGAATGCGTGAATTTGAACAAATGGAAATGCAGTTTTTTGTGAGACCGGGAACAGAAATGGAATGGTTTAATAAATGGAAGGAAAGTCGCCTGCAATGGCACCTTGCGTTAGGCACCAATCCTGACAATTACCGTTTTCACGAACATGTAAAACTTGCCCACTATGCTAATGCCGCCGTTGATATAGAATATAAGTTTCCAATAGGTTTTAAAGAAGTAGAAGGTATACATAGTCGTACCGATTTTGATTTAAGTCAGCACCAAGAATTCAGTGGCAAAAAACTACAATATTTCGATCCTGAAATTAACCAAAACTATGTGCCCTATGTAATAGAAACTTCTATTGGTTTAGATAGAATGTTTTTGGTGCAAATGTGCAATGCTTTTAAAGAGGAACAAGTACAAAATGGTGAGCAAACAGAAACTAGAACATTACTTGCTTTGCCACCTGCACTTGCCCCAATTAAACTAGCTGTTTTACCTCTCGTAAAAAAAGATGGGTTACCAGAACTTGCCCGCAAGATTATGGCAGATTTTAAGTTTGAATTTAACTGTCACTACGAAGAAAAAGACAGCATAGGCAAGCGTTATCGCAGGCACGATGCCCTTGGTACTCCGCTATGTATCACAGTTGATCATGACTCATTAAATGATGAATCGGTTACTATTCGCCACCGTGATACCATGCAGCAGGAACGCGTAAAAATTACTGCACTAAAAGATATTATAATGCCGCAGATAAGTATGAATGAATTGCTGCGGAAATTAAACTAAGCCTTCCTCGGAAATTTCCTAAACCAACTATTTACTTTCATATCAAGCACACCGAAAAATGCTTCTTTAAAAATTCCAGAACTCATTTTAGATTGACCCAAAGTTCTATCATAAAATATAATAGATACTTCTTCCAAATTAAAGCCAATTTTCCATGCGGTAAATTTCATTTCTATTTGGAAAGCATAGCCCTTAAATTTGATTTTGTCAAGCTCTATCGTTTTTAATACTTCTGCTGTATAACATACAAAGCCCGCAGTTGTGTCTCGTACTTTCAATCCTGTAATCCAACGCACATAAGCAGAAGCATAATAGCTCATCAGCACGCGTCCGATTGGCCAGTTCACCACATTAATTCCTGTTTTATAGCGAGAACCCACAGCAATGTCTGCCCCATTTAAACAAGCTTCATGCAGGCGTATCAAGTCTTCTGGATTGTGACTAAAGTCGCAGTCCATCTCAAATATATATTGATAACCCTTTTCCAACGCCCATTTAAAACCTGCGATATAAGCTGTACCTAAACCCTGCTTTCCTTTGCGTTGCATAATATGCAATAGGCCCTCGTATTCTTCTTGCAGTTCGATGACCTTATCGGCTGTGCCATCCGCACCACCATCATCTACAATCAAAATATGGAAATCCCTGGGCAAAGAAAACACCTTGCGAATCATGGTTTCCACATTTTCTATTTCGTTATAGGTCGGTATAATAACTAACTTGTCCAACAATGTTGTAAATTTGGCGGCAAATATAACACCAACATCTCTTGAAAAAGGCTTTGTTTTTAGACCGCGATGGAATAATAAACCGCGAACTCGGCGATTATGTTGCACATCCCGACCAATTTATACTGAATCCTGGTATTGCCAAGGCTATTAAATACGCCAATGATAATGGGTGTATGGTAATTGTAATTACAAACCAAGGCGGTATTGCCAAAGGACTATATACTGAAGATATATTAGAAGATATTCATGAGAAAATGAAAACTCTTTTGCAGAACGAAGGAGCGAAAATTGATGCTATATATTATTGCCCCCACCACCCAGATATTTCAGGTCAATGCCTCTGCCGCAAACCCCGAAGTTTGCTAATTCAAAAAGCCATCAAACATTATAATATAAATCCTGCAGAAAGTATCATGGTGGGCGACCGCGACCGCGATCTTGAAGCGTCAGCTGGATGCGGAATCAAAGGCATTTTGGTTCGTGATAATGATACTTTGAATTTGTTAGAATTATTACAAACTAATGGGTTTCTATAATATATAATAAATAATAAAATCACACCTCATCAAATCATTAAATCATTAAATAACTATACTTTTGTATCATGATAAAAAATCTTTCTATCCTAATTTTCTTTTCGTTAAATTATATAATATGTTTTTCTCAAAACAACGATTCTACAACCATTGCACGTATATATCATACCGCCCTCACCAAAGGGCTATGCTATGAAAACTTGGGACAACTTTGTAGTAAAGTAGGCGGCAGACTAAGTGGCTCCCCTCAAGCAAATAAAGCAGTGGAATTAATGGAACATCTCATGAAAGAACAAAAAGGATTCGATTCCGTATGGTTGCAACCCGTAATGGTGCCTCACTGGGTCCGGGGCAAAAAAGAATCTGCTTCTGTTTTTCATCCTCATTTAGGCTATATGAAACTAAATATTATAGCATTAGGTGGAAGTGTGGCAACGCCTGAAGGTGGCATCAAAGCAGAACTCATAATGGTAGATAGCGTAGCTGATTTAGCGAAACTAGGTGAAGAAAAAATCAAAGGAAAAATAGTTTTTTTTAACCGCCCGATGGATCCCGCAAAAATATTTACTTTCGAAGCTTATGGTGGGGCTGTCGACCAACGTTGGGCCGGACCATCTACAGCTGCAAAGTATGGAGCGGTTGGAACTATCTGTCGCAGCATGGAAGTGGGCTTGAGCGACCACCCGCATACTGGTTCTATGCGTTATGATACATTATACAATAAAATTCCCTGTGCAGCAATTAGTACCAACGATGCAGAAAAACTGAGTAAATGGTTGCAGAATACTCCAAATATACAATTGCAAATGCAAATGCACTGCGAAACTTTGCCCGACGTATTAAGCTATAACGTGGTTGGAGAAATTAAAGGGTCAGAAAAACCTCAAGAGATTATAATAGTTGGCGGGCACTTAGATAGCTGGGACAATGGCGATGGTGCCCAAGATGATGGAGCTGGTTGTGTACAAAGTATGGAAGTGGCAAATATATATAAACATTTAAACTTGAAACCAAAACGTACCATCCGCGTGGTGTTATTTATGAATGAAGAAAACGGCCTACGTGGCGGTAAAAAATATGCCGAGCTTGCAAAAGCAAATAAAGAAAAACATATAGCAGCAATCGAAACCGATGAAGGCGGATTTACACCACGTGGTTTTAATGCTACTTGTGATAGTGCCCAGTGGAAAGTATTATATAGTTGGGCTCACCTTTTCAAACCTTATTGGGTAAATGAATGGCAAACAGGTGGCGGCGGTGCAGACATTGGCCCACTGCGAGATCAAGGTGTTGCACTCATCGGTTTTATCCCCGACCCTCAGCGATATTTCGATTTTCACCATACCGATATTGACCAGTTTAAATATGTAAACAAACGCGAACTGGAACTAGGCTCTGCTACTATAAGTTCCTTGATTTGGTTGTTAAGCGAATATGGTTTTTAATTATAATATATAATAGTGTCGCCTAAAGAAGATTCTCATCCAAAAATCTACTCTGTTCGTTGGTTTGAAAACGGGCATATTGTATTGTGGTTGTTCAAAGATTTGTGCTGGGTTACTACTTTTAAAATTGGTGGTATTATAATGATGGTTCCTACTTTATTGTTGGGAATATATATAACTTTTCTAAGCAAAAAAAATATATCTGAATTATATCACAATCTGGCCGTCTGCTTTTGGATAGCAGCCAACTCCATTTGGATGTGTTCTGAGTTTTTTGAGTTTGAGCCTATTGGAAAACCTATTGCTACTGGGCTATTTGGATGTGGTATTATAATACTTGCTGTATATTATTTTTTTATTCGTAGGAATAAAAAGCTGTAATATAGGTGACTTAGAATCCTTGTTTATAGTTTCGTTTTAGTAATAAGTAACAAATTATTTGTTTTTATTCCGTTGATATATACATGTTTATATAAATAATAAATAATAAATAATAAGCATTAGTGTTGCATTTTTAATTTATGTAAAATAAATAATATGAAAAAAATAATCTCCTTAAAATTATCAGTGTTAACATTAGTGGTATTATTCTCCACTTCGGTTTCCACATCTGCTTATTACATAATAAGCAAAGACCAAAAGCGTGCCGGCTATCTCAAGCTTACTGAAACGCATGACAATATTAACAGCGTGCATAAGTTGATATGCGAGACACCAGGACAAACTAAATGCGATTGGGTTATACTCCCTCCTGCTGGTGAATCACAGGGTAATGGCATAATTATTCCGTATCCAGATATTGAAGTACTGGTAATTAGTCGCATAGACTCTGGTGTGCTATCAGGCTCTTTTAGTTGTTCTAGCGAGCAATTTGTAGTATATACTTCAAATCTAACCGGCGGTTTCGAAATAATCGTTTATAGCACACTGGAGGCTACTCAATTAGGTCTAATTCATTAATTTTAAAAATACTATGAAAAATTTTAAAAAAGTGATTTTGCTTTCAATGTTGGTAAGCATTTTAAGCCCTTCTTTTGGCTACATTATAATTAACCGCTTCAATGGTGGAAAAAATGGTTTTGCAACAGTCACAGAAAAACAAACCACTGATCCAGTATCAGGATTAGTCCTATATAGACTTGAATGTTTAGACGAAGGTTCTAATATCTGTCGTTTTGTTATATACACACCGTCGATTGCCTTTACTTCCCAACGTATTTCTGAACTTGAACAAATAGTCGCGAACAATATTCAATCAGGTCTGTTATCAGGCACTATTATTTTGCCTGATGCGGTAGTAACATTTGTTACAAATGGTCTCAGCACTGAAATCAAGATTTATACATTGGCAGAAGCTCAAACAGCGGGTCTTATTCCTTAATGGCAAACCACTTCAGCTTAATAAGGTTTGCCTTAGTTGGTTTATTTTTAGCCTTTTTTGGGCTTCGTGCTTTTTGTCAAAGTGGTACATATAATTCAGAAACAAGATTTAACCTAAACATTAAATATTCTCAAGGGTCTGCTGCAAATTCCGTATCTTGTTTTAATTCAAAGTACTTTCTTTTCTATTATGACAGCGTAATGGAAGAAGATCAATCATTTAAGAATCTAAATCTAAAAAAAGTATATCCAAATTCGGGTTCAGTCACTGATGTTCAACTAGTTTATCCTGACAGTATAAGCCTACAAAGTAAAAGTTTTGGCCGCATAAATGCACTTTTTATTTCACGAAATGGCAAATACTTAATTGTTTCTCATTTTCGAGTTCAGGTTTTATTTATTAGCAGAAATAACAAATATGTATTCAAGAAAGTATTGTCTGTTGGTCATTATGTAGAAAGCATGGAAGAGTTAAACAATTCTACTGCAGTACTTTACACTTGCTACAACTACCATCCTCTCGACCAAATGCATACCACAAGTATAAGCACACTGGATTTGCGAAGCGGGGTAATAACAAACACTATTCATCCCCAAATAAGTGGAATTGAATTTAGTCATTTAATTCACCATTGGATAACTATTACAAAAGACAATATAGCTTTTTGCGATCCTCTAAAATTTCAAGTCAATTTTTATAATTCTAAATTATCTAACTTTAAGTCATATAATATAGAGCCGCCGAAATGGCAGAATAGTAATCTTGATACTTTATTAAGTACATTCAGTATCTTAAGTGCTAAAAGCTCTATTTCCAAAATTCTAAGTAAAGATGATAGTATTTGTAGGGTTGAGAAGATTTACTGGGTGAACAAACATAAATTACTTATCTCATATAAGCTATTTGCTGAAAAGCAAACTACACGACATATTTTAATATACGACTTCAATAGGAATAAAGCAATAAAGGACAGCAAAATTAATATTAGAGATTTCTTTTATATGAGGGACTCCTTGCTGAACGGACAAAGGCCATTTCCTGAAATTACATATTCTTCAAGTTTATATTTTAAGAAAAATGCGGTATTTATGTTTAGCCAATATTATCTCCCTGTAAAATTAGAATATATTTCTGGAAAGCCAGGGATGGAAGCACGCAAAAAATATCTAAAAACAAATGGAATGCAATGGACTTTGATAAAATTAAGACTTTCTTTTTTATAATACCAATTTGCCTAATATCAGCTAATATTACAAGTGGGCAAGGATACCTATATAACGATGATTTGGAGTTGTTTGAGTTGAGCGAATTTGGAAACAATTCTGCTGTTATGATAGTAAACAATACCAACTGTTTGCAGTGTGTTGTGCAATTGCGTGATGCTTTAATGGACTTAAAAAAAGGGATAAAACAACTTAAAGTATTTTTAATCATTCAAACTGATACAGGAGATACATTTATCCCATTTTGGGCTTTCAATAAAGGCTATGACAAAGTATTATTTTTATATCAAAAAAAATGGGATTTAACTTTATTAGGAAATATCAATAGAGAACTATCTATTAATATGCAAGACCACACACCTGTCTTACTTTACAGAAAATCCACTAACTGTCAGCTTTGGGACTATGAAATGCTTTACAACCTCGGTTTTAAACCTTCTTTTCGCTTAGATTAATTGCTATATATATGCAACAGATTACCCGTAAGTGCCGCATTATATTCCCTTAACTGTCTTGTTGCCGGACTCTTCAAAGGAAGCCCATCGGTGCCAAACTGCGAACCACAAAAAGGGGTCCATATGCCGCCAACATATTTACCGCATTTCATAAAAAATCCAGAAGAATCTACAACCAGTTTTGAAGAACTGTCTAATGGGTGATAACTACAATTCAAATCAAAAGCTTTATACTCTCCTGCTATATTTTTAAAAACTGCAATTCCTCTAACTCCTACATTGTCTAATACTACCCAACCCCCAGGATTTTGTAATTTGATATACTGCCCTATCGTTATATTAATATAAGTGTCAACTACCACATAAGGAATCGCATCGTCTTTTGTGCTTTTACTACATGCAAATACCAGTACAAAAAAAGATATATATAATAGTTTTTGCATCTTATTGTTCTTTCCAATATTCTCTTCCCCGCATATCTATATAGCCTATCTGCTCATTGGGCAGGGTAACTATAGCCAAGCCTTTTACGAAAGGCTTGCATCCTGCATATTTGAAACCAGTAATTGCCCTACCTCGAGCATTTACATATCCCCAATAATCTCCTTTGCGAGCTATAAGGATTTTACCATCAAAATCTTTAATTCCGTCATAGGTAAAAGGAACTGTTACTCTTCCTGTAATATCTAAAATACCATAGGCACTGTCATTTTTTGCCAAAAAATGGTTGGCATCCAATACGAGCATATCACTATATTTAAACGGTACCAATATTTTATTCTTCTTATCTATAACACCCCACAAACCATTTTTCATCAGGGCAAACCTGTTTTCAATGGAACTTGGTTTAAAGTTTTCGTACACATAGGGAATATTGTATGATACGCTATCTGCACGCCCATAATTCCCACCTACGTTTTCTAAACCTGTTATATCTTCTTCTACATGTCCAAAATCTTCATATTCTTCACAATCAGGTTCGCCGCCAAACATTTTATCGTGAACCTCTCCCTTTTGGTCAATCCATTTACATATTCCATTTTCTCGTACCATGCCATAGAGCCCGTCAAAAGGAAATACTTCTGTAAACCTAGGCATGATTAATACTTTCCCCGCCGTATCACTGTAACCCCAAAGGTTACCGATTCGATAGGGCACATAAATTTTTGAGGATTGCTGGGCAAAAGCCTGCATGCCGAAGCAAATCAGTATAATAGTTCCCAGAAACCTTGTTTTAAATTTATTGTGCATCAATTTGTTTTTCAGCATGTTGTTTTAAAAAACGTTCCTTTTTCCATCACGAAATTATAAACACTTTTGCCACAAAACAAATTTATGGCCAAAATCTTACCCTCTCTTCCCTCAATTATAGGCAACTCAGAAATTTTATTGCCGTTTTTAACAAATAATTGCAGAAATTTGCAAACAATATTTCAATTCGAAACGTATACATCTCAAAGAAAAACTGAATGAGTTACGAAATAGAACCCGGCAAATACCTTTCAAAAATTCAAACCCCGCAAGATTTGAAGCAGTTCAAAGAGAAAGAACTGGTAAAAGTTTGCAGCGATTTGAGACAGTTTATTATCGACAATGTTTCCATTAACGGAGGTCATTTTGGTGCTAGTTTGGGCGTGGTTGAATTAACTGTTGCCCTGCATTATATTTTTGATACGCCCTACGACCAATTGGTTTGGGATGTGGGTCATCAAGCTTACGGACATAAAATACTTACTGGCCGACGTGATGAGTTCCACACTAACCGTATTTACAAAGGACTTAGCGGTTTCCCCAAACGCAGCGAAAGCGAATATGATACTTTCGGTGTGGGCCACTCTTCTACTTCCATCTCTGCGGCCTTGGGCATGGCTGTGGCTTCCAAACTAAAAGGCGAACACGACCGCCAGCATATTGCAGTGATAGGCGATGGTGCTATGACAGCAGGCATGGCTTTCGAAGGACTGAACCATGCCGGTGTTGAAAATGCAAATCTACTGGTGGTGCTCAATGATAATTGTATGAGTATTGACCCTAACGTTGGTGCTTTAAAAGATTATCTTACTGATATTACAGCAAGCGGAACTTATAATAAAGTAAAGGATGAACTGTGGAATTTGGCTGGGCATATTGATAAGCTCGGACCCAATGCCCAAAAATTTGCAAGCAAATTACGCAAAAGTGTAAAAGCTCTTCTGCTTAAGCACAGCAATCTTTTTGAGAGTCTTAATTTCCGTTACTTTGGTCCTGTGGATGGCCACGATGTGCATCATTTGGTAGAAGTAATGCGTGACTTGAAAAAAATTCCAGGTCCAAAATTATTGCATGTGCTAACTGTAAAAGGAAAAGGATTTCCACTAGCAGAAAAAGACCAAACCAAATGGCATGCCCCTGGTTTATTCGATAAAATATCAGGCGAAATATATAAGAAAACCTATGATGCTCCGCAGCCTCCCAAATATCAAGACGTATTTGGACACACTTTGGTGGAGCTTGCTGAAATGAATGATAAAATTGTAGGGATTACACCCGCTATGCCCAGTGGCAGCTCCATGAATATAATGATGAAAGCCATGCCTGATCGAGCTTTTGATGTGGGTATTGCTGAACAGCATGCAGTTACTTTTTCAGCAGGATTAGCAACGCAAGGGATGCTGCCTTTTTGTAATATATATAGTTCGTTTATGCAGCGTGCCTACGACCAAGTGGTGCATGATGTGGCTATACAAAAACTCAATGTGGTTTTCTGCCTCGACCGCGCAGGCATTGCTGGTGCAGATGGGCCCACACATCATGGAGCATTAGATATTGCATATATGCGATGCGTGCCCAATATGATTGTGTCCTCACCAATGAATGAAGAAGAGTTGCGAAACTTAATGTATACTGCTCAACTAGGAAAATTTGAAGGGCCCTTTACCATTCGTTATCCTAGGGGGAATGGGGTGATGGCCGATTGGCGTAAACCATTTACTGAAATTGAAATTGGCAAAGGTCGCAAATTAAAAGACGGAACCGATGCTGCTATTATATCATTGGGACATATAGGAAACTATGCCACAAAAGCTATAGAAAAATTGGAAGAAAATGGACATTCGGTTGCCCACTATGATATACGTTTTGTAAAACCACTTGATGAAGAATTGCTGCATGAAATATTTGCAAAACACGATAAAGTAATTACAGTGGAAGATGGCACAATTAAAGGTGGTATGGGGAGTGCGATACTAGAATTCATGGCCGAACATAACTATCATGCACAAGTCCACATTATGGGTATGCCAGACAAGGTGATAGAGCATGGAGAACAAGATGAATTATATAATGAATGCGGTTATGATACCGATGCTATAATAAGTGCTGTGATGCGTGTAGTAGTTAACGCATAGTCTATTGATTTTATATAATACTTTGTTTAAATGAAAAAATTTTGTTTTTTCATATTATATATGTTTTTTTAAAATACATTTGCACAAGATACGGGTATATATAAATTTCGGATTCTAAAAAAGAATTGGTTTATAAATGGCTACAATTACAGTGGATGGCTTTGCAACCTGAAGTTATTAAACCAAACATAACTTCTGAAGATTTGATGAATATATTGCATAACACTAACTTTTCTGGAACAGATGTACCGCTGCAAAACATTCAGAAAACCAATATTGACACAGAATACAATTATGTTCCAATGCAACAGCGCAAAGCTGTTACACTTTCTGCTGTTTTCAAAAGAAATACAAATACTTTTTCTTGCTCAATCAAGAATTGCGACTTGGAATAAGGTTCAATTCATATACAATTCCTGCTGTTGTTATAAAAGAAAAATGCATAGCTATTATCACCGGTTTCACCCTATTGGTAAAGATCTAAATTTAGATTGTGAATTCAACTTGTTTGCTGAACTCAATATGGGCTATAATTACAGAAATATATAGATATCAAACTAATCGAATCTGTTTATATAGGAACTTCATCAGGTATCCGATACAAAATTAACAAAGAAAAAGTAATCCTTTTGGGTTATATTTTTTTGTTTTTAAAAATAGATATATTATAGTTTATACATCTTCTTTTTGCTTCGTATCCAGTATTTTATCCCTTCGCAACACCGATTCTATTATAGAAGTTATTACCGAGACTATCACACTAAACAAGAAAGCCCACCACAGACTTTCTACTTTAAAGTTCTCATATAAATAAGATGCTATATATATAATAAATGCATTCAGAAAGAGTAGAAATATACCCATAGTGAGTAAAGTAATGGGTAGCGTTAGCAATATCAATAAGGGTTTTAAAACCGCATTTAAAAAGCCCAAAACACAGGCTAACAATAAAGCTTCTTCAAACCCTCCCTTTAATTTTACATGCGGATCCAAAAAGTACACTGCAAATATTACAGCTACCGCTGAAACCAATAATCTAATAAAAAAATTCTTCATATTATAGATTGATTTTGGTCACCCTGTTCTGGTGCCTGCCTCCTTCAAAAGGTGTATCAATAAATTTTTGAATCATCTGTTTTGTTTTATCAATATCTACAAATCTTGACGGGATTCCTATAATATTCGCATCATTATGTTGGCGTGAAAGGCTAGCCAATTCTACCTCCCAGCACAATGCTGCTCTTATATCAGCATGTTTATTTGCTGTAATACATACACCATTTCCACTTCCACAAATAAGAATACCCATATTAAACGTTTTGTTAGCCACTGCTGCTGCCAAAGGGTGAGCAAAATCTGGATAATCACATGAGTCGTTGGAAAATGGACCAAAGTCTTTTATTTCATGCCCTTTTTCTTTAAGCCAAGCAGTTAATGTTTCTTTGTATTCAAATCCTGCATGATCTCCTCCAATAGCTATATTCATTATTTTATATAATTACTTTATACGCCTGCAAAAATAAAACATAATATCATAAAATGGTTAATTTCTTAATTTGCCTCACACCCTCGATGAAAACATTGTTCCGAATACATCGTATACGTTTTTCAAGGTGATTTCTTTTTCAATTTGCGGATTTATTTCTGCTATTTCAAAACCGCAGAGCTTGGATGTATTCCACAAATTATATAATATTTCTCCAGCTTGTTCTTTAGTTAAACCATTAGCAACAGGGGTTCCCGTGCCTGGCACCAATTCGCTTTCCAAACTATCTACATCAAACGAAACATATAATAAATCATAATCATTAAAATATAGCAATATCTCATTATATAGTTGCTCAATATTTGCCTTCTTTATATCGTCCGGACTATAATATTTTATTTTTTCTTTGTGTATATAGTCCCATTCCTCGTTTTCCAAATCTCTGATTCCTACAAAAACAATGTCTCGTGGTGAAATAGAATTGGTTTCTAACCCATTCTGCGTTTTAAGCTTTTCCCACCATGCAACTTCTATATCGCTTGGCTTGTTTTTATCATATATATTATTGTCAATACCCAAACTAATTGCAACAGGCATTCCATGCATATTGCCACTAGGCGTAGTATAGGGCGTATGTAAATCGGCATGGGCATCTATCCATATCACACCCAGTTTTTTATCTGGGTTTTGGTTTCTAATTGCTGCAATACAGGTTGCTGCATTGCTATGATCGCCACTGAGTATAAAGGGGAAATTCCCCGTTTTAATAATCTCTGAAATTCTTGCTCTGGCTTCTAGTTGGTGTTTTCCTATTATATCAACATACTTAGCATAATTGTATAATGTACCGGGGCGGGAATAAGTTTCTGCCACCTCTATTTTAGTAATAGGCAGGGAACTGAAAAAGTTTTGGTGATGCCTATCATAATTTAGCAGTGCAACAGGGCCTATTGCTGCCCCCTGCTTGGCTGGATTGGCACCCAAATCGCTCAAGAGTTGAACTATATAAATCGGTCTTCGGCTTTTCATGTATGCGTGCAAATATAGGGGAGCAAAAATTAAAGTTTTTATAGCGTTGATTTACTGCTATTTATATTTGTAGAACCGTGCTTTTAGTAAAACGATACAACCTAATTCCTGGTTTTGAGGTTTAAGTTGTTGGATATAAAAAACAAAGTCTTATATTTGTAGAACAAAAATCCAAATCGCCAATGTATAAGGGCATTTATTTGTTACTCTGGGTTGCGTGCCTTGTGGGTTGCCGCAAAGCCAAACCCGATTTGGACAATCCAGATGAGGTGGAGGTTTGTGTTGATTTGCCGGTGTCATACAACACCGTGCCCGCGCAGTTTAACAGAGAACAGGCCAAATTTGATCCTTACTATCCTGAAATATTATATTATACAAAAACTTCATATTTTTCTGGTTTAGACATGGCTCGCCATGCACCGATTGGGCAGCCATTCAAACAATTAATATCATATAATCTTAGAACAAATGAGTTTTCTGTAGTTTTGTACAGCTATAGCAAACCTCTCGCTGACTCTCTTTCTAAAGGCACCAAGGCTGATTTTGGGTTTCATGCATTTGTGCCAGGCCCCAATGACTGGATTCTTTTTGTAGACAATAGAAGAAATATTTGCAAGATAAAAAAAGACGGTACCGTGATGCGGAAAATAAGAGAAATGGCAAGTGGTCCATCCTGGAGCAAAGACGGAACACAGATTTTATTTTACGACCAAACCACTCAAAAAAACACAATTATGGATTTGGATGGCAGTACCAAGTCAGTATTAAATGTAGGCAATGGCAATCTTTCTTTTACAGGTGTTGATGGTGTGCTAGCGGGGCTTAACAAGAGCAATAACCAAATATTCCAATACAATGCCGATTATCAAAAAAAGACAAATACTTCTTCGGCAGACCCTACTTCTGAGTTTAGTGATATAGGCCTATTGCCTATTGGATATGAAGCTATCATGTCAACCAAAGATTGGATTCTAAAAATAAATTTGACCGATTCTACCGTAAAAGAATATCTTCGTCCCAACTGCGTAAGCGGTTCCTACGAAATGCCCAATGTGTCACCCGACGGAAACCGCGTAGTGTTTACCAAAAAAACTAGAACCCCGCTGGATGGTAGTTGGGTGCAACAGAAACATGATATATACATCATGGATATTCGTTGTTGGCATGCAAAAAAACTGGAACTCCCCTAGCCCACTCCCAAAATTCCTCCGCCCTTTTTCTAATTCCTAATCCCCAACACCCATTTCCCCATTAACTTTGCCCCCATGTTCAAAAAGGCGGGTTATTTAAGGTCTCCATTATTTTATGTGGCCTTCTTTTTAATTTTCTTTGCTCTCACCGAGGCTGTCGTTTTGTTTTTCGACAAACAAAATTTTGAGGGTATTAAGCGTGTTTTTTCCATTGTTGGGTTGCTCGTTATTATTGTTTTCGATTATTGGCTACGTGAAGTAAAGCTTGCAAGCACCACCCGTTTGTTTATGCAAATAGTGATAACCATACCGCTCGCCGTAAAGTTTTTGTATCCTTATAGCACCGAATTTTATGATAAAATTATATTGGACAAAACATTTTACGAATCAACTATTATTATAAGCCAGGCCAAATCAAAACCTGAATATCTCGTATTTGTGTGGGATTGTAAAGCCTGCAGAAGCCTACCCACAAAAGCATTAAACAGCCGCTTAACCAAAGTTGATTTTGCTTTTAACACTGCAAATATTTTAACGTTTAAAGAAAGTTTTAAACCTGATTATTTTGAAAAACTAAAATATAAATACACCATAAAAGACTCCTCCCTTTTGTCTGGCGAAATCGAGATTAATAACAACCCTGAGCTTGCTACGGCTCCGTATTTAATTGGTAAAACAAAATATAATTATCACGTGTTTAAAATTATATACGACAGCAATAACGAGCCTTATTTATTGCAGGCTATCAATTTTGAAACCGATAAAGTTACAATGCGTAAGGCCATAGAGCAACTAAGCACTGATTTACAAAAGAATTAAACTCTTCACCTTTTTATATATATTTTTGCACCCAATCAATGAACCAATATAACATTACTTTTTTATTCGCCGACAAAACGTTGCAGCCACTAACCTTATTAGCAGATAAGGGAGAAAACATCTTGGATGTTACAATGGAACACAATGTAAAATTGCAACACAATTGCGGTGGCGTTTGCGGTTGCACCACCTGCCATGTATATATCAAATCGGGAATGGAGAACCTGAGCGAGATGGAAGAAAACGAAGAGGACAGAATTGACATGGCTGAGAATTTAACTCTTGAAAGTAGATTGGCTTGTCAATGCGAAATACATGGCGACATTACCCTGCTTGTCCCCGACCAAACTAGTTTTGTGGGACACTAATAAATAAACTAAAAGTGAAAAACTAAAAATGAAAAGTGACATCACTTTTAGTTTTTCACTGTCCACTTTTAACTTAAAAAAAAATGAGCTTTCAACTACCAATATATTGGAACGACTATGAGGATATTGCCATGGCACTCTGTGAAAAATTTGGCGATGATTTTGGAGAGTCAAAAATATACCGTATCCGTTTCACGGAACTAATGGAATGGGTATTAGAAATTCCAAATTTTAAAGGCACTAAAGAAGAATGTACCGAGGGGCACCTAGAAATGATTCAGAGCACCTGGGTGTATGAATGGCGTGACAATCAAAAATAATTTTACCTGTAATATTATTATATATAATGCCCATGAATAAAATAGCAGTATTTCCCGGCAGCTTCGACCCCGTTACCTTGGGACATTATAATATTGTGAAAAGAGCTGCCGTTTTATTTGACAAAATAATTGTTGCTATTGGCACTAATCCAGATAAAAAACACCTTTTCACTATTGAGCAACGATTATTGTTTTTGCAACAATCATTTGCAGAAATAGACAATGTTATGGTAGATACTTATGACGGGCTTACTATAGATTACTGCAAAAAAGTGGATGCAAAATATATATTACGTGGCTTAAGAAATAATTCTGATTTTGATTTTGAAAAAAGTATTGCTCAGATGAACCAAGATATTGAGCCTGAAATTGAAACTGTTTTTTTAGTTTGTCCCCCACATTTAACCGCAATCAGCTCAAGCATTGTACGTGATATTTATAAAAACGGTGGCCACATCCAACAATTTATACCTCCTTTCGTAAATATATAGTCCTCTACTAGCATCAAGATGGAACAAATAAAAGAAAATCTTTCTGATTTATGTGATAAGATCGAGCATCTTAAAGAAAAAATGCGTAACACGTTTAACCGCGATAAAGAAATTGCGCTAGAATTGAAAAATAATTCTTGCAAGGCTTTAGAAGATTTACAAAGCGGTAAAGTGTTCGAAGATGACATGGCAGCCGAAAATCTTCGCGACTCGCTTGAAGACATTTTGAAAGTTTTAGGGATGGCGGCTTTATTTATTTTGCCCGGAGGAAGCATTGGCTTAATAGCTATACGCAAATTATTACAAACCGACCTTGCTGCAAAAGCACATGTAGAGAAGCTGCTCACACTTTCGGTTGAAGAGCCTCCTATCTAAATAAATCACACCAGTTTTTTATCATCTGGATACCGTGCTCTGTCATACAACTTTCTGGATGAAACTGTAAGCCCCACACTGGTAAATGCCTGTGCGATATAGCCATTGCTTCTCCTTCTGCTGATTTTGCAGTCATATCAAAACCCGATTCTTCAATGTTTTTTAATACCAATGAATGGTAACGCCCAGCCAAAAACCGTGTTGGAATATTTGAAAACATGCGATGGCCTGTGTGTGTTATTGGGGTTTGTTTTCCATGAAATGGCTTGCTTGCGTGCTCTAACATTAACCCGTAGTGCTCTCCTATCGCTTGCATGCCTAAACATATTCCAAGTATGGGAACTTTTTCAATTACCAAAGCCAACAGTTGCATCAAGTTTCCCGATTGTAATGGGGTTCCAGGCCCTGGAGAGATTACTATGCCTTGATAATTGATAAAGAATAAATTTGACGGAGCAATATCGTTTCGAACCACTGTCACTTCGCAACCTTGTGCCTCAAAGTAATCCAGCAAAATATAAGTAAATGAATCGAAATTGTCAATCAACAATAGTTGCGGTTTGTTGCCGCTCATTGCTCAATAGCTTTCATAATTTCGTCTCTCAATTGATTCAAAAGTTTAACTCGTTTTACTTCCCCTGTTCTGTATATAATAAAACATTGCGGCAGTGCGGTAATGTTTCCAAAATTCCTTACAAATCTCTTATCGAAGCTCATGCCCGTAGCAAATATTTGTTCCCATCCAGCCCCATTCTCTTCCAAAAACTTGGTCCACTTCTTTTTCTTTTTATCCATTGAAAGTGATATCAAACGCACATTGCTAGCCTTGAACTGTTGGTCTAGCTGCGAAAACGTTTTATGAGTTCGTGTACAGTTCATACACCATGTAGCCCAAAAATAACATACCCATATTTCATTTTTAGGCTTGTTATAGTTTTTTAGGAAATAGTCTATTTCCATCATGGTATATTTTCTCTTGGAGCTAGAATCTTCTAAATTTGGGGAAGAATCTGTTTTGGGAGAAATTATTTGTTTTGTAGGAGAGGGTGTGAAGTGCAATGCTGCAAAAACAAATGCAAAAACTCCTAAAACCAATGATAATGTGTGTATATTTCTTTTCATTATATTTAAGCAGACAAAATTAACCTTTAATTGGTTTCAATAAAATTGATTTTTTTGCAAAATTAACATTCCTAAAATAAACTCCGCTCCCATTATCTTTGCCCGATATTAAATTTTTATAATTTGCAAAACTTACTACTCTACTCTCATAGTTGGCTCAGATGGATTTACCTCGTTGTAGCCTTGGTTGTGTTAATGCGTTCCGTTCTTGGTTGGCGTATGGCAAAACCTTTCACTTCGTTGGATAATAGGTTCAGCTTGTTCTATATGATTACGGCAGACCTGATGTTTTTATTAGGGATGCTGCAGTATTGGGTCTATTTTTACCCCAATATAATGAAGGGAAACTCCATGGGTGATATTATGAAAAACGCTGGCATTCGCGTAATTGGCATCGAGCATATTACATTAATGACGCTAGCTTGGATTTTTGTTCATGTGGCCCGCAGCAAAAGCAAAAAAGCAAAAACAGACAACTTAAAGCACAAGCAATTATTTATATGGTCTACCGCAGCCCTACTTTTTGTTTTAGCAGCAATACCTTGGGCTAGACCTTTATTCAGATTTTAATATTTCCACTCATCGCTTTCATCAATTAAAATTATCTTTTCTAATTCATTATGGATCAATTTAAAAAACTAAACAACATAATTGGATGGGTGGCATTTGCCATTTCTCTCGCAGTATACATGCTCACACTTGAGTCCACCGCCAGTTTTTGGGACTGCGGAGAGTTTCTTTCAGCTGCCGACAAACAACAGGTAGTCCATCCTCCTGGAGCCCCTATGTTCTTGCTGTTAGGAAAGTTTTTCTCGCTTTTTGCTTTAGGTGATCAATCTCATGTGGCATATTGCACCAATGTGCTTTCTGCCTTTACAAGTGCCTTGACCGTTTTATTCATTTTTTGGACTATCACCCACTTGGCAAAAAAAATATATACTGCTGGCAAACAAGAATTGACGCAAGATAAAACCTATGCAATTATGGCTGCAGGTTTTGTGGGAGCACTCACTTGTACTTTCCTTGACACCTTTTGGTTTTCTGCTGTGGAAAGTGAGGTGTATGCCGCAAGTTGCTTTTTCTCAGCCATCGCTTTCTGGAGTATTCTTAAGTGGGAGAACTCTATGGACACCGACCCCAAACACGCAGACAAGTGGTTAGTAATGATAGCTTTCTTAGTGGGTGTTTCAGTAGGTATTCACTTGCTTAACTTATTGGTTATACCTGCTGTCGTGTTCGTTTATTTCTTCAAAAAATATCATATTGATACCAAGAAATTTATTGTTGCTATCATCGTTGCATTATCTGCAATTATTGTTGTTCAAAATATTATTATACCTGGTTACCCTTGGCTTATTTTACAAATAGAAATTCTGTTTGTAAATGTATTCCACATGCCGTTCAATATGGGTTATTTTGGTTTCCTTGTATTAATGGCGGGTATTTTTACTTTCTTACTAATTTATACAAAACGCAAAGGCAAAACAATTTGGAATATGATAACACTTTGTGCTTTATATATTTCAATTGGATATGGTTCCTATGCTATGCTTGTTATCCGTTCATTGGCCGATGTTCCTTTGGACCATCAAAATGTAGAAGACCCAAACAACCTGCTTTCATATTTAAACAGAGAACAATATGGTAATTGGCCGCTGCTTTATGGACAAAATTTTGATGCAAAACCCATTGACGTAGTTAAAGGTCGCAAACTATATGTTCGTAATGAAAAAACTGGTCGTTATGATGCTACTGGAAATAAGCTCGATTACAAATGGGATCCTAAATCTTGCACTTTATTCCCTCGTATGTGGAACATGGAAGAAAATAAAAAGCAAGGTTATAGAAGCTGGACAGGTTTAGGTCAGGGCGATAAAGTTAAGTTTAAACATAATTTAGAATTCATGTTCAAGTACCAACTTGGGTTTATGTATTGGCGTTATTTTATGTGGAATTTTATAGGTCGATCAAATGATAAACAAGCAACCGAGTGGGATCCAATTAATGGAACAGTTTCTACCGGAATAAGTTTCATTGACCAGATTTGGCAGGGAGACCGCAACGATTTGCCTGACAGTGAGAAGAACAATAAAGGACACAATACTTTTTTCTTCCTGCCGCTTATTCTAGGGATTTTAGGAATGTATTGGCAATATAAAAGAGACAGCAAAGACTTTTTTGTAATCATGGCTTTATTCCTACTTACAGGTTTGCTCATTGTGGTATATTTAAATACCCCTCCTTACCAACCCCGGGAAAGAGACTATGCTTTTGTTGGCTCATTCCAATACTTTTGTGTGTGGATCGGATTGGGCGTGTTGGCTATGATAGACTTCCTTTCTAAACGTATGAATGCTCGAACAGCTACTGGTGTAGCTTTCGGAGTTTGTTTGTTGGCTTCTCCTATATTAATGGCTACCCAAAACTGGGATGACCACGATCGCAGCAAACGCACTATGGCTATTTCTTGTGCAATTGATTACTTGGAATCGTGCGATAAAGATGCGGTTTTATTTACAAATGGAGATAACGATACATATCCGCTTTGGTATGCACAAAGCGTTGAAGGAATTCGCACAGATGTGAGGGTTATAAACCTTTCTTTGCTTAATACAGATTGGTATATAGATGTGATGAAACGCCAAGCATTTGAATCTAAACCTATAACCATGAGCCTTAGACACGAAGTGTATGCGGGTGAAAAAATGAACCAGTGCGAAGTTATACCTACACCGGGTCTTTCAAGGTTTGGTATTCCCGATACAGGCTTTGCACCCTTAAAAGCAGTAATGGATTTTGTAGGAAGCGACGATTGCCCCAAATTAAACAATGGTGCCGGACGCAGCAATGATGGTGGTCCATTTTTTCCTACAAACAAGTTTTTAATAGCTGTGAATAAACAAGAGTTGGTAGCAAATCATATGGTAGATATAAAAGATACTTCAATGATGGAGGATTATATATATATGGATTTCAGTGACCACAAATCTTTTAATAAAAGTGAAATTGCGGTGCTTGACTATATAGCAAACAATTTTGGAAAACGCCCAGTATGCTTTACTACAACATCTGGTGCTAGTGACTTTAAGGCTCTTCAACATTATTTTCAAGTTGATGGCTTGTGTTATAAGTTAGCTCCTGGCCTTAAGCAAGGTCCAAATTCAGATATGGGGTATATAAATACCGATAAATCGCTGAAGTTAATTAAAACAAAATTTAGGTTTGGTGGTGCTGATATTGATAATGTGTATATCGACGAAACTTCGATGCGTCAATGTGTTACCTTAAGGCACTATGTATTTATTACCGTAGCAAATGCACTCTCTTTTGAAAACCGTAAAAAAGAAGCAGTGGAATTGTTAGATATGGGAATGAAAGTACTTCCCGAAATTAATGTTCCGTTGGAAAGAAGCGGTGTGTCATTGGCAGAAGCCTATTATAGAGCAGGCAACAAAGAAAAAGGCTTATTATATATAAACAAAACAAAAGCTTACTACGCCGCTATGCTTGCACATTATGAAAAACTAGGCAATTCTCCAAACAATGAAAACGAAAAAGGGCAATACCGTTATTTCATTCAGCAAATTGATACCATTGCCGCCCATAACAGATAATATAAAACTTATATAATATAAGGGGAGGCCAAAAGCTTCCCTTTTTTTATTAACGTGAAATTCATTACCAAAAATATATTGTTGCTATCGTTGGTAAGTTTATTTACCGATATAAGCAGTGAAATGTTGTTTCCTGTTTTGCCTGTTTATTTAGAACAAATTGGATTTACGGGCACTGCTATTGGACTTTTAGAGGGCTTTGCCGAAATGCTCGCTTCTTACGGCAAAGGTTTCTTTGGCTCTTGGAGCGATAAATTGGGCAAAAGAAAACCTTTTGTGTTTACTGGATACGCCCTTTCAGCTTTGTCGAAACTTTTAATGGGTGTTTCCATATTCGTTCCACTCATCTTTTCTGCCCGATTATTGGACCGCACAGGCAAAGGCATCCGTACTTCAGCTAGAGATGCGATGCTATCGAGTGAAACAACCAATAAAAACAAAGGTAAGGTGTTTGGGTTTCACCGAGCAATGGATACGCTAGGTGCAGCAATAGGCCCCATCTGTGCATTGCTGCTTTTACGCGAGGGGATTGAAATGCAATCTCTCTTTTCCTATGCTTTTATTCCTGCTGCTTTGTCATTATTATATATATTTTTCATAAAAGAAAAAAAAACCGTAAAAAAAGCAAGTTCTACAATAAACCCCTTCCTCTTTTTTTCTTATTGGAAACAATCCCCAAAGGAATTTAAACAGCTAATGAAGGTTTTGCTGATGTTTGCCTTGTTCAATTCTTCAGATGTTTTTTTAATTCTCTGGGTAAAACATCTAACAAATTTTCAAACTGCTATTGAAGCATATATTATATATAATTTGGTATATGCTTTGGCTTCTTTTCCAGCAGGACTCTTAGTGGACAAATGGGGTAATAAAAAGGTTTTGATTGCTGGGTTTTTCTTCTTTATCGTAACATATGTATTTTTACCTTTTTCAATTGATAGCACTTCTGTATTTGTGTTGTTTGGAATATATGGTTTTTATGCTGCCTGCGTAGAAGGCAATACCAAAGCCTGGGTTACGAATATTTGCAATAGCGGCGAAGCATCCACTGCTCTTGGTTTTTATGGAGCCGCTTCTGGTTTATTGCAAATAGTTTCGGGGCTTACAGCTGGATTAATTTGGGATATATACACCGGAAAGGTGATGTTCCTTGTTTCAGCAACGGGTGTTGCAGTATGTATGATTATGTTTATGTTTGTACCTTCAAATAAAAAATCACATTCATGAAATATATATATATAATTTTTTGTTTTTTTCTGTTTTTTGCGGGTTGTAAAACGGCTAAGCTTGATGGGCCAGAAAGGTTTATTGCTTTTGGTTCAGGAGGCGGAATTACAGGAAAAGTAAACGTGTACCGTGTTTCTTCGTTTGGTAAATTATATAATGACATTGCTGGCAGCTCTTCTTCCGAAGTAAAAACCCACCTAACAAATAAAACCTTAAAAAACATTTTTGCTCTAGCCGACTCTTTACAAAAAAGCACAGCCCCTTTTAGTAATCCAGGAAATATATATTATTTTATCTCTTTGAAAAATAATATTGAAAACCCAGACTATACCTGGGGGCAAATAGCCTTTATAGTCCCAGAACCAATAACTCGGTTATATCATCTGCTAGAAAAAATTCAAATTGCTACAAAAACAGCGAAGAATTAATTCTTTAAAAAACAATCCACTAATGCTATTGTTATATAAAAAATCACTTATACATTTGCCTCACAATAAAACAATATAATAATTATGGCTTTCAAATTACCCGATCTTGCTTATGCCTTCAATGCACTAGAACCTCACATTGACGCACATACCATGGAAATACACCATGACAAGCATCACAACGCTTATGTTACCAATCTTAATAATGCTATAGCTGGCACCGATGCTGAACATATGAGCATTGAAGATATATGTAAAAATATATCTAAACTACCTGCTCCTGTCCGCAACAATGGTGGCGGGCACTATAACCACAGTTTGTTTTGGAGTATTTTAGGGCCTAATGCCGGAGGAAATCCTTCTGGGAAATTAGCTGATGCTATTAATGCTGCTTTCACTTCTTTCGATAAAATGAAAGAAGAATTTAATAAGGCTGCTACCACACGTTTTGGAAGTGGGTGGGCTTGGCTTTTAGTTCACGATGGAAAACTTACTATCAGCTCCACTCCAAATCAAGACAATCCTTTAATGGATATTGCCGAAGTAAAAGGCACACCAATTATGGGGCTAGATGTATGGGAACATGCCTATTATTTGCATTATCAAAACCGTCGCCCCGACTATATAAATGCCTGGTGGAACGTAGTAAATTGGACTGCGGTGGCTGCAAGATATGAGGAGGCCACAAAATAAAATTTATTACTTAAATAACTATAAAACCCAACTTAATCGTTGGGTTTTTTTTGTGTAAGAGGATTCGAAAAAACATTTTCTAACTATTATTGTGATATAACTTTATCAAAGATAAATCCTGACAAACACTATTTGTCTTAGCTATATTTTCGCTTAAGAAAGGGGTTTGATTAGTCTTTATTAAAAAAAATAAACTAAACCAAAAAACACTGTTTCTTTTTTAACAATATGTAAAAGGGGCTGGGTAAGAAAAATTAAAAGTGGATAAAATAAATTCAACTTACAAAAACGATGATGGGCTGAATGGTTTAGAAAAAAAGATTGCGTAATTGAGCCCGCTTAAACTTTCTCACGATAAATTTCTTTCTTTGCTTGCCCACGATTTGCGAGGCCCGGTGAGTAACATAATACAACTACCTTTATTAATGAATGATCAAACTATGCGCAATAATGATGTTGTGAAAACGCTTCAGGTTTCCGCTGATAAAACATTGAGTTTGGTAGATGGTTTGTGGGGCTGGGTAAATAGCAAACAAGGAATATAAAAACCTAATATTTCTTCTTTTGTTTTTAAGCAACTCCTTGATGAAGAGCTTGCACATATAGAATATTTTTCCTCGATAAAAAAATAGATATCATATGCCATTCTTCTGCTCACTTGCTTTTAAATGCAGATAAAAATATGATAGGTGCTGTATTGAGAAATTTATTGGGAAATTCCATTAAATACTCTCAAAAAAATAGTGTCGTCGAGATTTTATATAATAGCAACGACCTCATAATAAGAATTAAAGACTTTGGAGTGTGTTTTAACGATACCGTAGGCCGCGTTTTACTTACTAAACATATGCCGACCACTACTGGCACAACTGGCGAAATAGTCACTATTTCGGGGCTTCTATTGTGCAAAGATTTTATAGAATTACACAAAGGAAAATTTGGTTTGAAAGCAAGCCTGCGATAGGAAGCACTTTTTCTTTCTCGATTCCAAAAACTTAGCTGCCTGAAAAAACTGCACTCTCTTTTCTTAATGGCGTTATATATAATTTCCAAATAAATATCATATATATAATCAACAATATGGTGTTTAGAATAAGTTTAGGCCACATATCAATTATATAAAAGTACAAAACCAAAAAATCGCTAATATTCGTAATCAATATTGCCGATAAAACTAACAACGTAAATCTTAAAACATTATAGGGAACCTTATAGTATTTTTGGCCAACAAAATAGCTAAATAACGACATTGCTAAATAGCTTATTAAAGTGGCCCATGCTGCTCCAATATATCCCATTTGTGGTATCCAAATAATATTTAGCAATATGGTGAAAAATGCTCCACACAAGGCGATAAGGAGCCCCCAAAAGGTTTTGTCGGTAACCTTATACCAAATGCTTAAGTTTGTGTGTATACCCATAAATAAATTGGCAAATAGTAAAATAGGGACAATTGTTAATCCCTCCCAAAATTTTTGATCTAATAGGTGTTTTGCCACATCAATATATAATATTAATAAGGTGATAACTAATACACAAACCAGCACAAACCAATCCATTACCAAAGCATATATTTTAGGGGCGTTGCTATCGGTTGCCTTTGAAAAGAAAAAAGGTTCAGCTGCAAACTTAAACGCTTGCACAAACACTGTGAGGAAAATACTAATCTTATAACATTGAGAATATATCCCGTTTTGAACCAGCCCTTCTTGCCCATCTATTAATTTGGGAATAAGAATTCTGTCAAGTGTTTCGCTGGTCATGCCTAGCAATCCGGCTATTAATAAAGGCCAAGAAAATCGTATCATTTGCTTCCACAACTGTTTATCAAAACCATATTTAAATCCGAAAATTTGGGGTGACAACAATATAAAACTAAGTAAACTGGAAAATATATTTGCTAAAAATATATAATCTAAACTATTCTGCGGGTTGTAAAAACTTTTAATCCATTCTAGGGCAAAACCACAAAATTCCCCTTTAGAAACAGCTGGACAAAACCACAAGAAAAAAAGGTTGAGTAATAAGAATACAAGCATCCCTGCTATTTTTATTACCGCAAATTTGATTGGTTTATTCTGCTGTCTAAGCCCTGCATATGGTATGGCGGCCAATGTGTCGACCAATAATATAGCTGCTAAGTATAATAAATATTTAGGTTGTGATGCAAACCCGGTAAATTCTGCCAAGGTTGGCCACACTGCCCATCCCAAAAGAATCAGCAAAACACTGCTTCCTATTAAAGATATATAAGCTGTTCCAAAAACAGTTTTTGGGTCTTGTGTTTTATTGGCAAACCTAAAAAATGCCGTCTCGATGCCGTAAGTAAAAAGAATATTAAAAAAAGATATGTATGCATAAAAGTTTCCTTGCACACCGCTCTCAACTTGGCTCAAAACCGTGGAGTGCAGTTTGGCCAATATCAAAAAGTTAATCAGCCTCGACACATTGGTCAAGCCATAAAGAGCAGTTTGGGAAGCTAGTTTTTTTACGAAACTCAAATGTGTTTTATTATATTATCACCGGCAAATATAGTCAGAATTATTTGCCCCAGTCTTTTGCAATGGCATCCAGTTCGTCCCACCATTCTTGTCCATATTTGCGAACGAGGGGTTCTTCTAGAAATTTATATACGGGCACTTTCAACTGTTTACCTAGTTCACACGCAGGCGAGCATACCTGCCACTCGTGATAACTCAATGCATCCATTTGCTTAAAGTTAGAAACCCTTATAGGATATAGGTGACAGGAAATGGGTTTTGGATAATCAAACTCTTGTTCTGCATTTGCTTTCTGGATAGCACAAGCTAAATTTAAATTCTCGTCATATACTACAAAAACACATTCTCCTGCCGGTAAACAAGTAGTTACGGTATCGCCATCAGTATCAACTTCATAAAAACCCCTGTCAGCAAGTAGTTTTTTTCCTTGTTCAGACATGTAGGGTTTTATATGCATGAGGTGCTCTGTTATTTTTTCTATGTCTTCACTAGCAAGCGGTGCTCCTTGGTCTCCTTCAATACAGCAAGCCCCTTTACATTTCTCTATATTACACACAAAGTTTTGTTCGATGATAGCATCGCTCACAATTGTGTTTCCTATAATAAACATTGGGCTGTAATTTTGTTGCCCTTCATCTTCTGTTTTTTGCACGATTTTCTCTCCCTGTTTAAGTTTGCAAAATTAACCCACATACAAACAAGAAAAATTATAATATATATTAATTATGAGTATCTCAAATCAAATCAATAGTGACATTAAACAAGCAATGTTGGCCCGCCAAGAAGCAAGACTACGTGCGTTGCGTGCAATAAAAGCTGCTTTGCTTTTAGCCGCAACCGAAAAAGGGGCAACCGAAGAAGTGAGTGACGAAAAAGCCACACAGATATTACAGAAACTCGTGAAACAACGTAAAGATAGTTTGGAGATTTTTACCCAAAACAATCGGCCAGAGCTTGCCTTAAAAGAACAAGAAGAGCTTGATGTAATTAGTACCTATCTGCCTGCTCAAATGGACGAAACTGAGCTGCGTTCTGTTTTGGAAAAAATAATCACTGAAGTGGGTGCCACATCTTCTTCCGATACTGGAAAAATAATGCCTTTGGCCATGAAACAACTTGCGGGAAAAGCCGATGGTAAAACTATTGGGGCTATGGTGAAACAAATATTAGGCTAACTTAGCAGTACAAAGACTTTCATATATTTCTTCGTACATAGGCAGTACGTTGCCTATTTCAAACTTTTTTGATTGAAGGAATGCTTGCTGTTTAAACTTTTTCAACGTTTCCTGATTCGACAATATTTCCAACGACCTGCTCGTCATTGCTGCCGTATCTCCCACGGCACAGGTAAAACCACTAAAGCCATCGAGGTTCATCTCCCCTATTCCTCCTGCATTGCTCGACACGACTGGAACTTCGCAAGCCATTGCTTCCAATGCCGCTAATCCAAAACTCTCCTGTTCCGATGGCAATAAAAACAAATCGCTCACCGATAATATCTCATCTATGGCTTCTTGTTTGCCCAAAAAAGAAACACTCTCGCTTAAACCAAGCTCTCTAGTTAACTGCTCAATATTTGCACGTTCTGGGCCGTCTCCAATAAGCAAAAGCTTGGCTGGAACTTCTTGGATGATACCTGCAAATATCTTCACAACGTCATCCACTCTTTTTACTTTTCTAAAATTTGACGTATGCACAACTAAATGCTCTCCATTGGGTGCTATAAGTTTTTTAAAGTGTTCCACTTTTAGTTTGCTAAACTTGCTAAAATCTATAAAATTGGGTATAACCTTAATCTCCTTATCTTCAATGTGAAAATGTTTGTAGGTGTCAATTCGCAGACTTTCTGAAACCGCTGTCACCACATCGCTTTGTTTTATAGAATAGCTTACTACCGGCTCATACAGAGGGTCTCTGCCCACCAAGGTAATATCGGTACCGTGAAGTGTAGTTACTACTGGAATATAGATCCCTTCGGCGGCCAAAATCTGTTTGGCGAAAATAGCTGCAGATGCATGAGGTATGGCATAGTGAACATGCAATACATCCAGTTTTTCGTTCTTCACAATATTAACCATTTGGCTAGCCAAGGACGTTTCATAAGGAGGATAATCAAATAAAGGGTAGGTGCTCACATTCACCTCGTGATAAAACAAGTTGTTGTTAAATATGTCTATCCTTGCTGGTAAATTGTAGGAAATAAAATGAATTTGATGTCCTCTTGCAGCTAAAGCTTTGCCTAGTTCTGTAGCAACCACGCCACTGCCCCCAAATGTGGGAAAACATACCATTCCTACTTTCATCTATACATAACAACAGATAGGAGCAGTTTTGTTTTGGCTAAAAGAAAATTTTGCGCAAAATTTGTTAGAAATCTGTTTTAGAATTTTCCTGAAAAGCTTAATATTTCAAAATACACCTCGTTTTTTCTGATTTTGTTTTAATTATTATAGCATAGTAAAGCTTTTCATTGTGCGTTTTTAATTTTTGCGAAATAAAAGTATAGCCCGGGTAATTATTGCTTGGCGATTTATATTCTGCTTGTGCTCCTTTGATTTCTGTTTTTTCATTAATTACTATGGCACTTTCATAATTCGACCCGCATGCGACTTAGCTTGCACCTGGTATATTTGTCTTGACTACTTTATCCTGTTCAGAACAGGATAAAAAACAAAAAGCTATATAGACTATAAATAAAAGAACGACATATTTACGCATAATTATTAACCTGTTTTATTCTATTACAAAATAGAAAATCTTTTTATTGCAATACCGTATCAAAAAAAATTGGTGATTTGCTTCTTACTTTTGCACGCAATTGAAATCTTTAAAAAACTATATTTCCCTAATTCTGTTCACGGCAATCTGCTTGGTTTTGTTCATTGCTTCCGCTTTTGAGAATGATCGCGTGTTCGAGAAGAACATATATATTGACGACGGTTCTTGGGCTAAGACTGTAAAAATTCCTTTTGAGTTTGAAGTAACTGACACCACAGGGGTTTATGATTTCCACACCAATTTAAGAATTGGAGCTACCTATCCCTACAGTAATATTTTTTTATTGGTGTATGCATATAATCCTGACGGAAGACTAACCAAAGAGCTCGTGGAGTTTAAGCTTGCAGAAGACAACGGTAAATGGTTGGGCCATGGACTGGGCGATATATATGATTACCGCATGATTGACGATAAGTTTAAAGAAATAGAGCTTAAAAAAGCGGGTAGATATCGTTTTGAGTTCCGTCAAATGATGCGTACTGAAACCTTAAATGGAGTAAAAGGAATTGGGTTAAGGGTAACCCACAAAAAATTATAGCTTAGTCTAAAGTAAAGGATATATACTTTATTGTTTCTCCTTTTGCTGTGAACATCTGCTCATAATATGTTTTAATCGCTAGCACATCATTATATAGTTCGGCATTATATATATCTGCGTGGTGGCTTATCAGCTTTAGTTTTTGCTCGGCTATAATCTCTAAAGTATATTCGTACAATAGCGTGCTGTCGGTTTTTAAATGTATTACTCCGCCTGGTTTTAATATTTCTCTGTAGCGTGCAATAAACATGGGTCCTGTTAATCTTTTGCGGGCTTTGTCTATTTGAGGGTCAGGGTGAATAATCCATATTTCATCAACTTCGGCGGGACCAAACCAGTCCGTTAGAAAATCAATTTGAGTGCGGGCAAAAGCTGTGTTTACCAGCTTTTCTTCTTGGGTTTTTTTTGCACCAACCCACAGCCGGTTTCCCTTTTTATCTATCGCCACAAAATTCTTGTTTGGAAACAATCTCGACATTCCCACAGTGTATTCTGCCTTGCCTGCCGCCAGCTCTAGCACTATTGGGCTGTTGTTGTTAAAGACCTTAGTCTGCCAGTTACTTTTTAATCCTTCGCTCTTCTCATAAGTATTTGGGAAAGTTGAAAACTCTGCAAAGCGGGCTAGTTTTTTGTTGCGGCTCAAGTTGTGTCTGTATTTATTTTGGGCAAAAATATGCCCAATTGTTAAAAATACCATTAAGGCGGTATTTGATATTGTATATCTTTTAGGGTTGCTTTGCAGCACAATTAAAATAAACAACCATGAAAAATGTATTATCTCTATCCCTTATCTCCTTTTGTTTTGTTCCTGTTTCTATTTCGCAAACCACTACATATAAGGTTAAGAGCGATGACCAAGACCCTAAAATGGCCTCTCTTTTATTAGAACCTTTTTATATGGACAAGATCTTCCCAATTTGCAGCACAGCAAAATTTTATAGGCACGATTCATACTGGTTTCAACTTTAATAAAATGTACGATTGGGTTTTTATGCTGCTGGTTGCGGTAGACGCCGAGCAACACTATATAGCAACTTTTATATAGATTGGATTATCACACCCTTCGTTACCTTAAAACCGGCTATGTTAAATGCTCCCGTCTCTATGAGTGTGCACTCTGATAAATTAAGCTTTGGGGCTGGAGAATGGGATGGGTTATTAGACACCCTAGCAATGTGTTCCTAGCGTATAAATGGAGTTTGGGAGCACGCCCGAGGTTAATACAAGTAGTTGTTCGACAGCATGTTATTTAATAAAAATGGGGATTAATATACCTATGACCATTAAAGCCATATACAAAAAATAAGTTGTAATTAACCCCTTTTGTTCATCTCGTCCCTGATAAGGGCTGCCCTTTGGTAGTCCTCAATTTTAATTGCTTCATCGAGCAATATGTTTAGCTCCTCGTGGCTTAAAGCAGAGAATTCATCTAACTCTAAGCCTGGGATAAGTATTCTTTCCTGTTCTATATCTTCCTCCGGGAGGTCATAGTTTTCCTCCTCTGTTTTTTCTTCAATATTGATTTCGTGGCCCGCTGCTAACATAATTTCATCTGTGGTATAAACAGGGCATTTAAATCGAACAGCTAGAGCTATCGCGTCGCTTGTGCGTGCATCAATATCGTGTGTTTCTGCATTTTTTACGCAAACGAGCTTGGCATAAAAAACACCTTCTTGCAATTTGTGTATCATCACTTCTTGCAATTCTATATCAAACAAATGCGACAAACTCACAAATAAATCGTGGGTCATGGGCCTGAAGGGAACTATTTTTTCTATCTCTATTGCAATACTTTGGGCCTCAAAGCTTCCTATAATAATAGCAAGTTTTCTCCGCCCATTCTTTTCACCCAATATAAGTGTATAAGAACCTTGTGTTTGCCCGGATGTGAGACCGATTACGCTAAGTTGTACTTTGTTCAAGCTAAATTTCTTTTATAAAACCTCTTATTATATTATATACAAATATACTGCAAAGCTCAATCAATTTCATGATGCTTTGAATTTTTTTGCTGCTGCAATTATTTGGGGCATCACCTCAAATACATCGCCCACTATTCCATAATCAGCAGCTTTAAAAAATGGAGCTTCGGGGTCTTTGTTTATTACAACTATTACTTTCGAAGAGCTTACCCCTGCCAAGTGTTGAATAGCTCCACTAATCCCAGCTGCTATATATAAATTTGGTTTAATTGTTATTCCTGTTTGTCCCACATGTTCTTCGTGCGATCTCCAATGCATATCGCTCACAGGCTTACTGCACGCGGTTGCTCCGCCCAATATTAGTGCAAGCTCTTCTATCATTCCCCAGTTTTCTGGTCCTTTCCATCCACGACCTCCGCTTACTACTATTTCTGCTTCTGTTAAAGGTATCTTTCCTGTTGCACGTTTTATCTCCAAGCTTTGGCAAATTGGCTGTGCATCGCTTTGTATATTTTGCACTGTTGCTTCTGCTGGGCTTTCGTTCAACTGATATGAGTTTGGCGTAATTGCCAATACTTTTACTTCTGTTTCTATTGCAACATCGGCCAAGCCTTTTCCGCTAAATACTGGTTTGCGAACTATAAAGTTTGTTCCTTCAATCTTTGGTAAACTCACCACGCCTGATACAATACCTGCTTTTAATTTAACTGCCACTCTCGGGGCTATATTTTTTCCGCAATAGCTGTTCGATATTACCAATACTTTAGCTTGCTCCTGCTGAGCTACATTTGCTATAATAGCAGCATAAGCTGCTCCGTCAAAAGTATTATATAATGCTTGCGAATCGTGAAGCACCTTATTGGCTCCATATTTTCCAAGCTCTGATAGTTTTTCAGCATCGATTTCTCCTATCACCAAGGCTGCTACCGAAGTTGTCCCTGTTATAGCCTTAGCATAAGACAATGCTTCAAAAGTCGATTTTTTGAAAGACCCATCAATATGCTCGGCAAATACTAATACGTTCATAGTTGTAATATATAATACTAATTAAATTACTTTGGATTCGTTATGCAATAAGTCTATCAACTGTCCTGCATTTGCAGGGTCTATCATTTTACAGCTGCTCTTTGCTGGCGGCAATTCGTATACTGAAACTTTGGTGTGGGCTTGGTTTGATGTGGGCTCTAACACTTGCAATGGTTTGGTACGTGCTGCCATAATACCTCTCATGTTTGGTATACGAGGTTCTGTTAGTTCCTTTTGTGCTGATATAACACAAGGCAATGAACAACTTACTTTTTCTTTGCCGCCATCTATATCTCTTTCACAAATAGCTTTGCCGCCATCTATATCAATTTTTGTAATAACATTTATTCCGGGCCATCCTAGCATTTCTGCAAGCAAACCACATACTTGTCCGCTATTATAATCAATCGATTCGCGGCCTGTCATCACTATATCATAACCACCATTTATAGCAACTTCTGCTATTTGTTCGGCAACATAATAAGCATCCACAGGTTTTGCATTTATTCTAATAGCTTCATGTGCACCAATGGCTAGAGCTTTGCGAATATTCGCTTCCGTATCCACCAATCCCACATTAATTACCGTAACTGTTCCTCCCTGTGCTTCGGTAAGCTCCAAAGCCCTAGTCAAAGACAATTCATCGTATGGGTTTATAATATATTGTACCCCCGCATTGTTAAACCGGGTGTTTCCTTCAGTAAAGGTTACCTTGGTGGTGGTGTCGGGTACATTGCTTATGCAGACTAATATTTTCATTTTTGGGAAAGGGTGTAAAACGAATTTCAATATAGCTTTGGGGCGGCAAAGTTAAGCCCCATAAACCGCCAAAAAAAATCGGAATGACTGTTTTATATTATGGCATAAACAAACAAAATGGCCCCTTCATTCCTTTATACTATATTACAATGCAGCGAGGTTCTTTTTTAATCTCTTTTTTTGCTTTTTCTAGCAAACTTAATTTCATCATCCCGCAATTATGCTGCAACTTGCACCTTTATTATGCCTAAACCACTCAAAGAATTTATTAAAACCTGCCTCGACGCTATCAATAGCTTTGGCAACAAACCCTTCAACGCAAAACAACTTGCCTCCAAACTTTTTATTGGAAACAAGAACGATATGCAAACCCTTCAGTTGGTTCTTGACCAATTAAAACACGAAGGAGACATAGAAGAAATATCCGTTGGTCGTTACTTACAAAAGTATATCCCTCAAATAAAAGAAGGGATCCTCGACCTCAATCAAAAAGGAAACGGTTATGTAATTTGCGATGACGAAACTCCAGATGTTTTTGTTAGCCGCGACATGCTCAACACCGCCTTGGACCGAGACAAAGTAAAAGTTCAACTTGAGCGTGGCCTGCAAAACGGGAAACCTTTTGGCCGTGTTGCAGAAATACTCAGCCGCAAGAAAACCGATTGGGTAGGTATTATACATATCACCGGAAACTATGCTACGCTTGATCCCGATGATAAAAAAATGTATACACCCATACATATCCCTCTCAAAGATTCTATGAATGCCAAAGAAGGCGACAAGGTATTGGTAAGAATGACGGGTTGGGACAATCCAAAACTATCGCCCACAGGTAAAGTAATGGAACTACTGGGCAGACCTGGAAATAACGATACCGAGATGCACGCCATAGTTGCCGAGTTTGGTTTTGCTACCAAGTTCCCAAAAGAAGTTGAAGATGAAGCCGATAAAATTCCTACTACTATAAGCAAAGAAGAAGTTGCCAAACGCAAAGACTTTAGAGGTATCACTACTTTTACTATAGACCCAGCAGATGCCAAGGATTTTGACGATGCTATATCATACGAAGACCTTGGCAGAGACCGCTACCGCGTAGGCGTTCACATTGCCGATGTATCACACTATGTAACACCCGGAAGCATATTGGACAAAGAAGCATACAAACGTGCCACCTCGGTTTATTTGGTGGATAGAACTATACCGATGCTTCCTGAGAAACTCTCAAACGGCCTCTGCTCGCTGCGTCCCGATGAAGACAAACTCTGCTTCTCGGCTGTGTTCGAAATGGACCTAGAAGGAAAAGTATATAATACTTGGATTGGCAGAACCGTGATACGTTCCATCAAACGTTTCTCTTACGAAGACGCCCAAGAAGTGCTAGAAAACAAAGAAGGTCCTTATGCAACGGAGCTGCTCACCCTCAATAAAATTGCCCACGCACTTCGTGAGCAGAAATTTAATAACGGGGCCATCTCTTTCGAAAGTGCTGAAGTAAAATTCAAGCTCGACGAGAACGGAAAACCGCTATCTGTATATATAAAAGAACGCAAGGATGCCCATAAACTCATCGAAGACTTTATGCTGTTGGCCAACCGCAGTGTGGCTGAGTTTGCAGGTAAAGGCAAAGATGGCAAGCCCAACAAACAAACCTTTGTATACCGCGTGCACGACAAGCCCAATATGGACAAACTCGCTGCCTTCGAAAAACTTGCCCGCAAGTTTGGGCACCGTATCGAGGTGAAAAATATTGCCAAGCTATCGCACAATCTTAATGCTCTGCTTCACAATATTGAGGGCAAACCCGAACAAAACCTATTGCAGGGCATGGCTATCCGCACCATGGCGAAGGCATTATATACCACAAAGGAAACATCGCACTATGGTTTGGCTTTCGATTATTATACCCACTTCACTTCGCCCATACGCCGTTATCCCGATGTAATGGTACACAGACTAGTAGAACATTATCTCGCTTCAGGCAAAAATGCTGATTCACTAAAATACGAAGAATACTGCAAACACAGCAGCCAACAAGAGATACAAGCTACCGAGGCCGAGCGTGCCAGCACCAAATACAAACAAGTAGAACTGATGCAAACCAATGTAGGCCGCGAGTTCGACGGTATTATATCAGGCGTAACCGAATGGGGCGTGTTTGTAGAAGTGGTAGAAAACAAATGCGAAGGCATGATACGCAGCAATACCATGAGCGGCGGCCCCTTCACCTTCGACGAAAGCAGCATGACCCTTAAAAACCGCAAGTACAAATTCACCTTCGGAGATCCAATTAAGATACGCGTTGCAAAAGCCAACTTGGAGAAAAGGCAATTGGATTTTGAGGTGGTGCAATAAGCAACCCCCTTACGCGTCATTTGTATTGTTTTTTATTTCGGGATTAACACTTATGTTTGTTGTGTTATAATTCCTATATAAAATGCAAGGGCAACGATCTGGCAAATTGCATGGACACTATTTTGTTTTGGTGATACCTACTCCTTTAAGTCTTCTGCAAGGAGACTTAAAGTTATGAATGAGATCTAGTGTCTTTCGACACGGTTGGTTAACACAAATGTTTTGACGGATGAAATAGCTTAGTCCCCTAAACTGTCCCCTGATTAATTAATAAAATTTCTGATTGTTTGAATTGCCTCGCTCTCACCCCTCAAACTCACTCTGCTTAAAGTACCCCCAGTAGGACTCGAACCTACGGCCTACGGTTTAGAAAACCGTTGCTCTATCCAGCTGAGCTATGGAGGCATGTGGCTCTTAAATATTATTATAAAAAATGTCGGGGTTGCAGGATTCGAACCTGCGGCCTCCTGCTCCCAAAGCAGGCATTCTACCGGGCTGAACTAAACCCCGATCATTTTTTATTGTTATACTGGACTGCCATTATAGGCAAAATATCCAGGTTATATTTTTTGTTAAAGTATTGGTCGTCTGTTTCTTTAAGCGGAGAGGGAGGGATTCGAACCCTCGGTACGAGTTTCCCCATACGACAGTTTAGCAAACTGCTCCTTTCGGCCACTCAGGCACCTCTCCGTTTTTTTAAAAGGGCTGCAAAAATAACCCTTTAAACTCCAACATTCCAAATGAAAAAAACGGGAAGCCTATTATTTTATGAAAAGCAGTTGTTCAAGGCTTCTTCCACACTATCAACAGGAGCCAAACAAGTATTCCCTTTGCATATATAATGCTTACTCTCGTAGCCGTTTCCATGTTTGTCTACCACCAAAGGCAACTTGCTGTCGCTATTAGCATAAGCAAACACCACCCCTGGCAATATATAATCTTTTAAGTTCAAACCGGATGGCTTACCCGTATAAACCCATTGAACCAAACCTGTCTCCACCATCAATTGCAATTGCAGCCAGTGGGCGTAACCGGTCGGGAACTTTAAAAACTGAGGATTGAGTTTCTTGAGCATTTCTTGTGGTGTATTAATCCATTCCATATTTGCATAGTAATGCCCCAACTTGAAAAGGTTAGTCGCCATTACCGCATTGGCACAAGGCATCACATCATCGGTGGTGTCAAACTTTTTAACTATTAATTGCTCTCCGTTTTTAGAAATGAAACAAAACAGTCCCGCGTCTTTATCATAAAAGTCTGCTTCTGTTTTATCCGTAAGTCTCTTTGCCAAATCTATATAATATTCGTTTCCTGTAACCTGATATAGATCTATTAACGCATCTATCATATAAGAATAATCTTCCAAAAAAGCTGAGATTTTTGATTGCCCATTTTTAATAATTCTAAACAGGTTCAAGTTTTCATCCAATGCAATCTCAATAATTTTATTGATACACTTTTCTGCTGTTATTATATATGTTTCATTCCTAAATGATTTATAGGATTCAATAAGGCCCTTTACCATTAAGCAATTCCAAGATACTATAATCTTATCATCAAGTCCTGGTTTTATTCTTTTGTCTCGCTCGGCAAGCAATGTTTTTTTGCATTCTCTTATATAGTTTTTAAATTCTTCAATCTCTAATTTTTCGTCTTGGCAATATTGTTCTGTGGTTTTTGTTAGCAACAATATATTATAATCATGCTCCCAAAAACCTTCTTTGCCTACTCCATAATATGCTATGTAATGTTTACTGTCTTCACCCAATAATATATTAAGTTCTTCTTCGCTCCACACATAATACTTCCCCTCTATTCCCTCGCTATCCGCATCCAGTGCTGAATAAAACAATCCATCGTTATTATATAATTCTACCATTGCAAAATCTATAATACCTTCGGCGGTTTCTTTAAACAAAGGTTCTTTGTATAATGGATATGCCCTGCTATATAAACTTAATAGCTGTGCATTATCATATAACATTTTCTCGAAGTGCGGCACCTTCCATTCCCCATCAACCGAGTATCTTGCAAAGCCCCCGCACAACTGGTCGTATATTCCACCCATCGACATTTTGGAGAGGGTTTGATATAGTTGTACTTTAGCGATTTCATCACAACTTTTACTATGATAATCCAATACAAAATTCCACACAGGCGGCATCGGAAACTTGGGCACATAGCTAAGCCCTCCATAAGTTATATCAAATGCTTTTTGTAAAGCATTATATACTTCTGTTGTATTATATAATATCTCAGACTGTTCGTTTTTTAAATTTACTAACTCTAAATTTGCCATTCCGTTAGTTAGCCTTGTGGCATATTCATCAGCCCTTTCAGGGTTTTGTGTATAGAAATCTCTAAGTTTATTTATGCTATCAATCCAATGTGCTTTGGGAAAATAAGTGCCTGCATGTATAGGTCTTCCATCAGGCAGGCATATAACATTAAGTGGCCACCCGCCACGGCCTGTAATAAGTTGGCAGGCATCCATATATACTTGATCCACATCGGGGCGCTCTTCTCGGTCTACTTTTATGCTTATAATAGATTCGTTCATCGCCTTGGCGGTCTCCTCGTCCTCAAACGATTCGTGCTCCATTACATGGCACCAATGGCAGGCTGAATAGCCAATACTTACCAAAACTAATTTGTTTTCGTCTTTGGCTTTTTGCCAAACTTCATCACCCCACTCATACCAATCTACGGGGTTGTGGGCGTGTTGCAATAAATAGGGACTCGCCGCATGTATAAGCCTATTGGTATGGGTTTCCAAATATATACAGTTTTACTTGGTGCTGTACTTTACAATAGTTTCATGAGCAAAAACACAAAAATCGGCCAAGGAGCCCATAGTAACATAGGCTGTCAACTGGGCTTGGGCAACCATATTTTGCATTTGTTTTTCTTGGTTGGTTGTTGCGTTGTTTCCAAACTCATAACATTTCAAGGCCTCGTTAAGCGTTGAAAGTTGGTCGTCATATTTGTGGGTTAAACTATTATATCGGTCTATTAATAGTTTGTGGGTTGAGCTTAATAGTTTTTGGGTTTTGGTCACTACCAGCTGGTTTATATTCGTGTTTTCTGTGGCCGTTTTTGCCTTTGCCAACTCTTTTGTTTTCCAGTCAGATATTTCTTTGAACTGCTTATCTATTGAATCTCGCAAGTTTTTAATTTCTTTGGTGATTAGGTTTTGTACCTCAGAGAATTTTCCTTGTTGCGTGCCGCTAATACTTGTCATTTCGAAAATATTCTTTTTGTTCGTTTCGAAAATCAATTTTTCATATACAAGCAATTGGTTGGTAGTTGATCTACTGATTCCCACTTTGGTATAAATGGAGTCCCTAACAACCTCTCTTTCTCTATAGTTCATGTGATAATAGGTGTTTGAGAAAACGGGCATTCTTAATCTATTTCTTAGGTCTTTTAGTGCCAATTCATATCTTGGAGTTTCATGGTAGTCTGTTCTTCCTAGTTTAACTGTGATTATATGTTCTTTCTCCAACAATGTTTCCATCGAGTCGATACTTTTCTTTAGTACGTCTTTCCACTCCCTTTCTCTTTCGGGAGTTGCTGGTATAAGAAGCTCCATAGGACCCCCTCTGCCTGGTTCTTCCATCCTTGTGTTAATGGGCGTATTCATAGAATCCATTCTAAGTCGCAACGTAATGTCTAAGGGGTCTTTTATGCTTTTACAATTATTGGTTTTTCCGTCTTTTATGCAGAGCTTCTTGATCATTTCTGTTGATAACGGAATTTGCGGGAGGTTGTTTCTTGCAGCCATCATGTCTTCAACATAAATCCTTTGTGCTGACACTGAGCAATAGGCGATAGTAAATAAAACTAGTAAATATTTCTTCATGTTTTTTTAATTTTGAGTCGCGAAGTTAAGGCTATTTCGTTATGTATATGAAATTTTACAGGTATTTTATGGTCAGAAAGTTTGTTTCTGCAAAAGTATATAATTTCGCTCTTTTTGATTGATTCGCCTTGATCTATGCAGATATCGGCGACCAGTTTTTTTCCCATAAGAATGTCGTTTTCCCCATATACTTTTACTGACAGTATGCCTTTTATTTGTATTATAATATTTTCTATTTCGGCCGGGTCAACCTTTTCTCCTCCTATATTAATTGTGTTTTCTGTGCGACCCAATATGTTTATATAACCATCGCTGTTTTGTTCTACTCTGTCGTTGGTGCATATCCAGCCTTTTTCTATTTGCGGTTTGCCCTGCAAAAAACACTCAATACTTGGGGTTTTCTTCAACCATAAAACCCCCTCTTTTATAATATAATCTTCGCCTTCTTTTCCTGGTTTAAAAAAAACACTTCCTTGCAGAGAGTGTGTTCTTATATTGGCTGTTTCTGTTGTGCCAAAGGCTTGGTATACTTGCATACTTGGTATATTTTGTTTTAGCTTGTATAATAAGTTTTTATCTGTTCTTTCGCCTCCAAGATTTAATATTTGTATATTCTTTAACTTTTCGATATTCCCTGAAACCATTGCTAGTCTCATAAACGAGGGTGTGCATGCCAATAAACCTACTTTCTCTTCTTCAATGATATTACAAACAGCGTTTATGTTTTGGTCTGCTGGTATTATAACCGTCCCCCCGGGTATTATAATACTCAACATGGTTTCTATCCCCGATATATGCTCTGGGCTAAACACCAAAATGGTTTTAAACTTGCGTTGTAGTTTTGCATATTTTTCTACAATCCTATCAAAATTATGTAGCACAACTTTCTTGTTCCCTGAGGTTCCAGAAGTCTCAAGCGCAATACCCGCTTGGCTTGTGGTAAGAAACAAATCTAAATCTTCGTTTCTTTCTGTTTGAGTATGTATAATATTACCGTTGGCATAAATTCCTTCAAGCCAAGCATAGCTAGGTGCATCTTCTAAGTAAGGAAAAAGAACATGTTTGTTATATAATAGTGCGAAAAAATCAAACCAATAATTAATAGTATATTCTGCCTTGATAGCAAGAACTACTGGTAGCTTTTGTTCTTTAAGTTTAGTTGACCGCTCAATAATTTTTTCACAAAATCGTTCATAGCTCAATTGCTCTTTGCCGCTAATTAGCATGGGGCCTTTGTGATTAAGCAGTTGCAGGATGTCCATAATAAGCTACAAATGTAATGCAACCCTTTTCACAATATATGTATCTTCACTAAAAAACAAGTATTTTTGCATCATGCTAAAACAAGCCTCCTTTTTTATTTTGTTATACCTTTTTGTGTGTACTACTTACGCACAAACTCGCAAATACAGCAACGACTTTTTGAATATCGGCATATCGGCAAGAGCCTTTGGTATGGGTAATTCTGTAATCGCTTCGTGCAATGATGTCTCAGCAGCATATTGGAACCCTGCAGGACTGATGCGGGCCAGCGAAAAATTTCAATTCTCTGTATTACATGCAAATTATTTCTCTGGAATTGCTAATTATGATTATGCAGGAGTATACAAACGAGTGGATGACAAAAATGCTGTCGGTTTTAGCATTATTCGTTTTGGTATTGACAATATACCTAACACCATAGACCTTCGTGGGCCAAGTGGCGAAATAGATTATAGTCGCATTAAAACATTCTCGGCTAGTGATTGGGCTTTTATGGGAACATACTGCCACTTGCTTAATAATGGCAGTACCTCCTTGGGCGGAACAGCAAAGCTGATACACCGCACTGTTGGCAGTTTTGCAAATGCTTGGGGTTTTGGGTTCGATTTTGGTGTACAACACAAAAAAGATGATTGGATATTTGCACTCATGGGTCGCGATATTACTTTTACATTTACTGGCTGGCAGTATAGCTTTACACAAACCGAAAAAGCACAACTTCAGCAAGCGGGCAATATTGTTCCACAAAGCTCTTTAGAAGTAGCAACACCTCGTATTATTGGCGGTGTGTCGCGTAAAATCACACTTAACGATAAAATATCTATTCTTCCTGAGGCCAACCTACAGATAACTACTGATGGCCACCGTAATTCTCTAATAAGCACCCGTGCGGGTAGTGTAAACCCGTCTGCTGGGCTAGAAAGCAACTATAACGATATTGTTTTTTTAAGAGTGGGGGCATACAATTTTCAAAGAGTAAAAGATATTGTGGGGAAGTCCAAAACTATTGTGCAGCCAACCATTGGCGTGGGTTTAAAACTTAACAACCTGATGGTCGATTACGCCTTCACTGACTTGGGCGGTTCTTCTGCGGCTCTTTATTCTCATGTATTTTCTTTGAGATTAGGTATTGGGAAGATAGAAACAGAGGAGTAATAACACATTCAATATTTCATCTCTTTTTTCTGAACCAAGGATTTGCCTTAGCTTTGCTGTTCTTTTATGAATATACAAGTACTCAAATCAAAAATACACAGAGCCCGACTCACACAAACAGAGCTAAACTACGTTGGAAGTATCACACTAGACCTTGCATTAATGGAGGCCTCTAACCTTATAGAGAATGAAAAAGTGCAGGTGCTGAACGTACAAACGGGAGCAAGGCTTGAAACCTATGTGATACAAGCACCGCGTGGCAGTGGCATGGTTTGCCTAAACGGTCCTGCTGCACGACTTGCCCAAGTGGGCGATACTGTGATTATTATATCATATTGCTCAATGGAGTTTGAGGAAGCGAAAGTTTTTAAGCCTTGGGTAATATTCCCCGACGAACATAACAAATTAGTCCGTTGACAACACAAACCAAAAACGCATTAAAGACCTCCGCTTTTATTTTACTCGGCCTTGCCTTGTTATGGCTTGCCTTGCGTGGACAGGACACTCAAAAGCTTTGGACCACCATAACGGGTGCCGATTATAAATGGGTGGTGGCTGCTATGAGCATTGGCTTAGTAAGTCACATATTGCGGGCACTGCGATGGAACCAATTGCTTGCTGCTGCAGGAAAAGCCCCATCAACACTTCATACTTTTTGTGCAGTAATGGTGGGCTATTTGGTAAACTATGCAATACCTAGGGCGGGAGAGGTGAGCCGCTGTGCGATTCTTAAGAAATCGGATGATATTGATTTGGAAAAGTCGGTAGGGAGCGTGGTCGCTGAGCGTGTATTTGATGTGTTGGTGATGCTTTTATTGCTAGGAATGGCATTCGTGTTTCAATATGATTTGATAAATAGTTTATATCATACCCTAAAAAAACAGACGGAGGGTGTTGGGGGGAACTCAATGCTAATACCGGTTATACTTGGGTTTCTGATAGGTTGCGTTGTTATACTGTTGCTGTTACGCAAGCGTTTTGTGCAATTGCCCTTATATCACAAGATAAAGAAACTGTTCTTGGGTTTCTGGCAAGGGCTTAAGAGTATTGCTGTGGTGAAAAACAAACCGTTATTTTTAATTTATACCGTTGCTATTTGGTTATGCTACTTGATGATGATGTATACGGCTTTTAATTGCCTTCCCGCTACGCATAACCTGTCGTTTACGAATGCAATAACGGTGTTGGTTGCAGGCAGCTTGGCTATGATAGTGCCCACACCAGGTGGAGTTGGGGCTTTCCAGCTTATTTCGGCTTATACGCTGTTGCTATGTGGCGATGTGGACTTAGAAGTTGGTGACGCATGGGCAAATATTGTTTTCTTTGCCCAACTTATTATGTTTGTGGTGGTGGGTAGTGTCTGTTATTTTTGGCTGATATTTAAAAGCAAGAACCGTGAGTCCAACAGAGCAAATGCATAACAAGATAATGACTGCTGAAACATTATCCAGCATGCTGCAGCAATGGCAGGGTGAGAAAGTGGTATTCACCAACGGTTGTTTTGATTTGATACACCGTGGGCATATAGATTATTTATCGAAAGCAAAAACACTAGGCAGCAAATTGTTTGTGGGAATTAATACTGATAGATCGGTAAGCAAACTGAAGGGTTCGCACCGCCCCTTGCAAGATGAGCAAAGCCGGCTGCTAATAATGGCCTCCTTCCTATTTGTAGATGCGGTTATGCTGTTCGATGAAGATAATCCTTATAATTTAATCAACGCTGTTCAGCCGGATGTGCTTGTAAAAGGTGGTGATTATATACGCGAAAATATTGTGGGCTATGATATAGTAACTGCTAGAGGCGGCAGGGTGGTTTCTCTTGATTTTTTGCTCGGTTATTCTACATCAGCCATAGAGAAGAAAATAATATTAGATAATAACAAGTAAAATGGAGCCAAGCGGCCAGCTGGCATTGGTTGAGCTGGAAGTGTTGCTGAGCCAATACCTTGAATCTTATACGCAAACGGGCTCTTTAGAGGCTATAAAAAGCAATATTGCTGCTCATATTCATGATTTGCTGGGGGCGGGTATGCCAAAACTCATGAACTTTATGTACTTAGTTGATGTAAAGGAAGAGCTGTTTAAAACAACCCTGGCAAACACAATAGAAAGTGAATGGCCTAAAGTCTTGACTCGTTTGGTAATAGAGCGTTTGTTAGAAAAAGTGTACACGCGATTGCAAAACCGTAAATAACTTAGCCCGATATATCTTTTTTTTCCTTTAATTTTGTGGGTTGAAAAATCAGCAGGTTCGCTATATTTATTGTGTAGTTCCTTCCTTGGGTTTTCATTAATTCACAACTTTGATCAATTACGAAAAATATCGCCTGCCAAACGGGCTTACGGTTATCCACCATTACGATGCAAACACACCCATGGTGGTGGTAAATGTATTATATAAAGTGGGGGCAAGAGACGAAAGCCCTGATAAAACAGGGTTTGCACATTTATTTGAACACCTTATGTTTGGCGGCAGTATTAATGTTCCCAACTTCGACACGCCCCTTCAGCTAGCTGGTGGAGATAATAATGCTTTTACTAATAATGATATCACCAATTATTATGAAACGCTGCCTGTTGCGAATATAGAAACGGCCTTGTGGGTTGAAAGCGATCGTATGCTACAGTTAGAATTTAGTGAGCAGAGCTTAGAGGTTCAAAAAAAGGTTGTTTGTGAGGAATTTAAACAACGATACCTGAACCAGCCTTATGGCGATGCTTGGTTAAAGCTAAGGCCGCTGGCTTACAAAACACATCCCTACCAATGGGCTACAATAGGAAAAAAGTTGTCGCATATAGAAAACGCCTCGCTGGAAGATGTAAAGAGCTTTTTTTACAAACACTACGGACCCGACAATGCGATTCTTTCCATAGCTGGTAATATTAAGTTTGACGAAACGATAAAGCTTGCTCAAAAATGGTTTGGCGGAATAGAAAACCGCAACATTTCGAAAACAAACCTTCCGCTTGAGCCTACCCAAATAGAAGAAAGGCATGAGACGGTGAAGGCTGATGTTCCGCAGAAAGCAATATATAAAGCTTACCACATGTGCGATCGCTTGCATACAGACTTTCATGCTACAGATTTTATGTCAGATATACTTTCAGGTGGTAAATCGGGCAGGTTGTTGAACAAGCTGGTAAAGGAACAAAATTTGTTTAGCGATATCAATGCTTATATAAGTGGCGATTTAGATGCTGGTTTATTTGTGGTAGAGGGTCGTTTGAACGATGATGTTTCTTTTGACAATGCGGAAAGGGCAATTAATGACGAGTTAACAAAATTGCAGCAAGAATGTGTGCATGACAACGAATTACAAAAGGTAAAAAACAAGGCTGAAAGCATATTTGTGTTTGACCAACTTAACTTGATGAACAAGGCCATGAACCTTGCTTTTGCTGAAAACATTGGTCATATTGATTGGGTAAACACCGAAATAGACTTATATAAAAACGTAAAAAAAGAACATATACAAAAAGTGGCTCAACAGATTTTAAATGTTACAAATTGCTCCACATTATATTATGAACCAAAGTAAAACCTTTGATTTTAGACAAGTCCCTCCTGCCATTAATTTAGCGGGCGAGTTGCCTGCGCCTAATCATAAAAAAATAGAATTGGGCAGCGGGGTAACGCTGCACTTATTGCCTGAAGAAGAAACTATTGGGTTTAGATTGGATTTGTACTTTACTGGCGGCATAAAAGACAATCGACTTCCGACTACCGCAAACGCAACATTTAGTTTGATGACAGAAGGAACGCTTGATAAATCATCGGAACAAATTTATGATAGCTTAGACTTTTATGGTTCTTTTATTGAGAAAGATGTAGCCTATAATTATTCCAAGTTTACTGTTTTCGGAACAGAACCCAATTTTAAGGACATCTTTATTTTGATAAAAGATATTATAACAAATGCATCATTCAATGAAAAGGAAATAGACTTATATATTAGTCGTCAAAAACAACGTCTTTTGGTCGATTTAGAAAAACCAGGGACTCTTGCAAAGCGGGCTTTTGCAAAATTTTTTTGGGGAAACAACCACCCGCTTGGTAATCTTTCTGAAATAGAAGATTATGATAATTATCTGAATAGGGTGAGTTTGGTGGATTTTCATGATAAACTAATCAAACGGGGTTTGCATCAAATTGTTCTTTCGGGATGTTGCAGCGATAAAATAATAAATACTATTAAAGAAATAAATTTTTATAACGACGCAAAAGCATCTGAATATGGGGATATCTTGTCTAACCATATACCGCAGAAAGGGTTAACTTTTATTCAAAAAGATCATTCTATTCAAGCAGCTATTTATATGGGAACAGAACTAATTAATCGCAAGCATCCCGATTTTGCAAATATGCAAGTGGTAAGTACCTTGCTTGGTGGTTATTTTGGTTCAAGGTTAATGAAAAATATTCGTGAAGAAAAAGGATATACCTACGGAATAGGGTGCGGCTTGCAAAGTGTTGCCGATAAGGGTGTTTTCTCTATCCGTACTGAGGTTTTGAATGATAAGTGGGAGGACGCGTTGGCTTGTATTGATTATGAGATTGAGAAACTAAAAACAGAGACTGTTCCGCAAGACGAGCTTCAAACAGTAAAGAACTATATGTGTGGCAATATGGCTAGGTTGTTTGATGGTTCTTTTTCTCAAGCCGATAGGCTTCAAATGCTCGTGAATGAAAATCTCGATTGGGATTATTTTACAAATTATTTGGACGCTATAAAAAATATATCTGTTGTAGATGTTCAACATTGGGCGAATAAATATTTAAATATAGGAAGCTTTACCACCATTGTGGTAGGGAGTAAATAAATACATAAGTATGATATACAATATAAGAAGATTTGTGCTGTTTGTTTTGCTTTGTTTTGCAATGCATTATAATTCATTTTGTCAAACACCAAATTTAAGACGGGCTTGTGTTTCTGACAATGATTCCGATATTATATTATATTGGATTACTCCTAGTGATGGGTGTAATGGTTTTGTGAGTATGCACATATGGGCAAGGCAAGATACTTTGAAAACATTTGATATCATTGACAGTGTGATGTTTTTGGCACAAAATACATATATGCATAAGAGTGCGAATAAAATCTCTAAAGATTGGCAATATTTTCTTATATATCACAACCTTTGTAATGGCGACTCTTCTTTAGCCTCTGATACAATAACTGTAGATATAACAAGGCCTCAAACCTCTCCCTTAGATTCGGTGAGTATAAACTATATAAATGGTGATATCCTGTTGGGCTGGCAAAAAAACACTTCCCCTGATGTAGCCGGCTATCTGATTGTTCAAAATCTTGGAACATCTAATGTCATAATTGGCCAAACGGTCGATACTTTTTTTATTATAAAGGGTTACAATGTTAAAGACTCTTCATACTCTTTTGGTATAGCTGCTTTTGATAGCTGTGGTCTAACAGCGGCTGTTCCTTCTTTCCACAATACGATTCTTCTAACGAGTCAACTAAATGACTGTAAGGGTTTTGTCAATGTTCAGTGGACTCTTTATCAGGCTTGGCAAACTCTACAATATGACATTTATGTTTCTCGCAATGGCGGTCCTTTTATTTTAGAAACAACTGTTGATGGTATTACTGATTCCGCAAAAATTGTCGGCTTAGTATCCGGTGATAGTGTCGCCATTTTTGTGAGGGCAACCAGAGATGATAGCAAGGTTTTTTCAACATCTAATATAATTGGTTATAATTTAAAAAGTCTGAAAAAGCCTAAAATAAATTATATAAACCATGTAACAGTTACCGATGATCAAAAAATAGAAGTTGAGTGGACAACTGATACAACAGCACAAATTAGCTACTTTAATGTTTTAAGAAGCGAAAAAGATTCTTTCTCTTGGCTGCCAAAAGCAAAAATTCTTTATAATAATCAGCTTATATATTCTTATGTAGACCCAAAAGTAGATGTTGCGAATAAAAGATATTATTACATGATTCAGGTCTTTGATAACTGTGGAAATCTATCCGACACTAGCTCGAATATTGCCAATAATATTCTTTTGAACCAAGATGGTTTGGGTGGACTTCATGATACAAATTTAAATTTAAAATGGTTTCATTATCAAGGGTGGCCAAATAATGGTGTTTCTTTGTATTATGTATACAGGGGTGGTGACTGTGGGGCTGCAAATACGTTTAATTTATTAGGTGCAAATAAGCCTATTGACAGTTTTTACTCTGACAAAGATCTGCCTTATGATATGAGTTGTCATGGCGTGTGTTACTATGTTGAAGCTGTCGAAGGAAAAACCAATCCATATACCGGTCAAATTGAACGTTCTCGTTCAAATGTCTTTTGTGAGTTACGAGAACATCAGATATATTTTCCTTCTGCTTTTTGTCCCTTTGGAGTAAATAGAAGGTGGAAACCCGTGGGTTCTTATATTGACTATGATAAATCCTATGTCCAGATATTTGATCGATGGGGGCAATTAGTTAAAACTTTAGAGGGTGATGAAATAAGAAAGGGGTGGGACGGAAAAGACTCTCATGGGAATTATTACCCAGAATCTACTTATATGTTTTGGGGCTACATAAAAGGTCTTGATAAAATTCATAAAAATTATAGTGGTGTATTTGATTTGATTAGATAACGTAACTAAGTTTTGGCTAAAATTCTTTTTTTTTCAGAGGGTGTTGATTTTCAAATTAAACAAAAGAAAATTGTTAAACGTTGGATTATGTCCATTGTTGATTCTGAATCGTTTCACGTGAAACAAATCGTTTTTGTTTTTTGCCGTGATTCGCACCTGTTGGAAGTTAACAAAAGGTTTTTGTCACATGACTTTTATACAGATGTTATAACTTTTGACTACTCAAGTCCTTTAACAAAAACCCAGATTGAATCTGATATCTATATAAGTCTTGACAGGGTTTTAGATAATGGTAAAGTCTTTGGTTTGGGGTTTACAGAAGAATTATATCGCGTAATGTCTCATGGGGTTTTACATTTGTTGGGTTATAAAGATAAAAACGATAAAGACTTAAAAAAAATGAGAGCTAAAGAAACAGAGTATAAACCCTTGTTTCACGTGAAACAAACCTATAAAAGAAAATAAGATTGTTTAAAGAATACGATATAATTGTTGTTGGTGCGGGACACGCTGGCTGTGAGGCTGCAAATGCTGCTGCAAAAATGGGGTCGGCTGTTTTATTAATAACAATGGACATGGCCAAAATTGCTCAAATGAGCTGCAATCCAGCAATGGGAGGCGTTGCGAAAGGTCAAATCGTAAGAGAAATAGATGCCCTTGGTGGTCTTTCTGGTATTGTTTCCGACCTTTCAACCATTCAGTTTAGAATGCTAAACAAGTCGAAAGGGCCTGCTATGTGGAGTCCTCGGTCTCAGAATGACAGGGTATTGTTTGCGTTGACATGGAGAAAAATGTTGGAGAAAAATGTAAATGTTGATTTTTGGCAGGACTCTGTTCAGGAAATACTAATTAATGATAAAGCGGTTGTTGGGGTTATTACGTCTATGGGACAAACAATATACAGCAAGTCCGTTGTGCTCACTAATGGTACTTTCTTAAACGGCATTATCCATGTAGGAGAAAAGCAGTTTGGCGGTGGCCGAATGGGAGAAAAAGCATCTGTTGGTATTACTGAGCAACTAAAAAGTCTCGGCTTTGAATCTGGTAGAATGAAAACGGGCACTCCACCTCGTGTTGATGGCAGAACACTAGACTATTCAAAAATGGAAGAGCAACCAGGAGACGAAAACCCTGGAAAATTCTCTTACTCAAAAACTCCTCTTATAAAAGATCAAAGGTGCTGTTGGATAACATATACGAATGAAAAGGTACATAAATATTTGAAAGAGGGTTTTGATCAGTCACCAATGTATTCAGGAAGAATAAAAGGGCTCGGGCCCAGATACTGTCCATCCATTGAGGATAAAATAAACAGGTTTGCTGAACGAGAAAGACATCAAATTTTCGTTGAGCCGGAAGGGTGGGATACAGTTGAAATATATGTGAACGGTTTCTCTACATCGTTGCCAGAGCATATTCAATTAAAAGCGTTAAAAGCAATTTCTGGCTTTGAAAATGTTAAAATGTTCAGGCCTGGTTATGCGATTGAATATGATTTTTTTCCACCAACTCAGTTAAAACCTACATTAGAAACACACAATATCACTAACCTGTATTTCGCTGGACAAATAAATGGCACAACCGGCTATGAAGAAGCAGCTTGCCAAGGCTTAATGGCTGGAATAAACGCCCATTTAAAAAACAAAGAAAAAGAACCCCTTGTTCTAAATCGTTCAGAAGCCTATGTTGGCGTTTTGATAGATGATTTGGTCAACAAAGGAACTGATGAGCCATATCGAATGTTTACTTCACGTGCTGAGTTTAGGATTCTCTTAAGACAAGACAATGCAGATCTTCGATTAACCGATATTGGATATCGGGTTGGTTTAGCACGAGAAGATAGGTTAATAAGAAAACAGGAAAAAGAGGCTAATATATATAAAATTATTGATTTCATAAAAAAAACTAGTGTGTCTGCTGATTCAATAAATCCATACCTAGAATCTGTTGACTCTGCAAATATTAACCAACAAATGAAATTAATCTCAATAGCAACTCGACCGCAAGTGTCTCTTTTGGGACTAGAAAAAATGAATAGTATGCTCGCTACTTTTTTATCTCCGTTTGATGAAGAAACCAAAATTGCAGCAGAGATATTAATAAAATACGAAAGTTATATAGAAAAAGAAAAAGACCTTGCTTACAAGTTATTGAAATTTGATGCCCTTGATATTTATGATGATTTTGATTATTCACTTGTTCAGAATCTTTCAAGCGAAGCAAGAGAAAAACTAATTAAACAAAAACCAAAAACCCTTGGACAAGCAAGCAGAATTAGCGGTGTAAACCCTTCTGACGTTTCTTTGTTGATGGTTCATTTGGGGAAATAGAAAAATATGGAAAAGCTTGTGTTATGCCCTGTTTGTAAACAAAATCGATTAACTCATTATCTATCTTGTAAAGATTATGTTGCATCGGTAGAAGAATTTAATTTAGACCAATGCACTAGTTGTGGTTTTGTTTTTACCAACCCTCGCCCTGAATTTAATGACTGCGGAAGGTATTATGAAAGTAGTAAATATGTTTCACACCAGGATAACGACAAAAGCTTTGTCTTGTTTTTATATCGCTGGGTTAGGAATAGAAACCTAAGATGGAAACTAAAAATAATATCAAAGTATCAAAAAAATATTGGTGAAATTCTTGATTATGGTTGCGGCTTAGGGAACTTTCTGAACTATTGTAAAGAACAAGGCTGGAAATCAACAGGAATGGATGTGTCAGAGAGTGCTAGAGTTGTTGTAAAACAACGTTACAATATTGATGTGTTTGCTAACAGAGAAATTAAACAACAACCTGAAAAGAAATACGATGCAATTAGTTTATGGCATGTGCTAGAACATGTATATGACCTTGATGAAACAATTTTAGAATTTTATAGAATACTAAAAGAAGACGGTACTATGTTTATTGCTGTTCCAAACCGAAAAAGTTATGATGCCCAGCATTATAAAGAAAAATGGGACGCCTACGATGTTCCCAGACATATATATCATTTTTCCCCTAGCGATATAGATGTATTAATGGACAGAATTGGCTTTAAGGTTATAGAAAAAAGGGGAATGTTTTACGATGCTTTCTATGTGAGTATGCGTAGTGAAATGCATAGTGGAAAAGGAATGAAGGTTTTAAGAGGCTTTTATAGGGGTTTGATCTCTAATTTTAAAGCCTCGGGCAACCTTAATTACTCCAGTATGCTCTATGTTATAAAAAAGAAATGAAAATAATATATACAAATTTTTTACTGCTCCTTCTTGCTTCATGTGCCAATATCGGAGTCCCCACAGGTGGCTCAAAAGACAAGTCTCCTCCAAAACTTGCTAAAGCAACCCCTGAAAATTATTCTACAAATGTTTCTGGAAAAACTATCACGCTTAAGTTTAATGAAAATATCCAACTAATAAAAGGTGAAAATAATATAAACTTGTTTCCAAGTCAAGCATTACCACCTATATATGAAGTAATAGGAAAGACGTTAACTATTCATTTAAAGGATTCTTTAAAACAAAATACTACTTACCACATTCAACTAAAAGAAGCTATTGCTGACATAAACGAGGGTAACAACATCAGCATCTTCGATTACTATTTTTCTACAGGCGGTATTATAAACAAAGGAAAATTAAATGGTAAAATAATAGATGCATATACGGGCAAAGATGGAACAGGTTATACTGTTGTATTAAACAAACAAATAGAAGATTCTTCTATATTTAGAACTGATCCTGATTATGTTACCTATTCTAATAATAAGGGTGATTTTGATTTTGGCGGAATAAAAGACGATAACTACAGACTATATGCCTTTAAAGATGAAAACAACAATGGAAAAGTAGAAAAAGGCGAAATGCTTGGTTTTAATGGTCCGGCTTTGTTTATAGATAGCAACCTTAATAATATTACACTTCTTGCTTCGCACGATAAAAGCCTCGAAGCTCCTGAACTTAGAAAATACTTTTGTAATAACTACGGTGTTTTTCAATTTGTGACTGCTCCAAAAGGGGCATATAATAGATTGGTAGAAAACAATCTATTTACAGATGAAGCATACCTGCTTGAGTTTCCTGGAACTGATGACGATACGCTTATTTGGTTTTCTCCCTCGGCTGAAATGCAGGACGGACATTTCGATATTTATGTAAATGATTGGTGGTGGCGTGATATAACTATACTGCACCAAATGAACAATAAAATAAAAAGACAATGTTGGACAACTAACAATATAAATGAAGGCGGCAAATTGGAGCTTTTTGATACGCTCTCAATACGCTTTCATTCTCCAATATGGAATTATGATGATAGAAATATTGAACTATACGAAGATAGTGTTAAAATAAAATACCTGGGCAATGCCTTTTTTAGAGATAATGAGAAAAGTCAATACCTTTTACCTATTGATTTTAAACCAGATAAAAATTATATAGTAAAAATTAAAAAGGGTGCTTTTAATGATATCTTTAACCAGCAAGTAGATTCTTTCTCTGTTAGATTTAAAACCGAAAAGGCTGAGAGATATGGAAGTTTGCTATTAAATATTAATCAAACACAGGCCAAACCTTTATTAATAGAACTCTTGGACGAAAGACTAAACCTAGTGAGAAGCAATGTTATAAACGGCTCTAATAAAATAGAATATAAATATTTATTACCAGGTAACTATCGTATTAGAGTTGTAGATGATATTAACCTTAATAACAAAATGGATGATGGTTATATAAACAAAGGTATAAATCCTGAAAAAGCATTTTTATTCGATGATATTATTCCGATCAAAGAAAATATAGATTTAGAAAATATCAATATTAATCTTGATAAGGCAAAACTCTAATATTACCTATTAAAAAATTATTATATAAATCCACACAAACACCTGTAAAAACAGTATTTTCTGTGGGATACTTGTTATAAGCTTTGTTATAAGTAAAATTATTAATAGTTATAAAAATAATATATACATTTATATTGAAAATTATACAAATTATGAACGTTAAATCTGCTCTTATAAACGTTAAAAAATATTAACATCCTTTTGTTAAAACACCTATTAAGTGCTATTAATATCTATCTTAACTGTTTAATAATAAATACTATATAGTGATAGTAAATTGTTAGTTGGTGTTGGGAAGTGTGTTAATAATAGCTTCTACAAAAATATTATTACAAATATATTCTATTAATCCACACGTATAAGAATAGATTAAGATTTTAATTTAAAAGTTTATATTAAATTATATCACTGTTGAAAAGCTATAAATCAAATCAAATTTTTTATACAACGCTAAATCCTTTTATTTTGCGGTATGGTTCAGGATAAATGCAAAGAGTTAAACAAAGACATTAATTTGTTTACAATTGATTCTGCGGAAAGCTTAGAAAATTTCCGATTAAAATATCTTACAAAGAAAAGTCCTATACAAGATTTATTTAATCTAATAAAGGATATTGCGGGTGACGAGCGTAAGCAAGCAGGACAATATATTAATGAAGTAAAACAGCAAGCGGAAGCAAAATTTGAACAACACAAAGAGCTGTATACAAAATCAAATATAAAAAACCAACCTGTATTTGATTATTCACTTTCTCACAATGCTGTAAATACAGGTTCAAGGCACCCTCTACAAATAACCCTAAATAGCATTGTACAGTTATTTTCTAAACTAGGGTTTACGGTTTCAAATGGTCCAGAGATAGAAAATGATTGGCACAACTTTAGTGCTTTAAATTTTCCTGCGGAGCATCCGGCCCGCGATATGCAAGACACATTTTTTGTAAATGCAGAGCATGCTTTACGCACGCACACAAGCAGCGTGCAGGTTAGGTTAATGGAAAGCACACAGCCACCAATCAGAAGTTTAATGCCAGGAAGGGTATATAGAAATGAAGCAATATCTGCAAGAGCAAACTGTTTCTTTCACCAAGTGGAAGGTTTATATATAGATAGAGATGTATCGTTTGCCGATTTAAAATATACTTTATATGAATTCGTAAAACAGTTCTTTAACAACGACGTAAAAGTGCGTTTTAGACCCAGTTATTTCCCGTTTACTGAGCCCAGTGCCGAGATGGACATCAGTTGCCAAATATGCAAAGGAAGCGGTTGCAATGTTTGCAAACAGAGCGGTTGGGTGGAGATATTGGGCTGCGGAATGGTAGATTCGCAAGTGCTTACCAATTGCAAAATAGATGAACAAATATATTCAGGTTTTGCATTTGGAATGGGCATTGAAAGACTTACGATGTTGCAGTACGGAATAAATGATTTACGCATTTTTTTCGATAACGATATTAGATTTTTAAAACAATTTGTACCTGAAAACTAAATGGACCAAGAACTAAAGCTATATAATACATTAACGAGACAAATAGAAAAATTTGAACCTATTCACGCAGGCAGAGTAGGATTATATGTATGCGGCCCTACCGTATATAGCGATGTTCATTTGGGCAATTGCCGAACCTTTATATCGTTCGATTTAATATATAGATACTTGCTGCATTTGGGATATAAAGTTAGATATGTGAGAAACATTACCGATGCCGGTCACTTAGAAGGCGACAGAGATGAAGGAGATGATAAGTTTGCGAAAAAAGCAAAGCTTGAGCAACTTGAACCCATGGAAATAGTGCAAAAGTATACGCTTGGTTTTCACGACGTAATGCGTGCATTTAACACGCTGGCTCCAAGCATAGAACCCACAGCAACCGGACATATAGGCGAACAAATAGAGATGATAAAAATAATTATTTCTAGTGGTTATGCATATGAAGTTAACGGCACGGTTTATTTCGATGTAGAAAAGTATAATAAAGAATATTCATATGGGCAATTAACCAACCGCAGATTAGACGACCTTTTGGAAGGAACACGCGAACTAAGCGGCCAAGACGAAAAGCACGGACGTCTCGATTTTGCTTTGTGGATTGCCACTAAGCCAGAAACCTTGATGAAGTGGAACTCCCCTTGGGGTTGGGGTTTTCCGGGTTGGCATATTGAGTGTTCAGCAATGAGCACCAAATATTTGGGAGAAACATTTGATATACACGGTGGAGGAATGGATCTGCAAGCCACCCACCACACAAACGAGATAGCACAGTCGCAAGCATGCAATCATAAATCGCCGGTTAATTATTGGCTGCACACCAATATGCTCACAGTTAATAATGTTCGCATGTCAAAATCGGCGGGCAATGGCTTTTTACCGGGAGAGCTTTTTACCGGTGACCACTCCTTATTAGAAAAAGGATACAGCCCCACGGCCGTTCGCTTTTTTATGATGCAGACACACTACAGAAGCACACTCGACTTTTCAAATGAAGCATTACAAGCCTCCGAAAAGGGATATGCACGGCTGATGGCAGCAATTAAAACACTTGAAAATTTAAAGCCTTCTGCAACTTCAACTTCTGATATTAAAGCCCTAGAAAAAAACTGCTACAATGCCATGAACGAGGATTTCAACGCACCAATACTGGTAGCTAATTTATTTGAAGGCTCACGTATAATTAATTCTGTTAACGATGGCAAGGAAGCCATCACGGAGGATGATTTAATGCTTCTCAAAAAAACAATGAACACCTTTGTGTTTGATGTATTGGGATTAATGACCGAAAACACACCCAGCAATGGAAAGCTTGATACAACCATGCAGATACTATTGCAGCTGCGAGAAGAAGCTAAACAACGCAAAGACTACGAAACTTCAGACAATATAAGAAAACGATTGGAGGCCTCAGGCTTTATTATAAAAGACGCTAAAGAAGGTGCTAGTTGGAGCAGTAATTAAAAGGACTTTATTGTTACCACAACTTTATAAAAACCATACTTAACAGGATTGTCCTGCATACTCACCACCACCTCTGGCCCACATTTTTCACCAGCCTCTTCTTTAAAGCCTTGGTCAAAGGAGTGTAGCGATGTGTTTTTTGGTGTAAACTCTTTCCAGTTGCCTAAACAAGCCCTTACCGAAGTGGCAAGTTGCTTATATTCTTTTTCAATTTCAGTCTTGCTACTTTTCTCAACTATTTTACAAGTAAAATATAACTGATCGTTTCCCACCCATATTCTTGTCTCGGTTGCGTTAGGTAAAGCAATTTTTGAGGTGTAGTATATATCAATAATACCGTTTTTGCGTTCGCTTTTAATAGCGTCAAAATTTTGGCGGCTAGCCTCTACTATCTTTTTTAGGGCATCACAAAAATCTTGTTGAACTTTAAATGAAGATGATCCTGCCCACAAAGACAATAGCAGAAATAAGTATAATAATCTTTTCATGGTTATTTGATTTGGTCTCTGCAAAGGTATCTTTTAATAACAGGTTGCATGGGCGATTTATGAGTATTTCTTACAAAGATATTAATAAGAAAGCAAATTCCCAATAGCCACAGAAACTTTCTCGGCATTAGGCAGCATAGCTTTCTCTAGTTCTAAATTTATTGGCACAGCCGGCAAGTTCAAAGCACCCACCAAACCAACAGGAGCATCCAAATTTTGGAAACAGTGATGCGATATACGTCCCTGCAAACTCTCGGCAAACGAGTTCAGCAAAGGCTCTTCGGTTAGTATCATACATTTTCCGTGGCGTTTCACAGAAGAATATATAGCTTCTACGTCCAACGGATTTAAGGTACGCAGATCTAATATTTCTACACAGCCAGGGTGGTCTTTTGCAGCAGTTTTAGCCCAATAAACACCCATGCCATAGGTTATGATACAAATCGACTCTCCTGAAGCAACAGCGCCTTCGTTTGCAGCCAACACAATATTGGCTTTTCCAAACGGAAGTATATAATCTTCATCGGGTTCAACACATTTTGCATCCTCGGTTCCGGGATTTTTGCTCCAATATAAGCCTTTATGCTCTAGCATAATTACAGGATTAGGATCATAAAAAGCAGCTTTCATTAGTCCTTTCATATCTGCAGCGTTGCTTGGGTAGCACACCTTTATACCCCTAACATTAAGCAGAGTCGATTCGATACAGCCTGAGTGGTAAGGACCACCACCACCATAAGCACCACAGGGTATTCTTATAATAGAACTTACAGGATACTTCCCCATTGTAAGGTAGCACGACTTAGATAGCTCGGTAACCAATTGGTTAATACCCGTCCAATGGTAATCGGCAAACTGTATTTCTACGATGGGCTTCAAACCCACCGCACTCATGCCGGCAGTTGAGCCAACTATATATGCTTCTTGTATCGGTGTATTAAAAACGCGGTTTTCTCCATACTTATCAGCTAGAGTTGCAGCTTCTCTAAATACACCGCCCAGCCTTTTGCCCACGTCTTGGCCGTAAAACAAACACTCTTTGTGCTTCGTCATCAGTTCATCAACGGCATGCAGGGCAGCATCAACCATTAGGGTTGGTTCTATATCTGCGGGGCACCTGTTGCCTGTTTCTTCTATAATAGTTGTGGGTGCAAACTCATGGTCGCTCACTGTTAGTGGGTCGGGGTCAGCAGCATTACAGGCTTTGTGAAAATCTTTTGCCACAAGTTCAGCAGCTTTCGTTTCTATACCTATCAGTTCTTCGTTCGTTACACCTAGTTTTAATAATGCATTTCTTAGTTTTGGGGTTGGGTCGTTTTTGGCGTGCTCATTCAAATCGGCATCTCCACGGTACCATTCCTTGCGTACACCCGATGTGTGATGCCCCAACAATGGTACAGCGGCATGCATAAGCATGGGCTTTCTTTTCTCCCTTATCCAATCCAACGCCTTGCCCACCGCCGTCCAAGACTCTTCAAAATCACTTCCATCCACCCGCACCCGTTTTAGGTTTCCAAAACCCGATGCAAATTCATAAGCGTCCATCGCACGCATTTCTTTGCCCGTGGCTGATATGCCCCAATCATTATCCTGCACCAAAAACAAAATCGGCAACTTCTTCAGCACCGCCATTTGCAATGCTTCCGATACTTCACCTTCCGTCATCGAGCCATCGCCCATTGAGCAAACAACGATAGGCTTCTCATCGCCCGGCAGCATATTCATACTTTCCATATAAGATATGCCATGTGCCATTCCCGTTGCGGGTATAGCCTGCATGCCTGTAGCACTGCTACTGTGCAGCATGCGAGGGAATCCGTCTCTTTTAAGCGAAGGATGACTATAATAGCTCCTGCCGCCACTAAAAGGGTCATCGGCTTTGGCAAGCAGTTGCAACATAAGTTCGTAAGGTTGCAAACCCATGCCCAGCAATATACTCTCGTCTCTATAATAAGGACTGATATAATCGCACTGTTCTAAAAGCATACCCACAGCCAACTGTATAGCCTCGTGCCCGCGGCTGGTGCTGTGTACGTATTTGCAAATAGACCTATTGGCCTCGTAGGTGGCAGCCATAGCCCCCACCTGGCACATATGCTCGTAAGCCTCAACTAATATATCTCTTTCTACCATGGGGCGGCAAAACTAAGCAATATTTGAAATATATAAAGAGGGATTTTGAAGGCGAGTTTTTTTTCGTGGTTGGCGACAAAGACAAACACAGGCAACCTTCTTGTTAGTTGCAGCTATTTCAGGAGGGGCACCCTCAGCGACTACAGCCTTTTCTGCGACAAACTATTATATATCGCATCAAATGCTCCCTCAAAATCCGAGTTTCTGAAAAAACCATATAGGGTTGATAAACACGGCGACTTTTTGACCCCTATATTGATTCTCGACCCGGTTCCCGGTGTTAGGAATAAAATACAAACTACTATAGGAGCAAGGTATTATATAGACTACCCTGAAACTAAAAATTTTGATTCGCTCACTCAAAAATTTGATGAGCTAGAAACCACATTAACAGATTGCCTCCCTGGCCATAAGAAAACGATACATTCGAAAGGCAAAGATGGCGATTTTTATCAGCTTATAAAGGGAACGAGTTTCACCATTTAAGGCAAAGGTGACAAATAAATAGCGATGCTCAATGCCTTGAACAGAGAGGTTAAATACACCATAAAACCGAGCTTAGAAAAAACAAGCACAAGAGACAATACTTACCGAATAGAGATTAGTAGTGACTAATATATAATAGTTTCATTCAGCCCTGGGTAAGCGCTGTCACCGTTGGTGTTCACAGCATTTGTTTGTTGCAGGTTCAAGAGGGCAATAATGTTAAGCTAAGGTATGTCTATTGTCGCCAGGCAATACTAGTGGGCTCAACAGGAATAAGTATTGCATTTTCTCTTAACTAAGAAGATTTAGCGAACCTCTTCTACCAAAGCAGCTTCTTTAGGATTTGGCCCATATTCGTTTTCTCCAGGCTTGCTGTCGGTTACTAGCAGAACAAATAACCAAATTGCTCCAATTAACGGTATCAAAGCTATCAAAAGCATCCAACCGCTTTTATCTACATCGTGCAACCTTCTTACAGAAACTGCTAATCCAGGAATTAATACCACAAGTGAGAAAATTAAATAAAACGCCCCATAAGGGAGTACACCAGTTGTCGTGCCAAGAACATTGTCAATTAACGCAGCAGCAATACCAAAAATTAAATTGAACAAAGTAAACATCCAATACTCTTTTCTTCTAGCTCTGCCATTAAAATCAGCATACTGTTTCATAGCTTTTAAAAACCACTCCATATTTTTATTTTTTTCCTACTCATAAGGCTTTTCAGATTACGCCCCGTTTTTTAGAGTGGGTTCTGAACTCCACTTTTCAAAAATGTGTACACCGCAAACGTATTTCTAAAACAACAAACAAACAAACATAAAATTCATTTCCCCTGATAGCTTTCTTATATAAGTTGGAGGTGAGCGAAGTTGAACCATCACACTTTCTCCCGGTAAAAAAAATTTCCCACCCACGTTCCTCGTCTGCTTAATAAAGCTTAAAATTGCAACCCTAAATAAAAGACTCGCACATGAAAAAGCATTACACATTAATAGCAATTGCTGCAACCACCTTGGCATTTGCAGGCCAATCCTACTATTTCAGCCAACAGCCGGGCAAACCCCTGCCCAAAACAGCAGCCAAACCCGCTACCCTTAACCCAACAAACAACCCAACGGTGAAACCCCCAACCCCCAATCCCTCTGCACCATTCGAGTACGAGGCTGAGAAGTTTGGCGATATACAAGTATTGCGTTACCAAGTAAAAGATTTCGATAAACTAAGCCTCAAACAAAAAGAACTATTATATTATCTGTACGAGGCAGCTTTGAGCGGTCGCGATATATTGTACGATCAAAAATACAAACACAACCTCCGCATCCGCAAAACCCTCGAAACCATATGGACTACCTACAAAGGCGACCGTAAAACCCCCGAGTGGGATTTGTTCGAAACCTATACTAAACGCGTTTGGTTCAGCAACGGAATCCACCACCATTATGCCAGCGACAAAATACTTCCTGCGTTTAGCCGCGAGTATTTTAAAAAGCTAATAGCTAATAGCGACCAAACAAAAATGCCCATGCTTGCAGGCATGAATGCCGAGATGCATTATAATATGCTTATGCCTATGGTGTTCGATCCAAACGTTGCTGCAAAAACCGTAAACCTTGCCGACGGGGTTGACAACGTAAAAACATCATCCAACAATTTTTATGAAAACGTAAGCGAAGAAGAAGTAGAAACATATTATAAAAATATGGCAGCCTCAGCCAGCAAAAGCCCGAATCTTTATGGCTTAAGCCCCGAGCAAATGAATAAATTAACAGAAAGCTATCCGGCACTTAAACCCCAAATAATAACCCCTGTTACAATCGAAAACCCTGTGCTTACCCCCACCGTGGTTTCTTCAAATGTGGAGGCTATAATGGAGGTTGCCCCCGCTGCATCGCTAGGCCCCGAAACGCCCATATCATATGGATTAAACTCTAAACTAAAAAGAGTGGGCAGAGTACTAAAAGAAACACCCTGGAAAGAAGGAGGCATGTACGGAAAAGCAATAGAGAAAATAGTTTTTTGGTTGGACAAAGCAAGCAAAGTTGCTGAGAACGAACAACAGAAGAAAACATTAGTAAAACTAATAGAGTTTTATAAAACAGGAAGCCTACAAGTGTGGGATGAGTACAATATTGAATGGGTAAAGGACGTGAACTCAACAGTTGATGTAGTCAATGGTTTTATTGAAGTGTACCAAGACGCCATGGGTAAACGCGGCAGTTTCGAATCCGTTGTTTCTATCAAAGATTTTGAAGCAACCAAGAAGATTGAAACCATAGCCAAAAATGCACAATGGTTCGAGGACCAATCGCCTATACAACCAGAATACAAAAAGACAGAAGTAAAAGGTATTATAGGCAAAAGCATTAATGTAATAGTTGAAAGCGGCGATGCAGCACCCTACACACCAATAGGTATTAACCTACCCAACGCCAATTGGATTAGGCAGTTGCATGGATCCAAATCAGTAAGCCTCGGGAATATAGTTGAATCATACAATGTAGTAAGTAGCAAAAGCCCGGTAATGGCTGAGTTTGCGGCTGATAATACCATACTAGAAAGAGCAAAAAAATACGGAGCACTTGCAGGCGAATTGCACACAGATATGCACGAGGTAATAGGCCACGCCTCAGGCCAAATTAAAGCAGGCGTAAGCACCCCCGATGTAACCTTAAAGAACTATCAAAATGCATTAGAAGAAGCAAGGGCTGATTTGGTAGCATTATATTATATATTAGACACCAAACTTGTAGACATGGGCGTGATGCCATCCATCGATTGCGGCAAAGCCGAATATGATAATTATATGATGAATGGATTGATGTTACAACTTAATCGCATCGAACCCGGAAAACAATTGGAAGAAGCACACATGCGTAATAGGCAGCTTATAGCCAAATGGTCATACGAGAGAGGCTTAGCAGATAAAACCACCGAAACGATAAAACGTGACGGTAAAACCTATATCGTAATAAACGACTATGAAAAACTTAGAAAAATATTTGGAGAACTGCTCCGCGAAATCCAACGAATAAAATCGGAAGGAGATTACGAAGCGGGTAAAAATCTAGTGGAAAATTATGGTGTAAAAGTTGACCCAGAATTGCACAAAGAAATATTAGGACGCTATAGCAAACTTAAGGTGGCACCCTACAAAGGTTTCATACAGCCCAAGCTAACACCCACATACTTAAACGGAAAAGTAATTGATGTGAAAGTAACCTACCCTAAAACATTTGCCGAGCAGATGCTTGAGTATGGAAAGAACTATTCGTTTTTACCTTCAGATAATTAAAAATATAAAGAAGCAGCTCCTCACCATAAAATGTGACTCCTTTTTCCTTCTCTATTTGGAGACGGTGGTTGCAGGCCAGATAGAGAGGCGGGTGTGCGGTTTATTTCCTCGCTACAGCAAATATATCCCAACAAACATCAAGGTTTTCTTTTTGCAATATAAAATCCTTGGTGCTTATGTTCAGTGTATCGCTATTGCTTTCTTTTAGGTTTTTACGCATCTTGCTCGTTAGGTAATTGTAAGGTTTTATTAACCACGAAGCAGGAATTAATTTGTGCAAACCCAAAGGGTCTAAACGCAATATTCTTTTTGCCCACCGAGAGTTGTCTTCATAATATTTATTTACAACAGCATTGCCATTAAGGCCCATCAATTCATAGTTGCTGCCAAAAACTTGTTCCATATGTCCTTTCATTTCAGCAAAAGTATATTCGTGCACATGAAAAGGGTTCCGGGCAATAGACATGCTTGCATTAGGTGTGGTACATATAAAAACGCCCCCCGGCCTAAGCACCCTTTTCACATCTTTTATAAAGCCGAGTTGATCCTGTATATGCTCAATAAACTGAAATGCTGTAACTACATCTACGCTTTCATCGGGCAATGCAATAGGAGGAACCTTGCATTGTATAAAAGACATATTGGGTTTATCGGCATATTCCTTTTTGTTGTTTTCAACGGTTATAGTTGAATAGTCCAAACCCGTAATTTGAGTTGCAAATTTTGCTAAATGAACCGTGCCGTAACCATTGGCACAACCTACATCAGCCGCAGTTTTACCTGTTATATAACTTTCAGCAAATTCATAGGCAAAAAAACAACGTTGCACAGTAACATTGTTCGAGTCTTCAAAACTAGGGCGTTCACGGTCGTATATCACAATAGGAATAAAATTAGGCGGCAAAGTTAGTCCATATAAATAATAATTTTTGCCCCATATTTGTAAGCTGATTTTTAAGCATGAAAAAATATATACTGTTTGTTGTTTGCCTCTTCCTTTTTTGTGAATATAATTTCGCACAAACAGATACATTATGTAAAACCAATAACAGCAACTATCTAATTTGCGAGCAAGGCAACGAATCAAAATATTTGAGCGGTTGCCAATCGGTTGCTTCAAGAGAAGGCAACACTTTAACCATAATGTTAATAAACAAAAAAACAATCTCTTTCAACAACGTGTCGCTAGACTCTGTGTTGCTCAATTATGATTCGGTAAAAAATTATATATTTAAAAAGTATTATAATACAAACAACACAGTAGTAGTAGAGCGTATAACAGTCAATGGAACAATGATGATGCTCATCAACTTAAACACAGGCAAAAAAGTAGAAACAAATTGGCTTCCTGTTTTTTCTCCCGACAACAGAAGGTTTGCAGTAGTAAGCGGCACGGAGTTCAATACCTACTCGCCCGAAAAGGTAGAAGTATATATAAAAAAAAACGGGAACTATATAAAAGAATTCGAGTTTAAACCCGATGGTGCACTCAGCTATTTAGGCACCTGCAAATGGCAGGGCAACGATCGAATTGCGGTGAAAAGGGTTAACTATGCAAAAACAAATCAGAGTGGTAAACCGTTAAAAAGTGATATAACCTTAGCAATAATAGATAATAAATGGAACGTGATGGGCAAATGAGCGAAGAAGAATATATATTAAAATGGAGCCAAGTAAGCCACTATTGGCAAACTACCTTCAGCAAACCCGCCGACCTTAATGGGATGCTTTTTTTGATAGGTCAACGCGAGATTGATCAAACAAAAATTAAGTATAAGAAGCAAGAGAAAATGGATTTGTTTCATGTAGCCATTTGCAAGTTATTGAGCCAAGATGGATATTATGAGATGATAGGGCATGACGATGAAGGGTGGCCCCATTACGAACAATTAAAAGAACTACCAGCAATTGATATATTTACACAAGAAAAGATATTAAGAGAAAAAATCATCAATTATTTCGAACAAGAAAATATTATAACATTTCAAATCATAACATAAACAAAAATGAAAAAACTATTATACTTTATTCCCGTTTGCATTGTATTATATTCATTCGCAAATCCACAACCTCAAAAGGTTTCCAAACAAGCATCAAAACCCAAGGTGGACACAACCTATGAAGTTTTGATGAAAACCAGTATGGGAGATATTACTTTAAAATTATATAATGAAACACCAAAGCACCGAGACAATTTTGTTGCACTAGTGAAAAAGAATTTTTTCGACAGTCTTTTATTCCACCGTGTCATCAATAATTTTATGATACAGGGCGGAGATCCAAACTCTAAAAATGCACAACCCGGAGTTATGCTAGGCGATGGCGATGCGGGCTATACCGTACCAGCAGAGTTCAACCCCAAGCTAATCCACAAAAAAGGAGCCTTGGCAGCAGCACGAAACGATAATCCGGAAAAAGCGTCAAGTGGTTGCCAATTTTATATAGTCCAAGGAAAGAAAACGGACTCTACCATGCTTAGAAAAATAGAACAACGCACCGGGTGGCACTATACGCAAGAACAAGTTAACACCTATCAAACACAGGGCGGAACACCCTTCCTTGACAATGGTTATACAGTATATGGAGAAACAATAGCAGGATTAGATGTAGTAGACAAAATAGCCGCAGTGGCAGGCGATGGAAGCAACCGACCTACAGAAAATGTATATATACTTTCTACCAAATTAATTATTAAAACGTCCAAAGTAAAGCAATGAAAGTAATGCTTTTAAAACAAATAAAAATCATATTTTGTAATAACGATCCAGTTAATTATTCCCTTAACTTTGTCGACAAACATTTCAGAAATTTAATATATTTGATACGATGGAAACAACAGAAGAGCAAATATTAGAATCGGTGGTAATTCGCTTTGCGGGCGACAGCGGTGATGGCATGCAGCTTACAGGCACGCAGTTTACAAACGCAGCCGCAATGTATGGGAACGACTTGGCAACCTTTCCTGATTTTCCTGCAGAGATAAGAGCTCCTCAAGGAACCTTGGCAGGTGTATCGGGATACCAAATACACTTTGGGTCTAAGAAAATTAACACACCCGGAGACACATGCGATGTGCTGGTGGCAATGAATGTGGCAGCCCTTAAAGCAAATATTGAACAATTAAAACCAGGAGGAACTATCATAGTAAACAGCGACGGTTTTGATTCTAAAAACCTGAGACTTGCAAATGTTCCAGAAGACCAAAACCCATTGGAGAATGGTAGTCTTGACAAGTTTGAAGTAAAAAAATTAGACATCACCAAGATAACCAGATTGGCTCTAGCAGACAGCGGAATGGGTACCAAAGAGATTGACCGAACCAAAAACATGTTTGTGTTGGGCTTGATCTACTGGATGTATAATAGAAGTATTGATAAATCAATAGAGTTTATCAATAGTAAATTTAAGAACAAACCACAGATTGCTGATGCAAACATTAAACTATTAAAAGCCGGTTACCATTATGGTGAAACAACTGAAACATTTAACTCTCGCTATGAAATAAAAGCAGCAGAAATGCCTGCGGGAGTTTATCGCAGTATTATGGGCAACCAAGCACTTGCATATGGTCTTGTTGCGGCATCCGTAAAAAGTGGATTACCTATATTTTTGGGAACATATCCTATTACTCCAGCTTCCGATATATTGCATGAGCTTTCTAAATATAAAAATTTTGGTGTTCGTACCTTTCAAGCAGAAGATGAAATAGCAGGCGTGTGTGCAGCTATTGGTGCATCTTATGGCGGCAGCATTGGTATTACCACATCAAGCGGTCCAGGTATCGCATTAAAAATGGAGGCAATAGGATTGGCAACAGTATTAGAGCTTCCACTAGTTATATGTAATATACAACGCGGTGGTCCAAGCACAGGATTGCCCACCAAAACAGAGCAATCAGATTTGATGCAAGCATTATACGGACGCAATGGCGAATGCCCTGTTCCCGTAATAGCTGCCGCAACACCCTTAGATTGTTTTGATATGGCTTTTGAAGCTGTAAGAATAGCCGCACAACACATGATTCCGGTGTTTTTATTAAGTGACGGCTATATAGCAAATGGAGCAGAACCATGGTGTTTCCCACAGAGCAAAGATTTGCCCGAAATAAAAATCGATTTTGCTAAAGCAACGGAAGAAAAATTTATGCCTTATGCCCGGGATGAAAAACTTTCTCGCCCGTGGGCTGTGCCTGGCACTCCAGGATTAGAACACCGTATTGGGGGATTAGAAAAACAACACATAACAGGCAATATTAGTTACGATGCTCATAACCATGAATTCATGGTAAAACTGCGTCAAGAAAAAGTAGATAAAATAGCGGATGAAATTCCCTTGCAAACTATAGATAATGGCCCCGAAAAAGGAGAAGTTCTTATCATAGGCTGGGGAAGTACTTATGGAGCAATTAAAACAGCCGTAGGGGCCTTGGTATTAGAAGGAAAAAGTGTTGCACACGCACATATCCGCTATTTAAATCCGCTTCCAAAAAATATTGGCGAACTATTAAAAAACTATAATAAAGTAATAGTTGCAGAAATGAATAATGGACAACTAATAAAGATATTAAGAGATCGCTTTTTGGTTGACGCGATAGGTCTAAATAAAATACAAGGACAACCCTTTACAACAGAAGAAATAAAAACAAAACTATCTGAAATATTGGGATAGTTTTTCGCATCAAACATTATAATATATAATAAATATTAATATGACTACACTTATCGATCAAACCGCTCCAAAGCTTTCACCAAAAGATTTTGTTAGCGACCAAGATGTACGCTGGTGCCCAGGTTGCGGAGACTATAGTATATTGAAACAAGTACAAACAGTTTTGCCTGATTTGGGCAGGCCCAAAGAAGAATTTGTGTTTGTTTCCGGTATAGGATGCAGCAGTCGTTTTCCCTATTATATGGATACTTATGGCATGCATAGTATTCATGGAAGAGCAGCAGCAATAGCAACCGGATTAAAGAGCAGCAGACCCGAATTATCTGTTTGGATGATTAGCGGAGATGGTGATTCTTTATCAATCGGAGGCAATCATTTTATACATTTGTTAAGAAGAAATTTGGATATAAATGTATTATTGTTCAACAACCAAATATACGGACTTACGAAAGGACAATATTCTCCAACATCAGAAGAAGGGAAGGTGACAAAATCAACCCCTATGGGAAGTATAGACCACCCATTTAATCCTATTGCTTTAAGCTTGGGAGCCGATGCTACATTTGTTGCACGCACCATGGATCGCGACCCTAAACATATACAACAAATGCTACGCAGAGGGTATGATCATACAGGTACTTCGCTCATCGAAATATATCAGAATTGTAATGTATTCAATGATGGAGCTTTTGAAGTGTTCACAGAAAAAACATCTAAGAAAAACGAAACACTTTTTATAGAAAACGGACAACCACTTATTTTTGGAGAAAACAACGATAAAGGAATCATATTAGATGGTTTTAAACCCAAGGTTGTTAATCTTACCGAGGGTTATTCTGCAGCTGACTGTTGGGTGCATGATGAGCAAGACCAAGTGAAAGCAAATATTCTTGCCCGCTTCTTCGACAATCCAAATATTGAAGGGCACCTACCAAGACCTTTTGGTGTTTTTTATGCAATACCCCGACCAACCTATAATGATATGTTGAACCAGCAAATAGCATTCGCAATTGAAAAAAATGGCGAGGGGAATTTAGATAAATTGATTGCTGGAAAGGAAACATGGACAATTAACTAACTTTTCAAAAGCTATCACAAAAATTAAAATAAATAATACACATATATACAATATTAAATGAAAAAACATATAATAACAGCATTAACAATTGTCTCATTTTCTTTTGCCTCTTTTGCAGATGAAGGAATGTGGCTACCCATTTTATTGGGCCAAAAAAACTATAATCAAATGACGCAGATGGGGCTAAAATTAACCCAAGAGCAATTATATGATATAAACAATGCCAGCATGAAAGATGCGGTAATATGGTTTGGTGGCGGCTGCACAGGCGAAGTTATTTCTAATGAAGGGCTTATTCTTACCAACCACCATTGCGGCTATGATGCAATTGCTACTTTAAGCACACCAGACAACAACCGTTTAGCGAATGGTTTTTGGGCTTTGGACAAATCACAAGAATTGCCAGCTCAAGGATTGTCCGTTGCTTTTCTGGTAAGAATGGAAGATGTTACGGAAAGAATGTTGGCTGAACTCGCAAAATACCCTGCCGACTCACAATTGTTTTATGCCCAAAAAGAAGGAGAAAAAATAGCTAAAGCAGCAAGAGAGGATGGCAAATATGAAGCTTTCGTGCGAGATATGTTTAAGGGCAATCAGTATTATATGTTTGTAATGGAACGTTATACCGATATACGCCTAGTTGGAACACCTCCAGAAAGCATTGGAAAATTTGGGGGAGATACCGATAATTGGATGTGGCCTAGACATACAGGCGATTTTAGCATCTTTCGTATATATGCCAACAAAGACAATAAGCCGGCCGCATATAATACTCAAAATATTCCTTTTAAACCCAAGAAATATTTGCCGGTGTCACTCAAAGGTGCTGAAAATGGAGACTTTGCGATGATTTTTGGTTTTCCCGGCCGTACAAATCGATACGAAACCTCTATGGGTGTTAAGCTCGCAATTGAACAAACAAACCCGGCTATTGTGAAACTCCGCACCAAACGTTTGCAATTGATGAAAGAACAAATGGATGCCAATGTTGCAGTTAGATTGCAGTTAGCGAGTCGCTATGCACAGATAGCAAACTATTGGAAATATTTTATAGGACAAACAGAGCAATTGAAACATAATAAAGTTTATGACCGCAAGTTTGCCGAAGAAGAAACATTTAAAAACTGGGCCTCAGCAAACCCAGGCTACTCCTCTATTTTTAGTAAAATGGAAAAAGAATATGATATATATAAAATGTATAATAAACACCAAGTGTATTTGGTTGAGGGAATACGTGGATCTATTTTAGTAGCATACGCATCTGCATTTCTGGATTTAGAAAAAGAATTGCTGAAAGATCAGCCAGACACTTCAAAAACACATGCACAAGTTCTTGTCTTAAAAGCTCGTTATGCTTCGTTTTATAAAGCATTCTATAATAAAGAGAGTGACAAAGAAATAATGGCAGCAACCCTTGAAATGTATTATAATGATATTGACAAAGCACAACACCCCGAGATGCTAACAAAACTTATGGCCAAGGCTAAAAAAGGAAAGGAGACAGAACTCATTAATAAAACCATTGAAAAAATAGTTAATAAAACTATTATAACAGACTCGGTAAAATTATTCAAGTTTTTGGATAAGCCTAATTTAAAAACAATCCAAAAAGATCCAGCAATTCAATATGCATTCGCATTCACAAAAAACTATAATAACAACTACAAAAAGTATATTGACGCATTCAACTTTGCGAATGCCAACTTTGGCAACAAATATATGAAAGGTCTTATGGAAATGCAGCCTAATAAATATTTCTACCCCGACGCAAATAGCACGATGCGATGCACCTATGGAAACATAAAGGATTATAGTCCCAAAGATGCGGTGCATTTTTCTCATTTTACCACACTTAAAGGTATCATGGAAAAAGAAGATCCAACAAGCGACGAATTTATAGTTCCAGCAAAACTTAAAGAATTATATAAAAGCAAAGACTACGGACAATATGTTGGAAAAGATGGAGAAGTTCCGGTTGGCTTTCTAACCACAAATGATATTACCGGAGGAAATAGTGGAAGCCCTGTAATAAATGCAAACGGAGAATTAATAGGAACAGCGTTTGATGGAAACTGGGAAGCCATGAGTGGGGATATAGCTTTTGATGCACAGTTTAAACGCACGATATGTGTAGATGTTCGCTATACATTGTTTATAATAGATAAACTTGGCGGGGCAACCAATTTGATAAAAGAAATGACTTTGGTAAAATAATATATTTTATTATAATCTTCAACATTATTGGCGGAGAATATAGTAACAATTTCTCATATGAAGTATTATATATATATATTCGCATTTGTTTTTTTGTTTTCCTGTAAAAGCGAACACAAAACACCAGCTCCAGAAAAAGAGCCAGATACAATAAAACATATGCCCGATGATATGGCAATGTATCAGCGTTATGGAGATAGCAACTTTATACCTAACAAACCGATTGATGCTATTATGGCTCAAGAGATTTTGAACGACAAGGATTCTTTTTTTGTAGAACTGAAAGGTAAAATTGTAGACGTGTGTCGCGAAGCTGGATGTTGGTGCGATATACAAACCGAAAAAACCCAAACACTTCATATTAGAACAGGAGGTAATTTTTTTTTGGATACAGCCGCCTTGGATAAGGAAGCTTTTTTTAAAGGATATTTATATAGACAAGACGACGAGCACAAGAACCCAAAGGGAGAAGTTACCTACTGGGCTACAGCCGCGTGGGTTCACAAGTAGATTATTATAATTATGAAAAGAATTGGTATTATAGTCTTAACATTTATATTTATTGCTCCCAAGGCTTTTTCTTGGGGTTTTCACGGGCACAAAATGGTTAACCACTCTGCGGTTTTTGCTCTCCCGCCAGAAATGTTTGTGTTCTATAAAAAATACATTGACTTTATTACCGACCACTCTGTTGACCCAGACCGCCGCAGGTATAGTGACCCAGAAGAGGCATGCAGACATTATATTGATATCGATTATTATGAAAAATCTCTGCCGATTGATACCATTCCTCATTATTGGACAGAGGCAGTAAAAACATATGGAAAAGATACACTCGCAGCCCACGGAATAGTTCCTTGGCATATTATACTAATGAAAAACAGGCTGACAGAAGCTTTTAGAAACAAAGATATGATGGCTGTTCTTAGACTTTCTGCAGATATAGGGCACTATATAGCAGATGCACACGTTCCGCTGCACACCACACATAATTACAATGGGCAGTTCTCTGGTCAATATGGGATTCATGCTTTTTGGGAATCACGCTTACCGGAGCTTTTCTCTGGAGGATATGATTTGGTTATAGGACAATGTTATTATATAGACAGCCTAAATAAACAAATATGGCAAATAATTAACGACAGCTACGCTTGTCTAGATTCGGTTTTGGGATTTGAAAAAAAACTATCCAAGATATTTGGCGATGATCGAAAATATGGGTTTGAAGAAAAAAGCGGGCGAAATATAAAGGTTTACGCTGAAGATTTTTCGAAGGCATATGCTCGGATGCTAGATGACCAAGTTGAAAGAAGACTTAAGTTGTCAGCATTAATGACCGCAAGTGTTTGGTACACCTGTTGGTTTGATGCGGGACAACCTGTTTTGGATGGGCTTGATGCTTTTGACCCCCAGCAACAAACCTTGAAAGAACTTGATTTGGAAATAAAACAATTGATGTTGGGCAGGCAAGAAGAATGATTTTAGGGCAAACTTTTGATTACCAATCATCAAGATTTTTTTTTATAATTCATCAAAACAGAAGGCTAACTTCGCAGCCTTTCCATAGAATTTTAAAGTAATAAAAAGACACAAGAATGAAATTTATAGTATCAACCAACGACCTTCTTAAGCAACTTGATTTAGTAGACGGTGTAGTAGTTTCCAAACCCTTAATTCCTATTTTGGAAAACTTTCTTTTTGAAATAAAAGGAGGAAACCTTAAAATCACGACTACCGATTTAGAAACTTTTATGACTACCTCATTAAAAGTTGAAGCTGACAGCGACATTGATATTGCTGTTCCGTCCAAAGTCTCACTCGAAACCTTAAAAAACCTTCCTACTCAACCAGTTACGTTTTCAATAGACGAGGCTAGCAAAAGCATTGAAATAAATACTGGAAACGGAAGATACAAGCTAACAGGAAATGAGGCAAAAGATTTCCCCAAGTTTCCAGAGTTGGAAAGTGAGAATTCAATCGTGCTTTCATCGAAAGTATTATTAAAGGCTATTAATAAAACCATATTTGCGACAGGCACCGATGAGTTACGCATTAATTTGACAGGTGTTTATTGCCAAATCACAGATACCCATATCAACTTTGTTGCAACAGATGCAAATCGTTTAGTTAGAGTGCAAAGGAAGGGGTTTAAAAATGGCTTTGAAACATCTTTCATTCTGCCCAAAAAAGCAATGAACCTATTAAAAAACGCTCTTCCAAACGATGAAAGCCCCGTTAAAATAGAATTTAACAGCTCTTATGCTTTTTTCTCTTTTACAGGCGTGAGTTTGATATGCAGACTAATAGATGAACGCTATCCAGACTATACCGCAGTAATACCTACCGAAAATCCGAATAAATTAAGCATTAATCGCAACGATTTTATAAGTGCTATGAAAAGAGTTTCAATATACTCTAATAAAACCACCAATCAAGTTAGGCTGAAAATAGCAGGAAGCGAAATGACAATTTCTGCAGAAGATTACGATTTTGCAAACGAAGCTACAGAAAGGCTTTCCTGCAACTATGAGGGGGCCGACATCGAAATAGGTTTTAATGCACGATTTCTCACCGAGATGCTTAACGCCGTGGATACAGAAGAGGTTAAAATGGAGTTTTCTATGCCCAATCGGGCTGGCCTATTATTACCTTCTGAGAACGAAAGCGAGGAAGATATCCTTATGCTTATTATGCCAATGATGATAAACGTTTAAAGAAGAAAGCAAGCACCTCCGCAGCTTTTTTTGACACAAGCTATACTTTAAAATATTGTAGCTATAATAAAAGACATTGAAAATTGTCTTATCCAACATGTTTTGTTTTATTTATTCGGATAAAAACTAAACAAAATCTTTTTTAAGGGTTTCCTGTATTATTATAGATAAAAGACATTGAAAATATAAAAGCCTGATATTCAAAATCTTTTTTTTTATAAAATCTTTTTTTTTATAAAAAAGCACACTAATTTTCTATTAACAAGCAAAAACACACACACGCTCTTTAAAGTTAATGTTTTACTAGTAGTATTGTAAAACCTAGATAAAAAGCGGTTGCTAATTTCTTATTTATACCGAAAAAGACAATGTTCATTATTTTAAAATATTAACTAAACAAAAAGCCTATGTAAATTTTAAGTTATACTTTCCACATTTTTTCACGTTTCATTTCAAATAAAAGCTTAACAAATCTTAAGGATAGAGCAGCCTTAGCGCTAAGCTTTTTTACACCAAAAAATATAGGTGTGTTTGCTCAACAATCAAATTATAAAACCAATTAAATTATATCAAAATATGTTATATTTATCTACAAACCAAAAACTACTTAAACAGATCTGGCGGTCTGCATTAAGCTTATTGCTATTGATTATACTAAACAATGGCTATGTGAAGGCACAATTATCATCATATTATAATTTTGCACAATCGTCAGGGACTTACGCACCTCTGTCTAATGCAAGAACAGTAGTATTTAATTCATCGAGTGCATCAACAGATGATGTAACTTCGGGTAGTATTGCTTTACCAAGCAACTTTAATTTTAATGGTACAAGCTATAGCAATATATATGTCAACACCAATGGATTTATTACCTTTGGAACTACAGCACCGGCGGGTTCCACATATAATTGTATAAGTGGTACCACTGCTTATGGTGGAGCTATCGCATGTTTTAATAATGACATGCAGGGTTCTACCTATTCAGGTGCTGTATGTGAACTTAGTTATGAAACGGTGGTGAATGAATTTATTGTTCAATTTCAAGATTGGGGTAAATATGGCAATACTGCTGCAACCCGTTTCAATTGTCAAGTTAGACTTAATTTATGTAATAACGAAATAAAAATCGTTTATGGTAACAACTTTGTTACAAACACAACCTATGCAATGATTGTTGGTTTGCGAGGTAGTGCAAATACAAACTTTCTTAACCGATTGAATAATACTGTTTCTCCAACATGGGCAAATACCATAACAGGAACAGCAAATACATCTTCAGTAAATTGGACCAGCACCTCATCGCCCGCATCAGGTTTAACTTTTACCTATACACCAACAAGCGGTGCGGCCTATACGGTAAATAGCATTGCCTATAATTCTGCTTCAGTTGTAGCAGTAGCACCAGGTAATACAAACAAAGAAATTCTCCGTTTGGATATTGATGTCTCAGGCTCAACAGGCAGTGCAAAAGTACTTGACACTGTTTGGGTAACCTCAAATAATACAGCAGATGCTGATATCTCTTCGGTAAAACTGTATTATTCTTTATATCCTACTTTCAGCACAAGCACAGCAACCCAATTGGGCTCGTCTACAACTTTTTCAAGCGGCGTAGCAAAGTTTAATACGCTAGCCAAAACATTGGCGTGTGCTGTCAATTATATTTATGTGGTATATAATATCTCGTCCAGTGCAACGGTTACAGATTATGCCGATGCCAAAATATCAACCAACGATATTCGTATTAGTGGGGCAACATATCCGGCCTCAGTAAAATCGCCAGCAGGAAGCAGACAAATACTAACTCCAATTAGCTATGTTTCTTCAACAACAACACAAAACAATGGATTATGGGTAGAAAAAGGGCAAACAGATAGAGAGATTATCGGTTTACAAATCCAGATGTCAGCGACTGGGGCATCTATCAATATTGACTCTTTAGTATTCAATACTAGCGGAACTAATGGTACAAACAACGCAACTACCAATATTCAAAATGCCAAAGTTTGGTATACAGGGAATAGTAACACCTTTGCTACTACCACCCAATATGGTACCACAGTGGCAGCACCTTCAGGACAAATGAACTTTTTGAGTAGTATGAGTCTTTCAACAGGGACGAATTATTTTTGGCTTACTTATGAAATTAAAGCAACGGCCAACACAAATGATTCTGTTGATGCAAAGATTGTGAGGGCAGTAGTTGCAGGCACAGCACAAACACCTTCTATAACAAACCCAACAGGCTACCGCGTAGTTCGCCCTGCCTATTGTGCTATAAATAACAGCTTTAACACCGCAACCTATTCAACCGCCGGAATTGTAAATATTAGCTACGGCACTATAAACAACACAACCTCAGCTGCTGGGGGGGCTGTTCCCGGATACAATAATTATCAAACCATACAAACCAATGCTCAAAGAAGCAGCAGTATGCCCTTGAATATTACCTTGGGTAGTTATACAGGCAGTACGATAATTGGAATATGTGTATGGATTGATTTTAACCAAAACGGTGTATTTACCGATGCTGGTGAACAACTCGTTATTCCAGCTACAACTGCTGGTAATGCGGTTGGAAATACAACCAGTACTTATAATTTAAATATTCCTTGCACTGCTACTTTGGGACTTACCAAATTGAGAGTAATGAGTGCTTATTTGAGTAGTACCTATTGGGCTAGCTCGTGCCAAGCATCTGGATACGGCGAAACTGAGGATTATACTTTAAATATAACAGACAGTAACTATAGCTATGCTGCTTCTTATGCAACGCAAACGAATTTGCTAGATGTGAAGGCAGGAACAGTAAACAACCATATTATTGGAATACCTGTAGTAATTAGCGGTTGTACAGGCTCTATTAGTGCAACTAGCTTTACTTTAAACACCAATGGCTCCACAAATGCATCGTCAGATATCGATTCAGCTCGGGTATACTGGACGGGCAATAGTTCTACATTTGCTACAACAACACAGTTTGGTAAAGTTGGTGGCCCCAATGGTTCATTTACCATAACAGGAAATAGGTCTATGTTGTCTGATACTAATTGGTTTTGGTTGGCTTACGATTTAAACACAGGGGCCACCATAGGAAACTATATAGACGCAGAAGTAACTTCGGTTACTGTGGGATCAAATTCTTATTCGCCTTCCATTACAGCCCCAACGGGCAAAAGAACAGTTAACACGGATATGAGTTTCGTGAGTGCAACAGCTACCCAAAATCAATTGGGGGCGGTTGTAAAAAACACGAGATACAATCAAGTAATTGGGATTGAGGTCGTAATGTCAGCAGGGGCATCCGTTAATTTAACCCAACTAAAATGGGGGACGAGTGGTTGTACCAATGCAGGTACAGATATAGATACTGCCCGTATTTATTATACTGGCAATAGCTCGGTATTTGCAACCACCACCTTGCATGGAACATATGTGCTAAACCCCAATGGTAACCAAACAAACAATACCACAAGATCCTTATTGCCCGGAACCAATTATTTTTGGGTTGCCTATAGTGTTAAGACAGGTGCAACAAGTAATAATGTTATTGATGCTAATTTTACTTCACTCACCGTGGATGGTTCGCCGCAGACCCCTGCAGTAACCTCCCCGTCGGGGAGCCGCAAAATTATCCCGCCATACTGCACACAAACATCTTTAACTAACTATCTGGGTTATGGTATAACTAACGTGACAGTAGGAACTATAAACAACAATACAGGAACACCCACAACTACCAATATTGTTTCAGACTATACCAATATTTCTACCGACCTAAAAAAAGGGGTTGCACAAACATTGAGTGTAACAGGTAATACAAATAGCTGGATGTATGTATCGGGTTTTATCGATTACAATCAGGATGGGGACTATGTTGATGCGGGTGAAAAGTTAGGACAGGTTGTTACTACAATTTCAGGAGCAACAACTCCCTATACTTCTACCATAAACTTTGTTGTTCCGTGCACGGCTTCAGTTGGAGAAGCAAGAATGAGGGTAAAAATGGAATATTGGTATTCTGTTGCAAATGCGGTTCAAGACCCTTGCACATTGTTTTATAGCGGGTATTATGCAGAAGTAGAGGAGTACACCGTGAACATTCAGGACAGTGCAATGAATGTGGTAGGTGCTACTACCATGCAGGAATTAAGTACTGCGGTATCGCCCAACTCAACAAACAATCAGATAATACATGTTCAGGTTGTTACCAAAGGCTGTTCGGGCTCACAAACTATGTCTTCATTAAATATGAACACGACTGGTTGCACAGACCCAAATAATGATATTGACAGCGTGATAGTATATTATACAGGCAATACAAATTCATTTGCCACAACAACACGCTTCGGTGCAACAGGATCAGTAAATGGTTCTTACGCAGTAAACGGCTCATTAAATTTAACCAGTGACACCAATAATTTTTGGGTTACTTATAGCTTAGCACCAGCCGCAACTCTTACCGATTATGTTGACGGACAATGTGCCAGTGTAACTGTAAATTCAACCAATACCAATACTACCATTTCATCTCCCAGTGGGAATCGTCAGATTTTGTCACCAATGAGTTATACTAGTTCTCAGTTTACACAAACTAATTTTAGTCCAATTTCGCAAGGTCAAACCAATCAAGTGGTAGCAGGGTACGAAATAGTAATGAGTTCAGGTACTTCGTTAAATATAGATAGTTTGCTGATGAATATGTCGGGCACAACAGCTACTTCCAATTTGACCAACGTAAAATGCTGGTATACTGGAACAAGCAGCACCTTTGCTGCCTCTACGCAATATGGCAATACCATTACTTCATTCTCAGCTGGTAATGCTCGATTTGGTGGATATTTAGCACTGCAAGCTGGCACCAACTATTTTTGGTTAACTTGTGATGTAAGTGCAACCGCAACTGTTGGTGATTCTATTGATGCTATTGCAGTTAAGTCGGTTATTAATTCTACCAATTACACACCTTCGGTTACAACAGTTGCGGGCAAAAGAAAAATCATCGCTGTTTACTGTGCATCTAATGCTACAAGCACTGTTGATGATGACTTAGGACGCTTTGAGGTTTTTGAGGGCACAACTTCTTTATTTGCCAACGGAACTGCATTGCCAGCATTAAGTAATAGCAATTCTATTGGCACTTACAGCGATTTTACTTCGCTTACTGGCCCATCCCTTACAAAGTTAAAAACATATAATTTCCAAGCCACTCAAATTAACTCGGGTACTTTCTATGCGTGTGGTTTTGCAATTTATGGAGACTTAAATCAAGATGGTGACTTTGCAGATGCAGGGGAACAACTCTATACCTCTCCTGCGAATTCAAATGCTGCAGGATATGTATTTAGCGGCAACATAAAAATCCCATGCTCTGCGTTGCCCGGTAGCATGCGCATAAGGCTGGTTATTATTGAAGGAACTGCCGCACCAGCTGCGTGTGGTACTTATACATGGGGTGAAACGGAGGATTATACAATTACTGTTGCAGATAGTGCCGTTACTTATGTATCAAGCACAACCATTCAACCAAACACCAGTTTTGTTGCACAGAACGTGGCCAATGCCGAAATTATAGGTGTGAAAATCAATATGGCTGGTTGTTCAGGAGGACAGTCGGTAACACAGTTAAACTTTAATACGACAGGCTCAACCGCACCAGGTACTGATATTACCTCGGCCAAGGTTTGGTATACCGGAAATAGTGCAACTTTTGCTGCCACAACACAATTTGGAACTACTTATAGCAACCCCAATGGCTCATTCAGTATTTCGGGTAGCCAAAGTCTTTTAGGAGATAGCAATTATTTCTGGTTAACTTACAATATACCTTCGGGAGCCAGTGTATCCGATGTGGTTGATGCCCAATGCACAGGCATTACCCTTAATACGACAGGCTATACACCAACAGTTACCAATCCTTCGGGAACACGCACGATTAGTAGCCCGATGACTTACACGAGTTCTACAGTTACCCAAGCAATCCTGTCAAATGTTTCAGCAGGACAAGCCAATGCTGTTATAATGGGCTATCAAATAGTGATGAGCAGTGGTACTTCTATTAATCTAGACAGTTTGATATTTACCAATACTGGATGTACCAATGTGGGTACAGATGTTACAAATGCTAAATGTTGGTTTACGGGCAACAGTTCAACGTTTGCTACCACTACTCAATACGGCACAACACAAACCTCATTTACTGGAGGAGAGGCTCGATTTGCAGGAACACTTGGACTTTTGTCAGGTACAAACTATTTCTGGATGACTTATGATGTTAAATCTACTGCAACTACAGGAGATTCGTTAGACGCTACCGGTGTGAGAGCCAGAATTAATGGTACAACTCAAAACCCTTCTGTTACTACCATTGCAGGAAAGCGTAAAATAATTGCAGCATATTGTGCATCGGCTGCTACGAGTGCGCTTGACGACGATATAGGAAAATTTGAAGTTTTATTGGGGAATACATCAATTTTTAGCAATACAAGCAGTATTAGCCCAATTACCAGCAACTCAGCAGCTGTGGGAACCTATAATGATTATACCGCTTTGAGTCCGATAAATATGACTAAGTCATTAGGATATACATTTAAAATGACACAAATAGAGTTTGGTGCTACATTTTACGGCTGCGGATTTTCAATATTTGCAGACCTTAATCAAAACGGCGTATTTACAGATGCCGGAGAGCAGTTATATGTTACAGCAGCAACTACCACAGCAGGTGCAAACCCATTGACGGGAACTATTACCATTCCCTGTTCGGCCACAAATGGCATAACAAGGATGAGAATCATACTGGTTGAGACTACTGTTGCACCTACTTCTTGCCTTTCATATACTTGGGGCGAAACAGAAGACTACCTCATAAACATTTTGGATAGCAATCGCACCAATAATGGAATCATTGTTTCTCATCCCTCTACCCTTGATGTGAGCAAGGGCTCAACCAATAACCAAATTTTGCAGGTAAGAGTTAATTCTGCGGGTTGTTCACCTGCTCAAACAGTATCAAAGATTGCGTTTAACACAGCAGGAACAAATGGAACCAACAATGTAACTACCAATATTACTTCTGCTAAGTGTTATTATACAGCAGCAAGCAATGTGTTTGCAACAACCACACAGTTTGGCTCTACTATCACTTCTCCAAGTGCCGGGGCTTTAAACTTTACCGGGTCTACAACATTGACCGACTCGGCTTTCTTCTGGTTGGTATATGATATTAAAAGTACAGCTAATATCAATGATTCTATTGACGCCAAATTAGATTCAATTACAATAAGCAATATAAAATATACTCCATCGGGCAACAGCCCCGCGGGATATAGAATGATTAATTCACCGCTATCTTATTCAAGCTCAAGCACAACAATGCCTATCACAACTGTAGTTTATACGGGCTTGACAAATCAAAGTATTATTAGAGGTAAAATAACAATGAGCTCAACAGGGTCGCCTACATTATTGGACTCTGTTTATATTAATACTAATGGCACAAACAATGTGACGACGAATATATCAAATGCAAAAATCTGGTATACAGGAAGCAGCACAACCTTTGCTACCACCACTCAGTTTGGTGCAACGGTTGCAGCTCCAAGTGCAGCAGTAATGTTATTTAAAGGAGCCAATGTTTCTTTATTGCCAGGAGATAATTATTTCTTTGTAACCTATGATATAAAAACCACTGCAAATATTGGAGATTCTGTAACGGCTAGATTTGATTCGCTAAGAGTAGGCGGGGTTAACAAAATCCCATCAAATACTTCTGTAAGTACGAAGCGTAGAATTTTGGCAGCATATTGTGCATCAAATGCGACAAGCACCGCAGATGACGATATAGGAAAAGTTGAAATACTAAATGGTACAACATCTTTGTTTTCAAACGGTAACCCCTCGCCTACCACGAGCAACTCTGCAGCAACAGGCACCTACAGCGATTTTACCAATTTGACAGGACCGACGTTAACCAAGTTGAAAAAATACGGTTTCAAGGTAACAAAAATTAATTTTGCGGCCAATGTGTACACAGCGGGGCTTGGGATTTGGGGAGACCTTAACCAAGATGGCGACTTTGCTGATGCTGGAGAGCAACTTTATATGACATCAAATATTGCAAGCACTAACGTAGCAGGATATGTATACAATGACAGTTTTGCAATACCCTGCTCTGCGTCAAACGGTACAGTTCGCATTCGGTTTGTATTAGTTGAATCAGTTGCCAACCCTACAGCATGCGGTACTTATACATGGGGTGAAACAGAAGATTATAACTTTACTGTTCAAGATAGCAACCGCAGTATTACCTCTATAGCGACTACCACCGCTGCAACAACAGACATTTTAAAAGGCTCGAGCAATAACCAAATATTAGCAGTAAGAGTTAATTCTTCTGGCTGTGCTGGAAATCAAACACTATCGCAGTTAAATTTTAATACAACCGGCACAACAAATACTGGCGACCTGACAGCTGCTAAAGTCTATTATACAGGCAACAGCCCGGTATTCGCTACCACAACACAATTTGGAAGCACAGTTAATAATCCTTCTGGAAACTTTAGCGTAACAGGAAGTCAGGCAATAAACTTTGACTCAAGTTTCTTTTGGTTGACTTATAATATCAATAGTTCAGCATCTAATGGAAACTATGTTGATGCTGAAGGTACTGTAGCCACAATAAATTCAACCACCTATGGCACATCTTCTGCTCCATCAGGTAATAGAATGATAAATGTGCCTATGAGTTACACGAGCTCAACCGGAACACAAACCAACACTAACACAATTTTCAAAGGATCAACCAATCAACAGATTTTAGGAGCCCAAATAGTGATGAGTAGTGGCACGGCTCAAAATGCTAAGAACTTTGAGTTTACAGTAAATGGCACAACAGCAGTTGCGGATATTGCCAATGTAAAACTATGGTATACAGGCAATAGCAGCACATTTGCCGCAACAACGCAATTTGGCTCTCAGGTTAATTCACCTTCTTATAATATATCGTTCAATAGCACTCAAACATTATTGACAGGAACAAATTATTTCTGGCTAACCTACAATGTTGCAACAAATGCTACCACAAATGATTCATTGGATGCGGAGTTCTATAGCTTTGATTTAGACTCACTAGGTACAACAAATACCTGGTATCCCTCAAATTCTAATCCTACAGGAAAACGCGTGATCATTCCTCCTTATTGCACACCCAACAACTATACAACAGCCGCAACCTATTTGACAGGTATAACCCAAGTTCAGTTAGGCAGTATCAACAATAGTACTTCGGTGCCAAACATCACGGGAGGTAGCACACACAATGATTATACTAACTTGTCGGCCACTTTGCAAAAATCGGCATCCTATAGCTTGGTTATTAATACATCTGGTGTATATACCAACCAATATACTGCCGCATGGATTGATTATAATGCTGACAATACATTCCAAAGCAACGAGAAGCTAGGTCAGGTTACCGTTACCACCACCACAGGAGTAGTAACTTATAGCTTCTCGGTACCATGCAATGCAGTAACAGGAAGCACTCGCATGCGTATCAGACATGAGTACTATGCTAATAATGGACAAGCACTCGACCCCTGCAATTATATATATCAGTATGGTGGAGAAACGGAAGACTATACATTAAATATTATTGATAGTCCTGTAACGGTTGTATCGGTAAATACACTTACTGCTTCTACCCTAGATGTATTTGCAAGTAGCACCAATAAAGCTGTGATTTCTGTACCTGTTGTGGTTCGTGGATGTACAGGTTCATTGGCTATTACCCAATTGAACTTCAACACTAACGGCTCAAGTAATGCGAGTAACGACATTGCGAATGCAAAGGTTTGGTACACAGGTAACACAAACACATTTGCAGCAACAACGCAATTTGGTTCTACATCAACTAGCCCCGTAGGCAGTTTCTCTGTTAATGGCAATATGGCTTTAATAAGTGATACGAATTGGTTCTGGTTATCATATGATATTGCTGGTTCAGCCACTACAAATAATTATGTAGATGCCGAATGTAATAGTGTTACAATAAGCACTAATAATTATACACCGAGCACACAAGCACCAAGTGGAAACCGCATGGTAAACGTACCCATGACTTATACTAGTTCCAATACTTCAACTTCAACGACCATGATAGTTGAAAAGGGAACGAAGAAAAACCAAATTATTCACGTCGCTGTTACCATGTCTTCGGGAGCTTCTGTTAACCTAACTCAACTTAACTTGAGCACTAATGGCTCAACCAATGCAAGCACCGATATTGATTCTGCCAAGGTTTACTTTACTGGAAATAGCAATGTATTTGCAACTACAACTTTGTTTGGTCAATATGCAGCTCCCAACGGTTCATTCAATTTAACAGGTTCAGCTACCTTACTGTCAGGAACAAATTATTTCTGGGTTGTTTACGATATCAAAACAGGTGCAACAACAAGCGATTCAGTAGATGCTGAATGCACTGCAATCACCGTCGATGGTAATTCTCAAACTCCTAGTGTAACAGCCCCTGCTGGCAAACGTCGCATTATACCTGCATATTGCAAAGGGACTTACAGCAACGACTACCATACAACCATGTTTATGACTAGAGTAAAAGCAAACGGTATAGACAATACCACAACCTATGCCGACCCTTCATTGTATTATAATTATTATAGCAACCAAACCTGTTCACTAACAGTAGCTCAAAACGACACATTTAAAGTACAAGCAGGTGGCACAACTTATAATATTTCTGTTGGAATTTTTGCCGACCTTAACCAAGATGGTGATTTTGATGATACAGGCGAGAAATTGGGTGAAAACCAAAATGTACTTTATACAGGACTAACCAATATTCCAGTTATTGTTCCAAGTGGTGCACTTGCAGGAATGACGCGTTTACGTGTTAGAAACACCTATACTGCAAATTCTGTAACCCCATGCGGCACATTAACTTATTCTGGCGAGACAGAAGATTATAATGTATACATCTCTATTCCAAGTACCCCATCAGTTGTAATATCTCCTTCTGGAACGGCTTCATTCTGTCAGGGAATAGGGCAAGTATTTACAGCTACTCCGTTAAACGCTAATTACGTTTATACTTGGAAAGAAGGTAGCACTGTTAAACAAACAGGAACAGGTACAAGCTATGCAACTTTCAGTTACAACCCTGCTTATACAGGCACATACAGCATTACTTGTTCTATAACTGACCAATATAGTCAGACAGGAGTGTCAGCAGCTACTACCACAACCATAAATGCGAATTCTATTGGTGGCAACAGTGCGGCCTCATCGAACTCTATATGTTCAGGACAGACGGACACATTGAGTGTGAGCGGCAACGCAGGTAGCCCACAATGGCAATCGAAAGTAGGTGCAGGTGCGTGGACAGATATCTCTGGAGCCACAAACAGCTCTGTGATAGTTCAACCATCGGTTACCACTTCTTATCGTTGTAAATCTACCCTTGGTGTATGCGGCTCCGCATATTCAAGCATATCTACAATTGCTATTGGCACCACATCGGTGTGGACAGGATCATATAGCTCAGCTTGGTCTTACGGACCAAACTGGTGTTCAGGAACTGTTCCCACAAGTTCGTCGAATGTAACTATTGGTGCAGGTACTTACCAGCCAATAATTGCAAGTACAGTTAACTGTAACAACCTAACCGTTAACAGTAGTGCTACTCTAACCGTCAACAATGGTGGGGTACTTAACCTTGGTGGTACATTTACCAAGAACGGAACGCTTACCCACAACAGTGGCAAAATTATCATGAGCACACCACAGACCCTTCCAGCCAACGCATACTATTGGTTGACCTTGAACGGAAGTGGAACCTATACCCTTGCAGGCAATACAACTGTTAATAGCAATCTAACTATAGCTAGCGGTGTTACCGTTGCTACTGCTGGATA
>CANJUD010000014.1 GCA_947477885.1 Bacteroidota bacterium
AAACAGTAGTCAGTAAACAGTAGTCAGTAAACAGTAGTCAGTAAACAGTAGTCAGTAAACAGTAGTCAGTAAACAGTAGTCAGTAAACAGTAGTCAGTAAACAGTAGTCAGTAAACAGTAGTCAGTAAACAGTAGTCAGTAAACAGTGGTCAGTTGACAGTAGTCAGTCTGTATCTAAAAGCTTTTGTAGTTTCTCACAACTCGCAACTCACACTCGCAACTGATTTACTCCCACTCAATAGTAGCTGGTGGCTTACTACTTATATCATACACCACTCTATTAATACCTTTCACACGATTGATAATTTTATTGGAAACATTTGCCAAAAATTCATAGGGTAGGTGACTCCAGTCGGCGGTCATGCCATCAACAGAAGTTACTGCTCGCAGGCATACTACATGCTGGTAGGTTCGTTCATCGCCCATTACGCCTACAGATTGCACGGGCAAAAACATTACACCTGCTTGCCAAACTTTATCATATAAATTGGCACTTTTTAATTCACTAATAAATATATCATCGGCCTCTTGCAATATATTAACTTTTTCTTGTGTGATATCGCCAAGTATGCGAATAGCAAGGCCTGGGCCGGGGAATGGATGACGACTTAATATTTTATTATCTATTTGCAATGCAGTCCCCACGCGTCGTACTTCATCCTTAAAAAGCATACGCAATGGTTCCACAATTTTTAGATTCATTTTATCAGGAAGGCCTCCCACATTGTGGTGGCTTTTTATAGTTACCGATGGTCCACCCATTGAAACTGATTCAATCACATCGGGATATATAGTTCCCTGTGCAAGCCATTTCACATTCTCAATTTTGTGCGATTCCGCATCGAATACTTCTATAAATACACGACCAATTGCTTTGCGTTTTGCTTCGGGTTCGCTAATGCCTTTTAGTGCGTCCATAAATAATTCAGATGCATCAACTCCTTTCACATTTAAGCCCATATCTTTATATGAATCTAGCACACTATCAAATTCATTTTTGCGAAGCAATCCGTTATTAATAAATATACAATATAAGTTATCTCCTATAGCTTTTTGTAATAATACAGCTGCCACCGATGAGTCTACACCGCCCGATAGACCTAGAACTACTCGGTCGTTTCCTAATTGTTCTTTTAGTTCAGCAACGGTAGTGTCTACAAAATGTTCTGGAGTCCAGTCGCCGGTGCAGTGACATATATTATATGCGAAATTTTTCAGTATCAACATCCCATCTATGCTGTGCGAAACCTCGGGATGAAATTGTATACCATAAGTATCTTGTCCCTCAATTTTAAATGCTGCAACAGGAATTGAATCTGTGGTAGCAAGCAAAGTTAAATTGGCAGGAATTTCTTTCACGGTATCGCTGTGGCTCATCCATACTTGTGTTCCGTTTGTGATATTTGCTAGCAATGCATTGTCATGGGTAATCTGCAAATGAGCACGTCCATATTCTCGGGTATGACTTGCTCCAACTACGCCGCCCATTTGTTTGGTAAGCATCTGCGCTCCGTAACAAATTCCAAGTACCGGAATTTTTCCCAAATATGCTGACAAGTCAGGGTAGGGGGAACCTTCATCGTTTACAGAACATGGACTACCGGAGAGTATCATACCTTTTAAGTTTTCTATATGTTGAGGTATTTTATTATAAGGATGAATCTCTGTATAAATGTTCAACTCCCTTAAACGGCGGGCGATAAGCTGTGTATATTGTGAACCGAAATCGAGGATGAGAATGGACTGTTGCATGGTGCAAAAATAGTTGATAGATGATAGTTAATTTAGATAGTTGAAAATTGGTGGGTTACTTTTAGAATAGGGTCATACCTTCAGAATTTTGCAGGTCATTATTTTCAGCAAAATGGTAAGGAGTTTGTAATCATATTATATATAACTATTTTTGCACAAACATTATAATATATAATTATGGAAGAAGGGAACAACAAATTCGAAATGATGTGCGGTTTAACGCTTGCAATTATGGCTACTTTATTATCAGTTATCGATTTGGGTGCTGGCAAATATGGTGATGACGAGATTATAGCAATCAATGAAAAGTCGGCTGCATATCAGTGGTACCAGAGCAAAAGTATTAAAGAAACTTCTGTGGAAGCACAGCATGATTTGGTGAAAACATTGGTGGATGGAGGTGTGGTGAAAAATGCAGAAGTGGAAGATATGAAAACATTTGAAACCAAACTGGAAAAGAAACTGGAAAAATATCGCAAAGAAAAAAATGAAATATTAAAGGGTTCATCTAAAATTCCCGAAGCTGAATGGGTACAAGAAAAAGATGGCAAAAAAGGAAATATTATAGGAGCTGAAGAGTGGACTGAAAAAGCTGATAAACTAGGAGCAGCAGGCGATGTGTTCGATTTGTCGGGATTGTTTATGCAGATATGTTTGGTATTGGGTGCAGTAGCTTTGGTAATGAAAAATGGAAAATTACGATGGGCGTTTTTCTTGATGATGTTATTGTTGGGTATTATAGGATTGGTGTATGGATGGAATGGGCATCAGATGGCTTGTGCAGTATAGCTCGCAGCTGCAATGCGGGCTAATTTAAAACGTAAGCAAACTTCGTGGTTCTGGCTTCGAGCTTCTTACCCCATAACAATAATTATATATAATACATCACTTCTTCAACACCACAATTTCCACTCTTCTATTTATTGCTTTATCTTCTTCGGTTAGTTCTTGGGTGATTTTATTTTTGGCTCCCATGCCTTTGTATTTGAGGCGTTCTTTTTTGATGCCATTGTCTACTAAATAACTTGCTACTGCTATGGCCCGTGCTTCTGAGAGGTTACTCAAACCTGTTTCATTATCTGTTCCATCTCCAAGTTCTTCGGCAAGGCAACATATATAACCGATAATTTGTATCTCGAGTTTGGGATTGCTTTGCATCAGTTTTAAAAGTTCATTAAGTGTTGCTTCTGAGCTTTGCAGAAAACGATGCATTCCGGGCTCGAAATTTATATTTTTTAATATCATTTTGCTCCCCACTTTTATTTCGGCGGTGTCGATATTCAGTTTTGTTGGTTGTTGTTGACTTAGAGTTTTCTTTTTATCAAAAGTTATAATAAGTTCCACTCTGCGATTTGCTTGGCGTTCTTTTTCAGTAGCATTTTTATTGAGTGGTTTTTGTTTGCCAAAGCCTTTCATTACTTTGAATGAACTGTCTTTTATACCTTTATCAGAGAATTTTTTTTTCACTGCATTAACTCTTTTAATAGATAATGTATCATTATATCCAGATTTACCTATCGAATCGCAATAGCCGTAAAGATATATTCTGCGTATGGTATTTTTGTCAGTAATCGAATCATACAAATTGTCGAGTATCTTTATTGCTGTGGCATTGAGGTCTGGTTTGGCAAAATCGAAATATAAATTCCTTGTTACTTTTTGGGCATATAATATTTGGCTGCATCCTAGTATGAGAAAAAATATAATTTTTCTCATTTTTGCTTTGGTTGTCATATTTATGAACGAAAACTATTATAGATTATTGAATGATTAACTTCTCAAAACCTCGCGCCACAAGTTAGCCATAGTGGCAAATAAATATATTAGCACAACTACAATCCCACTTATTAGTGTAACTCCAGAAACACCCTCATTGAGTTCAAAGCCAAAATTTGCAGCATATTCAGCAAACCAAGGTTTAAATATATATATAACAATAAAGGAAAGTACGAGTACTGAAGAAAGTATGATAGAAAATATTTTAAAATAATATTTCCATATTGTTTTTGGATAAAACCCCAATTGTAATAATGTTTTTACTTCATAAGATTTTCTGTTTAAAACTAATTGGGCAAACTGGAAAAATCCAGTTGCAGATAATATAACAATTAGCATTCCCAAAATCGAAAGTGCAGAAGCTACAACTCGCAGAATACCTGCTAGACGTGCATTGCGTAATAGTTCCTGATTGGTTTCATAACCACAATGCGATATATAGTTTGTGAGTGAAGCATTGGTTGGGTCATTGCTTTTTACAATCAGTTTTCCAGGTTTGGTTTCTGTATTGTCTGGTTTGCTAAATGATTTATTTCCATATTCCAAAAACTGCAAAGGAACTATAATAGTATTGATACGATCGCTAAATCCAACAATATGTGCTTTGAATTCTAGCTTATTTCCCAATGAGTCAACAACTATTTTAAAAGGTGCCATCTTTACTACCGATTTTGAAACCTGCGGCAGGCCATGCGTAGCAGCAAAACTATAATTATATAAATTAATGAAATCTGTGGGCAATATAATAGAAACATCTTTGCCAGTTTGCCATTGCCAATTGCCGGGCAGATTGTCCAAAAACTTATCAGGCACTGACTCTAAAAATAAGTCTGTTTGAAAACTGGGAACATCTTTACTGAATTCAAGTATCCCAAAACTATAAAAATTATTGGCAGTGAATGGGGCAATTTCTTCTACACTCTGTTGGGTTTTTAGTTTCTCAATTTCTGTTTTACTGAAGCCTTGTTTTTTATCTCCCACCATTCCCATTATCGTAACTTCTTTATTCAGCACCATATATTGAGGGTTGAGCAAATCAGTTTTTTGAGTGAGCAGTTCTCTAAAATCTAGAAATAATTGCAGGGGGATTAATAATAACAGTAAGCCCAATAAAGTACCCCCAACTACTATAGATAGTTGTAGCTTTCCACGATCTAAAAACAGCAGTTTGTTCAACATGTATTTGATATATTATATAATGTTATCATATATCTATCTTTTGGTCAAATCCTTCTTGAATATATTCGCCTAGGCTGGTGAGTATGAGTCCAGCATTGCGTTTGCGGCATTCGGTGGTTACCAATTCCATACACTTGTTTGCATTACCCATATCTAAATGACTGAATGGTTCATCCAATAATAGCCAGTCAAAAGGTTGGCACATACAACGTATTAATGCAATTCTTTGTTGTTGGCCTAATGATAATGTTTCGCAACGGCGTTGTAATAAATTTACTACATCCAATTGTTCTGCCATTTGTATTATAATCTCTTCTGAATAATGATTGGTAAGATTGTTTTTTAATATAATATTTTCTAATGCAGTCAATGTGGGAAACAAGCGTAAATCCTGGAACATCATCGATAATTTGTTCTGCCTAATTAGTGCCCAATCATTATAAGAATTTGTGGAGTTTGGTTTGTTATTTAATATAATACTTCCACTGTAATCGCTACGAAAGCCATATATTATAGAAAGCAAAGTGGTTTTACCTTTGCCAGATGCTGCATTTATTAAATAATGTTTGCCGGTATCAAATACATAATACGTGTTCCATACTGCGCTATCACTAACAAAACCGTGCAGCGGCAAGGGAATTACTTTTTCGAAAATGATTTTCAAAATGCGAGTATGTAATAATTTATTGTCGCCCTTCGACTCCGCTCAGGGTGCCAATAAATTTAAAACTAATTAATTACTGATTCATCAAACATTTCTAATAGGCGGTATAAACTATTGCCTTTTCCTTCACTCATCATAATAGAGAAGTCGGCTTCATTGCTTTTGCCTGCGGGCATTTGGAAAGATATTTCTTCGAAATTTTTCAAAATCTTCCAAGTCTTTTCATCTGCCATGTAGTTCATTTTTATGTAGTCTATCAATTCTTTTGGATATTTTTCAGTATTTAGGATTAGTTTGAATCCTACAGAATTATTTGTAAAAAAATCTTTGCCAATAAGTTTTGGATCGGGGCTAAGAGATTTGTTTTTTTCGAGTGCCGCAGCTATTTTTGGACTATTGGTGATAGTGTAACCCACAGCATTTCTCATGATACTAATTTCTATTTTATCTTTCTTAAAATAATAATTGTCTCCACGTTTTTCTATATTATTTTCTTCATTTATAACTGCTTTAGGTGCTACATAAGTATTCTCAGATTGGTCCCACAAATTACTACTTTGTGAATAATCTGATATAGGGTCAGCACCATATTCGCTGATACTATTTGTCTTATTCATTTTTGAATTCAGAGCATCGACCAATCGCTGCAACAGTGCATTATTATTTACATTAAAACTAAAAGTAAAATAAGGCATCGGTGTTTGCACGGTTCTTGTTTTCTCAACAAGTTCTTCGGTAATAAGGTCGATATCTTCATATTTTTTCTCTTCTTTCAATACTTCAGCATCTACAAATGAGAAGGCTATTTCGCCACCAAATATTCCTTTTAGGTCATTAATAGTGAGTCCCATTTCGTTGGCAAATTTTTCAATCTGTTCTTTTATTTTGGGATTCGTTTCCATTTGAGTAGCAATCATTTTTGATATATTATAGTTTAAAAATAAAGTGCCCAGTACTTGGTCGCTACTTATATTTTTAATGATATCATCACTTAATGGTTTGCCAGTATAGCCAGCTTCGTCCATCAGCTTGGTCATATTTTCACCAAAAGTATAAACTTTGCCAATCAATCCAGTATTTTCAAATGAAAGAGCCAAACCCGCATTCACTCCTTTAAATTTGGTTTTCATTTTGTCCATTTGATTACCGGTTTCCTTCATGTCTGGATTGTCATAACTACTGTTATTAAATAAAGTCCCCATATAATCAAACAATTTATCATAAGTGACGAATAATCCAATATCCTGTTTCTCTTTCCGAAATTTTTTATAATCGTCATTGGCACACAAAGACTCTTTTTCGTCGAGGGTCATATATATATCTAGTACTTTTTCCAGTTCAGCTTTTCCCTTAGCTCCATATCCTACTGAGGGCGAAGTGAGAAACAGTGCCGCTTCATCGTTCCATGCCACAAATAGATCTTCATCTTCTAGTTCGAGGCTTGTGTAGGTTTCACTCTTTTTGGGTTCTTCAGATGTTTTATATTTTTTCATGAACCTATTAAAATCGCCACTGTTGGTAAGTTTGATACTAAGGCCTGCAAACATTTTATCATTGCGGTTACTCATAAAAGCAACAGGATTAGACAACACATCAATGCCTGTAGTAAGAGTTTTTTTTATTAGGATATCTGTCCACTCATGGTTAGTTCCTGATCTCGAGTTATCATCCATCATCTTGGTAAAGAACTTCATCTTCTTTACTTTTTCAAAATCTGATTTATCATGTAAACTTTTCAAATCGCAATGAAAGGCCATTGCAGCATCTTTGGGTATATATTTAAAATGTTGATTTCGGTCTTTTACAAAAAAATAATAGATGGCTCCTGCTCCAACAGCAACCACCAAAGCTGCTACAATCCATACAAGTTTCTTATTCATAATTATATTAATTTAATTTTTTGCCAAAAATACGGCAAACATTTTTAGATGACAAAAAGATTTTTGTTTTGAGCAGTCAGAGTGGTTGGTGAAAACACCAACCACAAGCATGATGAATGATATCTATTCCTTAAACATGAGCAATAGTGCAGATGCCAAAACTTTTTTTGCAGCACTGTCATTGCTAATTTGGTGAAGCGTAGCTGAATATATTATTTTGATTCCATCAACTTTCATCGGTGTGTATAAATCGGAACCGCAATCAAAATAAATGGACGGGTCAAGGCCCCAACAAATCAACTTCTGGGTTTTTAATGCTTTGATTTTTTCTTTGGTAATGGTTTGCTCATTTGCATTGGCAATAGCTACCTGAGTATAGTCAATTTTGAGAAACGAACAAATTTTCTGCAATTGGTCAACGTCGGCAGCATCAAATTTTTGGGTAGTGAGCATCAATATACTTTTATCCATACTTCCATTATATTGTATGGGCAGATTAGGGTCTAAGGGTTCGGTGGGTAAATAAATCTCACCGTCAAACAAATTTGTAAGCGTCTGCAAATCAAATGTTTTCAAATTAGTATCAAAATCAGGTTGCATAATGAAAAAAAAAGGTCAATTTCGCGGCTTCAATCACAATTAAAACCGATGCAAATAAACATCACCTCTAGCAAAGAATCACGGTTACCTTCCATAGATTTTAATAACATCCCCTTTGGTAAAATATTTACCGACCATATGTTCGTTGTTGATTACGAAGGCGGGCAGTGGATAAGTCCCCGCATTGAACCTTACGGACCTATTGAAATTAGTCCAGCATTGTCGGCTATACATTATGGGCAGAGTTTGTTTGAGGGAATGAAAGCCCACAAAAATTCAGATGGTAGTGCATATTTATTTCGCCCGCTTGATAATTGGAACCGGATGAATAAATCTGCTGAGCGTATGTGCATGCCCGCATTGCCTCAGGATATTTTTATGGAGGGATTGCAAACTCTTGTCAATATGGATAAAGAATGGATTCCTACGCATGAGGGTTCAGCATTATATGTTCGCCCATTTATGTTTGCTACTGACGATTGTGTGGGTGTTCGTCCCTCGGATAATTATAAATTTATGATCATCTGTTGTCCAGCAAATCCATTTTATAATAAAGCATTGAAGGTACTTGCCGAAGAACATTTTGTTAGGGCAGTTGAAGGTGGAGTTGGTTTTGCAAAAGCTGCTGGAAACTACGGTGCAAGTATGCTGCCTACTAAGCTGGCACACGATAAAGGATTTGATCAGATACTGTGGTTGGACGGTCGTGAGAAAAAATATTTGGAAGAATCGGGCACCATGAATTTGTTTTTTGTAGCCGATGGGAAACTATATACTCCAGCATTGGCAGGTACTATATTAGATGGGTATACTAGGGCATCAATTATACAGTTGGCAAAAGATAATGGTATTGAAGTAGTGGAGGCCAGAATTAGTATTGATGATTTAATTAATTGGTCAAGTTCAGGAAAGCTTACAGAAGGTTTTGGAACAGGCACTGCGGCTACCATAGCCTATTTTAGTTCGCTTACTTATAAAGACAAAGAATATAGTTTATTGCCCATAGAGCAATGCCAGATTTCTACTAAGTTGGCAAAAGAACTCAATGATATTAAATCCTTCAAGGCCGAAGACAAGCACGGTTGGATGTGGAAAATATAAAACGTATATTCATAGAGTTTATTCATTCCAAAAAGTTTGGTACGCTTCTTATTTTATTTCTGTGCCTGCTAATCGCAGTTTGGTCATTAGGTAATCATTATCTATTTAAAACAGCGGCTCTCGACTTGGGCCTGTTCAATAAAGCAGTTTTCAATTATTCTCATTTGCAGCAAAACTATATCACACTTTTGCTCGATGATAAAGTAGTAAATTTTTTGGGCGACCACTTTTCGGTGGTAGTTATTTTGTTGTCGCCACTATATTATATATTTGGTTCTTATGCATTATTAATAGTGCAAATAATATTTGTTGGAATAGGTGCATTATATATCAAAAAATATGTACTGTTGAAAACACAAAATCAGTTGTATGCAAACCTTGCCCTGTTGCATTTTTTTTAGTATTTGGGGAATTTATTCAGCAATCTCATTCGATTTTCATACCAATGTTTTGGCAGCTTTAATGGTGCCGGCATTATTATATGAATTTGAAAAAAGGAATTGGGCCAAGTTTACAATAATCTTTGTGTTGATGCTTCTCTGTCGTGAGAATATAGGATTTTGGATCGGTTTTCTAATGATAGGTTTCCATATAAAAAACAAATTTGTATTTTTCAAAAGCAGGCCCGCATTTCACAGTATCCTTATCATATTGCCAGTTATATATTCGGTAGTTGTAACCAGTTATATAATACCGGGAATTAACCATACGGTTGAACAAGCACATTACATGCGTTTCCAGGCATTGGGGCATACCACGGGCGAGGTAGCACAATATGTCTTTTTGCACCCCTTTGAAGTATTAAAATTAATTTTTTCCAATACCAGTCCCGAGCCAAACAATGATATGATTAAGATTCAGCTTCACCTGTGTGTGATAGCAAGCGGAGGGATTTTATTTTTGATAAGGCCTGTATTTTTATTGATGCTATTGCCCATCTATTTGCAAAAAATGCTGGGTTACGATAGTAGTTTGTGGGGTGTGAATTTTCATTATTCTATTGAGTTTGTTCCACTTTTGTCACTATTAGTTTTTGATGCGAGTATGCTCATCAAACGCGAACGCGACAGGTTGATATTTTTTCTATTTTTTATAACTACTTCAATAGGGGTTAGTGTGTCAGTTCTAAAAGGTGAGGCAACAATTTTTCAACAGTCAGTTTCAACTTTTTTAAAGAATAAAGATAATAGTTTGACGATGGTGCGTGAAACTTATGATTTGCTTAATAAAGTACCGCAAGATGCAGTGGTATGTGCCCATTCAAACATGACGCCCCATTTAAGTTCGGTAAAAAAATTGTATGCTTTTCCCTTGGTTTTGGATGCTGAATATATTGTTACCTTCAAACAATATTATAGTACTTATCCGCTTAATGAGGAGCAGTATAAAGACACGATGAATTATTATACCCACCACTTCTCTGTAGTTTCAGAAACTAGCAATGCAGTGTTGTTGAAGAAAAAATGATTAATGGTTAATTGTTAATCAGTCGTCAGCCATGGTTCTCCCGAATCTTATTCGGGACCGCTCACCAAGGCATCGGTAATCAGGCGTCAGCAACTTCAAAAATCAAAAATCGTTAAACCCCGTTCGCCGCTTCGGCAATCTTTGTTCTTAAATCAGGCGTCAGCAATCGTACATCGTACATTCCCCGGCAATCCACTAATTGTTAATAAATTCCAAAACATAGTCATTGTTTCAATAGAAGTTATATACTTAATTTTGTTCCCAAATATTTATGAAATCTATAATACTCAGTATCACGTTGGCGGCAGCTGCCCTAATAAGCTGTAATGACAGCAGTAATGCAACTCAAAACAAGCCGGACGGAAAGGCGAAAGCTGCACAGCCCAAGGACTCCACCGTTGCAAAAGTTGACAATAACTATAATGATATAGCTTTGTTTTTGGCGGGTTATATGCCTGTGAAAGACTCAGCATTGATTAATTTAACCAAAGATTCTGTTTGGGTGAAGCATGCCAAAAAGATGAACGATGGCTTTGCTAGAATTGAAGAGAATCGTTTCAGCAAAATGAGAACTTGGCGTGATAAGGAGTTGAAAGCAGCCAATTCATCGGTTATAAAAACATTATACTATCCATTTTCAGGTCCTGATATTTTGAATGGTTATATACTATTTCCCAATTGCGAAAACTATATATTAATAGCTTTGGAACCTGCGGGTAAAATTAAAGATATGCCCAAAATGAAACAAACCGATTTTGCAAAATATATATATCATTTGGACAAATCGATGAACGATATTTTTGTACGCAGTTATTTTATTACCAGTGCCATGAGTGGCGATTTTAGTAAATGGAGTGTGGATGGCAACTTACCAGTAATGATGGTGTTTTTAGCTCGTACCCAAAATACTATTACCAATATTAAACGAATTGCAATTGCTGATGATGGTTCAGTAAAAGAATTTAATTTGAATGAAGCAATTCCAGATACTTATATAAGCAAAGGTGTTCGTATTGATTTTGTAAACAAAGACCAACCTTCTATTGCCAAGCATGTATATTATTACTCTATGAATATGGCCGATGAAGAGTATCAACATATGTACGGTTTGGATAAAAATAAAGGTTTCCTAACTTGGATCAATAAACAAGGCGATTTTATTTCTTATATGAAAGCTGCAAGTTATATCAATCATTATGGTTTCTTAAGCAATTCGCGTAAAATAGTTTTTGCTAGAAGTAAATATCATTTACAAGATGATAGTGGTATTGGTTATAGTTTCTTCGATAAAAAAGTATGGAAGTTTAATTTGTATGGTGCATATTCACGCCCCATCAGAGACTTTAAAGGTTTGTATGAGAAAGATTTAGATCTAGCTTATAAAAAAGACTCTGCCAATGTGAAACCTGTTCCGTTTAAATTGGGTTATCATTATAGCAGTGTGATGAATATGTTGCTAGCTACAAAGAAGTAGTAATCAATAGTCAGTAAACAATGGTCAGTAGCTACGCCGGCAAATAATTTTAACTATTATATAAAATGTTTCTGTTAACTTGAAAAATATATTATATATTGTCTTATGTGTGATGGTTTGCAGTTTATCGGCAAATGGGCAGGAGAAGAAAAAAAAGAAAAAGAAACCCAAGGCACAGGTAGTGTATTATCAACCAACCCAGCGTAAGAAGAAGGTTAAGATAAAATATATTCCACCACCACAGCCAACTCGTTATGATTTTTCGCAGTATAAGAATTCGAAAAATCCCATTGACCAAGTTTTTTATAGCGATACAAATTTCTATAATGATTATTTATCACTATCAGCCGAACGTCGCGTGCAGATTGTGTTTACGCGGATAGACAGAGATCGCTATAATATTCCACATTTCAGTGATTATATATATCGTGCTGATCCTAATGAATATTTTTATCCCGCGAGTACTGTAAAGTTGCCAATGGTAGCTATGTGTTTGGAGAAAATTAACCAACTCAATATAGAAGGCATCACCAAAGAAACATCATTAACAATCGACTCTTCAGGGAAATGTCAATATCCTTCTTTATATGATAGTTCCTCTGCAAATTACCAAGCATCATTGGGACATTATATAAAGAAAATTCTATTGGTGAGTGATAATGATGCATATAATAGAATGTATGAATTTATGGGTTCATGCTATATAAACAAACGCTTCAAACAGTTGGGGATGCCCAATGCACGGGTTACTCATAGGTTTACGCCCTGGTGCGATGAGGATGATAACAGAGTAACCAATCGTTTTAAATTCTATGATACTTCGGGAAATATTATATATACACAGGAGCCAATTCAATGCTTAGAGAGTTTTGATCCACCAACCGGAAAAGTATTATTAGGAACTGGGTATATAGATTATGATGGCAAACTAAAAAAGAAACCGAAAGATTTTACAGGTCGTAATTTTTTGCAGTTAACGGATATACATCTCACACTCAAAAAAATTATGTTTCCCGAAGCCTTCAGAAAAGACAAACGCTTCGATTTAACAGAACGCGATTATCGTTTCCTCCGCAAATATATGAGTATGTATGCCCCTGAATCGAAGGACCCCGTGTGCGATTCTAGCAGAGGTTTTTTTAGCTGTACCAAAAAATATATAATATATGGGCAGGATAAAGATACGACCGTAAATAAAAATATTCGCATTTTTAATATCGTAGGGTTTGCTTACGGATTTTTGGTGGATGTGGCTTATATCATAGACCTAGAAACCAATACTGAGTTTATGCTGAGCAGTACTATTTATTCCAATACAACGGGCGTGCTCAATACAGGCATTTATGAGTATTATACTATAGGTATGCCTTTCCTAAAAAGATTGGGACAAGATTTCTTGAAGCTGGAACAGAAGAGACCAAAGCAATTTCCTCCGAATTTGGATTATTTACGATTCGACTACAGTAAGGAGTATTAAGGGTAAGGAATAAGGAGCAAGGGTGGTAGGGATAAGACTAATACTAAAATCGTAAAGAAAAATAGTCAGATTATTTATATGGCGATAAAAAGATTTGAAGATGTGATTGGGTGGCAGAAAGCCCAAGATTATGCGGTGAATATTTATGGAATATTCAGTGCTTCGAAAGATTTTGGGTTTAAAGATCAAATTTGTAGAGCTGTCATATCTATCTCGAATAATATTGCAGAAGGATTTGATAGAAGTTCTAATGCAGATTTTTCAAGATTTTTATAAATCGCATTGGCATCATGCAGCGAAGTTAAATCTATGTTATACTTAGCAGAAAAACTTAAATATATTAAAACAGAACAAAGGGACAACCTCCTAAAACAAGGTGATGAAATATCTAGTATTATTAGAGGACTTATCAAATCTATGAAATAAAGGGGTAAGGAATAAGGAATAAAGGCCATTCGGCGTCAGCTCCTTATTCCTTACTCCTTACTCCTTTTCGTACTAAATACACTTCCCACATCATCACCAATAAAAACAACATCGCTACAAACTGATGACTAACACCTAACCATAATAAATCCTGTTTCAATCCAGAATGTAATACAGTAAATATTCCTAATACAACTTGCAGACTAACTATTATAATAGGCAGTAATTTTGTTTTGTTGAATAGGGGAGAGGTAGCGTTGTTTTTATAAGCTCTAAAAGTCCATATACAAACCATTATAAAAAGTATATAGGCCAATCCACGATGGATGAATTGTATCATGATTTCGTTTTCGAAAAAGTTGATAGTGGCAGGCGATTTTTTGAATAATATATCTCCACTTGGAATAATCGCAGTATTGATCTCAGGCCAAGTGGGGGCAAAGGCTCCGGCTTTTAGTCCGGCCATAAATGCACCGTATATAAGTTGTACAGTTAAGAGAATTATTATAGAAATTGAAAGTTTATATAATGGTTTTGATGTTATAATATTTCCATCTTTCACCAGCATTTTTAAGGCAAACCAAAATGTATAACATAATACAATCAAAGCCAGCATAAAATGTGTGGCTAATTCGTAATGTCGAACATATAATAAATTACTTCCGTGCAAACCGGTTGCTACCATAATCCATCCCACCAATCCTTGCAAAGCACCAAGTCCAAACAAAACTAATAAAGGATTCACCATCCATTTTTGAAAACGTTTTTGTATAATAAATATGATAAAAGGTATAATAAAAACGATTCCAATAAATCGTGCCCAAACGCGGTGTATCCATTCCCAAAAATAGATATATTTAAAATCGGAAACGGTGAAGGAGGAATTGATGGTTTTGAATTGTGCCGTTTGTTTATAGCCTTCAAAAGCTTCATCCCATTGTGAGTCGTTTAGCGGTGGCAAGCTGCCGGTTACCAAATCCCAACGAGTAATGGAAAGTCCGCTGCCGGTAAGGCGTGTTATGCCGCCCAGCAGCACTTGTATCATAATCATAGCCACGCCCACCAATAACCAAATGGCGATTGGGTGGAGGGATAATTTTTTGTCGCTCATTTGGGTGCAAAATTAGAGATGAAAGATTATAGAGGAAAGACAAAACAAGAAATTATCTATTGCCCCGACTTTTAAGTCGGGGTATGATAATGAAGTAGTGTTCGGCTTTAGCCACATTGATTGTGTGGCTAAAGCCGAGTAGCTTATGTTCTCAATACCCCGCCCTGAAGGGCAGGGCAATAGATGTTTTTCTTATTCTAATAATATTGTATAATTCAATTTTTTATAATCATCCAACAAATTCCATTTATCTTTGTACCATGTCATCCCAATTGGAAATATTGACAAAAAAATATCTGGCATCAGGTATTGTGCAAACAGTGAATTATGCTGAGTTTAATCGTATTGCTATCACACACCATAGCACCGCCATTGAAGGCAGCACCTTGTCATTAACGGAGACACAGTTGCTCATTACACAAGATATCACTGCCAAAGGAAAACCGATGTCTGACCACCTAATGGTGACTGACCACTATGCAGCATTATTATATGTTTTGGATGAAGCAAAAAGGAAAATGCCGATTACTCCCGAGTTTCTAAAACAGATAAACGCATTCGTAAATAAAAACACAGGACAAATTCGTAATACTGCTTTGGGAGTTTGTGATGATACAAAAGGAGATTTTCGCCTAGGCAATGTTTCTGCGGGCGATACTTATTTTGTAAACTATGATAAAGTGGTACCGATGGTAGATGATTTATGCAAGCAATTACAACAAAGAATATCTGAAGTAAAAGAACTAGATGATATATATAATTTATCATTCGATGCACATTTTTATTTGGTGAGTATTCATCCTTGGTTTGATGGCAATGGCCGCAGCAGCCGTTTGCTAATGAATTATATACAAGCATATTTTAACCTGCCACTATCTATGGTTTTAACCGAAGACAAAGCCGATTATATAGAAGCTTTAAAAGAAAGCAGAAAAGTTGAAACCACAGAACCTATCAGAAATTTCATGACGCAACAATATATAAAAACCTTAGAAGATGAACTGGAGAAATTTGAGGGGAGGAATAAGGGGATTAATTTTTTGTTGTAGTTTCTTATAATATTTAATGTATCGCCGTTCAAAAGAACGGCCTTTATTATAAGTCACCGTTTTTGTAAAACGGCGACAACCCTGGAGTATTCAATTCAATATTGATCTGATAATATCAGCTAATATTTTGTCTTGAGCATAAGTAAAGTTGCCATACTGCGTTATTGCGTAACAAGTTGTAAGTTGATTAATCGCATCCTCTGTATTTGTATCTGTTTGTAATTTCGATTTTATGTTTTCAGAAAAAGTAGATGACGCGTTTGAACTACTTTTTAAACTTTCAATGAGAAGGTCTAATTTAATAATTAAATTTTCTATGCTAATCATGGTCTCAAAGATTATTAGTTTTGTTCTTCAAATATGTTTTACCTCTCAAACTCCAACCTCTCCCCCAAAACACCCTCACTCACTTTCCCTCCCTCAAACACCACATTCCCATTCACCAAAGTATATATAATCGTACTACTAAAAGCAGTATTTTCCAAAGGACTCCAGCCGCATTTGTATAATAGATTTTCTTTGGTAACTATATAATATTGGTTCAAATCAACCAATACCAAATCGGCGGCGTAGCCTTCGCGGATATAGCCACGGTTTTTGATACGGAATAGGTCAGCAGGGGCGTGGCTCATTTTCTCCACCAACTTTTCTAAAGTCATTTTGCCTTGTTTTACTTTCTCTAACATCATCTGCAAACTATGCTGCACCAAGGGCAAACCTGAGGGAGATTTTGTATATACTTGTTGCTTTTCGTCCCAAGTATGTGGAGCATGGTCGGTTGCTATTATATCGATTGTGTTAGCTAAAACAGCTGCAAAAACTGCATCTCTATCGCTTGCATATTTAATAGCGGGATTGCATTTTATTTGGTTGCCGAGTGTATAATAGTCTTCATCGCAAAACCAGAGGTGATGCACGCATGCTTCGGCTGTTAGTTTTTTATCGCGGAGAGGAATGGTATTATCAAATAATTCCAATTCTTTTTCAGTACTTATATGTAATATATGCAAACGGGTGCCATGCTTCTTTGCTAAGTCTGCGGCCATTTTGCTTGATGCATAACAAGCGTCAGCATTTCTAATTTCGGGATGGAATTGGGGTGGAATATCGTCGCCAAATTCTGCTATATATTTTTGCAGATTTTCTTTAATCATCACATCATTTTCGCAATGTGTGGCAATTAAAGTGGGAGCATTGGCAAATATTCTTGATAATAAATGTTCATCATCTACCAACATATCACCCGTAGATGAACCCATAAATATTTTTATGCCGCAAACATTTTTAGGGTCGGTTCGCATCAGTTCATCATAATTGTGCAAGCCCGTTCCCATAAAAAATGAATAGTTGGCAGGCGAACAATTTTTGGCAATCTGATATTTTTCTTCCAGCAATTCCTGTGTAAGTGCAGGCGGATTGGTATTGGGCATCTCCATAAAACTGGTAACGCCTCCCGCTACTGCAGCTCGGCTTTCGGTGGCGATATTTGCTTTATGCGTAAGGCCAGGCTCACGGAAATGGACTTGGTCATCGATGAGTCCGGGCAGCAGGTGCAAACCGGTGCAGTCTATGACCCTTTCAGCTTGGTCGGCACTGATACCTGCGGCATCAATACGATGTATTAAACCATCTTTCAACAGCACATCAGCAACAAGGCTGCGGCATTCGTTCACTATAGTGGGATTTTTCAACAAAATTTTCATACGCACACAAAATAGGCGAATATTATAGCAACTTTGCAAATTAAAGTTAAAATACTTTTTTATGAGCGACAAAAAACAAACCTCGATGTTACTGCCGGTGTTCCTCACGGTCTTTATTGATCTGGTGGGCTTGGGCATCATCATCCCCATTATCCCCGATTTGGTTTTGGATTTTCGCCATACCAATAACCTCTTAGCAGGCATAGGCATTGACGAAAGATATATTATACTTGGTTTTTTGCTTGCCAGTTATTCTCTTGCCCAGTTTTTTGGTGCACCCATCCTTGGAGCACTCAGCGACCGTTTCGGACGAAAACCAATTCTTCTTATATCACTGATTGGAACTTTATTGGGTTATATAGTATTTGCAATTGGTATTGCCGAGCAGAACTTATATATATTGTTTGCATCGCGGATGCTGGATGGATTTACGGGCGGAAACATTGCCATTATTATGTCCAGTATTTCCGATGTGAGTGATAACAAATCCAGAGCGAAAAACTTTGGACTAATTGGAATGGCCTTTGGTTTGGGATTTATTTTGGGACCTTATATCGGCGGCAAATTTTCGAAACCAGAGTTCGCTAATTGGTTTAATGATCTCACTAGTTTACACGTTTCAAACTTGTCTATGCCGTTTTGGTTTGCCGCATTGCTCACCACATTAAACATTATATTTGTATTATATATGTTTCGAGAAACATTGGTGGGAAGGAAGAACACATCGGTTTCGCTTACCACAGGTTTTAAAAATATATATAAAGCATTCAAAATGCCCAACCTGAGAATACTGATGATTGTATCGTTTTTATTAATCTTGGGATTCAATTTCTTTACCCAGTTTTTTAGTCCGTATGTGATGAAAAAGTTTGAATGGAGCATAGAAAATGTGGGCGACTTTTTCGCCTTCATCGGCATATGCAGTGCATTGGGCCAAGGATTAATCGTCCGTAGATTTTCAGGTAAAGTAGCGCCAAACAAAATATTAAATATATCATTATTGGTAATGGCTGCTGGTATTGCCTGTCAGCTCATCCCCATGCCGGGCAACGATTATCAGTTATTATTTGCAGTCCCATTTATTTCACTTTCCCAAGGATTTTCAACACCCAATATCAATGCACTCATATCGCAACAAGCCGATGCAAAATCGCAGGGAGAAATATTTGGAATCAATCAAAGTATACAATCATTGGGTATGGCCATTCCGGGTATTTTGGCTGGATATTTAGCTACCTACAGTGGGATGTTGCCAATTATAACCGGAGCGATTTTGATATTTTTTGCTTGGGTGGTTTTTAAGATGATGTATAAAGTTGTTAAATAAATATATAATAATTTGCTCCAATCTATCTATATAAAAAACTTCGCACTGATTGATGAAATCCAGATCAACTTTGGTGGTGGATTTAATATTATAACTGGGGAGACAGGTTCAGGGAAATCCATTGTACTTGGGGCTTTGAGCTTGGTATTGGGCGAACGTGCAGATACTTCGGTTATTAATAAAAACAGTGACAAATGTATTATAGAAGCACAATTCTCCGTTGATAAAAACATACAATATATATTCGATAACAATGAATTGGATTTTGATGCGACTTGTATATTGAGAAGAGAAATTAATAACCAAGGAAAATCCAGAGCGTTTATTAATGATACACCGGTAAATATTTCGGTGCTCAAAGAAATTGGTTCATATTTAATTGATATGGTTTCTCAGCATGAAACTTTGGAACTGAACCAAAACAAATTTCAAATGGAGACCTTGGATGCTGCAGCAGACAACGGAAATCTGTTTGCTGAATACACACAGAACTATAATAGTATAAAAGTAGCCGAGAAGAAATTAGCAGAATTTGTAAGCAAAGAGAATACGATTAAGAACGAACAAGACTATATACAGTTTTTACTCAATGAATTTGCAGAGGCAAAAATTAAATCAGGCGAAGAAACGCAGCTGGAGCAAGATTTGAACGTGCTGGAACATGCAGGAAATATTATAGAAGAGAGTTTTAATATTGCAAAATTATTGAAAGAAGCAGACTATAATATTATAGATATGTTGAAAGAAGTTTTGCAAAAAACATTACAACTTTCAAAATATAATGTGAGTTTTGAGGAATTGCACCAACGTATCAAATCGGTGCAGATAGAGTTGGAAGATATTGCTGCCGATATAGAAACCACTGCCGAGAAAACCCAAGCAGACCCTCAGCAGCAGCAGATATTAAAAGAGCGTTTGGATTTAATCAATCATTTATTAAATAAACACCGTGCAAAAACCACGGAGGAATTATTATATATACAAAGCGAACTGAATGGAAAGAATGATGATATAGAATCCTTGGGAAAAGATATTATAGTTTTGCAAAAGGAAATCGAATTGTTCTATAATACATTAAACACACTTGCAACAAAATTATCCGACCGCAGAAAGAAGGCTGCAACAGAGGCAGAGAAAGGCATTAACGAACTGATGAAACAAGCGGGTTTGCAAAATGCGATATTCAAAATAGAACTTCTTCTATTGGCTGAACCCAATCAGTATGGAATAGATGCGGTTACATTTTTGTTTGCTGCCAACAAAGGTTCCAATTTCCTACCAGTAAGCAAAACAGCCTCAGGCGGGGAGCTAGGCCGACTCATGCTCTGCATCAAAACCTATATAGCTGGCAAAACACAATTGCCCACTATGATATTTGATGAAATAGATACCGGAATATCTGGCGAGACTGCTATACAAATTGGCAAACTGATGCACACACTTTCAAACAACCACCAACTAATAGCTGTAACACATCTTCCACAAATTGCAGCCCGTGCAGAGAATCATTATAAAGTATATAAAGAAGTTGGTGCGAAAAATACTATAACAAAGTTAGAGCAACTTGATAAAAAGCAACGTCTACAGGAACTTGCACATATGTTAGGTGGAGAGAATTATAGTGAGAAGACTTTGGCAGCGGCAAAGGAACTAATGCAATAAAAGGTTTGTCATCAAAAAGAAAGTTTGTCATCCTTAGCGGAGTTGAAGGATGATGGGCAGTCCGGAATGCCGTCCTGAGCGGAGTCGAAGGATGTATTAGAAACGGAATTATCTTTTTCAGTATTTAACTCAATAATATTCTTATGCGACGTATGATTCTTACAAGCAGCCAATTCTTTCAATCTATCCCAATCGCCTTTTATTAAAGCTTCCTTCTTTTTCCGTGTCCACTTTTTAATTTGCTTTTCCCATAATACTGCGTCGTGATAATCCGTAAATTCTGAACAGTATAACATTTCCACTGGCCTTCTTGTGTAAGTATATGTTTTGGAATTAATGCCATTATTGTGTTGAAGAAGTCTTACTTCTGGGTCGTTTGTAATACCCGTATAATAAGATTTATCGGAGCATTTAAGTATATAAACATATAACATAATAATGCAAATGTATATAATGTGTTTGTATTGAAGTAAATGAAAATTATATATAATATCCCCAAGTTTGTCAGAACATTTTCCACATTGCCACCCTGAGCGGAGTCGAAGGGCGGGTGGTTCGTGGTTCGACTCCGCTCACCATCTCACCAACCCCAATGTGCCATCCTGAGCGGAGTCGAAGGGTGATGCACAGTCGAAGGGTGGTTCGTGGTTCGACTCCGCTCACCATTTCACCACCTCCATTATCTCACCGAGTTGCCGCCCTGAGCGTAGTCGAAGGACGTTCACCATTTCACCACCTCCGTTATCTCATCGAGTTGCCGCCCTGAGCGGAGTCGAAGGGTGATGCAGAGTCGAAGGGTGGTTCGTGGTTCGACTCCGCTCACCATTTCACCACCTCCAAGTTTTCATTGTCATCCTGATTTTTATCGAAGGGCGACAAACCTTGGGATGTGTACTTCTCCCCGTCGTCTTCGATAAACTCAGACTGACAAATTGCGTCACACGTCGAATCTGATCCCCTGTGCCAACGGCAACTCAGTTCCATAATTAATCGTATTTGTCTGCCTTCTCATATATGCTTTCCAAGCATCACTTCCACTTTCACGGCCGCCACCCGTTTCTTTTTCGCCACCGAATGCTCCGCCAATTTCTGCTCCGCTGGTGCCGATGTTTACGTTGGCTATGCCGCAATCGGAGCCGGCGGTGGTTAGGAATTTTTCGGTTTCTAGAATGTTTTGTGAGAAGATGGAACTGCTGAGGCCTTGACGTACACCATTTTGCATGGCTATAGCTTCGTCTATTGTATTATATTTCATAATATATAATATAGGAGCAAAAGTTTCGTGCTGCACAATATCCCATTCGTTTTTTGCTTCTATAATACATGGATTTACATAACAATCTGATTCCATATTTTCTATCATAGTTCCACCATATAATATATTTCCACCTAATTCTTTTGCACGAGCAACGGCATTGGTGAAAGCAGTTACAGCATCTTTGTCAATGAGTGGTCCTACCAAAATTCCATCTTCTAGCGGATTGCCAATCTTTATATGTTTATAGGCATTTAATATTTTTGCAACAAGTGTATCATATATACTTTCGTGTATAATCAATCTGCGTGTGGTGGTGCAACGCTGCCCGCAAGTTCCTACTGCACCAAAGAGTATAGCACGCAATGCCATTTCCAAATCAGCATGTTCTGAAACTATGATAGCATTATTTCCACCAAGTTCTAATAAACTTTTTCCAAGTCGTGCACCCACGGCAGCACCTACTTTTTTGCCCATGCGGGTAGAACCAGTAGCAGAAACCAAAGCTACATTTTCATCATTGCTCATCAGTTCACCAATTCTATAATCTCCAATAATTAAATTGAAAACTCCTTCGGGTATATTATTTTCAGTTAAAACTTTTTGCAATAAATGCTGACATGCAATAGAAGTCAATGGCGTTTTTTCACTCGGCTTCCATATGCATACGTCGCCACATACAGCGGCTAGCATCGCATTCCAAGCCCACACCGCCACAGGGAAATTAAATGCAGATATAATACCTATAGTACCGAGTGGGTGCCACTGCTCATACATGCGGTGGTTGGGGCGTTCGCTATGCATGGTGAGTCCATATAATTGTCGAGAAAGTCCAACCGCAAAATCACATATATCTATCATCTCTTGCACTTCGCCCAAACCTTCTTGCAGCAATTTACCCATTTCATAACTCACCAATTTTCCGAGTGGTTCTTTATATTCACGCAATATATTTCCATATTGTCTCACAATCTCCCCACGCTTAGGGGCAGGCACGCTACGCCAATATATAAAAGCTTTATTGCTTTCATTTATTATATGTTTGTATTCTTCTTCACCAGCCATTTTTACCGTGGCAATTTTCTTTCCATCAACAGGAGATATAATATCTTTTGTTTCGGTATTGTCTTTGCCAAACCATTTCAATCCTGTAGATGAGGAGAGGTTTAGGTCGGTGATGCTTAATTGATTGAGAATTGGTTTGATGTCCATGATGGTATGTGTATTATAGTTGCAAAGATAGTTTTGAGATTATATATGCAGCCAGAGAAATGAGAATTTTATTTTGACTTTATTTATTCCAATCTTTCAAACTATTAATAATAGTTTTCAATGCCGCATCCTCAACATTACTATATTCTGACTTGTCGTAAATAGTTAACAGATAAACTTCTTTATTAGCATTGACAACGTAGGTAATCACTCTGCCCCCTCCACTTTTTCCTTTGCTTTTACTTTTAATCGAAATTCTAATTTTAAAAGTGTTATTTCCTATTGAGGTTCCCGAATTGGGTTCTTCTGATAACAATATATTTAGTTCAATAAGTTCATCCTTCAATGAAGGGTATTTCTTTATTAAGCGTTTTACCTCTTTTTTAAACTTATCGGTAGGTATTATACTATAACTCATTCAAAAATTCTGAAAGTGTTTGCTTACGACTTTTTGACTTTTGCAATGCATCCATTTGCTCAAAAGCTTCTTTCAAGTCGGATCTAAGCTTCATCGTGTGCTCATACTTTTTAATTTTATTTAAAATTTTACCCCAATCATCAAAAGATAACTGCACAGCCAAGGGCTTTCCGCTTTGATCACTTAAATATTGAACTGCTAATTTCATCTTACAAATTTAAAACAAAAAATCAACTTTCCTTGCTTCACTTTTACAAAATCTGTTATCTTTCAAAAATTAAAGTTATAGAGAGAGTAAGCCCTATGCCTGTTATCTAGTAAAAAACAATTTTTAACCTGACTTCATATTTTAAATTGAGGGTGGAATAAATTGTTATGAATTAGTTTTTAACTTACCACGATAGGCCGCAAGGCTGTGGACAATCAGAAATAGGCTAGGGCAGATTTTCAATTGTATATTTTAATCCTATTTTTGTATCAATGGACACAACAAACCCTGCTTTAGAACTTGCAGAAAATTTCATAAACCAAACCAATTGTTCTGTATTTCTTACCGGAAAAGCGGGAACAGGAAAAACTACATTCTTAAGGCAGCTTCAAAATACCTGTAGTAAAAATATGGTAATTGTTGCACCCACAGGAGTGGCGGCTATCAACGCGGGTGGTATGACTTTACATTCTTTATTTCAACTGCCATTTGGATTATATACACCCGAGCGTAAAAATTATTTTGGGAATGATAATTTATTAATCAATGATGCGAATACATTGCTAAGTAATTTGCGGATGAGTAAAACAAAAATTGATTTATTCAAAGAAATGGAGTTGCTTATTATTGATGAGGTTAGTATGTTGCGTTGCGACTTGCTGGATGAAATAGATATGATATTAAAACACTATCGGTATAATCAGAAACCATTTGGTGGTGTACAAGTTTTATTTATTGGAGATCTTTACCAGTTGCCGCCTGTAGTAAATGATAATGAGTGGAATATTTTATCTGAATTTTATGAAACCCCGTTTTTTTTCAGTGCAAAAGTATTAAAAGATCATCCACCATTATATATAGAACTGCAAAAAATATATCGCCAAAATGAGGAGAGTTTTATATTATTATTGAATAAAATTAGAAATAATAATTTGGACGAAGATGGCTATGAATTGTTGAACCAACGCCGTGGTGCATGGAATGATGATATGGATGATTATATAGTTTTAACTACGCATAATAAAATAGCCGACGAAACCAATATACAACATTTGCAAAGACTAGAAGCCGAGAAATATATATTTAAAGCAACGATCAAAGACGATTTTAATCAGTATGCATACCCTACAGAAATTAATCTGGAATTGAAAGAGGGTGCACGTATTATGTTTATTAAAAATGATACGGGTGAGGAACGTAGATATTTTAATGGAAAGCTTGCTACTGTTAGCAGAATTAAAGGCGAAGATATATATGTGAAATTTGATGATAGTAGAGACGAAATGTTATTGGAAAAGGAAACATGGAAGAATAATCGATATAAATTAAATACTGAAACCAACAGAATTGAAGAAGAAGAAATTGGAAGTTTTACGCAATATCCTATCAGATTGGCATGGGCTATTACTATACATAAAAGCCAGGGATTAACTTTTGAAAAAGCTGTGATTGATGCAGGCCGATCATTTGCTCCGGGGCAGGTATATGTGGCGTTGAGCCGCTGTACCACTTTGGAAGGTATGATATTAAAATCGACCATCACACCCCAAAGCGTTACTACCGATGATCGGGTAATTCGTTATACACAAAATGCATTTAATGAAGATATATTATTAAATGTGTTTCAGGCGGAGCAAAAGGTTTTTCTAAAAAACAAACTATTACAAACATTTGATTTTAAAAAAATAGAACAAGAGCTTCGAAGTTTTAAAGATAATAATAGGGCAAAAAAGATACCCACTGAAGCAGCCGAAAAGGAGTGGATCAATACCTTGGTAAAAACAATTGATGAGCATCAACCCATTGCCGAAAAGTTTAAAATGCAATTGGAGTTGCTAATTAACCAAGAAGATTTAGCTAATATCAAGCTGCGTGTAGAGAAGGCCGTCGATTATTTTTCGGAAATCATTAGATGCAAACTCATTCAACCAACCCAGTTATATTTGGAGATATTGAAAAAAGCGACTAAGGTTAAGAAATATAGAGGTGAAGTGGTACATATAGAAACACAATTATTATTATTAGCAAAGAAATTTAGCGGTATACAATATGGTGATATAGAATTCAAATTTCCTGAATTTATATATCATAAAACAAAACTACCGGAAGAAAAACCCAAGGGCGAAAAAGGCTCATCGGCCAAAGAAAGTGTATTGTTATTTATAGGTGGTAAAACCATTGCAGAAGTGGCAGCCGAAAGGAATATGGCGGTTACTACCATTGAAGGGCATTTGGCTGCTGGCGTGCAAGATGGAGAGATTGAGATTGAAAGTATTGTCTCAGAAGAGAAAATAAAAAAAGTATTAGAAGTCCTAAATACAAATACCTTTGATACACTTGTACCCTATAAAGAAATATTAGGATCTAGTATAAGTTGGGGAGAGTTTAGATGTGTACTTGCATACCAGAAGAAGATGGTTAATGGTTAATTATTGATGGTTAATGGTTGATGGTTAATTGTTAATGCCATTCGGCAGATTTATTTGTTACGTCAGCCCATTAACCATTTACAATTAACCATTAACAATTAATGCTGCATTAACCATTCAACATATTTGCTTTAGTGGTTTTGATTATACTTGTAATTAATTTGATAACCACTATCGCTTCCTTATTTATTTTATCAAATTGTTCCTTGTTTAAATAATTTGTTTCCAACAAAAGCTCTAGCCAATAAATAGTTTCATTAATTTCCTTTTGAGCAATAGCCATTTTATGTTTAAAATCATTTTTAGTTTCCGCATGCTCTGCCTCTCTAACCATAGCACCAATAGATGTTCCACTTCTCAACAATTGTTTGGACAATACAAATTCTCTTTTTGTTTCCACTAAGTATTGGTAAAGTTTAACAATGCTTACCGCGAATCCATAGCTCTTCGTTTTAATAATATTTTCTTTCATCATGCAACAATAAATCCAACAAGAAAAAAGGAATTAACAAATTCTCCCTAAAAAATGCACAGATAGGAGCATTTAAAAATACTTAGATCCATTAATTCTATCAAAGTGCGTTTGTATATCAATCATTAACCATTTATAATTAACCATTAACCATTAAGAACTCAGCCCCGTTGCACTCTCTCCCAATTCACACTCTGTTTTCCCTTCAAAAATCTGAAAAACCCTAGAATAGCCGCCCAGTGCATGAAGACGAAGTAAAAAGGAATATATAACAATTTTACTTTGTTTATATAATAACCTAGTATCGCTATTATATAAAATGCAATTTGCAAATACAAAAATGTTTGGTAATATATATTGTGATTGTATAATATAATATTAGAAACAAATAATGTAATGAGAGCTAAAGGACAAAGTGTCCAACGCAATACACGGTGCGATACAAACTGAAAAGTAAGTTTGGGGTGTTTGAAAAAATTGAACAAACTATTATAACGAGCCATTACTTGCCAAGCTCCAGCACACATCCTTATCTTGCGTTTTAATTCTTCTTTTACATTGGCTGAAGCGGTTTCCGCTGCATAAGCACGAGGTTCGTAAGCAATTTTAAATCCCTGTAAATTCAGCATTACTGATTGCGTTAAATCATCGTTGATGCTATCAGGAGGCATTTGCGTATATAGTTTGGTGCGAACTGCAAATAGCTCGCCCGCTGCACCCACTACAGTATAAAAATCACTATCATACTTTTTAATGAGTGATTCGTATTTCCAATACAATCCTTCGCTGGCACTATTGGCTCCATCTGCTTCATTATATAATATCTTTTTCTCACCTGATACACCCGCTACTTTTTCATCTGCAAAATGCTGTGCTATATATAATAATGCATCAGGATTTAAAGTAGAATTTGCATCAGTAAAAACTGTAATTTCTGCATCTACAAAACCAATCGCCCTATTCTCAGCCATTGATTTACCTGCCCTTTTAGGCTGATGTAATACGATAATGTCAGTAAATTGTTTTAGTAATTCATCAGAACCATCATCAGAACCATCGGTAATAAAAATAATTTTTTTGTTGGGATAATTCAGCTCTCGGGTATTTTTTACTTTCTCCGCTAGATAATCTTTTTCATTATAACAAGGAACAACAATTGTAATAGATGGGTTATCATAATTTAGATGTTTTTTATTATTAAAATTTGCCAATAAATAAATGACAACAATATATATAAAGTAAGTGTAAACTAAAACCAAAAGCGAACAAAAAAACAGCGTTTCCAAAGCGTTTAAATTTGCTCGGTAACTTGTTTTATTTCTTCCATTGCCACATATAATTCATCGATAGCCATTTCCAATTTGGAAGGTATTTGCTCAATATGCGTATTCGTTTTAGCAAAGTTTTCAATATCCTGCAACAAAGAAGCACAAGGCAACCCAATCATACGTGCCGACGATTTTACTTTGTGTGCCTGCATGCCAGTCGCCATGTGGTCATCTCCCTGTAATAATTTTTTTAATTCCGTAACGTCAGCTGGCATATAATCTATATAAGCCTGTAATATTTGTTTCAGAATATCTTTGTCACCTCCCGTAACACTGTTTAGATAGTCGAAGTTTATAAGCATTTATTATAATGGTTAATGATTGATGGTTAATGGTTAATGAGCTTCGCTCGCAATGGTTAATGATGAATTGTAATGGTTAATGAATTTATATATGAAGATTGTGGTGATATATTCGTAAATGTATATTGTTAAGTGACAAAATAATTAACCATTTATAATTAACAATTAACCATTATTGCACCGCGTATTGCACCATGTCTTGGTTTTTTTGTTCAAGTAGAATTGTCTTGTTTTTGAGCATGGAAGTATTTGTTTCAAAAGTAGTGTTTTTTGCAGAAAGTAGCTCCACATTGTTTTTCACATCAATCTCAAAGCTTGTTTTCAATTTCTCCAACGCTTCTTCCAAATGCCCGCTGGCATTGACACATACGCAAAAACTGATAGCAGAATTCTGCATCAAATTTACACGAATATTGTATAATTTAAATTCGTTAAAAATTTGGCTTAGATGCTCTTCAGTGATAAACGAAAAATCTTTGGTACTAAACGAAAGCAAAGCCTGTTGGTCCTTGTGAATATAGAAACTCTGCGGATTGGCTTGCTCCGTATTGTTTATTTCTGTACCTTTCAACTCAGGTTCATAAAAAGATTTTACATATAAGGGTAATCCTTTTTGCCTTAAGGGCTGTATAGTTTTGGGATGAATAACATTGGCACCATAATAAGCAAGTTCAATAGCTTCTTTAAAAGATAGATGATGCACCAATTCAGCTCCTTCATATTTTTTAGGATCTCCGTTCATCACACCTGGCACGTCTTTCCAAATAGTGACCGAATTGGCATCAAGTCCATATGCAAAAATTGCTGCGGAATAATCACTGCCATCTCTGCCCAAAGTGGTTGTGGATAAATCGCCACTGCGACCAATAAATCCTTGGGTAATGACCAATTGTTTTTTTACGATGGGCAATAATTTCTTTTGCATAATTTCTTCAGTAGCCGGCCAATCAACATGTGCCTCCAAATGGTTGGCATCGGTGCAAATAAAGTTGCGGCAGTCCATCCAGCGGTTTTTAAGTCCGTGCCCATTGAGCCAGGTGGATATAATGCGTGTCGATATCAATTCTCCAAAGCAAACTATCTGGTCGTAAGTATAATCATAGCTGCTTTCTGTGGGAGTTTCAAGAATGCATTCTAGTTCCAAAAACAGGTTGTCGATATCGTCATAGGTCTCACTTCGTTGGTCCACCAACAAATCGTTGATGATGTTTTGGTGGAAATCTTTAATGGCCTGATAATTCTCCATCAAATCGGGCTTTTGTTTATAATAACTGTCTATCAATTTCTCAAAGGCATTGGTCATTTTACCCATCGCCGAAACCACTACCAGCAAGGGTTCATCGGAATATCTGGAAATGATATTGCCAACGTTTCTTACTGCTTCTGCATCCTTAACAGATGCTCCTCCAAATTTGAAAACCCGCATGAACTATTTTTTTTATGTCGCAAATTTGCTATAATAATTTTATTTTCGCACCATTATTAATACACAAAAATGCAAAAAGAGATAACAGGACTCACCACAGTACACCAATTTATTTTGGACAAACAACATGATTTTCCATACGCAACTGGCGAACTATCACGACTATTAAGGGATATTATACTAGCTGCCCGCATCATTAACCGCGAGGTGAACAAGGCTGGCTTGGTTGATATTCTCGGAAACCACGGCTCCATCAACGTGCAAGGAGAGGATGTAAAAAAGCTTGATATGCTTGCAAATGATGAATTTATTAATGCTTTGCGTCGCGGACACGAGTGTGCAGCAGTAATTTCGGAAGAGGATGAAGATGTAAATTATCTGAACAACGACGGACATTATATTGTAGCTATGGATCCATTGGACGGCTCAAGCAATATTGATGTGAATGTTTCTATCGGAACTATTTTCTCTATCTATCGTCGCTTGTCGCCCATCGGCTTACCAGTAACAATGGAGGATTGCTTGCAACCCGGAAAAAATCAAGTTGCTGCGGGATATGTATTATATGGTTCATCAACTATGTTGGTATATACAACGGGCAACGGTGTAAATGCTTTCACTTTGGATTTGTCTATCGGCGAATTTTGTTTGTCGCAGCAGGGGATCACTACTCCTAAAAACGGAAAAATATATAGTGTGAACCAAGGCAATTATAAAAACTTCCCAGCAGGTGTGAGGAATTATATCAAGTATTGTCAAGAAGAAAATAAGGAAGAAAATCGTCCTTATAGCACACGTTATATAGGGTCATTTGTGGCCGATTTTCACCGCAACTTAATGAAGGGCGGCATATATTTATATCCCCCCACCGAAAAAGATTTAAACGGAAAATTGAGATTAATATATGAACTCAATCCCATGGCATTTTTAGTTGAGCAGGCGGGTGGAAGAGCTACAGACGGGTCTCGTCGCATAATGGACATCGTCCCAACCGAACTGCACCAGCGTGTGCCAGTGTTCATTGGTTCCGAAAATATGGTGATAAAAGCCGAGGAATTTGTGAAGGCAGAGGTAGCAGTGTAAATAGAGAAAAGATATAAGACGAAAGACGAAAGACAAAAGTATCAAGTATTAAAACATAACTCCCATCAACTATCTTTGACTTCAGCCAGCATCAATTGTCGTTGGCTTCAGCCAACGGAACCAGGGTCAGACAACCATTCAGAAAAAGAGGTGTCTTAGTAATAATAAATAAAAAATAAAATGAAAAAATATACAAAATACATTCTAGTTTTCTTGCTCATATTTATATGCGTATCTTCAAAACTTAGTGCCCAAAAAATACAACCAATCAGAATTATATATGTGGATGCAAAGAATAAATTAATTTGCCTTTCTACATTTTTATTGGCTGATTCAAATATTAGCGATTGGAGACTTTCATCAAATGGAATAGATACGCCACTAAGTAAATTAGCACTAATTGTGGGCAGTGTAGTGAATTGTAAAAGCTATTCTAATGTAATTTTACAAGGCTTACCGATGAATCAAAATGTAGGTTCTTTAAGTTTACATATTCCCAATCTTCCAGTTGATTCTCATTCATTACATGATTTTGTGCAATGGGGTGATTCGGGCCAAGCTTTTGAAGCAGATGCTGCAAATAAAAAACTATGGAGAGAAGGTCGCTTCGTAAAAGACAAACTTCCAATTTCTTTCAAGTGCACTTTTGGTGATCATGATGATACCTGTTGGCAGGGCGTGAAGCAGCCAATTATTATATTGAGATTTGCATATGTTAGCCCCCTTACAAATTCGGTTTGCATAAAAAATGCAGGAGTCTCAAATGTAGATTTAAGTTTGTCCGCTCTCTGTATTAATGGCAATTGTTATGATACAATCAAAAATATTCCAATGAATATATTAAAAGGGAAATTGAATATTCAGAAAAATGATTCTGTGGTAATTCAATTTGTAAATGATAGCATAAAGAACTCAGGTTCTATTGGCTTATTTGTTTTCCCGAAAATATATAATGACACCTCTGTAATGCTCGACTTCGTGCAATGGGGCGATAGCATGCAACCCTATTCATCATTAGCAGGCCAAAAAGGGATATGGGATTCATTACAAACGGTTCACTTCAATAGAAATGATTCAATTGTATATACTGGTAATTTCTCCTTCGCACAAAGTGGTGCAAGCTATTGGCAGAACAGGCATTTGAATGGCTTATATATTGATGAAGCATTGGCAAACTATATCAGTGTATATCCAAATCCTGCATCACAAAATCTGAATATACAATCCAATTTATCGGGAAATATATATTATACTATCAATGATGCAACTGGTCGGGTTTTAAAGAATGGCATGTTTAATAACAATCAGCAAATTGATATCACCAATTTTGCTTTGGGTGTTTATTATATAAAACTGAGTAAAGACAATGGCAAACCAGGTTTTGTTAGGTTTGTAAAGAGTAATTAATTTATTGTGGGTAGAAAAAACTATATATCGATTCTTAATTTTATTGGGAAACTGTATATAGTTTTTTTTATTTTTTCTAATTCCGTCTCTGCCAAAATACGTATAGTGGGTATTGATCCAGTATATAAAATTATCACGATTAAAAACTATTACACTACTACAGAAGACTTGGGCAAAATAACTATAGCATATAAAGATACAGTTATATCACTCAAAAAACTCACCTTGGTATCAGGCTCATTGCTTTGTCCAGCAAAGAATTTCGCGTTTTTCTCAGGACTTGATATAGATTATGATTCAGGTTCTATAGGGATGTATGATAACCGTTATTCGCCCGATATTTCACCTGCTAATTTTGCTGATTTTGTACAATGGGGAAAGCCCGGACAACCTTATGAATTTATAGCTGACTCTATGGGTTTTTGGGTGAAAGGACAATATTTGAATACCGCTCCTCCCTATAGTTTTAATGGAGGTTCAACAGATCATGGAAAATCATTTTGGCAATCGTATAAGTTGCCATCATTGTCCATGAAATTTGTATATATAAATCCGTATAAACAACAAATAGGAATTAAAAATACCGGTGGAAGCAATGTAGATATTTCAAACCTATATATAGCCAACGATACTGGCAGCAGTGACTCTTTGAGCCGCACACCCTTTCAAGTACTAAAAGGGAAACTCAATTTATTAAAGGGCGATACTGTTATACTTAGCGGATTATATACAGGGGATACTATCGGTTCAGCAGCACTGTTTTTTAATATACACCGATATGATACCATAAATTTAATCGACTATGTAAAATGGGGTAGGGGGCATAGCCGTTTTGCATACTTGGCCCAGCAAAAGGGTATATGGGATACCACAAAATTCATTACCATAAACCAAGGTGATTCTTTTCACTATATAGGGAATTTTTCCAAGCTGCAAACAGGTGCAAACTATTGGCAAGTATATAAAGATTCAGTTCCTGATACAATTAAAATTGATACAACTTCTATCAGTAATTACTATCAAATAAATGATAAAATTACTATAGAACGAACAAATAATTTATTAAAAATATTCAACCACACCCCCAATAAACTCTTCCTCCAACTCTACGACCAGCAAGGGCGTTTGGTATTGCAAAACCAATTAATAAATGGCAATAATGAATATCATACTTCTCAATTTGTGAATGGGATTTATTATATAATAGTGCAGCAAGATGGGTGGCATTTTTTGGAGAAGATTGTTATTACGAATTAATTTTCATACACTAAGATTCGACAACTTTGCTATCGTCGACGATAGCAAAGTTGTCGAATCTACCGCGTTTATATATTCCTACTTCGCCAAATACTGCCTAAAAACTTCCTGCAAATAACTCTTAGCCTCAGTTTCCATTTGTGGTATTTTGCTACTATCACTCACTTGTATATTAAACAATCTATTATTGTCGCCATGGTGCACAGACAGCTCTCCCCAAGGTCTTACCCATGTGTCACCGTCCCAAGAAAATACCATATATGCAAATTCTTTGGTGTAGGGATTTAATACATTTTTGCTCCAAGTAAACTCATCATGCTTTAAGTTTAATTGCGATAATAAAGTGGCTACTATATCTACCTGCGAGACAACTTTATTGTGCTTGTATCCTCTGTACTCTTTTTTAATCACATCACCATATAATAAAAATGGAATACTATGATGGGTGGATGGGGAAATATCAGTGTGCTGAGGCGTATTATGACTATGGTCGGCCATAAACACGAAGAGAGTGTTCTTATACCAAGGTCGCTTTTTTGCCTCTTTTATAAATGCACCAATGCAACTGTCAGTATAGTAGGCGGAATTCAAATATGGTTTTTCTTCACCACCTTTTGTTATAGGATTTGCACAAGGCATATCATACGGATTATGCGTACTAAGCGTAAAAAAAGAGTTGAGGAAAGGTTGTTTAGCGGTATTACATTCTTTCAAAAGTTCATTAAACATATAACCATCATGTATCCCTAATCTGCCCTCGGGGTAGTCACTAAAGTCCTTCCCCTCTTGTATTTTGTCAAACTTGTTCGACATCATATAACCTTTTATATTCCCATATATTAATTGTCCGCCAAACATATAAGATGTATAATATCCCGCTTGCTTAAAATTATTAACCATGCTGGGCAAATGTTGGAATTTATCGGGCTGGCTTATAATGGAGTGCAGCGGTTGCGATGGAAACGCACTCCACATGGCAGCCATGCCTTGGTCACTGCGTTCGCCGGTGGCATAGCATTTCGTAAATAAATAGCCATCGTCGCACAGGCTTTCAAACACAGGTGCAATTCCACTGTCGCCGCCACAGTATTTTATTAAATCAGCACTCCAACTTTCTAACATCACAAATACTACATTGGGTCTTTGCGTTGATAATATATATACGGTGGTATCTTTTTCTATGGTGTAAAGTTCCTTAATTATTTGTTGCGAAACACTATCAGAGTAATATGTATAAGGATTATGACGAATATCAATTTCTATATTCTGGTAAATGCTATTCATGAAATTCCAGAATGAGTTAGTAGCCGCAATATTCAAGTCATTGTCCGATGAGAAATAGCATTCACTTTGTTGAATTGGGATTTGTTGCAATCCACCTCGTAATCCTACTCCAACGCCTATGGCTCCAATGGCGAAAAAAGGAATTGGAAATAGCCAGTTACGTGTATAGTTTTCAATTTTGGTATATATTAGTTTATTGAAGCTATATATTGAAATAAATATGTAAGCTCCAAACAAAGCAAACAACCCTATAATTTTAGTAACAGGCAATACTCGAAAGGCTTCTGTGGGGTGCTCGAGGTATAGGAACGCTTTATAATTAAGTTTAACACCCCATTCACTATATAAATCAAGTTCGAAAACGGTAATTGCAGCTACAATAATTATAAGGATATAACAATAATACTTAAGTATGATATTAAAGTACTTGCCCCATATCAAACTTATGAAAAATATAAGTACAATGGGCAGCCCCATCATGTAGCATGCAGCCGAAATGTCCAATCTCAAAGAGTTTGGGAATATTTTTAGAACTTCGATAAAGCGACTATCAAATATTTTAGGAGCATGGTAGGTGATGAAAATAATACGTCCAACTTGAAAAAAAACGAGCCAAAAAACCAGTATTTTTAGTGTATATATTACAAGTTGTTTCCAGTTCATTTGCCTAAAATCTTTTGTATATACTTTCCTATAACATCAAATTCTAGGTTTACGCTGCTTCCAACAATTAGATTTTTAAAATTGGTATGCTCAAAGGTATAAGGTATAATAGCCACGCTAAAACTGTCATCTGTAGAATCAACTAAGGTAAGACTTACGCCATTTATACAGATACTACCTTTAGGAACTGTTATCTGTTTTTTATCGCCATATACAAACTCAAATTTCCAACTTCCATTTTCTTCCAATACACTTTTGCATATACCAATACAATCCACATGGCCCTGCACTATATGTCCATCAAATCTGCCATTGGCGAGCATGCAGCGTTCTAGATTTATATTATCTCCCACTTTCAAATTACCCAGATTTGTCTTATTCAAAGTTTCATCAATTGCAGTAACAGTATAATAACCATCTAACAAATTTGTAACTGTTAAGCACACCCCATTATGAGCAATGCTTTGCCCCAAAACAAGTTCAGGCAAAAAACTACAAGAAATTCCCAGCTCTATATTCCCAGAATCCTTTTTCAGATTCCGCACATTTCCTAAAGTTTCTATTATACCAGTGAACATATTTTTATTTTAGATTTACGATTGTTACGAATTGTGACTGTGTTTTTACGTCGTACATCGTAAATAATTTATATACTTTCTACTATATTATTTACGGCTTCAAAAACCTTAGTCGGTTCCAAAGTTTCCATGCAACTTACTCCATCCGCACAGGTGCCTAGATAAAAACATTTACATTCTTTACTAGGTTCCACAATAGTTCCTATATCGCCTTTTACATTAAACTCATAAGGATTAAATATATTATTCATCAATACCATTTTTTTGCCCAAGCCCATGGTTATGTGCATGGCCATAGTAACTTGTGTTACCACCAAATCACATTGGTATACTAAGTTTATAAATTGTTGTAGGGGAAAATATCCGAAATAAGTTGCCCCTGTTTTCTCTTCAAGTTCTAAGTTACGTTCATGTTCTTGCTTGCCACCGAGTATAATAACATTATAGTTTTTCGATTGTAGTAATTTAATTAATTCAACCCACTTTTCGGTACTCCACAATCGTGTTACCCAACGGTCGCCACAACCAGTGTTTAGTCCGATAGTTTTTTTGGATTTATCAATTTCCCAATCATATCCTTTGCCTTCGTGGTTATCGAGCAAATATTTCTCATTGTTATAAGTATAACCACATATTTCAAAAATCTCTTCTGGGTAGCTTTTGGTATTTGCTTGGCTCACATCATCAAACAAACCTGTATGGAATTTATGCTCAGCAAGTTTATTGTAAGGTTGTATTACGCCATCTTTCAATATAAATCCATGTTTGGTTTTGGCAGTTACGGTTTGCAATAGAGCACCAGCTTCCTTGTCTTTATCTAAGTTAATAGCTACATCCCAATTGGTATTTTGAATATATAATATATTTTTCAATTCAAATCCTAAAATTTCATGCACTTCACTTTTCGGCAAAATGTCGGGAGTTAAAGTAAGCCACGTAATTTTACAACCTGGGTATTCAGCTTTTAATTTCTGTACCAATGGTGTGGTTCTTATCACATCGCCCATCGCCCCCAGTTTTATTATTAATATCTTGTGCGTAATTTTCTCGTAGTACGAGCAACCATCGCAGTGCACTTTGTGTCTCTTATGTGGGGTGCAAGGTAGGTCTCCTCTAAAATGAATACAATCGGCTTTATAGAACATATTTTATATTTTGAATTTGCAAAGATATGCAGCCAACCTTTTTGGCACACGTTTCGTAAGGGTGAATATGAAATATTTTTTTCAACTGAAAATATTTTGGTTACTTGAAATTTTATGCTTTATTTTGAAATGTCAATGACAGCACGCAGCCTTTTCCTTAATTTTTTATTGTTAGTGATTGGGTTTTCCGTTGGTCTAAACCGAGCAGGAGCAACCCATTTAATGGGCGGCAGCCTTACCTACGAGTATAAAGGAGTTGTAACTTCACCTTCGGGACAAAAATCGGCCAAGTACTTAGTCACCTTAAAAGTTTATAGAGATTGCAGTATTAGCACCAATGCACAATTGGATGATGTAATAGATATTTCAATTTACAATCACAATCCCAATTCCGATGATCACTCTCTTTATAATACTATCTCGCTTAACTTAGCAAGTTCTCAAACAATAATTCCCCCGGCACCTTGTAAAAATGTGATACACTATTGTGTTGAGGAAGGATTATATCAGAGTTTTGTTGAATTGCCACTTTCTCATAACGGCTATCATTTAGTTTATAAAAGATGTTGCAGAAACCAGCAGGTAAACTTAGCATATGACCAAGGACAAACCTATTATGTCTATATACCAGATTCTGATTTAAAGAACAGCAGCCCTTACTTTACTGAGCCGCCCGTTCCGTTCTTATGTGTGAATGATACCAACTCAATTAATAACTATACCATCGATAAAGATGGAGATTCATTAGTTTATAAATTCTCATATCCGTTTAAAGGAGGCAACAGTCAAACCCCCAAACCTACTGTAGTTTCTGTGTTCCATATTAATCCTTCCAATTCAGGAGGAGATGACAATGCCACATTGCCATTGGTAGATTATAATAGTGGTTATTCATTTTCAAAACCCTTTGGCAATAATGGTTATAGTTCCATAAATAAATTTACCGGACTTTGTAAATATAAAGCAACCCTCAAAGGTAACTATTCGCTAGCAGTTGACGTGTTTGAATACAGAAATGGAAAGCTGATTAGTTCTGTAAGGCGAGATGTACAATTAATTTTTGATGCTTGCCCTTATAATCTTGAGCCGTCATTCAACATGCAGGGAGGGATAACACCGCCCAAAGGCATTGATGGTAAATATTATGAAGTGGAAGCAGGTAATAAGATTTGTTTCGATATCGCTGAAACTGATACGCCAGCACAAACAGTTTCTTTAATTGTGAAAGGAGAGCCTTTGCAAGGATCTGCCAAACTTGGCACTGCTAATTTAGCCACCTGCAATAACGTTAATGGATCAGGTGGTAAGGTTACAACAACTTTCTGTTGGCAAACTACTTGTAGTCAAGCTGATAATATTCCTTATTTTGTTACCGCAACAGCAACTGATGACGGTTGTCCACCCAAAAGTTCAATCATTAATATATTTATAAAAATTAAACCTGTTATAGATACAGGTGCATTAAAAGGCGATACCATTGTATGCCAAAATAAAGTGGTGCCGTATTATACAGCAGCTAAAACTGGATATACCTACGATTGGTCCGTCTTGAATGGCAATATTAAATCAGGGCAAGGCACCAACTCAATTAATGTGGAATGGCCCACTGCTGGCAATGGTAAAGTAACGGTTGTTCTTAAAAATACTGCAGGATGTAGCAGTACGCCTACTGAAAAAAATATTATTATATTACCCCCCGTTAATGTAAAACCAGTTGCAGGCGACACCGCACTTTGTGAATATGTAACCAATAAGCCATATAGCATTCAGGCAACATCAGGCTCCACTTACAAATGGTTTGCATTTAATGGGAAAATAGTTTCAAATTCACCGCAAAATTCTATTGTGGTTAATTGGGGTTATCGAGGTACTGGTTATATTGCAGTTGTTGAAACCAACCAATATGGTTGCAGCAGCGACAGTATGTATTTGTATGTGAATATATATTTCCCAACTACAGGCCCTATGAAAGGAACGCAATCCGTTTGCCCTAATGTGCCGGGTGTAGAATATGAAATCCCTCAAGCACCAGGCTCTACTTATTACTGGAAAATTATTGGCGGCAAGCAATCATCTGGCGGTAATAGCAATAAAATTACTGTTGATTGGGGAAGTGTTGGGCAAGGTTATGTTGAAGTTTTAGAAATAAATAAATATGGATGTGTGGGTGATACACTGATATATCCTGTTTCAAAAGAGTATACATTAAAAGGTCAAACACCAACAGGCGATACTCTTGTGTGTGCATACACTACAGGTGTTGTATATCAAGTAAATTATACAAACAGAAGTCATTATGCATGGCAAATAAATGGTGGAACTATTACTGCCGATAATGACAGCGGACGTATAGTAGTAAATTGGGGTGGACCAGGCACAGCCAATTTATCTTGCAAAGAAACATCTTTCGACTCCATCAATAATTTACCATGTTTTGGCAGTTTTGTAAAGTTAGATGTACGTATAGCTCCTCTGCCTAGTGCCAAATTGATTTATGGAAGCATGGATTTTTGTGAATCGAGCAAATTATTATTATATCAAACAAAAGGAAATAAAGGTTCCACCTATCAATGGAGTTTAGATGGTGTTGCCTTGCCGCAAACTACTGATACACTTTCATTGGCTTTCCCTCTTGCAGGTAGCTATAAACTATCATTTATTGAAACCACTACCGACAACTGTGTGGGGCTGCCATTCGATACTACTATTATAGTTCATCCCAAACCAACCACCTCAATAATTACAGGCGATACGGATATATGCTATCCCAACTTTAAGAACCATCCATATAGTGTCTCTGGTTTCGCAAACTCTACTTTCGATTGGCATATACAAAATGGGAATATAAAAAATGGTCAAGGTACCAATACCATCACGGCTGATTTCTTGGGTAAAAATCCTGCATCATTATATGTATTAGAAAAATCGCAATACGGATGTGTAGGCGATACTGTCCTTCTTTCAATATATATAGATCGTCCACAACTTAGTATTAACTATGTTACGGTGGGTAAACTAAACGATGTGGTAAATGAAGTATACTGGTCGCTAACGGCCGCACCACGTTATAACAGTTTGTTCGAAATATATCGCCGCAAAGCATATACAACTGATACCTTTAAATTGATTGGCACTGCAGAAGGTTCAGTTCGCAGTTATACAGATGAGAGCGTAGATGTAAATAAAACCAATTATGAATATTATGTAAGAGGTTACGATTTATGCGGGTCTCCCTTGCAAACCAAGGTGCATACTACCATTTTATTAAAAGGTACCAAAACCCAACCTTATGATGTTTCTATTTATTGGACACAATATTTTGGTTGGCCTAGTGGCGTTGATGCATATAATATCATGCGTAAATTCCCCGAAGATCCTGATTATTTAAACTACGATGCCACTTCGTTCGATACTATTAGACAATACAGCAATGGGTTCGATAGCTACGAGCAAACATATAGGATTCAAGGAATTCAAGCATCTGGCACCTATGTTTCATGGTCAAACAAAGTAACTTTTAATTTTGATCCTGCTTGTTGGATACCCAATTCTTTCACACCCAATGGCGATAATTTGAATGACTATTTCGAATTGAAAGGCGGAAGCTTAAAAACTTTTGAAATAAATATATACAATCGTTGGGGTGAACATTTGTTTACTTCCAATTCTCTTAAACAGAGTTGGGATGGCAAGTTCCATGGTGTTGAAAGTCCTGAAGATTTATATGTTTACGTAGTCAAATATTGGGGCTTCGACAATGTACTCCAATCACGTACCGGCGAGATTCATCTGATTCGTTAGGCACTTGTGGTGGTGAGCGGAGTCGAACCATCGCCAACTAAATTGTCCCATCTCTCTATTACTTTTGCCCCTATGATGAAACGCGTAGCAAAAATATTTTGTGCTTTACTATTTGTGTGGTCTTGCGGCACCGCACAAATCTTGCCTGAGAGCAGTACCCAAAACAAAAAAGCCCTCAAGAAGTTCAATGAGGCTATTGCAGCAATGGGAATAAAAAGCCCTGAAGAGATTCTCAAACTAGTTAATGAAGCTATTCAAAAAGATCCTAAATATATTGATGCCTTGATGTTTAAAGGCGATATATTGGAAGATATGAAGCAAATGGATTCAGCCATTGCCTCAGTTGAAAGGGTACTGATGATTAATCCTGATTTCCCCATGGCGTATTACCGCTTAGGGCAAATGCAAACAGCTGCGGGCAATTTTGAAAAAGCGAGAGCTGTGCTCGAGAAATTTCTCACCTATCCCAAAATTCTGGAACCAAGATATAATACTGCCAAGGCTTTATTGGCAAGGGCAAATTTTGGAATTACTGCAATGAAAAATCCCGTGCAATTTGAGCCCGAAAATCTGGGACCCAATATTAATACTTCATATAAAGATTATTTCCCTAGCTTCACAGTGGATGGTAAGCAAATGATATTTGATAGAAACGTAAATGGTAATGAAGAGTTTTACATCAGCCAAGTAGATGGCAAAACATTTACCCCGGGCAAAATATTACCACCACCCATGAACAGTAATGAACGCCAAAGTTATCCCAGCTTTACCGCTGATGGTAAATTCGTTTTCTTTGCGCGCTTTACCGATGGAGGAGGTAGCAATTGCGACATTTGGTTCTCTTTCCTAAATGGCACAGTATGGAGCACTCCCAAAAACTTGGGCACACCCATCAATACCATTGGTTGGGAGTCGCAGCCCTGCATAAGTGCTGATGGCCGCACCTTGTATTTTATAAGCAACCGAGGTGGCAGTTCCGATATATATGTGAGCAAGTTTAATGGCAAATGGTCAACTCCGGTAAGCCTTGGGCCCAATATTAATTCGACAGGCGATGAGCAGGCTCCCTTCATTCACCCCGATGGCAAAACATTGTACTTCTCATCAAATGGCCGCATTGGCATAGGTGAGTATGATATATATATGAGCCGCTTAGGTAAAGATGGCAAATGGGTCGAGGCTGTTAATATGGGCTACCCCCTCAATTCATTAAAAGATGAACGCAGTATGATAGTGGCCGCCAATGGTATTGATGGTTATATAACAACCGACAACCTAAAAGGCTTTGGCGATTGGGATATATATAAATTCACCGTGGATCCGGCTTACCGCCCGCAGCAAGTTACTTATGTTAAAGGAACCATTGTTGATGATAAAACCAACAAACCTGTGGATGCACTTATCGAGGTTTTAGATTTAAGCACCAAAGAAAGCTATTATATATCCCACTCTAATGCTTTGAGCGGGCAGTTTTTTGCTTGCTTACCCACAGGTTCCAATTGCATGTTCAAGGTGCAGGGTGAGGGGTATTTGTTTTATACGCAAAACTATTCCTTTCCCAATTCTAACTCCGTGCAAAAGCCCGAACAGCTTTCTATCCGTTTACAAAAGCTAGAGAAGGGGAGTATTCTAACTTTAAACAATGTATTTTTTGAAATCGATAAATTCGATTTAAAACCCGAATCGTTTACTGAACTAGATTTGGTGGTAGAACTGCTGAAGCGTAACCCCAAACTAAAAGTAGAACTAGGCGGGCATACTGACTCTATAGGTAGCAAGCTGCTAAACAAAATCCTATCGACCAACAGGGCAAAAGCTGTTTACGATTACTTGGTAAGCAAAGCCATTCCCGCGACCCAACTCACCCACAAAGGCTATGGCGATACAGCACCCTTTACCACCAACAAAACCGAAGAAGGGCGTAAACTGAATAGGAGGACAGAGATGAAAGTAACGGGGGTGGAGTAGATTTTGAGGTTGGGCTTTTTTTTACCTAACTGTTTTCAAGGGAATTGAGAAATACAGCTAATATTCGTCCCAGTTGCATCAACACAACTTCAGGGATGCGTTAACTGTCATAAACCTGATAATAGTTGAAGCGGAGCTTTCGAAAATTGAGAGTTATATACAAAAAGCAAATGACCAGTTGCTTAAAACTGATAAATTTTTTCTTGAGGGCAATCTTGAGAATGATTCATACTACAGGTAAAAAAAATCGTATCATAGCGAACTGATATTATATACTTCTGAAAAATTAAGTTTGCAGGAAATAGTCACTGGCTTTTTGCAGCAGGTTGAATTCGCTTTGAATGTTATATCAAACCTCGGAAATCTTTGGCAGGAGTTGGATATAGACAGTAAACGTAAGATGCTGTGTTAGATACTCAATAAAAAACTGTTATTTACAAATGGAAAGTATCGAACACCCATTGAGAAAAATATATTTACTGAACTGTTCAATATTAACGAGAATTTTAATAGCCCTAAAAAAGAAATGACCGCCATCTCTGGCAGTCATTCTCATACAGTGATCCCGCTGGGACTCGAACCCAGGACCCCAACATTAAAAGTGTTATGCTCTACCAACTGAGCTACGGAATCGATTTTCTTTTTTTGGAGGTGCAAAGGTAAGGTTTCAGTGACCTCTTTTGCAAACCGATTTGTAAATTAATTATAAGTGATTGAGCACTAATTAATCTTGCTCCAATTTTGCAATTACACCATGAGAAAATGCCTTTTCTCTTATCTGTGCTTCTATCTCATCCGACATCTCTGGATTGTCCAATAACATCTGTTTCACTGAATCGCGCCCTTGTCCAATTTTTGTATCATTATAACTAAACCATGAGCCGCTCTTTTTAATAATATCATAGTCGACACCTAAGTCTACGATTTCACCTACTTTTGAAATCCCTAGTCCATATAATATATCAAACTCAACTACACGGAATGGCGGAGCAACTTTGTTCTTGGCAACTTTCACTTTAGTGCGATTCCCAACTATATCGGTACCATCTTTCAATTGACCAATGCGGCGAATATCAATACGCACAGATGCATAAAACTTAAGAGCATTACCACCAGTAGTAGTTTCGGGGTTGCCAAACATCACGCCTATTTTTTCACGCAATTGGTTGATAAAAATACAACAGCAATTGGTTTTATTAATAGTACCCGTGAGTTTACGCAAAGCCTGACTCATTAAACGGGCTTGCAATCCCATTTTGCTATCGCCCATATCGCCTTCAATTTCTGCACGAGGTACTAGTGCAGCCACACTATCAATTACTATAATATCTATAGCACCAGAACGAATTAAGTTGTCAGCAATTTCTAATGCCTGCTCACCATCATCCGGTTGAGATATAAGGAGTGATGAAGTGTCTATTCCCAACTTCTCAGCATAAGTTTTATCGAACGCATGTTCTGCATCAATAAACGCTGCAATGCCTCCTGCCTTTTGTGCTTCGGCAATGGCATGCATAGAAAGTGTGGTTTTACCTGATGACTCAGGTCCATATATTTCTATAACACGGCCTTTGGGGAAACCTCCAATGCCAAGTGCGATATCAAGCCCCAGAGAACCTGTTGATAGCGCTTCAATGCCTTCAATACGGTCATCGTTCATTTTCATTACGATACCTTTTCCATATGCTTTTTCCAATCGCTCGATTGTACTTTGCAATGATTTAATTTTCTCGCTGTCCATATTTTTTGTCATAATTAGTGCGAAGGTATTACAATACCAATTTGGTGAAATAAACCAATTGTTCACAAGGTTAATAACATTTCTAAAAACATAGAAGTATTTTTATTAAAAATACGAATGCAAGTCTGAGCGGAGTCGAAGACAGCCTACCCTTCGACTCCGCTCAGGGTAGCAACCTCGGTTCTTATTATATGTTCACTACTAAAATCTATAATAAAAATCCTGAATTACGATTATTAAGTCGCCATGCTTTTTATTTGCATCAAAATTATTTTCGATGCCAACATTCCCAAACATCATCAAATCCAAATTACCCAAAGCGGGCACTACTATATTTACTATAATGAGTGCCTTAGCCAATAAGCACAAGGCTATTAACCTAGCACAAGGCTTTCCCGATTTTGCTTGCGACTCTGAATTGGTAAAGCTTGTAAACGAAGCAATGAAAAAAGGACATAACCAATATGCCCCGATGCCTGGCTACATGCCATTACGTGAAGCTATTGCAGAAAAAAATTTCGATTTATATTCAGCTCAGTATAATCCAGATACAGAAATTACCATAATGCCCGGAGGAACGCTGGCTATCAATGCAACTATATTGGCATTGATACACGAAGGTGATGAAGTGATTGTAATTGAACCATGCTACGATTCTTATGTGCCAAGTATTATAATGGCAGGAGGAATACCTGTATATGCAACCATGAAAACGCCCGGTTACCAGGTAGACTGGAACGAGTTGAAAAAACTGGTGAACCAACATACTCGCATGATTATTATAAACTCGCCCAATAATCCAACGGGTCAAGTGATAAGCAGTAGCGATATGCAAAAGTTGGAAAAATTGGTTGCAGGAACTGATATCATTGTTTTGAGCGATGAAGTATATGAACATATTATATTTGATGGATTCGAACACCAAAGTGTTTCGCGTTTTCCAAAGCTTGCTGAACGCAGTGTTATTATATCATCGTTTGGAAAAACTTTTCACACCACAGGCTGGAAGATTGGCTATTGCCTAGCTCCGGCAAACTTAATGGTAGAGATTCGCAAAGTATATCAGTTTATGGTTTTTAGTGTGCATACTCCTACGCAATATGCGATAACTGAATATATAAAAAACAAAGATGCATATTTACAACTAGGTGCATTTTATCAAAAAAAGAGAGACCATTTTAGTATATTAATGGAAAGTAGTCGTTTTAAATTATTGCCTTGCAGTGGTAGTTATTTTCAATGTGCTATATATGATAAAATAAGTGATGAAGGCGATAGAGATTTTGCATCTAGAATTACAGAAGAAATTGGCGTAGCTAGTATTCCTATTTCAGCATTTTATCATAAAGGTGTAGATAATAAAGTACTGCGTTTTTGTTTTGCCAAGAAAGAAGAAACATTAGAAAAAGCAGCTGAAAAACTATCTAGCTTATGAGCAAATTATATATAACTTTAGTTCAATATGATATTGTTTGGGAAAACAAAGAAAAGAATTTTGAAAAACTGAATGATATTATATATAATATATCTGAGTATACAGATTTAATTTTATTGCCCGAAATGTTTCAAACTGGTTTTAGTATGAATGCAACTACCCTAGCAGAAACTATGGATGGCACTACAATTAAGTGGATGCAGCAAAAAGCCAAAGAAAAAAACTGCCGTATAGCAGGAAGTTTTATTTGTATAGATTGTGAAAAGTATTATAATAGATTTGTTTTAATTTCTCCTGAAGGGGATTTTAAATATTATAATAAACGACACTCATTTGGTATGGGTAAAGAAAATGAAAACTATACTTCAGGGAATGGAAAAATAATATTTGAAATTAAAGGTTTTAAAATTTGCCCGCTGATATGTTATGATTTACGTTTCCCAGTTTGGTCAAGAAATAATGGAGACTATGATATATTATTATATGTAGCCAATTGGCCCGCAAAAAGATGTTTCGCTTGGCAGCAATTACTAATTGCACGTTCTATCGAAAATCAATGTTTTGTAGCTGGTGTGAACAGAATAGGAATTGACGGGGCTGATATAGTTTATTCAGGCGACAGTGTTGTGTTAAATCCTGATGGAAGTACTATATGGAAAGCAGCAGAAAATATACAAGAAATATATACCGCAGAATTTGATTTGGAGCACCTCAGCAAATTCAGAATGAATTTCCCTTTTTTGAAAGATGCAGACAAGTTTGAAATTTATCCATAGAAATCTCATATTGGGTTTTCGATAAGATTAACCTAGTAGTCGAGAAATTACAAGTTTCAACTTGTTTTATTTTGTTTTTTTCAACAGTTTTTTTTAACAAATATGTACAAGATGTTTGTTAAACTATAAATTTTAAAGCATTGATTTACATATAGGTAATTGTAAAAAAGAAAACTATTTGCATTTATTAACATCTCGGGGCAACCAAAACTTGAGTTTTCAAGTCATCAAATTGAAGCGAAAATTTTGTTATCGTTTTAATAATAGTTATATTTGACGTTTAATTTTAAAAGAATAAACTCTTTATGAAGAAAATTTTACCCATCTTGCTCTTTGTCTTGTGCTTAACACAAAGTTGGGAAACCAAGGCCACCCATATGATGGGAGCCGACATTGAGTACACTTGTAGAAATAAAGATACTTTCGATTTTATTGTGAAAGTATATAAAGACTGCAAGGGAGTTAGCCTCTCGCCCATCTCAATGTCTATTGAGGGCATAGGGTGCTCGTATACCTCTAGCTATACGATGACTCAGATTTCTTGTGTTGACATTACTCCTGTTTGTAAAAAATCTTGCTCAAAGTGCGACCGCCAAAATTGCAACGCTTATGGTTATCCCAATGGATCGGATGCTAGTTGCACATTTCCATATGGTATTGAAAAAATAGTATTTAAACAAACTGTAATTTTTAAAGGTACCAACTGTTGCAAGTTCCGCATTTCATATGAGCAGTGCTGCCGTAATGGAGCTATTACAACTTGCTGTGCTGGAGACAACTTCTATTCATATGCAGAGTTTAATCGCTGCCTTACCCCATGTAATAGCTCACCAACACTTACTAACGACCCTGTAGGAATGTACTGCGTTGGAAACTGTATCTGTTATAACAATGGTGCACGTGATACTGCCAACTACGATTCCATATCTTATCACATGGCTAAGGCCCTTAATGCATATAACTCTCCCTGCACTTACCAAGGTTCTTATACTTATCAATATCCACTATATTATGATGGATTCCCATCAATAAAAAAATACAATGACAAGACTTGCAAGGGCTTCGGTCTAGACTCTGTAACTGGTGATATGTGCTTCAAACCAATGCAGCAGCAGGTTGCTGTTATTGCAGTTGAGATAAAAGAATGGAGAAAGGATTCAAACGGAAAGATGGTCAATATCGGAGTTACTCGAAGAGACATGCAGCTAATTATTGTCGCTAACTGCACCAACAAGGCCCCTAGCTTACCTGCCGCCACGCAGATTGGGTGTGCAGGCGATCTCATTTGCTTCAGCGGTATTAAATCAAGTGACCCTGATAAAAAAGACACGGTCCGGCTGAGTTGGAACTACGGTATACCTAAGGGAACTTTTACTGCCAAATATAATGGTAGCGGTAAGCAGGAGTTTGACTTCTGTTGGCAGACCGTTGACAAAGATGCAAGTAATACCCCCTATTTCTTTACCGTGAAAGCTATTGATGATGCCTGCCCATTGAGCGGTCAGTTTTCGCGTAGTTATTCAGTACTTGTTAAGAAAAATCCAAAAGCTAGCCGTAAGTACACCAACCTTTCATGTGGATTGGTTAGGATGACGGCTACTCCCCTAAACATCAACAAAGCCAAAGAGGTATTCACCTACCAATGGACAGTTCCTTTCCCTGGAGGTGTTAAATACAACAGACAGGATACTGTGCATCAGTTCCATAGCGGTGGCCAAAAGATAATTAGATGCGAAGTAATATTAAACGGGTGCGTAATGGCCTATGACGATACTATTGATGTGCCACCATTTGTCTCTGTAGATATTGGCCCCGATACCACGCTATGTGCTGGTAAGTCCTTCGCGCTTTCAGCTAAAGTAACAGATGGGTCAAAGCCCTTCAGGTACTTATGGTCTCCAGGAACTGCCAACGATACGTTAACTTCATTTACCAAAGATACTATTAATACAACCTATATAGCTTGTATGATTACCGACAGTTTCAACTGTGTATCCTATGACACAATGATGCTGAATATTATGCCACCACCACCCGTTGATCTTGGACCCGACAAGCGAGTTTGTAAAGGTGACAGCGTCACTTTCGATGCCGGAGACAATGCGGGTACAGGTAATGTGAAAGCCTATATATGGACAGACCTTGGTGCTAATACTACCGTGGGCACCAACAGATATATCACCGTGGGTGACTCGATTGACCTTATGGCTACAGTTTATGACTCGACAGGCTGTGTGGGGCGAGACACTGCAAAGGCACGTTTCAACAATATAACTTTTGATGCAGGACCTGATAAATACCAATGCTATGGCGATACGACCGATATTAAACCTGGAGGTGCTGACTCCATCGTGTGGACCGACCTTGCTACAGGTAATTTGATACAAATAGGCGACTCCCTCAGAATGTCATTTGCCGCAACTACCCAATTATTGCTGCATGCCTTTCTTACTTATGATAGCGTTACCTGCGAAAGCTGGGATACCATCCAAGTAGAATTGAAAAGCCCACCAAAATTGGATTTAGAAATACTGGAAGGGTGCGTGGACAAAGGATACAATACGAAACTCACTTTAATAAATGCTTATGATTCGGTTACCGGCGTAAGTATTAAGAATATCTGCTCTTGGCAGTGGACTGCTACTGATTCTTTATTGAAGGCTTGCATTGATACTGTAAAGAATGAGGTGGATATTAAGAAACTTGGGGCCACTTATAAATGGGGAACTAAGTGGACTGGCCCTTACTGCATTGTTACTTGTATTACAAACTATGGTTGTAGAAAGATAGATTCTCTGAAAATTATTGTTGACCCTATACCTCCGATAAAGATTAAGCCTCTTAGAATCTGTGCGAATAAAGGCAAGGTGAAACTTGACAACTGGGCCTACCCCAACTCGGGCGGAAACCCTGTATCAACCTTGGGCCAAACATGGACTGGACAAGGTATATCGCAAGTAGGTACTAGTTGGTTCTTCGACCCTGCTGCTGCAGGCGTAGGGCAGCATGTAATAAAATATGAATATGTAGATATTAACTCTTGCAAAGGTTCAGATACCCTTACTTTCTTTGTGAAACCCATACCTGTTGTTACCTACTCACAACCTAGTCCGCTATGTTGCACTGATGGCATTCAGGATTTGTGGAAACTAACCAATGCCAGCCCATTAACAGGTACTTGGCATGGAACAGGGGTGCTGGACAGCGTGTTGGGTACCTTCGATCCTACAATTGTGCTTAGCCCTGCCAGTATAGGTGCGGCACCAGTAAGCTCACAGCTTGTATTCTATGAAGACGGTAACGGTTGCCCTGTTTCCGATACCTTTAACATTATCATAAACCCTGTGCCTTTGGTGAAAATACAACCTGACCGCGACATATGCTTTGATAGTGTGCCTTGGAACCTACCAATGTACGGCGACCCTGGAGTAACATGGATGATAGATACTATAGTAGCTCCTTACAGCACTTTTAGCCCTGGAACTTGGGGACTTGGCCCACATAAGCTTACCTACCTATTTACCGACCCCACAACAGGTTGCAAGAACAAAGACTCTATGACCCTTAATGTGATTGAACCTCCAACGGTAAAAATAAAACCTGTGAAACCCTTATGTGCTGGTGAAAGCTTTACGGTAGGCTGCACCTTTAAGAATGCTGGTGGCGTATCATGGCTCAACTCAAGTGGTGGAACCTTTACCGCACCTAATGATACTACTACAGGTTATGTGCCTTCTGCTACTGATATTAGTAATGGATTCTTCTTATTAGAAGTGAGAACAACTGGCAACGGTGTTTGTAACCTAGCAGTGGATACCTATACCGTATTTATATACCCTGTGCCAGTACCTACACCTTTGGTGCATCAGCAACGTTGCTCTCCTTTAGATGCTGTGTTTGCTGCCAGTTCGCAGGTACCTAACTGTACTTATACGTGGGACTTTGGAGACCCAATGAGCGGCATCCTAAACACTGCAACTACTGCTGATGGTGACTCTGTTACACACTTATATATAAACAAGACAAACCAAGTAATTAAATTTACCGTTACGCTTACAGTTACATCGCAACAAGGTTGCGATAGCACAGTAGTATGGCCAGATATTGCAGAGGTATATCCCAATCCTATTGCTGACTTCGAACCTAAACCTAGGAAGGCAACAATTGCCCTACCCCGTGTTCGCTTTGCCAATATCAGTAGATTTGTAACCGATAGCACACACTGGGAGTGGAAGTTTGGTGACCCACTAAATGGCACCTCTACCGACAAGAACCCGACTTACTGGTACTCTAATACTGACACAGGAACTTATATCGTGTTTATGAAAGCCACTACCGAGTATGGTTGTGTTGACTCAACCGAACAGCCTGTGCACATAGGCCCCGAGATGTTGGTGTTTATACCCAACGCATTTACACCTGACGGATTTGGCCCTGGCAAGAACAACCGCTTCTGGGTTGAGGCTAGCAACTATAGCGAGTTTGAGATATACATATTTAACCGCTGGGGCGAGAACGTTTTCTACAGCAAAGAACGCCTGCCAGGTTGGGACGGAAACTTTAAAGACGACCCCTGCAAAGTGGATGTATATGTATACCAAGTGAACATTAGAAACTTTGAAGGCAAATGGTTCCACTATAATGGAACAGTGCATTTGATTAGATAATAAGTACAGTATAATATTTAAAAAGCCCACCATTAATGGTGGGCTTTTTTATGCCTCAGTTCCTCGCGGTGGTCAACTCTAATTCTTTTATCCTTTTTCTGCAATAATATTGATTTGAGTGAGTATTCACCCGGAATATATATATTGAAAAATAATTTAGGCGAGCATGTAAAATTACTCAAATGCAAATAAATTATTTCTTGATATATTGAATATTAGTTTTTATTAAATCTAATATATTACAGCCATAAAGTTGCCCATTTATATAGATACTAATGTTTGAATTTTTCATTTTTAAAAGCTTTAAAAAATTGTAAAAAAATATACGTATAATTACAACAATATTTATCTTGCAAATAGTACAAAAAGATTCATTTTTTTTATAGTATAACTTCGATTTATATATATTATTATTCTTTAACTATAATATAATAAATATTAAACTCCAGCCCGTCATGCTCGATTTTTTTCAGTATCTATGAACGCACTTTAGCGACGCTAAAATAATCTCGATAGTTATAGGGGCAGCATGATGTAGGGCCGGCATAAGCAGCTCAATTACGATAGAATGTAATGTAGTAGGATTATATACAATAAAATAGCATTATATATGGTATATCAAGATTGTATATATTGTAGCAGGATTATATACATTATAATAGCATTATATATGTTACAGCAAGATTATATATATATTACAGCAAGATTATATATATTATATTAGCACTAACTATATTATAGTTTTAAGATGGATATTTCTCCAAAAAACTAGAATGAAAAAATATGAAAATATTGTATTAAAACTATCAACCAATTTTTTTCTAGAAGTATTGTAATATTGAAACCCTAATGTGCCCTTGCTTAATGGATACTTTTTAATAGAGTAAGCTGATTATGGGGTGGCAAAGGCACGGGTTACCAAAATTACACTGCAATATCGTAAATGACTAATAATGCAGCGTAAAATCAAAAAAAGGGAGTTGTTTTAGATTTTTTATTAAAAGTTAAACAAAATGTGAAGTGCCCTTAATTCTTGGGATTCCGCCCCAAACTTGGTACCTATGCTTCACCCTTTGTAAATACCTTATAATTAGATTAAAATAATTTCTCAATAATTTGATTTTATAAAATTAATACTTATATTTGATGCAGATTAAGATAAATTGATTACGATGACGGAATCAAACTCATGCTATTTTGTTGCCCCATTTTGATTAATTCTATCGAACCTAAATTTTAAATCGAAATTCAATAAATTGTTGAACATAAAACAAAAATAATTAAACAAGTGCCTATGATCTAAAAAAATTACTCTCCCCCAAACTTCTAGTTGTTAAAATAAAAAGGATTTCCAAATCCTAAAGGCTGAGTATCCTCTTTAGCTAACTAGAGAAGCTTAAGGCTTCACCTAAAACTACTCAAGACATTAATTAAAAACCAATTAAATTAAATTAATCTAAATTAAATTATGTTATCTAAATCAACTCAACAAAATCAGAGAGTTGGCTCGGTTTCACCGACGCCGAATCTCTTGCTGGGAAAGACATGGATGTCTTATCTCGGCGTGTTCATGCTGTTGCTACTCACCTTTGGTGGGGCCAAAGCCCAGCTATCGTCCAACTACAACTTCGCGAAAAGCAAAGGAACTTACACGCCTATTACCACCGGTGGCGGTGCTACGGCGTTTAAAACAAGTTCTTGGAACTATTACGATGTGTCGTCGGCAATTACCATCCCATCATTCAATTTTAATGGGAGTAGTTACACCAGTTTGCAGATTGCTGCTATGGGTTATGTTGTATTTGGCTCTACGGTGCCAAGTTACGATCCAGCCCCTCTTAGCAGTGGATCTTCTTACAGTGGCGTAATTGCAGCTTGTTCTTATTATGGAACACCTGCAAGTAGTGGGTCTCCCGCTATTATCTACCAACAAGTAGGAAGTGAGTTCATTATTCAGTGGACTGACGCTGCTTGTTATTACCAAGACGGACGTTTTGGATTCCAAATTAGATTGAACACCTGTAATGGTGTTGTCAAATTAATGTACGATTCGGTATTAACTCAACCTACTGGAAGTTATACTTCAAGACAAGTTGGTTTACGTGGTTCTTCAGGTTCAGATTATTTGAACCGTAGTTGTTCATCAGGAACTTGGTTTGCAAATGATGCAAATGGTTCTTCAAATTCAGCTTCATGTTATATGGGAGGTTCAGGAAACAGACCTGATAAAGGCTTAACCTATACCTATACCCCATCGAGTGGTTCTTCTATGACTGTGAATAATATTAATTATAGCACAGCTTCAGTAAATTCTGTTTCTGCTGGTTCTACCGGTAATGAAATAATAAGAATGGATATAGATGTGCAAGGTGTAACTGGATCTCAGATTCTAGACACTGTTGTTGTTACTTCTAACAATACAAGTGATGCAGATGTATCAGCAGTAAGACTCTATGTTTCTTCATCAAATGTATTTAGCACAAGTACAGCTACACAAATAGGTTCAAGTACTACTTTCTCAAGTGGAAAAGCAACATTTAATACTTTAAATTATAGCTTGCCTTGTGCGGTTACTTATTTATATGTAGTATATAATGTAGCAGCCAGCCCAACAATGTATGATTATTTAGATGCTAAAATAAATGCAAATGATATTCATATCAGTGGTGTTACCTTCCCTAGCTCAAATAAATCTCCAGTAGGTAATAGACAGATTATTCCTCCAATGAGCTATTCATCTTCAACAGTTGCACAAGCAAGTTCAATTTTTGTATCTAAAGGTGCTACCACGCAAGCCATCATTGGTGTACAGGTTGGCATGTCTGCTTCAGGTTCTCCTGTTAATATGGACTCTATTGTATTGAACACGACTGGAACCAATGGAACAAACAATGCTACTACCAATATTTCCAATGCCAAAATGTGGTACACAGGAAATAGCAGCACTTTTGCTGCTACTACACAATATGGAAGTACTGTTACTGCCCCTAATGGTCAAATGAACTTCTTGGGCACACAGCCGCTTACCAACAATACCAACTATTTTTGGTTAACCTACGATATTAAATCAGGTGCAACTACAGGCGACTCTGTTGATGCCCGTGCTCTTCGTATTAGAGTTGCAGGTACAACACAAACCCCTACGGTAACTAGCCCAGCAGGTTATCGCAGAATTTTGCCCGCTTATTGCACTCCTAACCATTCTTATAACTATAGTGGTTATATAGGAATGGGTATTACAAACGTAACATTTAACAATTTAAATGTTACCTCTCCAGCAGCGGGTACTTCATCCCCCGGCTATTCTGCAAGCACTTCTGTAGCTACTATACAACGTAAATCTAATCCTACACTTAGTGTAGATTTAGGTTCATACAGTGGTAGCCCAATCGGGATTGTTGCATGGATTGACTTAAACCAAGATGGTGACTTTTATGATGCAGGCGAACAAATTGTATCAACTGCTTCAGGAAACGGTACTCCAAGTACCACCCATACCTTTACTATTCCTATTCCTTGTTCAGCCAGTTTAGGTTATACGCAGATGCGTGTAATGGCAGCTTATTATTCTGCTAGTTATTGGGGTGATCCATGTATTACTTATGGTTATGGTGAAACAGAAGATTACTTAGTAAATGTAACAGACAGCCCATTAGCATACGCTTCTAGCTTTACTACGCAAACCAATACTTTGGCGGTTAGCCCAGGTACATCTAATGTTCAAATCATTGCAATGCCAGTTATTACTGGAGGATGTAATGGAACATTAAATGCGACTAGCTTTACTGTTAATGCAAATGGTTCAACCGCTATAGCTAGTGATGTAACAGGTGCCAAAATTTTCTGGACAGGTAATAGCAGTACATTTGCTACTACCACGCAGTTTGGTTCCACCTACACAGGTAGTATGACTTCATCATACAATATTACTGGTACTAGAGCCCTTGTAGCTGATACAAACTGGTTCTGGCTTGCTTATAATCTTTCAGGGTCAGCCACGCTGACTGATGTGATTGATGCTGAGTTTACCAGTGTTACCGTTGGTGGAAATGCATATACTCCTTCAAATACTGCCCCTTCAGGTAATAGAGTTATTGATAACCCTATGACTTGGAATAGCACTTCAGGTTTCCAACCATCAACAGGTGCTGTTGGTAAAGGTACCCGCTACAATGCAGTATTGGGTGTACAAGTAAATATGAGTTCTGGTTCATCAGTAAACTTGACCCAACTTAAGTGGTCAACTGCTGGTACAGCTACTTCTACTAGCACCTTTAATGCTGACGTTGACACTGCCCGTATTTATTATACAGGCAATAGTTCTACATTTGCTGCTACTACTTTATTTGGTACTTATGTAGTTCAATCGACTTTAGCTTATAATACTGCTATCACAACTAATGCTACTCAAGCTTTGGTACCAGGTAATAACTATTTCTGGATTGCCTATAGTATTAAAACTGGTGCAAACACTGGTGATAGTATTGATGCTACAGTTAGCCAAGTTACCATTGCGGGTTCTCCATACACACCTAGTGTTACCAACCCAGCAGGCAAACGTAAAATTATACCTCAACCTTGTATAACCAATACCTCATCGTATAACTATGGTAATGGCGGTATCACCAATGTAAGTATTGGTTCTATCAATAACAATACAGGTGTACCATCAGCAAATGCTACCTATAATGACTATACTAGCCTTACCACTGATATACAAAAAGCGTCGCTGCAAACTGTATCAGTTTCTGCTCAGTGTTATTCATATATGTATGTATCAGTTTGGATTGATTTCAACCAAGATGGAACTTTCCAATCTACGGAAAAAATCAACCAATTCACAGAACAACCTGCATCTAATACTTCACCTGTTACTAGTTTATTTAACTTCACCGTTCCTTGTAGTGCAACTTTAGGCCAATGCAGAATGCGTGTGCGTGAAGAGTATTACTACAGCACTGGTGCTACGCAAGATCCTTGTAACGATATGTATTATGGTTATTATGATGAAACAGAAGACTATACAGTGAATATTACTGATAGCCCAATTACTGTTGTAAGTGCTAACACTTTGCAAGATGTAACCCTAGCAGTAGGAACAGGTACAAACAATAACCAAATTATAAGAACACAAGTTGTAACCAAAGGTTGTTCAGGTACTCAAAGCCTAACAGCTATCAATTTCAATACTACGGGTAATACTGACCCTCAAGGCGATATAGATACAGCTTATGTGTATTATACTGGCAATAGCAATACTTTTGCTACCACCACTTTGTTTGGTAAAATCGCTGGAAGCAGTCTTTCAAGTAATAGCAACTTTACCATTAATGGTACTAAAGTTTTGGTTTCTGATACAAATAACTTCTGGCTTACCTTCAGAGTGCCTAGTGGTGCTACCTTGGGTGATTATTTGGATGCTCAGTGTAACAGTGTTGTTGTTAGCAGCACTACCTATAATACAACCATGTCTTCTCCAACTGGAAATAGACAGATCTTGAATCCAATGACCTATAGCAGCTCATACTTGACACAAACCACATTCAGCGGAATGACCAAAGGTTCTGTTAGCCAAAAAATTGCTGGTTTGGAAATCGTGATGAGTACAGGTACAAGTGTCAATCTAGATAGTTTGATATTTGCCAATTTAGGCACAGCCAATGTTTCTACCAATATTACCAATGTTCGTTGTTACTACACCGGAAACAGCAGTGCATACGCTGCAACAACCCAATATGGTAGCACTCAAACAAGTTTCCATGGTTCAGGTGGTGAAATATGGTTTGGTCAAAGTTTGTCATTATTGCCAGGAACCAATTATTTCTGGTTAACCTATGATATCAAAACTGGTGCAACTACCAATGACTCAATTGATGCTACTATCAATCGTGTGGTTATTGCAGCTACAAATTACACGCCTTCACCTGCTACTGTTGTAGGTAAACGTTTTGTAATTCCAGCTTATTGCACAGCCCAATCATATTATAACTATTATAATTATGGTATTACCAATGTAACCTTAGGAGGAATAAACAATACAACTATAACTCCAACTACAGGTGCTCAATACAATGATTATACAGCACAATCAGCTACACTTTACAAATACCAATCATATACTTTGTCAGTAGACTTTGCTGCACAATATAATTATGGCAATGTAGCTGCTTGGATTGACTTTAATGGCGATGGCGACTTTGCCGATGCTGGCGAAAAAATAGGCCAACCTGCTATTAATACAGCTCTAAGTTCAGGTACAGTAACAATTACTTTCACCGTTCCTTGTTCAGGTGTTACAACAGGTCAAACTAGAATGCGTATTCGCGGAGAATATTATGCAAATAACGGCCAAGCATTAGATCCATGTAATTATGTCTATCCTTATGCTGGCGAAGTAGAAGACTATACTGTTGATATTAATAATAACCCTATTACTTATGCCAATAGTACTACCACCCAACAAAACACTGCTATTGTTCCACAAGGCTCGAACAGTGCTGAAGTAATTGGTATGTTGATTAATACTACTGGTTGTAGCGGTACATTAAATGTTACGCAACTTAACTTCAATACCACAGGTACTGCAGCCCCAACTACTGATATTACCAATGCCAAAGTTTGGTTTACAGGTACTAGCAATACATTTGCTGCTATCACTCAGTTCGGTTCTGCTGTAGCTAGTCCAAATGGCAGCTTCAGCATATCAGGCACACAAGCACTTGTTGCTGATAGCAATCACTTCTGGTTGACCTATAATATACCGGGTGGTGCTACCAATGGTAATAAAATTGATGCCCAATGTACAGGTATTACTGTAGGTGCTTCTACTTTCTCACCTTCGGTTTCAAATCCTTCTGGCGACAGAACAATTGCAGCCCCAGCTACTTATAATACCCATACTTGGAACAAGTATACAAATGCTTTAGGTACAGGTTCTACTAATAATAAAGTAGCCAAAGTTAAAATCACCATGAACTCAGGTGCAGGTGTTAATTTAGATTCATTAATCTTTAATACCACAGGCAACACAAGTTCATCAGATGTATCTAACGCTAGAGTTTGGTTTACAGGAAGCAGCAGCACATTTGCTACTACTACCCAATATGGTGCAACCATAGCTTCACCTAATGGTACTTTAAACATATATGGTTCAGCAGCTATGCAACCAGGCGATAATTATTTCTGGTTCACTTATGATATCCCAGGAGGTGCAACTATTGGCGATTCGGCTAATGCTAACCTTGTGAGATTATCTACTGGTGGTACATCATATAATGCAAGCCCTGCTTCTATTAGCGGCAAAAGCAAAATACGTGGTACTTATTGTACAACTTCCGATTATCAGTATCCTCAATATGGTATAACAGGTATTACCAATGTAACCCTAGGAGGTATCAACAATACCACATCTGTACCTTCTTCTACTCCTACTTATTCTGATTATACTTCACAAACAGGATCTATTCAAAAAGCTAAGAGCTATTCAATGTCTGTTAGCTATGCAGCTAACTATTCTTACAACTACACTGCGGTATGGGTAGACTGGAATAACGATGGAGACTGGACAGATGCTGGCGAAAAGGTAGGTGAACTATCTGACGGAACCAGCAATACCAGTGGAACCTATACTTTCAACTTTAGTGTTCCTTGTAATGCTGCTATTGGTACTACACAAATGCGTGTCCGTAGTGAATATTATGGATATGGTGGAAGCTTAGTTCCTTGTGCTTACAACTATTATTATGCTGGTGAGGTGGAAGACTATACGCTTGATATAGCTGATAGCCCACGTACCATCACTTCTAGTTTAGCAGCAATGCCATCTTCATTAGATGTTCAACCAGGTTCTACAAATCAACAGATTTTGAAAATGCGTATCAATTCAGCCGGTTGTGGAAACAACTTAACTGTAACACAATTGAATTTCAATACTGCAGGTACTCCAGGTTCAACTAATGCCAGTTCAGATATTACCAATGCTAAAGTTTGGTTTACTGGAAATAGCCCTGTGTTTGCTACTACTACCCAATGGGGAAGTACATATTCAAGCCCAAGTGGAGCATTTAGTGTAACAGGTTCTACAACAATATCTACCGACTCGGTGTGGTATTGGTTAACTTATGATATCGCTTCTGGTGCTACTGTTACTGATGTTGTGGATGCAAAAATTACCTCAATGGTAGTTAGCGGCAACACAGTTACACCAAGCAACAACGACCCTTCAGGTTCACGCGCTATTAATAACCCAGCTACTTTTGTTAGCTCTTCAATGATTATGCCTTATACTTCACCAGTAGGTAAAGGTACTACAACCCAACAAATCGTTAGGTTGAAAATCAGCATGGGTAGCACAGGTTCAGGCGTAACACTTGATGGAGTAGTATTAAATACTTCAGGTGTTACTTCTACTAGTGATATTAGCAATGCCAAGTTGTTCTACACAGGCGGAAGTACTGTGTTCTCTACAGCTTCTCAATATGGTTCAACAATAGCATCTCCAAGTGGTTCAATGGTATTTACAGGTACAGGCTTTACAGCTAATACCAACGATAACTATATGTTCTTAACTTACGATATCCCATCAGGTGCTACTACCAACGATTCGGTTACTGCAAGATATGACTCATTGTATTTAGGTGGAACAGGTTATGTGCCATCTAATACAACAGTTTCTACCAAGCGTAAAATTAATCCAGCTTACTGTACAGCTGCCACCTATTCTTATAACCAGTATGCCCCAGTGGGTATTGTCAAGGTTCAATTGGGTAGCATCAATAACAGTTCTTCAGTTCCTGCCAATACCAGCACACATACTGACTATAGCAATACACAAAGTACCCAAATCCAAAAAACACTTACTTATACAATGAGTGTTGATTTGGATAATTCGTATTACTATACCCAATACACTGCTGCTTGGATTGACTTTAACAATGACGGTACTTTCCAATCTGGTGAAAAACTAGGTGAGGGTACAGTTAATAACAATACCGGTACTAATACATTTACCTTTACTGTTCCTTGTACTGCAGTTGCCGGTACTACACGTATGCGTCTTCGTTCTGAGTACTATGCTTACGGTGGAACTTTAGACCCATGTAACACTAACTACTACTATGCAGGTGAAACAGAAGATTATGGTATCGACATTATGGACAGTCCTCGTAATATTACAAGCACTGCTGCTTTCCATCCTACTACAGTAGATGTACAACCTGGTACTGCAAATGCACAAATATTAGCTATTCGTGTAAATGCTTCAGGTTGCGGAACTCAAACTTTGACCGCACTTAACTTTAATGCAACCGGTACAAGTGGTACAACCAGTTTGTCAGATATTAGCAATGTGAAAGCTTGGTATACAACTACCAATGTATTTGCTACTACTACTCAATACGGAAGTACAATCTCTAGCCCAAGTTCAAGCACTTTGAGCTTTAGCGGTTCACAAGCGGTTGGAGATTCTTCATGGATATGGTTAACTTATACAGTAGCAAGCGGAGCAACCTTAGGTAATTCTTTGGATGCAGCCGTAACTTCTATCACAATTAGCAGTGTTACTTATAACCCAACCAATAGCAACCCAACAGGATCAAGGGTAATTAATACTCCTGCTACCTATGTAAGTTCATCAGTATCTATGCCTATCGTATCGGCAGTTACCAAAGGATTTACGAATAACTCAATAGTTCGTGTACAATTAACTATGAGTGGAACAGGTTCAGCAGTTGCTATGGATAGCATGAAATTGAATACCAGTGGTACCAATAATGTTACTACCAATATTCAAAATGCGAAACTTTGGTTTACAGGTAGCAGTTCTGGATTTGCTACAACTACACAATATGGTTCTACCATTGCTTCACCAAACGGTGCTTTAAGATTTGGAAGTGCAAGTGTGTTCTTAAATCCAGGAGCTAACTACTTCTATTTAACTTATGATATCAAATCTGGTGCAAATACTGGCGACTCAGTAACAGCGAGGTTTGATTCAGTGGTTATAGCCGCTGCAGGTTATGCACCTTCTACAGGTACAGTTTCAACAAAACGTCGTATCAATGCTCCTTATTGTACACCTTCTGACTACTCTTATAACCAATATGGATATCCTGTTGGTATTTCGAAAGTAGTTTTGGCAGGTATCAATAATACTTCATCAGTAACTACAAGCACTACTACACATACTGATTATACCAACTTACATGCCTCAGTTCAAAAATCACAAGCTTATACACTTACTGTAGATGCTGATAACAATGGGTACTATACCCAATATGCTGCAGCTTGGGTTGACTGGAACAATGATGGCACTTTCTCAAGTGGTGAAAAACTAGGTGAGGTTACAATCAATGCTAATTCAGCTACCTGTTCATATAATTTCACAGTTCCTTGTAGCGCGACAGCGGGTACTACCCGTTTACGTGTAAGGGCTGAGTATTATGCAAACGGTGGAAGTCTTGACCCTTGTAACTATAACTACTATTTTGCTGGTGAAACTGAAGACTATTCAGTTGACATTATTGATAGTCCTCGTAATATCACTTCAGTTACAAGTGCACAACCTGTAACTGTTGATGTATCGCCAGGTGCTGTTAATGCTCAAATGATGAGAATTCGTGTTAATTCTAATGGTTGTGGAACAGCTGCTTTAACTCAGTTGAATTTCAATACCACTGGAACAACAAGCCCTTCTGATATTACCAATGCAAAAGTATGGTACACTGCCAACAGCGGTACATTTGCCACAACTACGCAATTTGGTTCTACAGTTACTGGCCCTAGTGGTGCGTTTAGCGTAACAGGTTCACAAACACTCAATACTGATTCTGCATGGTTCTGGCTTACCTACAACATAGCAAGTGGTGCCACCATTGGTAACACTCTTGATGCTCAAGGAACACAAGCTACTATCAACTCTGCCACTTATGGTTCAGTTGCTGCAGTTAGTGGAAGCCGTACCATTAACAACCCTGCTACTTATGTAAGTTCAACTTCTACACAAGCTAGTACAGCTAACATCGTTAAAGGAAACACTAAGAATGCTATTATCGGTGCTCAAATTGTGATGACAAGTGGGTCTGCACAAAATGCAACCAATCTTGAATTCACTGTTGTAGGTTCTCAAAATATATCAACCAATATAACCAATGCTAAATGTTGGTATACAGGAACTAGTAGTGCATTTGCTACTACTACCCAGTATGGTTCAGTATATAATTCACCTACTTATAATGTATCGTTCAATGGCAACACCTCATTGTTACCAGGTACAAACTATTTCTGGATGACTTATGATGTTCCTACAACAGGTAATACTGGTGATTCAGTAGATGGTACTTTCGAACAATTTGATTTGGATTCGAATGGTACTACAATCACACAAACGCCTTCAGTTACCTCTCCAGCAGGCAAACGCAAACTGGTTCAACCCTACTGTACACCTACCGACTATCAGTATAACCAATATGCTATAACAGGTATAACCAAGGTAGTATTGGGAACTATTAGCAACACAACAACTGTACCTACTGGTGCTGCAACACATAATGATTATACATCATTGTCTACCGATTTGCAAAAAGCAGCAAACTATACTTTAAGTGTAGATGTTTCTACCAACTACACTCCTCAATACACAGCAGCATGGATTGACTTCGATGGCGATGCCAACTTCACAGCTTCTGAAAAATTGGGACAAGTAGGTACTACCAGCAGTGCTACAGGTACTGTGTCGTTTAACTTTACTGTGCCTTGCGGTGCTAATCTAGGTGCATCACGCATGCGTATCAGGAATGAGTATTATGCTAATAATGGAGCAGCACTTGATCCATGCAGCTATCAATATTATTATGGTGGTGAAACAGAAGACTACAGTGTTAACTTTACCGATAGTGTATTGTCAGTTGTTTCTGTAACAACAAATACTGAATCTACTTTAGATGTATTTGCTGGTGCTACCAACCAAAAGATGGTTTCTATCCCAGTTGTACTAAAAGGATGTTCTGGTTCTAAAACACTTACTCAGTTAAACTTGAATACCAATGGTTCTAGCAGTGCCAGTAATGATATTGCTAATTGTAAGGTATGGTTTACTGGAAGTAGCAATGTATTTGCAACCAGCACACAATTTGGTTCTACAAGTTCTTCACCTGTAGGTGGCTTCAACATATCAGGTTCTGCTGCTTTAGCAGCAGACACTAACTGGTTCTGGGTTACTTATGACATTGCAAGTGGTGCAACCACAAACAATGTTGTTGATGTTGAATGCAACCAAGTTACTGTAAGTAGTGCCAATTACACACCTGCAACGCAAGCCCCATCGGGTAGCAGAATGGTGAACGTACCAATGTCATTTACCAGCTCAACCACTGTGCTTGCTTCAACAGGTGTTGTAGAAAAAGGCAAACGTTGGTATGAAGCTGTTGATGTGCAAGTAGTAATGTCTTCGGGTGCTACACTTAACCTAACACAGCTTAACCTAAGCACTGGTGGTTCTACCAATGCTTCAACTGATATTGACACAGCTAGAGTTTACTGTACTGGTACAAGTGCTACATTTGCTACTACTACCGTGTTTGCTACTCAAGTTGGTCCTAACGGTACCTTTACTGCTAGCGGAACACAAGCGTTATTGCCTGGCACTAACCACTTCTGGGTTGCTTACAGCATCAAATCTGGTGCAACAGCAGGCGACTCGGTTACAGCTTGTTGCTCTCAAGTTACTGTTAATGCAGTTACACATACACCTACTGTTACCTGTCCTTCAGGCAAACGTAAAGTTATTAACCCATACTGTACCCCCACATGGAGTTACGCGGGCTATAATACACAGATGTATATTAGCAGAGTTAAAGTTGGCGGTATCGATAATACAACTTCGTATGCTACCGGACCTAATTATTACAACTATTATAGTAACCTAACTGCCAATTTACAGGTAGGTAAAGCTGATACTATTAAAGTATTGGGTGGAAACACATACAACGTAGTTGTTAATGCTTATATCGATCTTAACCAAGATGGAGACTTTGCTGATGCAGGTGAAACTTTTGGTCCTATTTCAAGTGCAAACTTTAGCAGCAATACTACAATGAGTAATATGCCTTTCACTATTCCATCTGGAGCATTGACTGGTGTTACACGTTTACGTGTAATAGCTACTTATTCTGGATATAGCTCAGCTAGTGCTTGTGGTACTAACTACTATTCTGGTGAGTGCGAAGATTACAATGCAAACATTACAGCTCCTAGCGCACCTAATGTTACTATTAACCCCAATACTGCTACATCTATGTGTCAAGGTATTGGACAAAACTTCTCAGCCCTTCCTTCTAATAATGCATATACCTATACATGGAAAGAAGGTACAACTGTTAAGTCGACAGGTACAGGTACTGGCTATGCAACCTATAGCTATAATCCAGCCTATACTGGTGCATACAGTATCACTTGTTCAGTTACCGATCAATATGGTAGCACAGGTGTTTCTCCAGCTACTTCTATCACTATCAATGCTAACCCAGCTGGTGGAACTACTACTGCTAGTTCAACAGCAATATGTTCTGGTCAATGGGATACAATGGCTGTGAGTGGAAATGCAGGTTCTATGCAATGGCAATCGAAAGTAGGTGCAGGTTCATGGTCGGATATTTCTGGGGCTACTTACAGTTCTGGAGTTTTTCAACCTGCTGTTACCACTTCTTACCGTTGTAAGTCAACAATGGGCGTTTGTGGTTCAGCTTACTCTTCACAAGTTACTGTATCAATTGGAACCACTGCGGTTTGGATTGGATCATATAGCTCAGCTTGGTCTTACGGACCAAACTGGTGTTCAGGAACTGTTCCAACAAGTTCGTCTAATGTAACTATTGGTACAGGTACTTACCAGCCAATAATTGCAAGTACAGTATACTGCAACAACCTGACCATCAATAGTGGGGCAACACTTACCATCAACAATGGCGGTGTGTTCAATCTTGGAGGCACCTTCACCAAGAACGGAACGCTTACCCACAACAGTGGCAAGATTATCATGAGCACACCACAGACCCTTCCAGCCAACGCATACTATTGGTTGACCTTGAACGGAAGTGGAACCTATACCCTTGCAGGCAATACAACTGTTAATAGCAATCTAACTATAGCTAGCGGTGTTACCGTTGCTACTGCTGGATA
>CANJUD010000015.1 GCA_947477885.1 Bacteroidota bacterium
AGATAATGTATTATATGATAGTACTTCATCTATTTACTTTCCGCCCACGGGCAGGTATTATGTGCATGTGGTGGATGGGAATGGGTGTATAGCTAATTCCAATTCGCTACAGCATACTGGTATGAACTACCTAGAGCATATAGATAATTGGATCCGTGTGTATCCGAATCCAGTGAGCGATATGCTGTATATAGAGTACCCTCCCATTCTGGTTGGTGAATACACCAACCAGAGGCAGCAAAGAAATATTGTAATATATGATATGCTCGGAAAGAAAGTATATAATACTATCACGAATGGAGAAAGATTATATAGTATATCTATCGGGCATTTGCCTAAAGGGTTATATATACTTTCTGTAGGGGAAGAAAAAGTGAAGTTAGCTGTTGAATAATTTGTTCAATGCTTCGTGTTTCTTACTATGCCCATTTCGTAAAATAAAAACTAAAAAAAAATAACACCATAAAAAAAACAATTCTCAATTTCACAAAGACAAATGCAACTATTATTTCAAAAATGGTATCTTTGATATTACTTTTGATGTTGACTATTGCACCTTTTGAAAAAATGCATGCACAGTGCGACCCTAACCCAGCTTTGTTCGAAACCTGTAATTCTTCTCAGGCTCTGACATCTCCATCAACTTCCGGATGGGATTATTATTGGTATGAATGTGACGCATATGGGGCAAACCCAGTTTCACTTGGTAGCCCGACTCCAGGAGGTTATACTGCACTTCCTACGGGGACCTTAAATCAAATACACTATTACTACTATTATGCACAAGATCAAGGTAATCCGGCCAATAACTGCACTTCGGGTCTTATTACTGTTATGTTTGATTTCGTGCTTGATATCTCAAGTTCAGGCTCACTTCCGAGTGTTTATTTCACAGCATCAGGTTATTCAAGTTCGAACACTTATAGCAATTATCAATGGTACAGAGGAGGAACTGCGATAATTGGAGCAACAAGTAGTACTTATACTGCTACCATGCCTGGAGATTATTATTGTGTTGCAGATGGGAGTTGTTGTGGCACAAGAACGTCCTTCACTGTTAATTTAGGATGTGGCTCTAATACTTATTCCAATTATACTTTCTCACCAGGGGTAACTAATATTAGCAGTAAGACTCTAGTACTTGATGGAACAATTACTATTCCTGAAGATGCGGTGGTAAATATATCAAGTGCTCTAATATATATGAAACCAGAGGCCCAGATAATAATTGAAAAGGCTAATACAAATGATGGTGGAGTGTTGAACATGACATACTCTTTTATATATAGTTGCGGTACTTGGCACGGAATAACAGTTGTTGGAGCTGACTCCAATAATATGGGTCTAACAAAAAGTGCCAAATGTAGTTTGGATTATGTTATCATCTCTGACGCAGAATTTGGTATATATGCTTTTGACAACCCTGCAATTGATATAAATCATACTATTTTCTCCAATAATTATAGACATATACAAATTGAAAGATGTGCGGGAGCAAATCCTGTTGCTCAATATATACAAAATTGTTACTTCGGCCCATTAATGTACTCAGCACCTACATTTTCAGGACCTACAATATATCAGCCCAATCCCATTCAATATTCAACCCTAAGGCCATTCGTGTATTTATGTCAAGCTGATGACTTTCATTTTGTATCTAACCAATATGAATGTATTAACCCTCCTGCTACATATAATCAAGTTGCTGCTATAGATTATACATATACCCCAGGTTATACAGACATATTTTTTAATAATGAAAATATAGCTGGTGATTTCTATGCTGGGATAATGGCAGAAAATGTAATGTCTTTTACTGTTAATGGTTCCTCATCTATAATAGGAGATATTTATAATGGTATTAATTCACAAAATGTACAAACTGTGACAATTGCTAATACTGATATAAGAAATAATACTGGAAGCAAGGGGAATACAGGCATAAAAATTACAGAATGTTATAATCAATTAGAAATAAATAATTGCTTTATTAAGAATTTTGAGAATGGAATAGAATGTTATAATCAAGGAGCTGTATCTTATGGAGACATTACCCTGAATTCTATTATTTCAAATACCTACGGAATTGTTATTGCTCCTGATTGCCATCCCGCAACAGGCTCATGCGGCACTAACTCTTCTCATTATACTGCTTCTAGAAGTATAACAATGTTTTGCAATAAAGTATTAGGCAATGATTGGGGTGTTGTGGGAGTTGGAGATATTGTAGATCAAGGCACTGGCCCAGGCAATGATTGGGGGACATTTTTCGCATACACCATTGGTGCAACAACTAGTACCAATGCTGATTTGGTATGGTATAATAATACTAATACTATTAGGTTTTATGTTTGGGATAGTTCAAGTTATATATATAATCCTCAGTGGCCAAATAGTGGCCAAAGTATTTCTTTAGATGGGAATGCGATAAGTTGTTGTAACTATACAAATGACGCAGTGCCCGCTACTAGCACTTATAAGGGTTGCAGAGGGTCATTTATAATAAATCCCAGTAGCATTAATTCAAATATTTCAAGCTACGGCTCAAAAGTTGAAATATCTCCGAATCCATTTTGTAAAAACCTTAGTGTAAAATATTACAGTCCCCAACCTACAGTTGTATGCATATTGGATATTACTGGAAGGGTACTTATAAAAAAACATGTAATGGATGAAGTGACAGAGATTAATACTGATTACCTTTCTTCAGGGCTATATATTGTAAATATACTTGACAGCAAATCAGGAGAACTAATCAATACCCAAAAATTGATAAAAACGACAGATTAAATATGAAAGCTATTTTTCTATGGTTATTGTTATGTATCGCTTTTAGTGTATATGCCCAAGAAGGAAATAATTGGGTATTGGGCAAATTTGGAGGTATTGATTTTAACAATAACCCGGCACATGCCTTTAAATCTTCCATTTTCAGTTATGATTATAAAAAAGATTCTAACGCTGCGGATTATCCCCAATCCATTTCAGACTGTAAGGGAAAACTATTATATTATATTGGTGGTGACACTTTTATATGGAACAGAGAACATAAGCTTTTGCCCTCGTACTACTTATTAAAAACAAGGAGCATTAATAACTTTTTTGTCCCCTCGCCCAATAATGATTCTTTTATTTATCTTTTCAGGGTACGTGGCACTGGATTAGAATATTCTATTATCAATAATTACTTAGACAGTGGCAGGGGCGATTTTGAAGTTGTGAATCAAAAAGTTACAGACTCTATTGGATATAACACATGCTTTATTAAGCATAAAAATGATACCGATTATTGGATATTGACCAAAACGAGTCTTTATACTATACATGCCTATTTGCTTACCCAAACTGGAATTTCTAAAACTCCAGTAATTTCTAATTTTATAGGTTACAAAAGCTGTTGCCACGGAAATGAACCTTATATACGGACATCCAATAATGGTAAATTTATTGTCTCAACCTATACCGACAGCAATCAATGTATATCCTACAAGCTATACAATTTTAACAGGACTACCGGGATGTTGTCGTTCAACCAGGACATAATACCCCTTTCCATTAAGTTTAAAGCGCAGTATGCCCATTTTTCGTTTTCACCAAACGATAGCATTTTATATTGCTTAACGACCAAATATCCAAAACTCGATAGTCAAGTTATTTATCAATTACCCACATATGATACTATAAAATTCACACAATCGATACCTATTTATGCAAATGATGGAACAGTCAAATATGGCATAGCTAGATCGCAATTGGGGCCAGATAACCGCTTGTACTTTGGTCTTTCTGCAGACTCAACCTACCGTGCACTTAGCTATATCAAATACCCTGATTTATGGGGCAAAGGTTGTGAACTTGTATTAGATGGCATCAAATTGCTACAAGGAACAATAGCCTTTTCACAACAGTTCCCATGTCACAGTTACCCCATCAAAAGAATAAACAACCGTTTTCAGGTAAAAGGGAGCAATACCTGTGGCAGCGATAGTACTATGCAATTTACTGCAGATGCAGATAGTGCGTTCAGTGCTTTCCGTTGGTATTTCGGAGATGGGGATAGTACAGATGGAAAGAGTGTGTCGCATACCTATAAAGGCGCAGGAAACTATTATGTGCGATTGGCATGTACCCTTGGGCCCTGTGGTTATAAGCAATGGGTGGGAGATAGTGTTACTGTAAAGCTACAACCTATATTAACTTTTAATACGCAGAAAAATGTATTATGTGGTTATCAAACCATAGATGCTAGTATTGGTTATAAATATACAGATACTTTGCATATCATATGGGGTGATGGGAAGGATACTTTAATAATGGGTGGTAACAATAATATACTTGCCAATATCAATTTGCAACATATATATAATAAAAGCGGCAGCTACAATGTAAGTTGCAAAGTATGGAATTTCTTCTGTAATGATAGTGCCGCAACAACTTATAATATAGTTGTAGATACTATACCCAAGGCAAGTTTTGCATCAGATTATACTACAACTTGTGGTGCAAAAACTGTATCACTTTCAGATACTTCAAAATTTGATAGTGTTATAATAAACCGTACTTGGCATACATATAAACCCAGTGGTTTTGATACAAGTATTATAACAGGAACTGTTAATAATATGTCTTTCTTATTTAATGATACGGGAGTGTATTCTGTTAAATTACTAATACAAAGCAAACAGGGTTGTATAGATTCATTGGAGAAGATTAACTATATACAAATAAACCCAATACCTGTTAGCCAAATAAGTGGCAAAACAAAGTGGTGCGGTGCGGATTCGACTACGCTCACCGTAACAGGAGGTATGCGTAATATATGGAGCACGGGAGATACAACGGCATCTGTATTTTTAAAACCTGTAACATCAAACTATTATAGTGTGCTTGTTACCAATATATATAATTGTTCTGTTAAAGATTCGGTTTATATAAGTGTTGGCAAAATTGTAACACCCTATTTCACGCCCAATTATCTCCAAAGCTGTGGAAACAGCGCTATCACCCTTATAGATAGCAGTGGCGGTATGGATAGTATTATACAGCAACGAAAATGGACTATATATTATCCTAACAATATCATCAAACAATATGATACAGTTAGTAGCAACAAACTAAAACTCATTGTACAGGATACCGGTTATTATCATGCCAAACTGATATATATAACGAAACAAGGTTGTATGGATTCATTAACCAAAACAAATGTATTCCATATACTACCACAGCCAGCTGTATATATAGATAGTCCCAGCCATAACCCTTTGTGCTTTGGGGATAGTTTTGTACTCACTGCAAAACAAAAAGATATAAACTACCCACCGCTTGTAAAATATAAATGGAACGCTGGGCCAGTTAATACACCAAGTATTATAGCAGATAGCAGCAACAGTTATTATGTGAGTGCAACAAATGCCTACGGTTGCGGGGCACAGAGCAATACCGTGAAGATAGATATATTGCCACAATTGTTTGCCAATATTAAAACAGCCAAAGACCGATTATATGTAATTGCTACAAGGCCTATTGCTAGTTATACCTGGTATAAAGATAATGTATTATATGATAGTACTTCATCTATTTACTTTCCGCCCACGGGCAGGTATTATGTGCATGTGGTGGATGGGAATGGGTGTATAGCTAATTCCAATTCGCTACAGCATACTGGTATGAACTACGTAGAGCATATAGATAATTTGATCCGTGTGTATCCGAATCCAGTGAGCGATATGCTGTATATAGAGTACCCTCCCATTCTGGTTGGTGAATACACCAACCAGAGGCAGCAAAGAAATATTGTAATATATGATATGTTAGGAAAGAAAGTGTATAATACTATCACCAATGGAGAAAGATTATATAGTATATCTATCGGGCATTTGCCTAAAGGGTTATATATACTTTCTGTAGGGGAAGAAAAAGTTAAGTTAGCTGTTGAATAATTTGTTCAATGCTTCGTGTTTAGGGGATTGCCACGTCGGAAGCCTCCTCGCAATGTCGCGTAAGGGGTTCGTGAATAATCAAGCTAATCAGATTAATCATTTAAATAAATGGTTCAGACAATTGAGGTTACAAACTCTCCAAAAACTTAACCAAAGCATCGCGTTCCGCTTTGGTTAGTTTCTTAAAATTATCTTTGGCACTTTGTGCTTCGCCTCCGTGCCACATCACAGCTTCTATATAGTTTCGGGCACGGCCATCGTGTAATAAATTTGTATTGCCATTTACACGTTGGTTTAGGCCAATTCCCCATAAGGGCGGGGTTCTCCATTCGTTACCTGTGGCATCAAATTCGGGTCTTCCATCTGCAAGTGCTAGGCCCATATCGTGCAATAAAAAATCGGAATAGGGGCGGATAATTTGTCCTGATAAAGGTTTGAAAGATACATCGGTTGCAGTTTCATGTTTATCAGCATGGCATTTCACGCAGCCAGAAACGATAAATAATTTTTTACCTGTTCTTACCGTTTCATCTTTCACATTTCTGCGTGCAGGCACAGCCAAAGTTTTCATATAAAAAGTCAATGCATTTACGATACTATCGGGCAGTTCAATTTTTCCACCTTGTTGGGTGGTTTCATACTCTATAGGAAATATAGAAGTAGTAATTCCTATATCTTCATTTAGTGCTTTAGCCACCTGATTTTTTATATTGGGCACCGCTGCTTTCCATCCGATACGTCCTATACAATTACCTTGATGTGTTATATAATCATACACATAATTTACTCTCCCCGATATTCCATCACCATTGATATCATTAGGGTCGGCGTTTCTTAATATACTTTCTTCGCTAATTGCTTCTATTAATCCCATTCCAAAATTAGAACGAGAAACCCGAGGAGAGTATAATACATTTGCAGGCATGGAGGTATATAAGTTTGCAAATTGATATATTGGTTGGCGTAATTGTACGTCAGTTCCATCTGCTAATTTTTCTGTGATATAATTATAGGTTATCATAACAGTTCCTTCGGGATTAGTTCCTGCTATTGCCTTGTCTTGTAGCTGCGCGCCATAACCCGGCACAGGCAATGGTGCTCCATGCGTATCAACCCCAGGCACACTCAATTTAAAAAACATCGATTGGTAAGGTTGGCCGGATAAAGGTGGTGTGCCCCTACCTGCATTAATATGGCAACGAACACAAGAAAGTTGGTTAAACACTGGGCCCAAACCAACCGCAGGCGATGTAGTAGAAACAGGCACAAAAGTCTTATCAAAAAAACCATCACCCACACCATGCACCCTCCTATCTTCATCTGATAATCCATTAATAACATTTCCAAAAGCTCCGGCACTTTCATCAAATACCGTGCAGTCCCCACCACTCATTCTTTCGTCCCATTCACTATCCTCAAGTGCTTGCGGTTTCCTGCATGAGTATATAATACTGGTAGTTGCAAGTAGGATAAATGCAATGTATATGTATAATTTTGTTTTTATCATTCTCTAGTATAAAGTAGTTATATAAGGTATAAAGTAATTCTGCCGTCAGCTCATTAACCATTTATAATTCATCATTAATTTGTAACCTTAGTTTGTATCAATGGAATCAATTCATCTTCTAATGTTTTTTTCAAATCAGTTAATATCTGCACTGTACTTTCTACAGCAGGTCTTTCATTATATATAGCTTTTCCAAACTTGGTGGTATAGGCATTTAAATTATTGAAGGCCGCGTCCATTTTCTGGATGATTTTTAAATCCAAAGATTTATTATATAAATCTGTGAGTGCATGCAAACCCGAGCCAGCGGCTGAGTAGCTACACATATATACATTTTTTGCTCCTTGAATATTCATCGCAAAATCTTTCCACGAGTTACCTGAGAATGGAGATTCTTCTAGCATAGAATCGATAACAGTATATGGTTCTCCAATTTTCGCTTCGCCCACTTCACTTATAATACCTATCATGGAATTGGTGATTTCTAATAAAGCTTCTTTGCGTGTTTTATATACACTGGTACTTGTACCCGCACTACTCACTTGCAAAGCATAATTTCCACCTTGAGCTTGCCATTCGGTATACATTTGTGCGGTAATAGTTTTGAGATTATCAGCCACTGCCAATAAATAATCTTTCTGACGCGATGTTAACTCATTGGCTTTTCTAGCACCACCCAAACCAAATATCATATACTCGATAGGATGAAAACCTTTTAAAGTAGTATTCAGATTTTGTATATATGCTGAGGTAAAAGTATTACTGCTTTTTAAAACAGAATCAATTTCGGTATAGCTTATTGGCCAGTCGTCGATAGCGGGGTCTAGCCCTTTGAATGAGACAGGACCAAATAAAAATGCTTCTGATTGTTCCCAGATTTTGCGTGTGGCATACCAGGTTTGTTGGGTTGTATACAAATTCGCATCTGTTGGATTTGCCACAAATGTTTGTATACTATTATATAGTTCATTTGATTTATTTGACAAATCCAATAAATTAGGAACTGCAATATGTGTTGGAAAATCGTTTAATATATTCGCTGTAACGGTATTCACAGCAGGTACAATCACTTCCGGTTTTCTATGACAAGAAGCTGAAACTAAGATTGCATATAATACGAATATATATAGGTAATTTTTCATGTTTTTATTATAAGGTGATTACTAGATTTTCCTCGTCTATTGTATAATTTAATTGTTTTAAAGGTAACGCTGCTGGCCCATTTACCACTTTACCATCAGTATCAAAACTACTTCCGTGTAAGGAGCAGTTAAAGCCTTTGGAATTAGGGCTAAGAAGCCAATCTTGGTGGGTACATTTCAATACAAGTATTATATATTTTCCATCCTTTATTTTGAGCATAATATCATAGTCCAAATCTAAATCTCGAACTAAAATATCTTTTTGAGCTTTCAAACTCAGCAATGGTATTTTTATCTCCCCTTTTTCATGTTTTGTTTTAATAACTGGGAACGGGGAACATCCTTCTAAATTAATCATGGCAACAGCTAAGCCCATACCACAAGCAGCATTGCAAGTAAATTTGAGAAAGTCTTTTCTGTTTAATTGATGTTCCAATGTATCGATATTAAAAGCTGTAACAAATGCCTAAGTTGATATAATGATTGTTAGTATAATAAGGCAATGCATAAGGAGGTGGATTAAGAACTAGCTGCTGATTAAACGCTCCATTACTTATATAATGATAATCCAACTTAACACCTACGCCACGATGCGGCATCCAAGTAAAGCCTGCAAATATATGCTGCTGCGTATAATACTTATTAGCAATTCCATTACTAGGCATTTTGGCATTCATATCCACAAATTCATAACGGGTAAATATATTGAACTGTTTATTTCCCTTATGTTTTTTATATAATATATCGTATGAATATTCCGTATACAATCCGCGAGAAGTATTTGCAATATTATTGGAATAAGCGGTGTTCAGCAAATTTGCATCGGGCACATTAATTTGTACGGCCAACAATTTAAAATGAACTGCTTTCCGACGGTATTGCACATTGGCTTCATTCAAAAATACAGGTGTACCAAATGACCCAGTTGAAAGCCCCAGCACATCTGCTGATTTATTGTCGACACCAACACTTCCTCCTATATATGAAGAACACTGCAAACGCCATGGTCCATAATAATATAATAGTGCTGCTGTAATAGCTTTCTGTCTAGCCTGAGCATTACTGCCTTCGCCCCTACCCTCTCTGATGCCTTGGCTTAAACTAAATCCGGATGCATCCAATCCATTCATTAATGCGATACTATAATTAAAACCCGGCATACTACGCGGACTACCATATAGTGCTACACCCACCTCACGCCAAGTGGCTGGTATCAGCATAGTTTCAACTACTGGGCGGTCGTTGGCATTAAATGTTGTGGAGAGATGATTCTCATTAATGAGTCCGATACGTGGTGTGAAAAAACCTGCATTGATATATAATGTTCTGTTAACATCAAACTTTATAAAGCATTGCTCTAAGCTTATTTCTCCAGAGCCTTTACCGTTTTCTACTTTGGCATTTTCAAGCTCAAGTTCACTAAAGAAACATAACTTATCGTTGAATCTATTACCCACAAACAATACATTCCTTCGCAAATTTGCCAGCCCTAATTTATTGTTTACATCGTGGGTATATAATACTTCCCCATAACCTGATATTGCTGTGGCCCTATTGCCCTTTAACTGCAATCCTGCTGCCAAGCTATCTTCGTGTGTAATGATTTGTCCCGAAACTAAAACTGGGATAATGAAGGATAATAATAAAATACTGCGTTTAAACATCTTGCCTTTCGTTTTATTGTGCGGCAAAATTATTATCTAGAATGATTCCAAACAAGTTTATTTAGAATATTTCTAAATATATATGTAAAACTCTCAAAATCAACGCATTTTTTTGAACACAAACTTGGGTACACCAGGTTTGCCTTGTTTGTTGTAATAATCTAAAAACTTCAGTTTAAAATAAACGTTGTTGCCATTACGGATGATATAGTTTCTATTAGAACGAACAGCGTAACGTGACAATGCAAAATCATAGTACTTCCAATCGTAACCTATTGCATCTTTGTCGTCAGTAAATACAAAGTTTTTTGCAAGTTGTAAATCTATATCACTATACTTATTATTAGAATCAACAGCACAGGAAACATTATAATGGTTCGAAATAACACCTCTTACCACATAAGGATAAGGTTGGCCCTGATTCATTAAGAAGTCGATATATTTGGTAATTTTAAAATCCCAATCTTCTTTAGGTGGTTCAAAAAATAAAATTTTCTTGCTGGCAAAACTATAGTGAATGAAATTATAATCCTTATCAAAATTAACTTTTTCTTCTATAAAGGAACTTGCAGGCGATTCAAAATATCTCCACCTAAATTTAAAATAACTATTGGTTTTGTCCAAAGGTTGGAAAATAATAAATCTATCTTGGGGCCCTGAAGTATCCTTCACATATCTAATAATAAATATATTTTTATGCAAGGTGTTATTAAATCTATCCCAACATGCACTAAATCCTGTACTATCAAGTGATCCATGAGGGCGGTCGAATACTAATTTGCTGAGAGCTGGCTTGCTATATTTGTTTAAAAAAGTAGTATCATTGGTATTATACACTGCTATATTACTTCCTGTATTTAGTTGTATCCCAAATTTGTTTGGGTCGCAGGCAAAAGATATATCCCATTCATGTATACTTCTGAAAGTAAAATTACCTGTCTCACAATCAAAAAATACGACATTCTGAAATGAATCTCCCATCTCAAATTCTTTTACCACACCTTCTGCATTATTTTGCAATTGCCATTCCGGGTCTTTCTTCATGCATGATTCAACTGTAAGCAAAATCATTGCACACAACAAATATATAATATGTTTAATTGTTAGTTTCACTATTTTAGCATTTTAGAAAAATCGTATTTAAACGTCATAAAAAAAGTTCTTCCCATACCAATAGGGCTAGAACCAGCTTGCGTATGCGGCCCATCTTTTATAGTTGAGTTTACGCTAGTAATATTTAATACGTTTTTAACTCCAATTATGAATTGTACATTTTGTTTTGCATATTTCTTATTAAATGAAACATCCATCCATTTCCAAGTATTAATATATGCTACCGCAATATTACCATTCTCGTCGTACACATATTTTTGTTGTTTTCCATTAACTTTATAGAAAATCGAAATACTACTATTATATTTTTTGAATTTGTAATCACCACTAAAATTAATTTCGTGGTAATAGAAAAACTTATGGTTTAGATTAAAATAATTATTTAATCCTGTTCTTGACAACCCAGTTCTAAAAGTAAATTTTGGACTATAATAACCCACTTGTAAAGTGCCGCCCTTGCTGGCAAATTTGTCAATATTTATATACTTATTTATATTGCTAGTTGCATCTAACTGTAACAAGGTTATCATATTAGTTAACCTATTATAAAAAGTTGAAACATCGATTTTAATAGAGCGTTCTTTTTTGATTGGCCTGGTATAGCTATAGTTGAGTTGTATATTACCTGAACGCTCAGCTTTTAAACTATCATTTCCTAAAACGATATGATTGGCATCCACAAAATTAAAAGTAAGTTCTTTAAGCGTTGGGGCACGAAAACCTTTACCCGCAGAAAAACGAATGACATTGTTTTTATTCAATTGATAACGCAAACCCAGCATTGGTATAGCTGGAACTGTGAAACGTTTATTATAAGCTAACCTAAACCCAACTTTTATATCTAATTTTTTGGTGGGCTTATACTCATTATTGAAAAATAATGCATAGTCATTAATATAATTTTTGTTACCGCCAAATTTTTTACCCGCTGCATGGTCAGAATTTATATCATATCCAAATTGACTTGTATAGTTTCCTTTTTTATTTTGTCTAATATAGTTCCCTCTTAACTGCAGCAGCGCAAATCGTGTAGTGTCCTGATTTTCCATATTGGCAGATAAAGCTTGGTCCCCAGTAACCAAATCTTTCACATACTCATTACGTTTACGTTGATAAAAACTATAGGAATTCAAAAAAACAAGTGCTCCCGTTTTACCCAATTTCCTATCAACTTGCCAAGTAATTTGCGATCTATTGGTGATAAAATGATCATCGATTCCTTTGGCATCAAAGGGAGTTACAATTGGTGAACCTTTACTGAGTAAAAACTCTCTATAATAGTTTGCCGATATTCTATTTGCGGTTTTACCCAAATTAAAATTACAATATATATTCGTAAAATATTGTTCTTTGGGTCTCCACAGCATTTGTCTTTTATATAGATCTTCATTGGGATCCCAGCCATCAAATAAATAGCGGCCAACGCTAATTCCCAATAATGATTTTTTTATTTTGGTAGTTCCTCCAAGGTCGTAATTATAATTGCCTTTACTATCATGGTAAATATTTGCATTTAGATCATACAAATTTTTGGAACTCTTTTTAGTAATTAAATTAATCACGCCTGCACTAGCATCGGTACCATATATCACAGACATGGGTCCTTCTATTATTTCAATGCGTTCTATATTATTCAGGTTAATTTGATTCAAATCAATATTGCCATCCAACCTTCCTATAATAGGTACCCCGTCCATCAGTATTTTCACTTGGCTCCCGCTAAGCCCTTGCACACTAATTCGACTACCCAAAACAGCATCCTGAGTAATACGAAAATTAAGTTCATTGGTGAGCACGTCTCTTAAACTAACTGCTCCCATTTTATCTATTTTGGCACGGTCAATCACCTTTATCTTTTGTACTGAAAGGTCGACTGTTGTGTTCTTCATTTGCCCAGTAACTACGATGGAATCCAATGGTATTTGGGCATCACTATTCCCATATAACAAAAACAAGCAAAGCACCCCAATGAGGTGCTTTGCTTGTAATATATTTTTTATAGCGGACATGGATTTTATAATATAGTTTTAATTAGAAACTATATAAAAGTATTATTCAATTACCAACTTCTGTGTTTGTTGGTTATTGCCGCACTGTATATTTACCATATATAAACCTTTACCTAAATTTTCAGTAGGTAAATTATAAGCATTGAAACCGTTATTTTTTGTTTGTTGGTTATATATCAATTTACCGCTTAGGTCATATATATTAATTTGCATGGTGCTTAGTTTCTCAGTATTCACATATAACTGAGTATTACCGTTTGAAGGATTTGGCGACAAGGTATATACAAATTTATTTTCGTCTATAATATTTACTGCAGTATTAAAAATCAACATTTTCTGTGTTGCAAAAGCTACCTTGCCATTGGCACCACCACCAAAACCTGTGAACTTTAATTTATATATTTCATAAGTAACGCTACCATTTAACTCGTGGCGTGAATTTAGCACAACATAAGTAAGTGAATCGCCCAATACATATTGATTCGAATTAAAATCAAAAGTTTTCCAATCGTAACCAATGGTATTAATCTTGTCGCTAAATCTACTGTCCATGGTATCAGTTACAGAAACAGCATCGCATAATTGGTTTTTTATTTTGATAGATTTAGTTTGTATATTGTGAAGCACCCCTGTTACCTGATAGTAGGGTGTTGTAGGATCGTTTTGTTTGGCAAAATAACGGGTAAAAACTAAATCCCATTTATTATTATCTGGCTCACGTTTTAGTTCCATATCCTTTTCTAAATTATAATACATAAAATGATTTTTCGGATAATTGTTGTCCATTAAAGTAACGGTAGTATCACCTGTTCCATCCAAATTTGCATATCTGAATGTCCATGACTTCACACCTGAAACTGATTTGCGGGCAACCACATAAAACTTCTTAGCCCAAGGCTGTGCTGGAGGATTGGGATTGGCATATATTACAAAGATTGAATCGCCATCAATTTCTCCAGGTACATTACTATTATACACACCCCACGAATAATAAGGATGCATAGATGAGTCTCTGCACAAAGCACCATCAGCCCATTTCTCGTCGCTATTAAAAAACCTACGCCATGATTTCCAACCGCTGGTATCAAAAGTAGACCAACCTGTGATATCGCTATTTGGATATTTGGCCACGCGAACATCATTTGAATGATTTGCCAATATTGCATAATACATGGCATCTTTGCCACCTACTGCACTAAAGGCCAAATGCCAATTGCGAATAGGCACGGTGTCAACCATTTTATCTTTTAATGAATAATACACTTCGTTGCGATATTTAGGGCCAAGGTAAACACTATCATATACCCAGTTCTGGGCATAGGTGTTAAATGCTGTAAAAGCTAATAGTGAGAATAAAAATTTTTTGATCATGATTTTTTTATTTTTTCGGAATGCGTTAATTAAATTTACTTGCTGGTTTTTATTGGCTGCAAAATTATAGTAATTATTTGTGAGAATTATGCCAAGATTGGGTTTTTGACTAATATGTTACATTTGTACAGGGATTCGGGACTGAAAGGCTGGAGCAAACTTTATAATCTCACGGCAGGTTCCCTGAATCCACAATCCTGAATTCAATTTTATAAAATTTACTATCAAGTATTTGGAAATTTAGTTCCAATCTAAGGGTTTCAGATTTAAAAGCCTGAATATATTTGTCGTGTTATATGCACCTATATTTTAATTTTAAACGTTATAATATTACATGAAAAAAATATTTTATATATTTGCATTTTTCTTAATTCTTGGTTTCACTGCATGCGAACATACAAACTATCAAACCTACACCTTAAAATCAGATTATACTGGATATTATTTTAATATTGAAGGTATAGATTATCAAATCTGCAATGACAGTATGGTTTCAAAATTTAAAAATGGAGTTAAGATAGAAGCCGTTGTAAAAAGAATAGACTCGTGCAATAACTGGTCTGGGATAGTGTGTGGATTGTACCATCGCTATGAAGGATTTATTTATATAGAAAAAACAAAATACTAATACCCATATTTCTCCTTCCATCTTTCCTTCAAAAACTTTCTTAACTCAATTTCTCTGGCATTATCTCCAGGTTCATATATATTGGTTCCTGCAATTTTTTCGGGCAAATATTCTTGTTCTATAAAATTGCCTTCGCCCTGGTGTGAGTATATATAACCCTTACCATAATCCAAATTTTTCATCAGTTTGGTTGGGGCATTTCTGATATGTAATGGTACAGGCAAATCGCCATGGTCCTTTACCAACTTCATTGCATGCTCAATGGCAACATACGATGCATTACTCTTGGCTGATGATGACAAATACACTGCACACTGTGATAATATAATTCTCGATTCGGGATAACCTATTTTGTTAACCGCATCAAAAGTTGCATTGGCTAATAACAGAGCATTTGCATTTGCATTGCCCACATCTTCGCTCGCAAAAATTACCATCCTTCGGGCAATAAATTTTACATCCTCGCCACCTTCTATCATTCTCGCCAACCAATACACTGCCGCATTTGGATCACTGCCTCGCATACTTTTTATAAATGCTGAAATGATATCATAGTGTTGCTCGCCTTGTTTATCATATAATGCTACTTTTTTCTGGGCAATATCCATCACCATTTCATTTGTTATTATAACTTCCTCCCCTTTGGCTGCGGGAGCTATAGCAGTTGCTACTATTTCTAACAAATTTAAAAGTTTGCGAGCATCGCCGCCACTTATATTAATAAATGCTGCCGTTTCTTTTAATGTTATATGATATTGTTTTAGGTCTTCATCATTTTGTAATGCTTGGTTTAATAATTTCACCAATCCCTTTTCATCCAATGGTTTTAATACATATACTTGGCACCTGCTCAGCAAAGCTGAGTTTACTTCAAATGATGGATTTTCGGTGGTGGCACCAATCAATGTTATAATACCTTTTTCCACTGCTCCAAGCAATGCATCTTGCTGTCCTTTATTAAATCGATGTATCTCGTCAATAAATAAAATAGATTGTGTAGTTTCCTTTGCTTTTTCAATTACTTCCCTCACTTCTTTCACACCACTGCTAATCGCACTCAACTGAAAGTAAGGTACAGATAAGGTATTTGCTATAATATGTGCAATAGTGGTTTTACCAACACCCGGAGGTCCCCACAAAATCATGGAGGGAATTTTTCCTTGTTCGATAGCAGTTCTTAATATACTTCCTTTGCCGGTAAGATGTTCTTGCCCAACCAAATCGTCCAATGTTTTCGGACGCATTCGCTCGGCAAGTGGGGTTGATGAATTCATGAGGTAAAATTAGGAAATGGCGAGATATTATACAAGAACTATATATATACTAATTTGTCTCTTCGCTGCGATTCGCCGCCGCGAACTGTGCCCTCCTCTGTGTCCTCTGTGGTTAAGTTTAAGTATGCCTGTGGTTGTGTGTTTTCACCAACCACATATTGGAGGAGGTTTTACCACAGAGTCTTGGTCGATATTATCTCTAAACATTTAAAAATCAAACCGTAAGAGCGACTTAACCTTGTTCACTTCATATTTCCCCCATTTTGCCCTACTTTTGAAACCCTTTTATAAAGGCCCATGCAAAAACATACTGTTACTGTTATATTACCCGTAGTAAACGAAACTTATTCGCTCCGCCAAACCGTGGAGATGATTGAGGAATTGTGCAGTGCAGAAGTATTGGAGTACCTGATTGTGATTTGCAAAAAGACCAGTATCGAGAGCAGAAAAGTGATTGAAGAAATAGTGCTTAAATATGGTAACAAAGTTCGTGTACACGACCAAATATTGCCTTTCTTAGGTGGTGCCATGCGTGAATGTTTTGATTTGGCCAAAGGCACTCACTTGCTAATGATGGCAAGCGACCTCGAAACAAATCCGGAACAAGTGCCCCAACTAATTGCACTCAGCAAGCAACATCCAGACTGGATTGTTGGCACCAACCGTTGGACCAAAGGTGGCGGTTTTACAGGCTATAGTCCAGTGAAATTGGTATTCAATTTCTTCTTCCAAAAGTTCTTTTCTATATTATATGGTACCAACCTCAAAGACATGACTTATGGGTACCGTATATTCCCCACAGCCCTAGTGCAATCAATTAATTGGACGGAATTAAAACATCCATTCTTATTTGAAAGTATATGCAAGCCATTGCGATTGGGTGTGAAAGCTGTAGAAATTCCAAGCGTTTGGAAAGCTCGAACCGAAGGCGAATCGCAGAATCCTTTTATCAATAATTTTAAATATTTTGGAACAGGAATCAAAATCCGTTTCATGAGCAAAAGCAAAATAAAAAAATAAATATATAATATATTATTCAAGTGAAAAAAGTAATTGTTACCACCACCATCAATCCGCCCACCAAGGCCATCAAACTTTTCGAAAGTTATGAAGATTGGGATCTTGTAGTTATTGGCGATTTAAAAACTCCAAAAGATTATACCTTAAACAAAGGTGTGTATGTTACCCCCGAAGAGCAAGAAGCTTATGATAAAGACCTGAGCGATGCTATCGGATGGAATTGTATACAACGCCGCAACATGGGCCTGCTATGGGCTCACGATATGGGTGCTGATATCGTTGCTGTAGTGGATGATGACAATATCCCTTACGAAGGTTGGGGCCAGAACTTGATGTTAGGCAATCCTGTAGAAACAAATTACTACGAAACTGATTTGCCAGCATTCGATTCTATTGGTGCTACAAACCATAAACATTTATGGCATCGTGGTTATCCATTATTGAGTTTATCAAAACGCGATTACTCTCGCAAATCTACCAAAACTATAACACCCGATGTACAAGCAGATTTCTGGGATGGAGATCCTGATATCGACGCTATATGCCGCATGGAACATGCTCCTGAGTGCAAATTCGACCCAGCATGTTTCCCTATTGCTGCCAATAAAATGTCTCCTTTCAATTCGCAAAATACATTTTTGAAAGCTTCACTTTTGAAAGATTATTTCTTGTTCCCACACGTGGGCCGCATGGATGATATATGGGCATCGTATTATCTGCAAGCCAAAGGTGCAAATGTAGTTTTCGGAAAAGCTTCAGTATTCCAAGATCGCAATGTGCATGATTATACAAAAGATATGAAAGCTGAATACTTGGGCTACGAGCATAACTTAAAAATTGTAACAGAATTGCCAAGTGACCCTGATGCGATTTTAAAATATTTACCCGAGCGTTCTATCGAAGCTTTCAAATTATATAGAAAACATTTTTTATAGTATTATATTATTGTTGTTATCCTTCGACTCTGCTCAGGATGACAACAATGCCCATTGCCACCCTGAGCGGAGTCGAAGGGCAGCAATGGGACAACAAAGAGAGAGAATAAATATATAAACTAAAATAATTTTATGAGGATTCTTATAACAGGTGGGGCAGGATTTGTAGGCAGGCATTTTACTGAACATTGGCTCAAACAAGGTGCTGACGTGGATTGTGTGGATTTAGTAGCACCACTCACTGGTGGTATCGACCCATCAGATGGTTGGCCATTATATGAACCTCGTGACTATGATAATTTCAAATTTCATAAAGAAGATTGTCGTAAATTTTTCAAACACAATAAACATGAATATTATGATTATGCATTCCATTTAGCCGCAATGGTTGGTGGACGTATGATGATAGAAAATAATCCACTTGCAGTTGCCGATGATCTTTCAATAGACAGTGAATATTGGCAATGGGCCAAGGAAGCAAAACCAGGAAAAACTATATGTTTTAGTTCGAGTGCAGCTTATCCAATTAAATTACAACGCCACGATCATTATATATTATTGAAAGAAGATATGATATCGTTTGCCGAAGATATCGGTATGCCAGATATGAGTTATGGTTGGGCTAAATTGACGAACGAATATTTGGCATTACTAGCATACGAACGTCATGGTTTGAAATCTGTATCATATCGTCCTTTCAGTGGCTATGGCGAAGATCAGGACATGACATATCCGTTCCCCAGTATCTGCAAACGCACTTTGGAAAACAAAGGTGAAGAGCATCTATCAGTTTGGGGCAGTGGCAAACAAATGCGTGATTTTATACATATAACAGATTGCGTTCGTGGTGTGATAACAACCATGGATCAAATTGATGATGGTACTGCACTTAATTTAAGCACTGGAATATTTACCAGCTTTATAGAATTTGCTCAAATGTCTGCCGGAATTGTGGGATATAATCCTATCGTAACTGGCACCAGCGACAAACCCGAGGGTGTATTTGCCCGTGGAGGAAACACTGCCAAACAAAAGCTCCATGGTTTCGAATATGACGTTTCATTTGAAGAAGGGATTAAAAGATGCTTGGCTTATTTGGAGCGGAAGATGCAATCATAATTAACCAGTAATGAATACTTATATAAATAAAGGTGTACTTTTTTTATATGGTGCTTTCATTATTGAATTCATCGTTTTCTTTTTCTACAGACAGCAATTAGGCTATATCATAGCTCCTCTGCTGTTCACGGTTAGCGGGCTATTTATTGCACTGTTCCCTTTTTTCTCAAAGCTAGATTTTACCAATACCGCTCGCACAAGTTTTACAATAAATAAAGTATATATCTACGTATTCTTCGCACTCGTATTTATCCTTTTTGGATTTTGGGCACAACATATTTTTACTACAAACCCTATTGATATAAAAAAATCGGATATCCTTCCCATCATCGACTCCTTATATGTAGAGCGATTTATAAATGGTGAATATATATATAATGAAGCTCCTGGATTTGGCTATGGCGACCATTGGACTCCTAACTACTTGCCCATGCACTGGATGCCTTTTGTAGCAAGCAAACTGATGGGCATCGATCCCCGATGGATTCCTTTACTTTTTTATTCGCTTGCCTCATTTTTATATATTAAGTTCTTGCTCAAAAAAAATGATAGCTCAAAAAACTTATATATGAAGTTAGCTTTGCCCTTGGTGTTTTTATTCTTAATTTTTTGGAAACAATCCAATGAAATTGCACACACCATTGAATTATTAATTGCATCTTACTATTTTATATTAGCAGTATTTTTATCAAACAATAACATATTGGGAAGAAGCGTAGGCCTAATGTTTACATTGCTTTCACGCTATGCCGTAGTTTTCTATTTACCTGCCGCCTTGGTGCTTGAGTGGTTAAATAACAAGAAAAGATTATTTAAAGAATTAGGCTGGGTATTATTGTTTGTGAGTGTGTTTTATATCATACCTTTCCTATTAAAAGACCCCAATATTTTTTTGAAGGGAAACAGTTCGTATGATACAGCCGCTGTGGGCGAATGGCAAGGACAATCGTGGCAAGCCCCAAGTGACAAGCCTTTTCAGTTGTTCCAAGGATTGGGTTTTGCATCGTGGGCCTATAATAACTTCAGTGGCGATCTGATGGAAAAGATTTCAAAATATAAAAATATATTATTAGTATGTTCTATACTTTCAGCATTATTACTTGTCGTTTTTGTATATAAAAAACATAAGAAATATCCCCAGCAACTATTACACCTCGCTGCACTAAAAGTTATATTAACCATAGTTTTCGCCTTCGTTCTTGTCCCATACTCCTATTTGTTTTGGAGCAGTTTGGTGGTTTCGTTTTGTATATTGGGGAATTATGATTTGTTTAGGGAAAACACTACGGCAATCGACGCTAAATAATATTTCGTGCCTACGGCACTTGGGGAAATGGTAATCATCTTTTAGCTACCGATATATCGTCCCGCTGGGACTATAGTACAATCATTTAACATGTCTCGTCCCCAAAAGTTTTCACTTTTATTAAACAATCCTACCGCAAGTTTACAGCTTTTAGACAGACCCAAAGTCCCATCGGGACGAAATATCGGTAAAACAAAATATAGTAAGAAGTGTAAGTGCCGTAGGTACGAAATATACTATCCGCATATATCTCTGAAAAGCCTAAGTCCCATAGGGACGAAATATTGGTAGAAACAATATATAGTAAGAGGTTTAAGTGCCGTAGGTACGAAATATGAAAATCAATTTATAAAAATATAATATCGTTTAACAAAAAAACGCCATCCTAAAATAGAATGGCGTTTCATAAAGTATTATAATCTTAGCCGGGAGGCTGAGCAAAGCCGAAGCCTAACTACACCCCAAACTATTCCCACAGTTCAAACACTTATAACAAGTGCCGCTGCGGATAGTTATATGCCCGCACACGTTGCATGAGGGAGCATCGCTTTGCATACTGCGTAAGTAGTCGTCGCTGCTGTTGGTTTTCTTGGCTCGGGTGGGTCTGATTGTTGGAGTTGGTTTTGGAGTGGTTGGTTTTACCAGTACTGGAACTTCTGCGGTAGCAGTGCTGCTCAATACAAAACCTATAGCTGGTGGACGGTTATTTTCGTCTTCGTCTATATTAAATTCATCAACGGGCTCTTCAAGTCCTACACCAAATATCTCGTTTTGTTTTTCTACAATATCTTCGATGGTGGGTTGTACTTGAACCAAATCAGTACGTCCTAAGTATTCGAAACCAAGCATGCGGAATATATAATCTATTATAGAAGTTGCACTCTTAATATTATCATGTCCTTCTACAAATCCACTGGGTTCGAAACGGGTGAAAGTGAATTTATTTACATACTCTTCAAGAGGTACACCATGTTGCAAACCTATAGAAACTGCAATGGCAAAACAGTTCATAATACTGCGGAAGGTAGCACCTTCTTTATGCATATCAATAAATATTTCACCAAGGGTTCCATCATTATATTCTCCGGTGCGAACGAATACAACTTGTCCGCCTACTTTCGATTTTTGAGTGAAGCCATTACGTTTATTTGGCAAACGTTTCTTGTCTATCATACGTGCCAACTGTCCGGCAAATTCGCGGGTTTCGGTAGTATTCAATACATTTTGTACGGCTTTCAATACATCATCCCAAGGCATGTTATCTATATTGATATCGCCTTTGCCAGCAAGTGCTGCTTCTACAACTTCCTCATCCACCACATCCGATTTATTGCTAAGCGGCTGACTCAATTTGCAACCATCACGATACAATGCATTGGCTTTCAAACCAAGCTTCCAGCTTTCCAAGTAACAAGCTTTAATTTCATCAACAGTTGCTTCGTTTGGCAAGTTAATAGTTTTACTAATCGCACCACTAATAAATGGTTGTGCAGCGGCCATCGATCTGATATGTGCATGTGCATGTATATAACGAACACCTTTGCTTCCGCAACGATTCGCACAATCAAATACTGGGTAATGTTCTTCTTTTAATATAGGGGCACCTTCTATAGTTCCAGTACCACATATTATATCATTGCTACCTTCAATCTCAAGGCGGGTAAAGCCCAAGCTGCGAAGCATATTGAATTTAGGATGATTATATTGTTCCGTGGTAAATCCTAAACGTTGCATCGTTTCTTCACCAAAAGTCCATTGGTTAAATGCAAATCCTATTTCAAATGCAGCACCTAAACCTGCTTCTACTTTTGCCAATTCTTCACGGGTGAAACCACGGGCCAATAAACTTTCTTCATTAATAGCGGTAGTACCTTTTAAAGTTGCTGTACCAATTGCATAAGTAACAATGGTATTTATTTCTTTTTCATCATAACCCAAATTACGCAAAGCATCGGGTACTGATTGGTTGATTATTTTGAAATAACCACCACCTGATAATTTTTTAAATTTAACCAAAGCAAAATCAGGCTCGATACCAGTAGTATCACAATCCATTACCAAACCTATAGTTCCTGTTGGAGCTATTACAGTAGTTTGTGCATTGCGGTATCCATATTTCTCACCGTTTTGTACTGCTTGGTCCCATGCATTGCATGCAGCAGATAATAAATATTCAGGACAGAATTTCGGATCGATACCTACAGGTTGTGTATTGATTCCTACATAATTTTCTTTGGGAGAATTATATGCTGCATAACGGTGGTTACGCATTACACGCAACATGTTTTCTTTGTTATCATCATACTTATCAAAAGTGCCAAGGTGCTTGGCCATCTCTGCAGAAGTATCATAACTAACGCCAGTCATAATAGCGGTGATAGCACCTATTATAGCTGTAGCCTTTGGACTATCATAAGGAATACCACTAACCATTAGCATGGTTCCCATATTGGCATAACCAAGACCGAGTGTGCGGTAATCAAAACTTAATTGAGCAACTTCTTTACTTGGAAACTGAGCCATCGCTACAGAAATTTCCAAAACTGTTGTCCATAAACGAGTAGCGTATTCAAATCCTTTTACATCAAACTCAAGTGTTTTTACATTAAAGAATTTCATCAAGTTGAACGATGCCAAATTGCAAGCGGTATTGTCCAAGAACATATATTCGCTGCAAGGGTTCGATGCATTGATTAATCCACCTGCGGGGCAAGTATGCCAATCGTTAATTGTTGTATTAAATTGCACTCCAGGGTCGGCACAAGCCCAAGCTGCATAACCAATTTTGTCCCACATTTTTTGGGCGTCGATTTCTTTCATCACACGGCCATCGGTGCGGGCTCTTAGTGCCCAGTTTCCACCTTCATGCAAGGCTTTAAAAAAGTCATCTGGAATACGTACAGAGTTATTACTGTTCTGTCCTGATACAGTTGCATAAGCTTCGCCTTCGTAGCCACTATCATATCCAGCAGCTATTAATGCAGCTACTTTTTTCTCTTCGTTTACTTTCCAATCGATAAAGGTTTCTATTTCGGGATGGTCCAAATCCAAGCAAACCATTTTGGCTGCACGGCGGGTTGTTCCACCACTTTTAATAGCACCTGCGGCACGGTCACCTATTTTTAGGAAACTCATCAATCCCGATGAAGTTCCGCCACCCGAAAGGGTTTCGCCACCACCACGAATTTTTGAGAAGTTGGTTCCTACACCACTGCCATATTTAAATATACGTGCTTCACGAACCCAAAGGTCCATAATACCACCTTCGTTTACCAAGTCGTCATCCACGCTCAATATAAAACAAGCATGGGGTTGTGGACGCTCGTAAGCCGAGGTCGATTGTTTCAATTTGCTATCAACAGGATCTACATAATAATGTCCCTGAGGTTTTCCTGTAATACCATAACTGCTGTGCAAACCTGTATTAAACCACTGCGGACTATTAGGAGCACATTGTTGACTTGTGATAGAGAATACCAACTCTTCATAGAAAACTTGTGCATCGGTAGGCGTGGCAAAATATCCATAGCGTTCGCCCCAAGTACGCCAGCAGTGAGCCATGCGATGTGCCACTTGCTTTATGCTGGTCTCAGCACCCATACTTCCATCTGCTTGAGGCACTCCCGCCTTTCTGAAATATTTTTGTGCTAATATATCTGTTGCCACCTGGCTCCATTCTTTCGGGACTTCCACGTTATCCATCTTGAACACGTAATCGCCTGCTGGATTTTTAATTACCGACTGGCGAAGGTCGTATTGAAACATGTCGGCAACAGGGGTGTTGTCGTTGGTGAAATGCCGTTTAAACGGAAGGCCTTTAGATTTTTGCATGGTATTATATTAATTTTTTTGGTTAGACTTCGGTAGGGATATATATAGTTATCGGTTTTGTTTTCACCCAATACTTTTAATCATATAGGGAGGTCAAAAGTAGCTTCAAGGGTACGGGTATATCAAATGCCATTTTCCACACTAATAGTTTTTCCACAGGCAAAGCCCTTATACCACTATGGTTTTAGCTATGTGGATAACGATTTATATACATTGGGAAGCCCTGTATTATCAACGTTTTTGTGGACAATTAGTTATAAATACAATTTGCATGGTGTCTGTTTTTGGGTACAGCCTATTGCGACATGATTTAGATGGCTATTATATAATTATATTGTCCATGGTTCCCCGAATTTATTCGGGGCCACCAAACATGAGGTGGACTATAATTATTATAATATTTTAAGCAGGTGTGTCCACGCACATGCCCTCGCTGTCTGAACCATGATTAAGATGATTTATATGATTGGCTTGATTCTTATTTCACTGCCTTTGGTTGTGGTGGTGAGTAGCCTGCACTGAGCAAACCTGTGCTGAGCGGCAGGCGAAGTAGCCGAAGTGTAGTCGAACCATCGCAGACCAAATTGGCATGCAGGATTTTATATTTTGGCTTTAAATAAATTGCTTTTATATTTGCACAATGAAATGGGAAGAACATATAGTATCTGACAATCAAATTTTATTGGGCAAACCTATTATAAAAGGCACACGAATTTCAGTTGAAAATATTATGGAGTTATATGCATCAGGTTGGAATGAAGACGCTATATTAGAAAGCTACCCACATATTTCAAAAACAGATATTCTGGCAGTTTTTGCCTATATAAATGACTGCATGAAACTCGAACAGTTTTTACCATTGCCAAGGTCAGCATAATGAATTTTCTGGCCAACGAAAATTTCCCTAACCCTTCAGTTTTATATTTGCTCAACCTTGGGCATACAGTTGCATATTACCAATACAAATCCTGGATGCAGTGACAAAGAAGTAATTGAAAAAGCACTGAAAGAAAATTCAATCATTCTTACTTTCGACAGAGATTATGGTGAAATCATTTTCAAATACGGAATTGCAAATCCTCCAGCCATTGTCTATTTCAGGTTCAAAGGAAACAATCCTGAATTTGCCGGAAAAATGCTCGACGAAATTATCAATGCTAAAATGTATATACTTGAAAATACATTTACTGTTATTGAAGAAAACAATATTCGGCAGAGAGTATATATTTCGAAATAAATCCCCTGTGTTCGGCAGGGGTGTGCCCCCACGCACCTGCCCACGCTGTCTGAACCGCTGATTAATATGATTTTTATGATTAGCTTGATTTTTATCTCGCTGCCTTTGGATAGAGCTTTCTATTGTTATACTATTTTGGGCATGCCCCCCGAAGCGGGGGTCGGGCCATACGCCTTACTGCGTGCCGGCTGCTGTCCCTCATGCGGCTGACGCGATATAGCAAACATATATATAACATAAAAAAAATCCATACAATTTAAACGAGCCTCTTTCCTAATAATATCAGAGTGAAACATAGTTCAGAATAAAATGCTCAACTATTGTATCAGCTATTTTTTTAACTCTGCCATTACCAGTCCTCTCATTAGTTGAAATATTTGAAATTATTTGAAAAGTGGGATTAACATCCTTCCTCTTTTCATATAGTTTCGCTTGCACTAAGTATTCAATTGCAAGTCTGAATGAAGATTCAACACTTATAAATTCTGATTCAGATGGTAAAGGATACGAGAATAAAATTCAATTTCAATTAGATTTTTTCTTCTCTTTTAAAAGCAATTCAAGTCGTAGTATACTGTCAACTATATCCTGCCTTGCAGAAGATGATAAACCTATTCTCTCACTTCTTACAAATGAGTTTGCCCTTTTATCCCAAAGTGCAATTTTTTCTTTACAAGTTTTGATATCTCTTTTAATCCGTTCAATATTTTCCATTCAGCGATTAGTTATATGATTTTTTTGAATTTCTCTTAATTCGGCGATTTTTGTTTTCTTTGTTTCACTGATTGCAACAAAAGAACTGGAAGAACTTTTAAATAAATTCATTACATCTTCTTGTTCCCAGTTAAGCAACATGTCATTTGCCATTTGATGTATAATCAAATGTTTCAAGTTTGATTTATCAAACTGTAAAGAATAAGTTTTTGGTATTTTATTCATAAGTAAATCAACTAATAATTTTTCCTTTCAGGTATAACACCTCTAACTCCACCCCTTGGTTCTTGCACATCCCCATTATATCTAGGAATTAAATGTATATGAACATGTGAAACCGTTTGCCCCGCAGCTTCACTAACATTTATTCCTATATTGAAACCATCCGGATTGAATTTTTTTAATACTATTTTTTTAACACTATTTACCATAAGCCAGCAAGCAGATTGCTCTTTGAAAGTTAATTCAAAATAGTCAGAGCAATGTCTTTTCGGTATTACAAGAACATGTCCTTTGTTTACTGGAAATTTATCAAATATCGAATAAGCGGCTTCAGATTCTAGGATTAATTCTCTATCTGAATCTGGATTACAAAAAGGGCAATTATGTATATTTAGCTGTATCATTTTAAAAACTCAAACCCATTATTGGATGCAATAGTAATTAGTGGTTGTATACGATCTTTAAAACTCTGTCTGGAAAAGCTTTTATCTATGTCGGGGAAAATTGACAAATAATCTTCTAGTAGTTTGCTATTAGGTGTTTTATATTTTATAATTTCAACTGCGTTGTTTTGTAAATTAAAAAAAGAGTCAAAATATTTATTAAGCTGAGGGAGTTTATCGCTTTTAGAGCTATTAAATGTTTTGTTAGCAGGAATCAAATTCCAAATTAAATCGTGAGAAACAAAAGAATATGGAATAAAATGTTCGACAGCATAATTTCCAATTGTAAGTTTCTCTCCTGTATATATACATTTTATCGAACCAAGTTCTTTAATAACGATATCCCAAAAATGTGTTCTTTGTTTTGTCAAGTTATTTCTCACTGCGGGTTTAATCAATTTGTTTGGGATATCTGGTACATTAGGATTTTTCGCTTGTAAGAACAAAGCAAGATTCCAATAGCAAAAATCTTTTAACAATCTTGCATTTGTTGTGAGATAATTTTTCCATTCAGGATTGATTTGAATTTCATTTTCAAACAAAGCATATAAACAGTTATTACTGAAAACTTGTGATGCTTTATATATTTCTGCTCTATCCATTTTCTGAAACCACGGACTTAAAAACCAGTGGGGAACATTTTTATTAAAATGCCAAAGGCTATTTTCTGTTTTCTTATTTTTTGATGAAATAAGTTTTTCAAAAACGATATTAAGTTTTTCATCAATTGTGATATTCTCTTCTTTTATAATATCTTGAATCGCCATCTGAATTAAATCTTGTTTCCCAAATGAAACATGGAAATAATTTACTGTAAACCACGCATTAGAAATCATTCTTGCAAACAAATCCTTTTTAGGGATTTCCATATTCCCGCTTTCAACAGATTGTATAATTGATAAGAGCCAGTAATACTTGTAAGTGGCAACCGTATTGTTGAAACATGCTGCTAAAATATTAGTCGGCAATCTGTTTGAATTAGGGAGTTGCATATTAGTTTTTAACTTTTTCTTCAATTTTATTGCGTCAATTTCATGTTACGACACAGTTTAGTACAGATCCTATATGTTGCCCACAAACATAGTATTATAATTCATTTACAACGCTACATTACCGTCACAAACAATCCCAAAACTATTAACAATTAAATTAACAAATCAATAAACTCGCACATTCCACCCCCCATTTGCCCTTTAAATTTCCAACCCTTACCTTTGCCCCCCAAATATTTTTTATTTTATAATTATAATTTTACATTTTAAATAAGAATATCAACGAATTAACACAAAACGAATTAAATAAACATGGAACAAAATCTAATTTACATAGTCCCAGCATTGGGGATTATTGGCTTAATTGTAATGGCCATTAAAAGTGCTTGGGTAAGCAAGCAAGACGCGGGCGATAAAAACATGCAAGAGCTTGCAGGCTATATAGCCGATGGAGCAATGGCATTTTTAAAAGCAGAATGGAAAGTACTCAGTATTTTCGTTGTATTTGCTGCTGCATTACTTGCCTACTCGGGAACCATTCACGAAATTAATGGGAAGGCCATTCACTCAAGTTGGATTATTTCTATAGCCTTTATTATCGGTGCCGTATTCTCGGCAACTGCGGGTTATATAGGGATGCGTGTAGCTACCAAAGCTAACGTGCGTACCACACAGGCAGCCCGTACCAGTTTGAAACAAGCTTTGAAAGTTTCATTTACAGGTGGAACAGTAATGGGCTTGGGCGTTGCTGGCTTGGCTATTCTAGGCTTGGGCGGTTTGTTCATTGCTTTCTTAGGAATATTTAATGATGGCGTTAATGCTGAATATGTTAAAACAGCTATTGAAGTTCTTACAGGATTCTCATTAGGTGCTGAAAGTATCGCACTGTTTGCCCGTGTGGGTGGCGGTATTTATACCAAAGCTGCCGACGTAGGTGCTGACCTTGTAGGTAAAGTAGAAGCTGGAATTCCAGAAGATGATGTACGTAACCCTGCTACTATTGCCGATAACGTAGGTGATAACGTAGGTGACGTTGCTGGTATGGGTGCCGACTTATTCGGTAGCTATGTAGCAACTATATTAGCCACCATGGTATTGGGACAAGAGATTACCTTAACCGATAAATTCGGAGGAATGTCTCCCATACTTTTACCAATGGTTATTTGTGGATTAGGAATTCTTTTCTCTATTGTAGGAACTTGGTTTGTGACTATTAAGGATGATAAATCAAATGTACAAAGTGCGTTAAATTTAGGTAACTGGTCATCAATGATAATTACCGTAGTAGCATCATACTTTGTAGTAAACTGGATGTTGCCTGATGGTGATATTATATTACGTGACCACGTGTTTACCAAAGCGGGCGTATTCTATGCTATTTTAGTAGGTACCGCAGTGGGTGCGATAATGAGTATTGTTACCGAGTATTATACTGCCATGGGTAAAGGCCCAGTTAACTCTATTATTCAACAATCATCTACAGGGCATGCTACCAACATTATTGGTGGTTTGGCAGTAGGTATGAAATCAACCGTTATTCCTATTTTAACTTTGGCTGCCGGTATTATGGCTTCATATTATTTTGCTGGATTATATGGTGTGGCTATCGCTGCAGCAGGTATGATGGCAACAACTGCTATGCAATTAGCTATTGATGCTTTCGGACCTATCGCAGATAATGCTGGTGGTATTGCTGAAATGAGTCAACTGCCTCCTGAAGTTCGTGAACGTACTGATAATTTGGATGCCGTTGGAAATACAACTGCAGCTACCGGAAAAGGATTTGCTATTGCATCTGCCGCTCTTACTTCATTGGCATTATTTGCAGCTTTTGTGGGTATTGCAGGTATCGATGCTATTGATATATATAAAGCTCCTGTTTTGGCTGGCTTATTTGTAGGAGGTATGATACCTTTTATATTCTCTGCATTATGTATTCAAGCAGTTGGAAAAGCTGCCATGGATATGGTACAAGAAGTACGTCGCCAGTTCCGCGAAATTCCTGGAATTATGGAATACAAAGCAAAACCTGAATATGAAAAATGTGTAGCTATTTCTACCAAAGCATCTATCCGCGAAATGATGCTGCCAGGTGCTATTGCGTTAATTACGCCAGTACTTGTTGGTTTTATATTTGGCCCTGAAGTATTGGGTGGTTTATTGGCTGGTGTAACTGTAAGTGGTGTGTTGATGGGAATATTCCAAAGCAACGCAGGTGGTGCTTGGGACAATGCAAAAAAATCTTTTGAAAAAGGTGTAATGATCAATGGCGAGATGTTCTACAAAAAATCTGAACCACATAAAGCTTCTGTAACTGGCGACACTGTAGGTGATCCTTTCAAAGACACCTCTGGTCCATCTATGAATATCTTAATCAAATTAATGTCGATTGTATCATTGGTAATCGCTCCGTATATCGCTGTTAATGGCGGCGGTTCTGAAAAAGATATGATGGGCAACTGCCATAACCAAACAGAATGCTGCGAAGGACATGGCAAAAACATGGACAAAAAAGATTGCTGCAAGAATGATTCAACTTGCGAAGACAAAGATGAATGTTGCGAAGAAGGCAAAGGCCATCAATGTGAAGGCGGTGCTTGTGCTTGCCCCGAAGGAACTGCTTGCCCTACCAAAGATTGCAAAGAAGCTTGCTGCAAAGGCAAAGAGCAATGCGAAATGAAAGACGGCAAAAAAGCTTGCTGCAAAGACAAAGAAAGAAAATAAATTATTGAAGAGACAGTTATAAAAATAAATAATTAATAATTACGAATGCCGAATTACGATTTCTATCTCAACGTAATTCGTAATTCGTAATTCTGATAAATATGAGTGAAGAAAAAATAAAATTAGAAGACGTAGTTTCAATTTCTGGTGTACAAGGCTTGCACCACATAGTAGGCCGCAGCAAAAGTGGAATTATCGTGGAGACCTTAGATGAGAGACGCAAGCGTATGCCCGTGGCTTTAAGCAATAAGGTTTCTATATTAAGTGAGATTGCCATGTTTGCATTGAGTGAAGATGTGCGATTGGGCGATATCATGCTTCGTATTAAAAACCAAGAGCTTGAACCACCAGCAGCAAAAGCTAACATAAGAGACTTGCACCACTTCATGGAAATGGCCTTGCCTGATTTTGATAAAACTCGCGTTTATGATTCACATATTCAAAAACTTGCAAATTGGTTCCGCGTTTTAGAGCCTTTATTAGATTTTGAAAACTTGGCAAAGGTTTCTGACGAAGCTGCTGAGGCTGAGAAAGAAGAAGAAGCGGCGGAATAGTAAACAGTGATCAGTAAACAGTAGTCAGTGGCTGACGCCTGATTTTAATTATAACGTCATTGCAATTTGTCATGCTGTCCCGAATGGTCGGGATTATCGAAGCATAGACAAATTAGGAGCATACTTCCAAACGCCGTATTCGATGAACTCAGACTGACAGTTTCATTAAATTATATAATACTTCACCCCAATGAAAAATATATATAAAGTCGGCGACACAACATCCCTCCAAATCACCGTAACAGACAAAGATACCGCCACTTTCGACACAGGCGAAGTACACCCCGTATACGCCACCTTCGCACTGGGCCGCGATGCTGAGTGGACCACAAGACAGTTTGTATTAAACATGAAAGAATCCGACGAAGAAGGTATCGGAACTTTTCTAAATATTATACATCATTCCCCCGCACTAATAAATTCTGTAGTTGATATAACTGCAATAGTGACTGCAATAAATGGTCATGAAATTATATGTAGTTTTGAAGCAAAATGTAATGATAGAATTATTGCAACTGGCGAGACGGGGCAAAAGATTTTGAAGAAGGATAGGTTGGAGAAGTTGTTTGAGGGGTTATGATAATATTTACATAAGCCTGCCATCACAAAATCACCAACAAAAATCTCCTCCTCACCCCAAATTACTGGCCACTGATTACTGTTTACTCCCGAATCTTATTCGGGACTGTCCACTGATTACTATTTTCTCCCTTACTTTTGCACCCTTATTTTTAAAACAAAATGGACAGAAATTCCTATATAGGTTTACTATTGATTGTAGCTCTCGTTATCGGCTACATATACATGAACGCCCCCAGTGAGGAGCAGTTGAAGAAGGAGCAGATGGCGAAAGACTCCACTGCCCATGTGCAAGACAGTGTGAGAAAGTTCGCTGACAAATTGCAGAACGATGCAGCCAAAACACAATTGCCTGATAGCATAAAAGCTAAAAAAGATACAGTTGCTAAAGTTTTTAAAACTGGCGATAGTCAATTGGTGGTTATCGAAAATGAGGAATTGAAAGTGTGGGTGAACACCTTGGGTGGCAAGGTGGCCAAAGTGGAGCTAAAAAAATATACCAAAGCTAACCGCAAAGAACCAGTTACCTTAATGGCAAGCAAAGAAAATGTTTTTGGCTATGTATTTACTTCCCGAGATAATTCATTAATCAATACCGAAGCACTATACTTTGAGCCTGCCAAAACTAGCATGAACGTTAAGTCGGGGCAGACGGATAGTATTACATTCAGAGCCAAGGTGAACGACAATAGTTATATAGAACAGAAATATGTATTAAGTGGAAGTGGTTTCAAATTGGGCTATAGCTTAAGGATGAAAGGCATGGATACTATTATAGCTCAAAACAGCAATTATCTATCGCTGAATATGCAAACTGAAATGGAAAGACAGGAAGCCCATAGTGAGGCTGAACGTAATACCACCACGGTTTATTACCATTATGATGGTGAAGAACTAGACTTCATAAACGAACGTAAAGACGAAAAGAAAACCTTGACCCCTCGCTTGAAGTGGGTGAGTTTTAAACAGCAATTTTTCAATATTACACTTGACGCAAAAAAATCATTTTTAGAAAATGCCACAGTAGATGTAGCAACTTTTAAAGATACTTCTAGGGTAAAAGTATTGTCAGCCAATTTGATGCTACCATACAATCACAGTGCTGATGAGACATTTGATATGGAGTTTTATTTTGGCCCCAATCATTATAATACTTTGGAGAAAAGTGGTATCGTTGACCATCAGCGTATCATTCCCTTGGGATGGGGAATATTTGGCTGGGTGAACCGCGGAGCTGTGATTCCAGTATTTGATTTCTTGAGCGGATTCAATTTAAACTACGGCCTTATTATATTATTACTAACGCTGCTTATCAAAATGATTTTGTTCCCCTTGGTTTATAAATCATATATGAGCACCGCCAAAATGCGGATATTGAAACCTGAGATTGATGCGATCAAACAAAAGTATCCAAACGATTTTCAAAAGAGCCAACAGGAGACGATGGGCTTTTATAGAAAAGCAGGCGTAAGTCCACTCGGTGGCTGCCTTCCAATATTATTACAAATGCCAATACTGATTGCGATGTTCCAATTTTTCCCATCAGCATTCGAGCTGCGGCAGCAATCATTCCTATGGTCGGGCGATTTATCTGCTTACGATTCTATCTGGGATTTTGGATATGTGCCTGTAGTAAGTTACTTATATGGTGACCACGTGAGTTTGTTTACTATATTAATGACTATATCATCATTATTATTTACGATGATGAATAACCAACTTACCGCAGCAAGCGGACAAATGAAATATATGGGTTATATCATGCCTATCATATTCTTAGGATTCTTCAACAAATATGCATCGGGATTAACATGGTATTATTTCTTGAGTAACTGCGTTACAATGCTGCAACAAATAAGCATTCGTAAATTGGTAAATGAAGATGCACTGCATGCACAAATACAAGCTAACAAAAAGAAACCGGTATCGAAATCGAAATTTGCTGCAAGGATAGAAGAGATGGCGAAGAAGAGAGGACTAGATCCGAATACTGGGAAACGGAAATAAATTATCAGGTGGAAACACTTTACACCACCATTTATGCAGTTGGTGAAAACACCAACCACAGGCAGTAACACAAAAGCGAAAAAGAACCAATACTCAGGTCTCACTTAGGGGAGATATAAAGGGGATAACTGTAAAACATAACAAGATATGACAACCGATCAAATTAAAGATTTAAGAGGCCGTGTAGAGGCTTTGAGGAGATATCTTTGACGTGGATGATAAGTTAAAACAAATCCAAGACGAAGAAGAAATTTCCCACGGCCCAACATTTTGGGATAACCCAAAAGAGGCAGAAAAACTACTAAAAGGTATCAAACTCAAAAAAGTTTGGACCGATGCGTTCCTCAATTTGCAAAGCCAAATGGACGACCTCGATGTGGTTGTTGAACTTGGTGGTAGCGAAGAAGAAGTGGAATCACAAGCAAGCATTTTAATTAAAACACTAGATGCATTGGAATATAAAAGAATGCTAAGTGGTGAGGAAGATGCATTTAGTTGTATCCTCACAATCAATAGTGGAGCAGGTGGAACTGAGAGTCAGGACTGGGCTGAAATGTTGAGCAGAATGTATGTGATGTGGGCCCAAAAAAATGGTTATCATGTTTCTGAAATCGATAGACAAGATGGTGATGGCGCCGGAATAAAATCATGCACTTTAGAAATCGAAGGACAATTCGCCTACGGCTATATGAAAGGTGAGAATGGCGTGCACCGCATGGTTCGCATCAGTCCCTTCGATTCCAATGCACGCAGGCACACCTCTTTCGCTTCTGTATATTGTTATCCAGAAGTAGATGATGCTATTGAAATAGAAATAAAAGATGCCGATATAGAAATTCAAACATCACGCAGTGGCGGTGCCGGCGGACAGAATGTAAACAAGGTTGAAACCAAAGTACAACTCACACATAAACCAACTGGTATTGTAATAGTTTGTCAGCAGGACCGGTCGCAATTGGGCAATAAAGATAAGGCAATGAAAATGCTTAAATCGCAATTATATGAATTGGAACTGCGCAAACGCAATGAAGCAAAAGCCACGGTGGAAGCTGGAAAGAAAAAAATTGAATGGGGTTCGCAAATTCGCAACTATGTTTTTCATCCTTATAAATTAATAAAAGATTTGCGCACTGGTGTTGAAACCTCCAATGTGCAAGTAGTAATGGATGGCGAGCTGGAGGAATTTATCAAAGCTTATTTAATGGAATTTGGAGGCTGATGAAATGCCAAATAGAACATATAGGAACTGTTGATTTATCGAAACCCATCGATATATCAATTGCTATTAATGGCACACCAAACCAAGTGAATGCATTTCATCTTCCTTTTGCACAAATAACACCTTTTAAAGAAGGGGATTTTATAGGTTCTGTAGAAAAAGGTGGACCTGTAAATTGTTATAATGTTTCTTTCAACCCACATGGCAATGGCACACATACCGAGTGCGTGGGGCATATAAGCAAAGCACACCACAGCGTAAACGAAGAAGTAAAAGAATATAGTGGAAAAGCTATATTAATTACGGTTGAATTAGTTGAAATAAATAATGGCGATAGATTACTCACTTTAGATGCTATCAAACAAAAATTATCATTATATAATATAACAAATCCCTGGGCAATTGTTATACGGTCGCTACCAAATAATATCAGCAAAAAAACGGAATTATATAGTGGCAACAATCCCGCTTACTTCGAACCGGAAGCTACGGAGTGGCTACGCCTGCAAGGATTTAAACATCTACTTACAGATTTACCGTCGGTGGATAGAGAAGAAGACCAAGGCAAATTATTGGCACATCATGCTTGGTGGAATTACCCAAATACTAATGGCGATGGGCGTTCGATTACCGAACTTATATATGTTGATGACAGTATAATAGATGGGGATTATTTTTTGCAGTTACATATTGCTGCGATGGAGAGTGATGCGAGCCCATGCAGACCCTTACTTTATAAAATAGTTGAAGACTAGTTTATATAATTAGATAATATTATTCTAATATAGGCTATTTTTAAATAAAAAATCTTTAACCCTAAATTTTGCAATACAACGTTCTTGTTGTTCATTCGCATGTAAAATTGAATTTACAGTTCAATGAATTCAGTTCAAATATATAATACTCTACTTATAAAAATCATTTTATCATTCAATGAAAATCCTTGACATCAAAGCCATGCGTGGCCCCAACATCTGGAGCAATACCCGCTACTTCCTTATTCAAATGCGTTTGGACTTAGAAGAAATGGAACAATTCCCTAGTAACAAAATTGAAGGATTCGACAAAAGAATTGCTACTATGTTTCCTTCCATGATAGAACATCGGTGCAGCCCCGGAGTGCGGGGTGGATTTTTTGCACGCATTGAAGAAGGCACTTGGATGGGACATGTGATAGAACATATCGCTTTGGAAATACAATCTCTTGCAGGTATGGAATGTGGCTTTGGGCGAACAAGAGAAACTGCAACTTCTGGAATATATAATGTGGTGTTTAGTTATATGGAAGAGAAGGTGGGAATATTTGCCGCCAAAGCCTCTGTAGCTATTGCAGAAGCACTAATACAAGGTAAAGATTATGACCTCGCAGCTGATATACAAGAAATGCGTGTACTGCGTGAACAAGAGCGCTTGGGACCAAGCACAGGTAGCATTGTTGATGAAGCAAAAAGCAGGGGTATTCCTTGGATACGATTGAACAGAAATTCATTGGTGCAATTGGGTTATGGCATCAATCAACACCGTATTAGAGCAACTGTTGCCAGCACTACAAGTAATATAGCAGTTGAAATTGCATGCGATAAAGAAGACACAAAAAATATATTAGAAGCCGCAAGTGTTCCTGTCCCTAAAGGAAGAATTATCATAGAAGAAGAAGATTTATTAAGTGCTTGCGAAAAGCTGGGATATCCTTTGGTAATAAAACCTATTAATGGAAATCATGGTCGCGGTGCAACTATTGGAATACAAAATTATGAGCAAGCAGTAGAAGCTTTAGCGATTGCAAAAAAAGTTTCTCGCAGTGTAATAGTTGAACAATTTATTGTGGGATTAGATCATCGTTTATTGGTTATAAATTATAAGTTTGTTGCCGCTGCATTGCGAACTCCCGCAGCCGTTGTAGGCGATGGTAAAAGTAATATACAAGAACTAATTGATATAGTAAATTCCGATTCTCGCCGTGGTTATGGACATGAAAAAGTATTGACACAAATTAAGATTGATGAAGTATCAGAAAATATATTGAGAGATAAAAATCTGACCTTGGAAAGTATATTACCCAAAGACGAAATATTATATTTAAAGGCTACTGCAAATTTGAGTACCGGCGGAACTTCAAACGATGTTACCGATATCGTTCACCCCGATAATATATTTATGGCCGAACGAATTGCACGAATTGTGGGACTCGATATTTGTGGAATTGATATCATGACTTCTGATATATCACAACCCGTGGAAGATTTGCGTGGTGCGGTATTGGAAGTAAATGCGGCTCCTGGTTTCCGTATGCATTTAGAACCTGCCGAAGGACTACCTAGAAATGTTGCGGCACCTGTAGTTGATATGTTATATCCTCCAGGAAGTAATTATAGAATTCCTATTATAGCAATCACAGGTACCAATGGTAAAACCACCACCACACGTTTGATTGCTCATATTATGAAAACAGTGGGGCACAAAGTAGGATATACTACCACCGATGGTGTATATATACAAAACCGCATGATGGTGCGTGGAGACTGCACTGGGCCTGTAAGTGCAGAGTTTGTATTAAAAGATCCAAGTGTCGATTTTGCAGTTCTTGAATGTGCCCGTGGGGGAATACTTCGTGCAGGATTGGGATTTCATAAATGTGATATGGCCATCGTAACTAATATAGCTGCCGACCATTTGGGATTGCATGATATAAATACATTGGAAGATTTGGCACGTGTGAAAAGTACTGTTCCAAAAGCGGTAAAAAAAGATGGATATACGATATTAAATGCAGAAGATATACATGTATTTAATATGAAAAAAGAATTGGATTGCAAGATTGCCTTGTTCGCACTCGACGAAAAAAATCCGAAAATTATAGAACATTGTAAAACGGGCGGATTGGCTGCTGTTGTAGAGAATGGCTATATAACTATATGTAAAGGAACTTGGAAAATACGCGTAGAAAAAGTAGTGAATATTCCTTTAACTTTTGCTGGCCGTGCGGTATTTAATATATTAAATATTTTGCCCGCAGTGCTCGCTGCTTATTTGCGTGATGTAAAAATTGAAGATTTAAAATTGGCATTAGATACATTTATTCCAGGCACTGTTCAAACACCCGGCAGAATGAATTTATTCAAATTTAAAAACTTTGAAGTACTTATCGACTATGCACATAATACCGCAGGATTTAATGCTATTTCCCGATTCCTCGAAAAAGTAGATGCCACGCCAAAGATAGGCGTGATAGCGGGTGTAGGCGATAGGCGTGATGAAGATATTATAAGTTTGGGCAAAGTTGCAGCAGGCATGTTTGATGAAATTATTATACGGCAAGACCGAAATTTACGCCACCGTACCGAGCAACAAATTATAGATTTAATGGTACAGGGTATTACCGAAGTGCGCCCCGATATGAAATATACAGTTTTCCGCAAAGAAACCGAAGCCATAGATTTTGCGATGAATCATGCCATCAAAGATTCATTTATTGTAATATGTAGCGACGTGGTTCCCGATGCTTTGGAGCAGATTAAAAAGTATAAGGAGGACGAGGATAAGTTTGAGATTACGAAAGAGGATTTAATTGGGTGATACCCTAGAACCTCAAACCAGTCAAGCAAGCGTAACATCCCCCCCTCCCGGGAGGCGAGGCGTGAATACAAGGTATTCATAGTAATAAAATATTTGTATATGTTATTAAAAAGAGTATTTCTTAATTTATGTAGTATTTCAAATCCAATCTCCTCTCAGGAGAAAAGTGACTAGCGAAGCAATGTAGGGATGAGGTGAAAAGCGACGAATAAAATATCACCCACTCAGGCAACTTTTCTCCCCTACCCCAAGTCATACTGATAATAAAGACCTATTCGTTATGAAAAACCTTTTCTATGCTACATTGTTTGTTATCGCTTTCTTGGGTATTAAAAATGAAACCCAAGCTCAGACCAAAAGAAGTGATAATACAGTTACAACCCCGAATGCTTTTGTACTCAATGAGCAAAACCACAAATATTATTGGATGGATAATGACAACTCAGAATCTTTTGAGATGAGTGTTTATAACAAATGGGGAGAGTTGGTATATAATACCAAAGACAAATCTGCTGGATGGGATTCTAAATCAAATGGCCAACAATTAACTTCCGATATATATGTATATGCGGTAAAAATATATCGTGATGGTAAATGGATAAACTATACTGGGTCGATTAAATTGGGTGAGTAGTATATATAATAAAACTCCTCACATCCTAACTCCCTCCCGAATCTTATTCGGGACCTAATTCCTGTTTTACCTAAACTTATACCCTAACGCGTGGGTGAGTCTACCATACAAATAGGTCTCATTATAATCTACCAAAGGGTTTCTGGGGCTGCGGTTGGGCGATTGACCGCCTTCCAATTCAAAGGTGAAATTTTTGACCGCAGCACACATAATATTAAAATTCATTGTTTGGCGTGTACTGCCCAATGTATATAAATTGGCTATCATATGTGAGTATACATAACCTACCGAAAAAGTAGTTTTAATCTTTTTATATTGGTAACGTAAACGTGAATCGACTGATTGAGAAAATGGGATTACAGCACCAGTTGGATCGGTGCTCATATTTTTTGTGCCTTGTATATCAACTCCCAAATTAAGTGGGGCAAATTGCTCACGCAATCCTGCTGAATACACTTTCATACTGTTATTATTCAGGTTATATATTTTGTCTATACGGTCGTTCTGTGTATACTGTAGATTGAGGCTGTGCGACGATTTCCCGGTACGCAATGTATATATAATAGATGAGGTTAGTGTTTCCACATAATCATTACTGATTAATGTTTTCGATTCTCTTGTCAAATCAGGCGAACGGCGATTTTGAAGCATATAATTAACCATCAGTTGCGGCCATTTTATGCCTGGAGAAAGTATATAAGTGGCAGTAAACAAATGTTGATTTATAGTAGAGTATTGCGTTTTTGAGCGGTTATTATCTTGAAACTGGTAGCGAAGTGAAAGATTCATTTTACGCTTGAACATATATACTTGTTCTGAAACTGAAAATTGTCTCACATCAACTTTTAAATAGGGATTTCCGAGTGATTGATAACCTGCTCCAAAATATCTGAAGTCGAATGTGATTATTTGATTCTTGGGTCGGAAAGCTACATTCGCGTACATCGACATGGCATTCTTTGCCGGTTTCACTGTAGTAAAGTTTGTAATAAATACATTTCGAAAAACATAAGGGTCAACTTTCAAATCCGTGCCCAAGGCTGAGTCGACTTGCTTTTTTGTAACTGCTGGCTTTGATGCATCGTTGGTAAAAAAACTATAAGCCCAGCCCACACTACCTTTCATTTTTGATTGGTTGGTGGTAAAAGTTTGATCAGCACCTACTACAAAATTATCTTTAGGAGCCACTCCATATTTAATACTATTTTGATTATCCTTTACTTTCAAAAAATTTAATCCCAAATAAGTTCCTTCCATTTTATTTCCAAACACCAAACGCAGGCCACTCATATTTCTTTCATAGGTTCCAGGTAGTATATAACTTCCGGGGGAATTTGATACCCATCCGTAATTGGGTATGCCATTTGTATTTTGTGTATCGTTTGATATACCTTCAATAGCTCTCGTCAATTGACCATGAACTGCTTGCATCTGGAATCGTTTAAAATTTAATGCGAACTTATATCCCCGCATTTTCAACCCTGTTAAAACCAATTTGTCAAAACTGGGCGACATATCACCCCATAATAATTCTATTTTTTCGTGCGATATACCTGTTTGAAAATAGTTACGTGATTGTATACCCCTAGGCTTATAAAATTTAGTAAGCTCATCACTTGTTTGAAAAATACGAAGCGGGAATGAAACTTTACCCACCTTTAATTCCGCATTTATATTGGCATTATTTGTTTGCGGTGGTTCCTGCCTGTTTGCAGCACCTGGCCCTGATAAATGAGTTTGCCTGCTATCCAATACAATACTTCCAACAAGTGAAATAGGAATTTTTGGTTTCGGTTTAGTTATAGAATCTCCATTTTTATTTACTATAATAGTATCTGTTGCAGGGAGCAAACTTTTATTTTCACGAACAAAAAAACGCCATTTAACAGGTGCAAAAAATTGATAGCCCTTTTCCTTAGCTGTAATCTCAATATTATGCGCTCCAACTTTTAATGGCAATAGATAAAGAACGGTAAGATTATAGTTGGCTATTTTCACAAACGTGGTAACCAATCTATCATCTATCATAATACGCAATCCATTATTTGCTAAATCAACTGTATTAATAAACTTGAGTGCTATAAATAATTCATCATCATTTATAGTTGAATCGGGAAGTGGACTCATGATGGTAAATACATCATTATATTTCACACCCAAAGTTTGTGGTTTTTGTTGTTGAGCGAGAGAAAGCGAGGGAAAAAAAACTATATAAATAAACATGAAAAGCCCCGCAAAATAAGCAACTTTATCATGAATACCTTTCAATGGCTGTTGTATCATTTTGCAGGGCTTGATATATATATATATTATGAAGTTTAAAGTGAAAAACTAAAATTGAAAAGCTGGCTTACGCCAATATTACTTTTCACTTTTAGTTGTTAACTTTTAGTTTTTTATTTGGTTAATCCGAAAAGTTTTTGAATAAACAAACGCATACTAGCTTCTGTCATATTACCCATGTAAGCTGGGGCAACCGTTACAATTGCATATTCTGTATATTCACCTATGCTGGCAATAACAGCAACACTGCCAGAGGTGCTTGGTGACGCTGTAAACAAACCCATTTTATCTACACTACCGGCACTTGCAGGAACAACTTTCCATGTGATAACCGCATCAGTAATTAGTTCGTTATTTACAGTAAATGCTTGTGCATTAAATTTGTATGTACTACCTGAAGGAATCGTAACTTCTTCGGGAGTTATTTTTAAATCGGCAACAGTCATTGCCGCTTTTCCTGCAGCTTGGTAGCGAAACCAATAGACCTCACTTGCTAATACATTAGCACCTAAAGAAGAATTATTTGTTCTTCTAACTTGCCAAGCATATACTTTTCCGTCTTGTAATACTTCAGCCGAAGTAGGATATATAAATGTGGTTGTTTTAAGATTTGTTTGTTTCAACATTGGACGGTTATTGGTTACTTCTTCGGCGGTTTTTTGACCATCCATTACAGGATATACATCTAGTTCAAAATTATCGCCTTGCGAGAACCATTGAAATACTGGAAGTGGATTGCGCATTACATCAGCAGGGAATGAAATAGAACTACCGGGAGTAATTAATTCAGGGCGTGTGGTAGGATTTGACAATACAGTTTTAGCTGTTCCAGTTCCTATTAAATGACCGTTTTGGTCAGTAAGAGTTAAAGTATAATCATAGTCATCAGCCGGTAAAGTACCTGTATTAATTGCATTTTCGAAAAAAGCTTTGCTTTGATCTATCTTATAATTATCGAACTCTTTATTGTTAAATGTTAAGTGATCGCCACCTTTCAAAATACTAATTTTTTTAGTCGCAGTGCCTACACCTCCTATTTTCTCACCTCTAACTGTAAGCGTAGCAGTTAAGTTAGCTCGATCTGTTTTATCATTAAATATACTTACTGAAAAAAGTACGGGAGACGAACTCAAATTATTGGGATCGAAATCGCTTATATTAATTGACTGTACAGGATTTACTAATAAACTAATTGATAATGGACTGCTATTAGAAATAATTCCAAACGTTCCACCTGCATAAACATTTGTTCCTTGGTGAACATCCAAACTTCTATCGCCCGAGGCGGCAGCATCAATAGCTATATTAACTATCATTAGTTCGCGTCCGTTCACAGTAACATGATTTACAGTAATACCCGTTGCTGGTGAAAAGGTAATATTTGTTTTTGTAATAGAGGCATCCCACTGCGTGCCACTTCCGCGAACTAAAATGTCTAAACTTGAAGTGCCAGCTAAACCGTTGTTTGGCACAATTGAGGTAATGCTTCCTTGTGCAAAGGTGCTTGCTATAATTACGGTACAAGCTAATAGGGTAAAAATATTTTTTTTCATGATGGTTTGATTACGTTGATTTTGTATGACAAAGGACGGTATATATTATATTTGGAGGCAAACATGATTTATAAGATATCTTACATTTCTTTTAGTTTGTGATATGTGCAAATTTAAGGTTTATGTTTTTACTTAGTGAGTTTGCGTGTTTATTTGTAATCACAAAAATACAAAATGATTTCACAACGACAACTTTTTTTATTGCACAATGCCCAAACTTCTCCAGCCCCGCTGATGATAGAAGTAGCAAAGGCTGAGGGCAACTACCTTACTGACACTGCTGGCAATCAGTATTTAGATTTCCTTTCTGGCGTATCGGTATGCAATGTGGGACACCGGCATCCGCATGTGTTGAAAGCCATTTATAATCAATTGGATAAATATATGCATACGATGGTATATGGGGAATTTATACAATCGCCGCAAACCTTGCTGGCAGCTAAACTAAACGAGCATCTAAGCCCCAAATGGAATAACGAAACCTTATCGGTTTACTTTTCAAATTCAGGAGCTGAAGCTATTGATGGAGCATTAAAATTAGCCAAACGAGCAACGGGCCGATCAGGTATTATAGCTTTTAAAAACGCCTACCATGGTAGTACTCATGCGGCATTGAGCCTGATGAGCAATGAAGAATTTAAAAATCCTTTCCGCCCTTTATTGCCAGATGTAAGGTTTCTCGATTTCAACAATTTTGAGCAATTAGAATCTATAAATTCTGAGTGTGCTTGCGTGGTGTTAGAAATTATACAATCGGAAACGGGCTATACTTTGGGGCAAAATGATTGGTTAACTGCTTTAAAAAATAAATGCACTGAAACAGGAACACTATTAATAATAGATGAAATACAAACTGGTTTTGGAAGAACCGGAACCTTGTTCGCATTTGAACAAACAGATATCACACCTGATATACTTGCATGTGCCAAAGGCATGGGCGGTGGGATGCCCATCGGGGCTTTCATCGCTCCAAAATATTTGATGGATACACTTAGTAATAACCCAGTACTTGGTCATATCACAACTTTTGGAGGACACCCAGTATGTTGTGCTGCATCTCTGGCAACCATGGAAGTAATAGAAAATGAAAACCTATTATATAGTGTGCCTGAAAAAGAATTGCTCATGAGAGATTTATTGAAAGGGAACAAAACGATAAAAAATATTAGTGGCAAAGGATTGATGCTTTCGCTTGAATTTGAAAATTTTGATCAGAACAAAACTATTATAGATAAGTGTATAGAAAAAGGAATGCTTACTGATTGGTTTCTGCATGCGGCGAATAAGTTGCGGTTGACTCCGCCGTTGACGATTGGGGAGGATGATATTAGGAAGGCGTGTGGGATTATATTGGAGTGTGTAAAGGAGGCCCTACAAGTCCATTTGGTTGGTGGGGACGCCAACCAAGGACAATTCGGTACTTAATCCGTGTAATCCATGACTCATAAAAAGTGACGAGTGTGGAAGCATTGGGGACACCAACCAAGGACAATAAGGCAGAGGTTATATTATGAACCAGACTAATCATGTAAATCAGTTTAATCAGTTGTTAAGACCGCGTGGGCATTTGCGGCTGCGTGAGGGACAGAAGCCAACACGCAGTAAAGTGGATGGCCGACCCGCGTTGGGGCACGCCCAAAACACCGTCCTTAAAAACAGAAACCGATTAATCCTTATCCACAAATTGTGAGCATCGCCAAAATCAATTATATATATACTAATTGTTTATTTGTACTTGAACAATTATCCCCTTTATTTCCGTGAACAAAAATTATCTTGGCAAAGCGGCTCTTTTGGCGGTGGGTGTTTTGCTATGCCTTTTAGCCCTGAGTATAATACCCGAAAAATATTATGATGATCTCGGATTAAGACCTATTGATTTGCTTGCTGATATAAAAGAAAAACATATCATAAAACCGAAGCAAAAAAATAAAAACAAACCCAAAGTTCTTCCACCCTACCAGTATGAAATTCCTTGTCCGAATGGATTAACTTGTATAGAAAACTTGAGTGAAGATTCATTGGCAAAACTACAATTAGCAGAATCAATTCGTAAGATGCGTGGCAAGAAAAAAACTTTTCACATAGCATTTTTCGGCGACTCATTTGTGGAAGGAGACATGATGACTGGCGACTTGCGTGATACGCTGCAACGCGTGTATGGCGGGGCGGGCGTGGGTTATATGCCTATCACCTCGCACGTGGCAGGATATAGAATTAGTATAACACATACTTTTAGTAAAGATTGGCTAACAGAAAGTATAGTTGACCAACCAAAACCCAAAGCAAAATTTGGAATTGGCGGCTATGTATTTACTCCAGTAGAAGGAAGTTGGGTAAAATACAGTGCGGTAAAAAAAGCACGATTAAATCAATATCATAGAGTACGTATATTATATAGTGGTGCTGATGGTGAAAAAATAACTTTGAATAACGTACAAGAAATTATATTAGAAAAAGGAGAAGGTGTAAAAGAAAAAACTATAGAACTGGATAGTGCAAAAAGTATACATTTACAATTTGCACAAAACGGAAAATTAAAATTATATGGTGTAATACTGGAAGGTGCGAATGATGGATTGTTATTAGACAACTATTCGATGCGAGGCAACTCGGGCATTGGGCAGGCTGAGGTGAGTGAAACTATATATAAACAAACGGATGCCATTATAAAATATGATATGGTAGTATTACAATACGGACTGAATGTAGCCAATAGTAAATACACCGATTACCAATGGTATAAAATCAGCATGAACAAAGCACTGGCACATGTAAAAAAATCATTCCCCAATTGTCCGATTATGATAGTTAGTGTGAGCGACCGTGGCAGTAAGGCGGGAACAATGAAAGGGATTGCAGAACTATTAGAAGTGCAAGAAGAATTTGCAACAAAACATCACATGCTTTTTTATAATTTATGGAAAGCTATGGGCGGAGAAGGAAGTATGGCGAATTTTGTAGATAGAAAATGGGCCAATAAAGATTATACACACCTCACGTTTGAAGGTGGAAAATTTGTGGCTGGGCAGTTTGCAAAAGCTATTATACATGCGTTAAAAGAAATTGAAAAACATAATAACCCATTTCAGATATATGCAAAGAGATAGGATGGGATTTAGGTCCCGAATCTTATTCGGGAGGGATATGGGATATGGGGGTCAGTCCGTCGTGACGAAGGGATTCAGGTCCCGAATCTTATTCGGGAGGGATTCAGGTCCCGAATCTTATTCGGGAGGGATTCGGGATTCGGGGGGAGCCAAATACTATATACAAAAATATATTATTACTTTTTTTGTTTTATTATATATACCTTTAACACCTTGCCAAGCTCAAGATACACAATTTGTATATAATTTCATAAAATATGATGCAGATACTATTAGTAATGCAAATACACTCGATTCACTGTTTGCAAAATTACTTCGCATAGAAAATGGTAGTGGTGAAGTAGTAAATATTTTTCATATCGGAGATTCACATATACAAGGAGATTTTTTCTCTGGGGAATGCAGATATTTGATGCAACAAAAGTTTGGCAATGCAGGCAGGGGAATGGTATTCCCTTATAAAGCTGCAAAGACTAGTGGTCCGCAAGATTATAGGACAAGTTTTGGTGGTGTATGGCAAACCAATAAAGCGATTCTACCTATTAAAGAAAATACAAATGGAATTTCTGGATTTAGTATCAGCACAAAACAAAATGGAGCTTATGTATTATTTGATATGAAAGGTTGTGATTCTGTGAATACTTATCTTACGCAAACATTACTAATTCCAAAAGATAATCATGGTTATCAGTATAAACTCAATATAAAAGATTGGACAAACGATCAACTATACAAAGTGAATTATACTGATGATGATAAATTGCCCTATCATATAGTGCAATTCGACAAACCAACATGTAAATGGGGACTGGAGTTTGAGGGCTCAGGGCAGGACCAGTTTGTGCTACACGGTGTTGTGGCTTTAAATAAGCAGTCAGGAATATTATATCACAATATAGGAGTAAATGGAATACAGGCTCATCAATATTGTAATAATCCAGATGTATTTACACAAACATTTTCGTTGAAACCAGATTTGATTATTATATCATTGGGAACAAACGAGGCACAAGATTATAAAAAAACAAATGAAGAATTTGCAAGACAATTGGATAGTTTGGTGATGACCAAAGCACAGTGTGAAGGTGTTCCTTTTTTAATCACCACACCTATGGAATCATATAAATGGGGAAGACCAAATCCACATGTGGCACGGGTAGCAGAAGCATGGAAAACGGTGGCAGCTAATCGCAGATTGCCGCTTTGGGATTTATATAATATTGCGGGCGGACCTTATAGTAGCTATCAATGGGCACTCAAGGGATTATTCAGCAGAGACAAAGTGCATAACTCCATTAAAGGTTATGCATTGCAAGGCGATTTATTATATCAAGCACTGATGTATCATTACCAACTTTATGTTATTAGACCTCGATAATATATTAAAACAATTTATATACAACCCTAAGGAGCCATTAATTTTTAGCTCTGGATTATTTGTGTTTTTATTCACAGCATTTCTATGCGGATTTTGGTTATTACACAAAAAGCATAAACTAAAAATTATATATACTATTTTATTTTCATTGTTCTTTTATTATAAAAGCAGTGGTATATATTTCTTGATTTTGATTGGCTCAACGGTGGTAGATTATGCGTTAGCCAATATGATATGGAAAACCAAAGACCCATGTACACGTAAGGCTTGGCTCGTGTTTAGTTTAGTGATTAATTTGGGAATGTTGGGGTATTTTAAGTATACCAACTTCTTATTTGAGATATTTGCTGATCTCTCTGCAAGCAATTTTGAACCTTTGCATATTATATTACCAGTGGGTGTTTCATTTTTTACTTTTCAATCGTTGAGTTATACTATAGATATATATAGAAAAGAAATTGAGCCCGTAAAGCATATCTGGGATTACGCATTCTTTGTATCATTCTTCCCACAGCTAGTTGCGGGACCAATTGTACGCGCAAAAGATTTTTTACCCCAAGTGGCCAAAGACCCTATAGTTACTTTAGAAATGCTCGGTCGTGGTGTGTTTTTAATATGTATCGGATTATTTAAGAAAGCCGTAATTTCCGATTATATTAGTGTAAATTTTGTAGACCGGATTTTTGACAATCCAACATTATATAGTGGCTTTGAATGCCTGATGGGAGTGTATGGCTACGCATTACAAATATATTGTGACTTTAGCGGATACAGCGATATGGCTATTGGTGTTGCATTATTTTTCGGATACGAACTTTGCAAAAATTTTGACTCACCATATCAGAGTTTAAATATTACAGAATTTTGGAGACGTTGGCATATATCTTTATCAACTTGGTTGAGAGATTATTTATATATATCATTGGGTGGAAACAGAAAAGGAAAATGGCGAACCTATTTCAACCTCATGCTAACTATGCTGCTGGGCGGGCTTTGGCACGGGGCAGGATTCAATTATATATTATGGGGCGGACTACATGGCGTTGCCTTAGCAGGACATAAGTTTTATCTCGAACAAAAAAATGCATGGAATAGACTACATGTGTTTTTTAATACTCGTGGGGGAAAGGTATTAGCATGGTTTATCACCTTCCATTTTGTATGTTTCTGTTGGATATATTTTCGTGCAAGCGATATGAATAATGCAGCAGATGTACTCGGACAAATTGCTTTTGCATTTGATATAAGAGTAGTGCCACAATTTGTAGAAGGATATCCCTATATTATATTATTATTGGCTTTGGGATATGCTCTGCACCTAACGCCTACAAGGTGGGAAGACAGAGTGAGGGAAGAGATTACGTATGCTCCCTTGTTGACAAAAGGTTTTGCAATTTTGGTTATGATCATACTTGTGATACAGGTAAAATCGGCAGAGGTTTTGCCGTTTATATATTTTCAGTTTTAGTTTCTATTTCGTCATTGCAAGGAGGATGCGTTTGCCTGTGTGCCGGAGCGACGTGGCAATCCCAGTGAGTGTGTGCACGGAGAGATTAAGTTCCCGAGCATACTTCGAGGAGATTGCTTCGTCGGAAGCCTCCTCGCAATAACGGTTCTATTATATCTTCCAACTCTCCCACTCACCTCTTGTAATCTTTAACCAATCGCACTCAATATCATCATACATAAATTTTTCTACATATTTCAATCCAATTTTCTCTAATACATTTCTTGATGCTGTATTTTCAACATGGGCGGTGCCTATTACTTCTTGTAGGTTCAACACCTCAAAACCATAGTCCAAAGCTGGTTTAGCCGACTCAGTTGCATAACCTTTGCCCCAATATTTTTTGATAAAGCGATACCCGATATCATAATACTTTGGATGGTTATTTCTTTCTTCTTTCACTAATTTTAATCCTGACCATCCTATAAAATTATTGGAACTTTTTTCAATAACTGCCCAGCGTCCCACACCATTTTCTATATATTGTTGTCGAACAAAATCAATGACTTCACGCACTTGCTGAATATTCGTAACAGGGTTATTGCCTAAATACCGATGCACTTCGGGGTCGGAGTCGAGCTCGAACATACCTACTTCGTCGGAGGGAAGCATGTCACGGAGGATGAGTCGTGGTGTTTCTCTATATATTTTCATTTACGATTTACGATTTACGATTTACCCCGCCGCGGCGGGTTGCTGACGCCTGATCTATTATACTGCCTGTGGTTGTGTCTTGTGACCAACCACAACGGCCGATTGATTTAAGAACAAGGATTAACGTTCGCCGCGGCGAATTGATTTTAGAAGTTGCTGACGCCTTATTTTTTTATACTTAACTTCAAATGCAAATATATAAAAAATTAATCAATTCCCTATATTTGCACTACTGATATGTACGATAAAAAAAATATTACCCTCACACTTCGCATCGATTGGAGCGAACTTGACCTCTTCGGCCATGTGAACAATGTGGCTTTTATGAAATATGTGCAGGCTGCAAGAGTAAACTATTGGGAACAAATTGGATTGTATAAATTATATTCAGATAATAAGCATGGCCCCATGTTGGCCTCAACTCATTGTGAGTTTAAGAAACCTTTGTTTTATCCTGGAGAAGTTATTATACATTCACAAATGGAGTTTATCAAAAATTCTAGTTTTGGAATTTCTCATTTATTATATAATAGTGATAACGAACTTGCAGCAGAAGCTAAAGATGTGATGGTGATGTATGATTTTGGGAAGGGGGAGAAGATGGGTTTTCCTAAGGAGATTAGGGAGTTGATTGAGAGACTTGGTTAATGGTGAATTATGAGTGGTAAATTATGAATGGCTTAAGCCTAATTTACGGCTTTGCCATGCTGAGCGGTCCCGAATAAGATTCGGGAGAAGCATACGATTTACGATTTACCCCGCCGCGGCGGGTACGAGTTTGCTGACGCCTTATTTTTTTCACGGTGAACTATCCCGATAGTGCAATGTGGCTAAAGCCGATTTACATATTCCTATTAAAACCGATGGCTGAAGCCAACGGCAATAGATAATCCTAAACTTAACAATATTCCCCATAGTTACAACCACTGACTGAAAATTGGCGTGCGTGATACTATAATAGTTTCGAATCTTCAAGTTTTTTTTGAAGTTCCACTTTCTCATCTTCCATCTTACAAAGATGTTCAATTAAATTAAATGTCCAAGCTATTGCATATTCATTAGGCTCCAACACATCAAAAACTCTTGGATTCAATCTTGTTCCAACCATCCAACAAGAACCTGTGTCACGAAGCAATACCCAATCTCCTTTGCGATATTCCCAATCTTCTCTTACTTCAATCCAACTATTTTCCTTTAATTTTTCTATCAGTGACTGTCGCATTATTATATATTGTTCTATCAGTTGTATTCTATACTCGCTCAACCTCACCCCCTGCCCTTCTATGTGGTAGAAGGGAGTCGAGTATTCTAATATTTTATCTTTATTCTTTTGTCTATCGTGTTTGTACTTGATACCTGATACTTACTACTTGATACCATTTTATCTTTTATCTATAATCTATAAACTTTTGTCTCCGCCTTACTCTCTCAACAACTTAACTGGCACACTCGATTTCCCGCCGTCGGTATCTATATATAATAAGTATAGTCCATGAGCAAATTTACTTAAATCAAGTGAAGTGTTTAAACTATTATTAGTTATTGCTTGCGATTCTTGCATTAATAATCTTCCAGTCATGTCTGTTATTCTGAGTGAAACACGAGTAGTATTCACAGTAGCTATAATGTTGAAAGTGCCATCGCTGCTTGGGTTTGGCCACACTCGCAAAGTAGGAGTATTATATATATTTGCGATACCAATATTATTGTAATTATATGCTACTGATGAAACTGATAAGCATCCAAAATTGTCAGTATACTCAACAGTATAAAATCCTTTTTGCATAGGTATATAATAATTAACAGCTGTGTTTGCAACTGTATTACCGGCCAATTTCCATATATATGATAGACCAATTGAGGGAGATGCAAAAAGTGAATCCCCCTGCTGGGTAATAACAGGAGTTGTAGGTGTATGGAAGGTATAACCATTGGCTGATGAAGTAGCAGTACATCCATTTGAATCGGTAATGGTAACAGTTACTATAGCGGTTTGTTTGAGTGTAATAGTTGGTGTGATTTCTGTGGTGCTCCAACTATATGTTTTGGCAATTCCAGCAGAAAGTATTATACTATCTCCATTACACAAATCTTTTGGTCCGCCCGGGGTAATATTTGCATTGAGGGCAGGATATACATCTACGCTTACTATATTACTACTATCACTTCCACAAACAGTGGTTACCATTGCACGATAACTGGTTTTTGCAGTAGGCGAAACAGTATAGTTACTTGAAGTATTTGTGGTATTTATCCATGACGTTCCGTTATAATACTGCCATATAATAGTTCCTGTATTTCCAGTAAGCATTAGGTCTGTGGAACCACCGGGACAAATGCCGGGAGCCTTTGCGGATGCGCTACCACCAACTGCTTTAGGGTTGATACTAATTGATATAGTTTTAGATGTGTCACTTCCACACTTTCCACTTGTTACGAGTGCACGATATGAGGCAGTGGTTGTGGGAGAAACATATATATTATTTGCTGATGAATTTAAATTCTGCCAACCGCTACCATTGTCATATTGCCAAGCTATAGAACCTGTATTACCTGTTAAAGCCATAAAGACCGAATCGCCTGCACAAAGATTTGAAACCGAAGCAAAAATACTTCCCGACACTGCGGGAGGAGTAACCGTGACACTGACAGTTTTAGAAGTATCTGTTCCGCATGTACCTGCTGTTACCAGTGCTCTGTAATCAGTATTGGTGGTTGGGGAAACATATATACTATTTGCAGTTAAACCGAGATTTTGCCAAGTGCTGCCATTATAATACTGCCAAGAAATTGTTCCTGTATTATTTGATATAGTTAGGTTCACTGAATCACCTTTGCATATACTTGTATTTGCAGAAATATTTCCTGCAACTGCTTTTGGATTTACTGTTATAGTAACTTGGTTTGATGAATCGGGAGAACATGCACCAGATGTTAGATAAGCTCTATATAAAGTTGTTGCTGATGGTGCGATTCTGTAAGGATTAGCAGATGAATTTAAATTTATCCAAACATTATTACTATAATACTGCCATGCAATAGTTCCTGTGCTGCCTGATAGTGATAAGTCGATAGAATCACCACCGCATATATTATTTGTAGATAATGATGCAGTGCCCCCAACAGCTTTTGGACTCACTGTTATAGTGGTTTGATTTGATGAATCGTTGGGACAAGTTCCTGATGATACATAAGCTCTATATGTTGTGGTATTTGCAGGTGCAACTTTATATGGATTTGCTGATGACCCTGTGCTTGTCCAAGCACCCGCTGATAAATATTTCCATATAATATTTCCTGCACTTCCTGAAAGGGTTAAGCTAACGGAATCGCCCGCACATATATATGATGCAGACAAGCCCGCAGTGCCGCCTACAGCTTTTGATGATATAATAACTGCAACGGCCGCTGAGGTAGTTGTTTGACTATATGAATCTGTCACTTTTACGGTAATAGAATCTGTTCCCGCTGCAGAAGGACTATAATATAATGAATCATAAGGATGTCCTTTGCCTGATTTTAATAACGTGCTTCCATTCTTATACCAACTATAAGTATATCCAGTATCATAAGCAGTGGTGAATTGTTGTCCGCTTCCCAAACAAAAAGATATATTGCTTTGAGGTAAAATAACAGGATTGGGAGGAGAAACAATATCTATAGTATAATCTTCACATTCGCCAACATCAAAAGCATTGGTGTTAGCCACAAAGCAAGGATTAAACTTGCATGCTCCTGTATAAAAGTAATAGTAGTAGCCCGACATTATACGCAAACGATATGACCCTGCTGCTTGCGAAGATGGCACTGTAAATTTAACAGTATCCACAGATTTATGATATAAATTTCTACCTATTTCCTCTACCGAATCAAACACCCCATTGGCATTCCAATCCACCCAAGCCACCGTTGCCTGAGGATAGGTAGCAGCTGTAGAGCCCGGTGTAACATATAACTTATAACTACTTCCTGCAATTAAGTTTGCATTATAAGCAGTGTAATCACTATAATATGTTGGTGTAGTTTTAGGGACACCTGATGAATTATTTAAATTACTAAGTTGTACATTGGTGATGCCCCATTGATATGAAGCATTATAATAGTTAATCGCACCACCTGTGGGTATACAATAATCAATTTTTCTGTTGCCATAAGGTGCAGCAGTATCGGGAGCATAGCTTGTGGAGTTGAGCGTAAATGCAGTACATGTAGCATCTATATAGTTTCCAATTTTCGCTGATGAATTTACATCATAACTCACCCAGAAATAATTGGGTCCCGATTGTAAAGCTATAGAATCTGTAAACGTTAGAGCTGAACTTCCGGGACTTGAAACTGTACTTCCATATTGTTTGGTGGTATTAAAATTTGAATCGGTGCCGGTATACCACACTTTGGCATTTTTTATATTGGCAGTATCGGTGGTGCCGGTGGTATAGTAAGTAATTGATTTAACAGCTAGCGGGAAGGCTGCACCTTTGGTATTTATTATAATATGTATTACGTCATTATTCGTAGTATTTGGTTGCACAGCTTTCTTGTTTTGTATATTATTTGCAGATATATATGATTGACTTTTTGCAGTATCAACCTTGATTATATAATCTTCCGTTTCACCATATATAAATTGAGAGCAGGCAGAATTGGCATACGCAGTATAATAATCAAATTTAATTCTTACTTGATGTTTTCCTACAGGAGTAGAAGCTGGAACTGCAAATGATCCAACAGCTTTCAAACTTGTGGTTAATTGATTTGCCACTACACGTTCTACTGAATCAAATTGGCCATCATTATTTACATCCAACCATATATTCAAATATTCTGCATATACATAAGAAGTCACACTATAGTTTACATACTCGCCTTGATTGGTGGTAGTGGTAGAACTAATATTTGTAAAATCAGAATACGAAGTGCTACTGCATCCAGAAGTATTACTAATTGAATCTAAAACTACATTACTAATATACATATAACACGGATAGGTAGAAGTAGGAGGAATACAATAATATATTTTTCTATCTCCACTTGGGTTATTGGTATCGGGAGCATAAGTAGTATTGCCAATAGTTATTGAATCGCAGCCTGCATCCACATGGTCAGTTAATTTTGCATAAGAAGGTATATCATAAGTCAACCAAAAATAATTATATCCAGATGAAGTTAATACCATCGAATCGATGATGGAGAATTTATTTCCGGGATATATAATTGTATTTCCAAACTGCGTAGTAGCCGCAAATACTGAGCTTGAGCCAGTATACCAGAGTTTTGCATTTCTAATTTCACTGGTGTCTGTAGTGCCATTAGTATTTAGTTGAAATGATTTGATAGGTAGCGGATTTGATGCCCCAAGTGTATTAATTTTAATTCCGATGATATGATTATTGCTAGTGTTTTTTGCAACATTAGTTGAATTTTGTGTAGTAGCAGATGATATATAATTCATACTTTTTGCTGTGTCAACATTTAACATATAGTCTTCTGTTTCGCCATAAGCCAATGTTTTACATGGATCATTCACATACGTATAATAATCGCACGCAATCCTTACCAGATGCTGTCCCACACTGGTGTTAATAGGCACCGCAAAAGTTCCTGTTGCTTTAAGTCCGGTAGATAATTGATTCTTCACTACCTGCTCAGCTGAATCGAACAAACCATTATTATTAAAATCAACCCAAATGGTTACATACATATTATATTGATATAATGATACACTGTAATTAACCATATCACCTTGAGAAGTTGTGGTACTCAAACTTGAAAAATCAGAAAACGAAGTAGAGCTACAGCCAGAATTATTATTAATAGAATCGAGTTTCACATTGTTTATATACATATATACACATGCATAGGCAGCAGTATTGGGCACACAATAATATATTTTGCGGGTGCCATAAGGATTCACTGTATCTGCTGTATAAGTGGTGCCTGCTATAATAAATGAATCACAACCTGCATCTAATAAATTGCCTAAAGCTGCAGTGGCAGTAATATCATACGCAAACCAAAAATAATTATATCCTGATGAAAGTGTAACAGAATCGTTGAAAGATACATTGGAGCCTGGAGTAGAAACTGTACTTCCCACCTGTGTGGTAGTTGCAAATGTAGAACTTGTGCCCGTATAATATACTTTGGCATTCGATACATCTGAAATATTTGTTGTGCCAGTTGTATTCAAATATAAGTTAGTTAATTTTAATGGATTTAGTGAACCCCAAGCATCTACTTTAATTCCTATAATTTGGTTATTGCTACTTGATCTGGAAACATTGGGTGTAATTTGAAATACATGAGCAGAATTATATACCATATTACTTTGTGCCATCACATGGGCGGTATAGTCTTCTATCTCGCCATAATAACCATCTGCACATGCATCGAGCGATATATATTGATAGGCATACTGATGACGTACACGCATGCGGTGGTAGCCTATATTTGATCCCGATGGAATAGCGATAGTGGTATTACCAGTTCCATTTGCAGTAACAAAATATTTATCCAATAATCTTTCGTTTGTATTATTGAAATTTCCATCATCATCAAAATCTATCCATACATTTATGTATGCCGCATAGGTTGTAACCGAAATGGAAGTATTATAAGTAATTCCCTGTTCAAAATTCACGACCTTATTGGTATAATCATTATATGCTTTCGAGTTGCAACTTGTACCTGTATTATTTGCTAAATTAGAAACTTCAATATTACTAATACACATGCCACCATAATAGCAACCATAAGTCATCGCTGGGATGCAATAATTTATGAGTCGATACCCGGCAGGAGCTGTTATTATAGGTGTTACCACAGTATCTACATCAATGCTTGTACATTCTGCATCGAGTGAATCACCCACTTTTGCAAAGGAATCTATATCATATACCAACCAAAAATAATTGTCACTATTATTCACCAATTCCTGATTTCCAGTAAAAGTAAAGCTACCAGATGGAGAAGTTTTGGAACTTCCAAATTGTGTGAGCGTAGTAAAGGTAGTTCCCACACCTGTATAATATAATTTTGCATTGGTAATATCTGCAACATTTGTAGAACCATTGGTATTAAATGTAAAAGAAAAAGCGGTATCTGTAGCATTACATGCAGGGGTTACATTAATTCTCAATATCACATTATTGATAGTACCGGGAGAAATATTTTGTGTATTTTGTTGTAATACTGCCGCCGTTTTGGTTGCTAAATCTGACCCCAAACCTACAGCATGCCAAGCCGCTGCACAGGCAAACATTTCATTGGAACAGGTGCCGAATAAATCTTCGGCGGCTTGTATTGAATAAGTGCGTGCATCATCATATTGTGCTGATGAATATAAATAATAAGTAAGTGTACGGAAGGCTATTGCCGCTGCTTCATGTATACCAATAGAATCAACACTATAGTAATCATTATTGTCATTGCTACCTGTACCTCCATTCGACAACAAATAAAACCAAAAATTCTGAACACCACTATTGGTATGCACACCGCCATTATCAGCAGCACCAGTATACCAGTATTTTCCATAATAAGTATCGGGTTGATTATGTGCATTGGGGTTGCCCATTGAGCGAATTGTCCATCCAATTTTTGTGGCTAAATCCCATTCAAATTTTGCCGAATCTCCATACCATTCGATGGCAGTTCCCAAGCAATCGCTGAATGATTCATTCAATGCACCACTTTCGTATGAATAATTAAGTTGTGCAGTATATGAAGTTAATCCGTGTGTGATCTCATGGCCTGCAATATCTAGTGATACCAAGGGTTTCACGGAGGAACCATTCCCATCACCATAGGTCATATAACTTCCATTCCAAAACGCATTGGAATAATTATTTGAATAATGTATATAGCTAATTAATTTAAATCCATTATTATCTATACTATTTCTACCATATATATTTTTATAATAATCGTAAGTCATTTCTGCACCAAAATGTGCATCGGTGGCATACTCATCATAATTGCTATTTACATTATTCCAAGTGGTGTCACTATCTGTAAAATCGACAGCACTTCCATAGCTGGTTCCTTTTTGCATATTATATGTTTCAATACCTCCACCCCTATTTGCTTCATGCAATCTGAAACTATTTGCAGCATAATAATCTGTATATATTTGTTGGTCGCCACTCATTGCAGTTTTTGCTGTAACCAATGTATCGGAAGTATGTATTCTATCTAAATGGGCCAAAATATCTCCGCCCTGTGCATCCACAAACACATATTGGCGACTCATGGGGTCAAGGGCATATATATCAAATTTGTAGGCAAGTTTATATTGATTGGCATCGGTGGTATAATCGCTGGATACATATACCATTTCACCTTTGGGATACCAAGTAGCATACATATCTTTATTTTGGAATTTGATTAATTGTTCACTTGCTGGGTCGTCCCACATATATACTTTGGCATTTGTATATACCATAGCATTTTTTAGTGCGTCGCTTTCGCTCAATGATGAAGTATTTGAGGCGTTAAAATTATCATATAATAATCCATTCATCGAAACTATTTTTCCAGCTTTCACATGAAAAATATACATGGTATTTTCTACTGGCAAACCATTAAATAATTGCCTGTAGCGGTAATGCGTAAAACCAATTTGGTCAGTTTCCTGTGTCAGGAGTTTCAGCTCAAAACTCTCTGGCAGTCCCATCGTACTTTTGAACCAAGGCATAAACCCTTCAAAGCTGGGCTGATTGCTTGGCTTGAATTTTAAAAAAGACGGGATGCTCGATTGGGGTTTAAAAAGCAACTTTGCCGAGATGGGCTCGAGCTTGTGCTGCAATTTGTTAGTTTGCGAATACGAAAGGCTAAAGCCTATAAGAATAATAGAGATAAGTGTTAATAATTTTTTGAAATCCATGTGAATAGCGATTTTTTTTTGAAAGGCAAATGTACCGAATTTTTATGGAATATTTATATCAAAAAATATTATCCTATTTATAGTTGCCGTTTGGGTTGCCGTTTCCATTAGCTGCTATTTTTATTTCAGTAAAAAAAAATTATATAATAATTTAAAAGAGTATGGTGAAATTACCCAAGTGTACGCCAAGTTTTTGGGCATCGACGGCACACCTTGGTATTACGGAAAACCCGCTGCTTACTTTTACTTTTTTAGCAATGCAGGTGATAACATAAAAAGCCGAGAAGCCCCCTTAACTCCGGACAGTTTTACTACTTGCAATTATATACCCAATAAGTTGGTATTATATGTAGAAAACGAATTACGGATAAGCAGCGTAATTTGTAATTTGATTCTCCTTTGCGAACCTAAGGTAAACCAAAAAAAAATGATGAAAAATTGATATTGATGCTAACCATCGATATTGCTAGTGGTTTCATTATTTTACTGAAAACTTCGATATGATTGCCTTTATTTTTTAGCTTTTTTTAACCTATTTTTTGGCGATTATTAATTATATTTGCACAAAAAAGTAAAGGGAAATTGTGCAGAATTGAAGTACTGCCCTGTAATTCTGATGAAGTCTAAATTATTAAAATACTACGTGGTAACCTGGACTAGCAGATCCGGTAAACTAATTCACAATAAAATTATTGCTGACTTAGTGCTTTGTTTTGGTTCAAAACAAATATTTAGAGCCAATGCTTTATATTCAAATACAACAACTCAATTCACTGTTCCTCAAATCACTATGTGCTCTACTAGCGGAGAAATCATTGATATCCATGTGCAAAACAATACATTAGTTGCTGTCGCTTTACAGTTTGAAAAAACAAAGATTGAGACTTCAACTGCAAATGTATTGGACTACAAAAACAGTTTTGAAGCGGCTAAATCCCTGATTGACAACCTACCAAAACTCGATCTAGCTTATATTCTTGTTCTTGCTGATGGAACCCTGGTGAATGGGAGTGAACTGGCGAGGTGTTTAAATCAATCGGTTGATAGCAAGATCTCAATAACCGGCGGACTCGCTGGCGATGGCACTAATTTTAAATCGACACTTGCAGGTCTTAACAATTCCCCCAAGCAAGGTTTAATCGTCGCTACAGGTTTTTATGGCAAAGGTATTTTTGTTACCAGTGGTTCAGAATGTGGATGGGATAAGTTTGGACCAGAAAAAAATAATTACCAAATCAGAGGAAAATAAATTATTTAAGCTATCTGAATAATATAGAAAAGGATTTGGACATTGTTGAATGTTGAATTTACAGAATAAAAAAAGTCAATAAAATAAATTAATATTTGCAGCGTATATTTAATGTTAAACCAAATAATTTAAAACCATGAAAACGTTTACAAAAAAGACTATTACAGCTCATCTTTCCCATCAAATGATTGCTGCTGCTGTATTAAAAGCCGAAGAATTAAAATTTTCAATCGCAATATCTATTGTTGATGAAAGTGGAAATTTAAAAGCATTTTCGCGGATGGACATGGCCCCGTTAATAGCAAT
>CANJUD010000016.1 GCA_947477885.1 Bacteroidota bacterium
CCAAATGTGTTGTTTGGTGCACTTGGTCGCGAACAGTTCCTGAATGATTTTGTGTCTCTCGTCTTCGGTAAAATATTTACCTGCTTTTTGATTGATTTTTTTTTCCATGTTTTACACTTTTTAGTGTAAACCTATTTCAGGACAAGACAGAATGTTTGGTAGGCAGGTCTGAATGTTTGGATAGGAAGTGTATGAGTTCAGTTATTTATATGATGGTATTTATTTTTTAAGTTTGGGCGTTGTTGGTATGGTAATAAACGTATAAAGGCCACCCTTGCGGGAAGCCTTTATACGCTATGAAAACAAACTTAAACCTTTGTGCAAGAATAAAAATCCTTGAAAATGGGCAAATGTATGGAGATTTTTGGATAATGCAAATATTTTCACAAAATTCATATATCGCCTAATTTTTTATTTTATTTGGATGTTTGATTCTTAGTGCTTTCATTTGCTTCGCAATTAGATAAAGTTCTAAAGATATTAGGCATTCTTTTAAAACAAACGGTCAAAGGCTAAACCGGAAATTTACAAATCGAGACTTTTTGTTGAAATGGATGCACCCCGCCAGGGGTGTGTTCTTTTCTTCAATTCTTTCTTGATTGGGTATTCCAGTACCCGCATTTGAGCAGATGATGGAAGGTTCACACCTCTTTTTTATTATATGGGGTTGTGGAAGTATAAATAAAATGTGGTTGGTGTAAATAATAATTGATACTAGAAAACAAATTAGTAAAAAACAGATTTAACATACTATGACTATGAAACCTTTTACTTAGCTTGCCTTTTTAAAATCGAAAGCAGCCCCTTTTGGGGCTGCTTTCAGGGACTTCTCTTTCCCTGCCGTTTTTATATATAGTACTACTTATATCCAAAGGTTCTATTGGCTTAGATTGGTTTATAAGTATTTTCTACAATAGCACTGTATAATTTGGCGGGGCAAAGATAATTTATAATTTTTCCAAACAATTAATTAAAAAAATCTTTAACCAACATGAAAAAACTATTATTTCTTATTATTACAGCTTTGCTATACTTTAATAGCACATTTGCCCAATTGCGTAGTGCAGATATACTCAACGATAGCTATGGGAATGCCATTTGTTATAAATACCAATTTATTATAAAATTTGACCCTTCGATTTTGAATAAATCAGCTATAAACGATACTAGCATAAAAACAGGACTAGTTAGTGATTTTATAGATTCTACTTTACTAGCATACCTAATAGATAATAGCTATTTAGATACTTCAATTTCTAATATGACAATGGATAAGATATATCCAACAATGTCGACTAATGACACTTTAAGCGTAGCGAGGGATAGCAGTATTATTAAGGTACCTCCTTACTGGTCAACATTCTTATTGCATTGGAACTCTAACAACTCAACGAGTATGACCTACCTGCAAGCTGTTGATTCTTTAAACAATTTAAAACCTTTTGTTGAATATGCGGAATTAAACTATTTGTTTAAGTTACAAGCACATTCTCCAAATGACCAGTTTTTCCCAAACCAACTATCATTATTCGATCCATATGGTGCCGATGGTAGTATCTATATGAAAGATGCTTGGGATTATGCGTGGGGTACAGATAATGTAAAAGTTGGTATATATGACGGAGGAATCAATTATTGTCATAACGATTTAACGGATGATTATTCAGGCAATGCAAATCATTCAAGAGTGAAAGGAGGATACGATTATGCTAATTTAGTTTCTATTTTTACAAATGGGAATAATGACCGAGACGGCCATGGTACTGCAATTGCAGGAATAATTGGTGCCGTGAAGGATAATTCAAATGGTATTGCAGGTATAGCAGGGGGAGATGGGTCACAAAATGGTGTTAGACTATATGACATGAAAATAGCAGAAAACGGTGGTTACATAACACTATCTGAAGTCGCAAATGCAATTTATCAAGGGGCTTTATCTTATTTAAATAATGGACAAGGATTGAATGTGATGAATCATAGTTGGGGTGGTGTTTTTTATAATATAACTCTAAACAACATGATTAATTTTGCATTTAATAATAATTGTGCAATTGTAGCAAGTTCTGGTAACGTAAATACAAACAAAGGAATATTTTCAACAACTAAAATGTATCCTGCCAGTTTGAGGAAAGACTGGGTTATGAAAGTAGGGGCAAACGATGGTAGTAATGTTGTTCCTTCCTTTTCATTTATTCCAATGATATAGATTTTGTAGCACCAGGTGTTAATACTGAAATTAAAACGATAGATTATAATAACAATTTGGGGTATACATATACCGGCACTACAGGTACTTCTTTCTCTGCCGCACATGCATCAGGCACGGCTGCACTTATGATTAGTTATATAAGTAACAATTCTTTGGCTCCAAACAGTCTAAGTCATGAAGATGTTGAACAATTGATAGAAAAAAATGCCAAAATAATAAACAGTTCGAACGCAACGTATAGTTCAGTAAGCGGGTATGGTAAAATCGATGCAGGTAATACTATTAAAAAAATACTATTACCTAAGTATCAAGTAAAACATTGTAATGCAACTGTAAGCAATAGCACGGCTGTATTAACTGGAGGTAATATTGGTGCTGCTTTCAATTTAACTTTTCCTGCAAAAGGATTAAGTTTAGGCTCTTATACAGGCGATATATATAAAGTTACAACTACATTTTCGCTAAACTTGCCATCAACCGCAACTGTATTGGGGGTGTGGGTCAGAAATAGTGCTAGCGATTTATATGCTCACAGTGGTTTCGTGTTTCCATTTTCCGACATTGCAATAACTGCCCAGAGCAGCAGTTCTGTGACAGTAGAGGGGTATATATATAACTTTAAGCAGTATATAAATGGGGCCTCATCTACAAGTTTGAACGAATGGTTACCTTTTGATTTGTCAGGGAATAGTGCTTTTGGTATTACAGTTTATATTTATGACCCTGCTGCAACAGCCATTTCAAATCCTGTTATTGAAAGCAAATGCTTGCATGCCTATCCCAATCCTGCCAATAATCAAATAACACTTGTAATGGGATTGATGAGAAATTCTATGCTTAATATAAGTCTAAGTGATATGCAAGGCAAATTGGTATATGAATTACCCAAAAAAGTATATAATGAAGGTCACAATGAAATACCTTTACCTGTTGGAAATTTACCAGAAGGTATTTATCTTTGTAAAGTAATTAGTGAAAATGAAACAATTACGCAAAAAATAATAATAGCCCGATGAAAACCCTGAAATCTATTTTAATTCATATAACGGGCGTTATTCTTTTGATCTTTTTATTTCAATCGTGTCGCCACCATATTAATGTAGATAATGCGAATAGTAATTTATACATAGAATGCCAGCCTTTTGATGAAACTGGAGTTGACCCTATGCGTGTAATTGATTATTACCAAGAAAAAACTTGCGTGAGTAATCCATGTTTTAACCCAAACAATTCAGATGAGTTTATTTATTTTAAATTTGTATTAGATGCTAACTTCATCAGCAAACAATTGGTCACATATAATTTAAGAACAAAGCAAGAATTTGTTGTATTAGAAGATGCAAATTTGTCAGGAACTGTAAAATGGGCAAAGAATAATTGGATAGTCTTTAAAAATACTGGAGCTGTGTTGTATAAAATAAAACCCGATGGTGATTCTCTAACCCGCCTTACTTTTTGTTTAGCACACTATGAACCCGAAGTATCAGCAGATGGCAAAGTTATTATAGCAACTGACAGGATAAGCAGTGAATCCATATACCGAGGAGATAAATTTATTTCATTTGATGGAGTTAGGCTTGATAGTATTCCTATGAAATTTTATGGGGGTGCGAACTTGCTCAAATCTTGGAATACAGACAATATAATTGCTACGGGCTTTGATGACGGGGACAATACATATTTGGGCTTATTAAATTATAAAACTAAAGAGTTTAAAAAAACGCTTCGATTTAGTAGTCCAACTAATAGAAACATATTAAATGGTATTTGTTGGCATCCCAATAATAGCGAAGTTTTTTGTAGCAATGATTCATCGGGTCTAATAAAGATAAATGTGAATACATTGCCTCCAACCACTATAAAAAATGGATGCGACACAAGGAAATATGGTGTAATATCAATATCTGCTGATGGTAAGAAAATGTTAGTTGATAAAACTATATACTGGTTTCCAGCAGACAAAAAATATATACATTTTCAATCCAATATATATATAATGGATATTGACGGCAGTAATGAAGAGAAGGTATTATAATAGAAACTAAAGGATAGAACAGCGTATAAAAAACAGCGTTTCCGCATAAGAAATGCTGTTTTTTTATTATAACAAGTCAACAAATTGGGAGGATCCAACTTCAAACCACAAATCTCGTTGAACTTTTTCACGGCGTAATCGCAGATAACGGGGGTATTGATTTCATCGTGGTTGTGTACCAAGAAATACACTTCTTTGATGCCTTTGCCAATCCATTCTTTTATTCGCAAAGCCCATTCGTCTATTCTTATATAATCTGTAGGGTGCAAGCTATTGCCCACCCAGCGGATAAAGGCTGTTTGATTTGTCAATCGCATGTGCACCACATCTCTTCTGCCAGCAGCATCAGTAAGTACAAAGCCGATTCCAAGTTCTTGCATCAGGCTCATGGTTTCATCGAGTATAATAGAGTCGGTATGCCAATTGGTGTTTCTCAGCTCCAGTTGCAGGGCTATTTCTTTGGGCCAATCACGCAAATAGTTTTGTAATACTTCAACCGATTTTAAACCGAAGTTATCATGTACCTGTAATAACACAGGGCCTAGTTTGTCGCCAAAGCCTAGTATACTTTCTATATACTTATCGGTTTCTGCTTGTGCTTCTTTCAGGCGTTTCCAGTGGCTCACTCCTTGGTATACTTTGGGGCAAAACTTAAATCCTTCGCCCGTCATGGCTGCCCACTTCTCAATGGTTTCTCTGGTATGCGGTTGGTGGAAAGTAGCATTCAGTTCAATACTGTTAAAATGCTTGGCATAGTGTGATAGGAAATCGGCGGCTTTGGTACCTTTGGGATATATCAAGCCTACCCATTCTGGTCGGCCCCATTTGACGCAGCCCTCATATACTTTTGTTTTAGCTTTCTTTCCGCTCAACACCTTGCCCGTTTGCGGGTGGTCAGGCGGTAGCGTGAAATCTATTCCTGATAAATCATCGGGATTAACACGGCCAAACTCCATGGATCAACTATTATATTATTACGCTAGTTGTTGACGGATAATATTCAACGCACCACCTGCTTTGAACCACTCTATTTGTTGGTCGTTATAGGTATGGTTTATCATAATAGTATCGCTTGTGCCATCAATATGATTTATCACCAAGCCAAGGGGTTTGCCCGAGGTGAAAGAGGTTAATCCTATAATATCAAAAGTATCGTCTTCTTTTATTTTGTCATAATCATTTTTATCTGCAAAGGTTAATGCCAACATACCTTGTTTTTTCAGGTTGGTTTCATGGATACGAGCATACGATTTTACCAAAATAGCACGCACTCCCAAGTGGCGTGGCTCCATAGCTGCGTGTTCGCGGCTACTTCCTTCACCATAGTTTTCGTCGCCAACTACTATGCTGCCAATGTGTGCTGCTTTGTATGCACGCTGCACTGCGGGCACTTCGCCATATTCGCCAGTTAGTTGATTCTTCACACAATTGGTTTTCTCATTGGCAAAGTTTACTGCACCTATTAGCATATTGTTCGAGATATTATCCAAATGGCCGCGGAACTTAAGCCATGGACCTGCCATACTAATATGGTCAGTAGTGCACTTGCCTTTTACTTTTATTAATAGTTTCAAGCCACACAAGTCGGTTCCTTCCCAAGCCGAGAAAGGCTTCAACAATTGCAAGCGATCACTAGTGGGCGATACCGCCACGTTTATATTGCTTCCATCAGCAGCAGGAGCCACAAAGCCTGCATCTTCCACAGCAAATCCTTTTATCGGCATTTCAATTCCTTGGGGCTCTTGCAGTTTTACTTGTTCGCCAGCTGCATTGGTTAGGTAATCGGTTAGGGGGTTGAAGGTTAAATCTCCAGCAATAGCTAGTGCGGTTACAATCTCGGGCGATGCTACAAAAGCATGGGTGTTAGGGTTGCCATCATTGCGTTTGGCAAAGTTTCTATTGAAGGAGGTAATGATGGAGTTTCTTTTGTTAGGGTCTGAAGTATGCCTAGCCCATTGACCAATGCAAGGGCCACAAGCATTCGCTAATACTACGCCGCCCATTTCTTCAAACGTGTTCAAATAACCATCGCGTTCTACAGTATATCTCACCAACTCAGAACCAGGGGTAATAGTAAACTCTGATTTGGTTTTTAGCCCGGCATCTGTTGCTTGTTTGGCTACCGATGCAGCACGCGTAATATCTTCGTATGATGAGTTGGTGCATGAGCCAATCAACCCAACCTCTAACTCAGCAGGCCAGTTGTTTTCTTTTACTGCTGCTGCAAATTTGGAGATAGGCCAAGCTAAATCAGGAGTGAAAGGACCATTGATATGTGGCTCCAGCTCTGTAAGGTTGATTTCGATTACTTCATCAAAATATAGAGCTGGGTTTTCATATACTTCTTTATCGCCACGTAAGTGCTCTGTAACGGCATCGGCTGCGGCAGCTATCTCGGCACGGCTGGTGCCTTTAAGGTATTCGGCCATTTTGTTATCATAACAGAAAAGGGAAGTGGTTGCACCAATCTCGGCACCCATATTACAAATGGTTCCTTTACCTGTGCATGATAGCGAATCAGCACCATCGCCAAAGTATTCAAGTATGGCATTGGTACCGCCTTTTACGGTAAGTATACCAGCTACTTTTAATATAATATCTTTTGCCGATGCCCAACCGCTTAGTTTGCCAGTTAGTTTCACACCAATGAGTTTTGGCCATTTAAGTTCCCAAGGTAAGCCTGCCATCACATCGCAAGCATCGGCACCACCCACACCTATGGCTATCATACCCAAGCCGCCGGCATTAACGGTGTGCGAGTCGGTACCTATCATTAAGCCACCGGGGAAAGCGTAGTTCTCTAATATAACTTGGTGTATAATACCGGCACCGGGTTTCCAAAAACCTATACCATATTTATTGGAAACGGAAGCTAGGAAATCATATACTTCTTTGTTCTTATCTATAGCAGTATTCAAATCGGTAACAGCGCCGTCTTTGGCTTGTATTAAATGGTCGCAGTGCACGGTGCTGGGCACGGCTACTTTGGGGCGGCCCGCTTGCATAAACTGCAGTAAAGCCATCTGTGCAGTAGCATCTTGCATTGCAACTCTATCCGGAGCAAAGTCTACATAGTCAATGAGGCGTTGGTAGGCATGGGCCGCATGGCCTTCGGTAAGGTGACTGTATAATATCTTTTCAGTAAGAGTAAGGGGTTTGCCTGTATGGTTTCGGGCAGCTGCCACACGGCCACCAATGCGGGCGTAGTGGGCATTAATTATGTCTAAATCGTAAGCCATTATATCGTTTTTTAATTTTGGCGCGAAGTTAATGAACATAGGATTGGATTGCAAGCGGAGAGGCATAATAAATTCGAGCAACCACAAGCAGCCAAGCAGCCCTTGCGTTGTGTATTTATTGGTTTCTGTATAACTTGATATACTTTTGCATGAAAACAAATAGATATGATTATAGTTACAGGGGCGGCAGGGTTTATTGGTAGTTGCATGGTGGCAAAGTTAAATAGTATGGGTTTTTGTGAACTAATATTGGTTGACGATTTTTCTAACAAAGAGAAAAACAAAAACTTGGCGAACAAAGAGTATAAGGAACAAATAGAAAGAGAAGTGTTTTTTGAATGGACAAAAGGCAAAGAAACACAAATACAATTCATTTTACACATAGGAGCACGCACAGACACAGCCGAGAGCAACAAAGCGGTGTTCGATAAATTAAATCTTAATTATTCAAAAGATATTTGGCAGCTATGCGTAAGCCATGATATTCCTTTAATATATGCTTCATCGGCCGCTACTTATGGATTAGGGGAGCTGGGCTATAATGACGATGAAAAACAAGCACCATATTTAAAGCCTTTGAACCCTTATGGGATATCAAAAAACGAGTTTGATATATGGGCCTTGCTACAAGAAACCAAGCCGTTCTTTTGGGCAGGGTTTAAGTTTTTCAATGTTTATGGACCCAATGAATATCATAAGGGCAGAATGGCCTCTGTTATATTTCATGCATATAATCAATTGCAAAAAGATAAGTATATAAACTTATTTAAATCGCATAATCCAGAATATAAAGATGGAGGACAAATGCGAGACTTTATATATGTGAAAGATGTATGTGATGTATTATATTGGTTTATGATTAATCGCAAAAATTCGGGAATATACAATTTGGGCACAGGTCATGCAGAAACCTTTGAACAGCTTGCCTTGAGCACAATATCATCGACCCACATCGGAGGCGAAATACATTATATAGACACGCCAGAAGATATCCGTGAAAAGTATCAATATTATACTTGTGCAAACATGAGCAAGATGCGAAATATTGGATATGATAATCTTTTTTATTCGCTTCAGAAAGGAATAGAAGACTATGTACAAAATTATTTAACAACAGGAAAACACCTATAATATGAGGTTTCGCATCATAGCTTTTATATTGGGGCTGGCAAGTTTGTTATCAGGCTTGTTATGGGAAAGCTATTGGAAAAAACATGATACAGAGCGACAAACTATTTTATCTGAAAACATATATGAGCGAATTGAAAAAAACGAAAAGGTTGCCGATGCTTTGTTAAATGATACCAATATTATTAATGAACATGCGGTACTAAATTTCGAGAAGACGACAGCAGATAAAATACATGAAAATGGCTTTGAGCTATTGGCTTTCAACGGCGACAGCATGGTGTATTGGAGTACTGAGCGGGTAACAATAGATAGCTGTTTGGATGATTTGAGGAAAGGGTCTACATTCCTAAAAACGCAGAACGGCATATTTCAAGTATATAAAAAGAACAAAGGATATTATAATTATTTATTACTGTTTCTAATAAAAAATGAATATCTAATACAGAACAAATATTTAGAAAACGAACTCAGCGAAAAATGGGAAGAAATAGAAAATGTAAAAATTAGTTTAGTTAAATTACCTGGGTATTATGAAATAAAATCGCCTGATGGGAAATATTATTTTTCTTTTCAAAGCGTTTCTGGTAATGCAAGTTACCCAGGTTGGTTAAAGATTCTTATTATACTAGGAGCAATTCTATTATATTTTTCTATCGAATCGTTTATCATCTACTTTATATGCAAGGAACAGGTGTTTTTTGTAACTATAATTTTCGGTTTGATATTGATAGTTTTACGATTGTTGCAGATACAGTATAAGTATCCTAACTTTCTATATGAAGGAGAGATATTTAGCCCTACTATTTATGCATCAAACTTCTTTTTCCCTTCGCTAGCCGATTTTATTATTAATGTTAGTTTAATTTGTAGATTACTTTTTGTGATATTGGTGAAAAAAGGGAGCAAGAGCATTCGATTACCTAATCTTTTTAGTAAGTTTACTAAATATTTTTTATCACTATTATTATTGGGATCTCCTTTTGCTACAGTATATTTAGTTCAAACCCTGATTGTCGACTCAACAATTTCGTTAAATTTTTCAAATAAATCAATTAACAGTTATACGCTTTATGCTTTGTTGTTGGTGGCTTTATGCTGCATGATGGGTTATTTAGCAATTAGAGTATTGCCCACTTCTAAAATTGATTTACGCAAAAAAAACATACCTTTTTTTACAGGAATCTTGTTTCTGTTTCTGTGTTTATTGTTTTGGTTTACGGGATATATATATATTATAGGTACCGCTTTATTAATAGGCTTGCTATTTATTGCAATATATGGCCGTTCACAAACGCATTTACAAAAAAGCTTCTTTTCTTTAATTATGTCGTCAATAGTTATCGGCTTAGTGTTTTCTCATTATAATAGAGAGAAGGAAAACGCTTCAAGAAGAATCATTACCCAGAACATATATGAAAGAAGAGATAGCCGTGCAGAAAGGCTGATGGGGGATATAGACAAACGATTACAAAACGACTTCTCATTAAAAAAACTATTATATAAAAACAGAGCAGGGAATGAGCAACTAAAAAAAAAAATAAAGGAAAATTATTTTACAGGATATTTGGGTCATTATAATATTTCTATTTATACAACACAAAACGATTCAAGTTCTACCAAAATAGGAGAGTTAGACTCTATTTATTACAACAATGCTACGCAGGTAGAAAATACAAATTTTTCAAGAATCAATTCCTCAAGTTCATTGCAGGGTTATATAGCATTATACAATTTCAATGATGACGAAAAAGTTTCTGGTAGAATATATATTATTTTGCAGCCAAAAGGCCTAGGAGACCAGTTTGTACAAACAGAATTGTTCAGTCAAAGTAGAAGCGTTGATTTTTTTCAGAACCCTGACTATTCTTGGTGCATGTACCGGGAGGGCAAGCTTTTCAATAATCACGGAACCTATAATTATTCTGTAAACATTGATAGCCCCAATTTTAAATTCACAGATAACTTTTTCGACTATAAACAAAACGGCTACGACCATTTGGCATATAAAAACAATAATAATATTATAATTATTGCCAGCCGAAAAAGTGAGCCTCTTTATCGACCATTTACTTATATATTATTCTTCGTAACCTTTTTTGTGCAGATATTGTTTCTTGTGTTTTTGTTTAGCACCTTTTTTCATTTCATCAGGCATATCAGATATTTCTATAGCAGCAAAAGACGTTATATCATTTCGGTTTTTCAATCGTTCAAAAGCAATTATATATCAGGAGGCTTTAACCTTTCATTATTATCGAACCAAATACAATTATTGTTAGCCTTTTTAATAGTAATTACCATTGTAATTACCGCGGTGATTAGTCAACAGGGTATCGTAAATAAATTTAACGAAAACCAACACGACAAGCTATTATTAAAAATAAAACAAATTGCCTACGAAATTGAGAGCGACGCGGAGATAAACCCCACAAATTATCAATTGAGTGAACTTAGCAAACAGGTGAATAAGCTAAGCGAATTATATGCCTCTGATATTAATTTATTTGATTTGAGCGGCAACTTGCTAGCCACTTCTCAGCCAAAAATATTTGAGTTCGGCATTATGAGCAACCGCATTAATCCAGATGCACTGCAACAGCTAAACTATAAAAATCAATCTCAGTTTATACATAATGAAAACATAGGCAAGCTTAATTATTTATCGGCGTACTTGCCTATTGTAGAAAACAACAAAATAGTAGCCTATATAAACTTACCATTCTTTAGCAAGGAAACAGAGCTAGAAACAGAGATTAAATCCAATATTATTAGTTTGATTACTCCGTATTCGCTCATATTTATTATAATAAGTTTGTTCTCTTATATTATATCGTTAAGGGTGAGCAACAGCCTTAATTTTATCAGATTAAAAATAGCACAAACCACCTTTGGGAAGAAGAACAATAAACTGGTGTGGAATAAACGTGACGAGATTGGAGCTTTGGTAAGGCAATATAATATGATGATTGATAAACTTGAAGAAAGTGCGGAGATGCTTGCTAAAACAGAGCGTGACCATGCATGGCGTGAGATGGCCAAACAAATAGCCCACGAAATAAAAAACCCCCTTACCCCGATGAAACTCAATCTTCAAATGTTGCAACGCTCAGCACATGAAAATGTGGATGACCTTGAAGCACACGTGAAACGAGTAAGCAATTTGTTAATTGAACAAATAGATTCACTGTCACAATTGGCGGGCGAGTTTAGTTCCTTCGCTAGAATGACAGAGGGCAAACCCGAACAAATAAACGTGAATGATGTGTGCAAAAAGATTGCACAATTATACAATATGCCCGGAAACGCAGTAGTTAATTTTCATAATAAAGAGGGAGAAAGTATTGTTTTAATTAATTCGGATGCTATACAAAGGGTGATGAATAATTTGGTTAAAAATGGCATACAGGCTGCTAAAGAAAGCTTGGAGCCCATTGTAGATATTTATATTGCAAACACAGGCAGCAAGTTTGTGATAACCATAAAAGACAACGGCACAGGCATTCCCATCGAATTACACAACCATATTTTTGAACCTAACTTCAGTACCAAAAACTCGGGGATGGGATTGGGTTTGGCTATTGTGAAAAAAATAATTGAACGGGCAAATGGTCGTATTTGGTTTGAAACGGAGCAAAATGTGGGAAGCACATTTTATATAGAACTCGATTTGGCGAAATAATATAGTAGTCAGTAGTTAGTCCCTTTCGGGCTTAAGCCTGTGTTTACTAATTACTGTTTACTGACTAGTACAGCTTATTTTTGCAGCAGAATGACAAATAAGAAAAAAGTATATACAATCACAGCGGCGTTGCCATATGCGAATGGACCTTTGCATGTAGGCCATATAGCAGGATGCTTTCTACCGGCTGATATTTATCATAGATATTTAAAACTAAAATGCGAAGATGCTATTTTTATTTGTGGCAGCGATGAGCACGGAGTGCCTGTTACTATTAGGGCAGCAAAAGAAGGCACAACTCCACAAGCCATAGTTGATAAGTATCATACGATGATGAAGAATGCGTTTGAGAAATTCGGCATCAACTTTAGTTTTTATGGCCGTACCTCGGCTGCATATCATCATAGTAATGCACAACATTTTTTTGAAACATTATATACAAATTCTAAGTTTGAAGAAGAAACCACACAGCAGTTTTTTGATACAGAAGCAAATCAATTTTTAGCAGACAGATATATTACAGGGACCTGCCCCAAATGCAGCAATCCCAATGCTTATGGCGATCAGTGTGAGCGATGCGGAAGCACATTGAACCCCACAGATTTAATAAGCCCCAAATCGACATTAAGTGGCGGAAAACCAGAAATGCGTGAGACAAAAAACTGGTATTTGCCATTAAACAAATATCAAACCCAACTAGAAAACTATATAAATAGTCATCTAAAAGATTGGAAGGTAAATGTATATGGACAGTGCTCATCATGGTTGAAAGATGGTTTGAATGCACGTGCGATGACCCGGGATTTGGATTGGGGTGTAAAGCTGTCACCCATAGTAAAAGATGCCGAAGGCAAAGTAATGTATGTTTGGTTTGATGCACCTTTGGGATATATTAGCAACACCAAAGAGTATATAGAAGATAGCTGGGAAAAATATTGGATTGAAGATAATCATACAGATCAAAAGTTAATACATTTTATTGGCAAAGACAATATAGTTTTCCATTGTATTATATTTCCTGCAATGCTAATGGCATATAACAACACTGGTGGGAAACAATATATATTGCCAGAAAATGTACCTGCAAACGAATTCCTAAACTTAGAAGGAGAAAAAATATCAACCTCAAGAAACTGGGCAGTTTGGCTGCACGAATACTTGGAAGATTTCCCAAACAGGAATGATGAATTAAGATATTATTTAACCGCTATTGCACCTGAAAGTAAGGATAGTGATTTTACATGGAGTGGATACCAACTAGCCGTTAATAGCGAGCTGGTAGCTGTGTTGGGTAATTTTGTAAATAGAGTAATTGTATTGACACATAAATTTTTTGAGGGCAAAGTACCAAGCAAAAATATATATGGAGAATTGGAAAACAAACTCTTTGAAAACTTATATAATAAAAGCAAAACCATCGATGAATATTTATCTAAATATAAGTTCAGAGATGCATTGGGCGAGCTAATGGACTTATATAGAGCAGGGAATAAGTACTTTGCTGATACAGAGCCATGGCACTTAATTAAAACAAATAAGGAACAAACAGAAACGGTTTTAAATGCAGCCTTGGTTTATTGTTATAATTTGGGAATTTTATCGCAAGCATTTTTACCAGAAACAGCAAAGAACATTTTTAATTTATATAATACCTCACCATTAGAAACAGATTTTAATACGATTATAAACGGGAATCATGTAGCATTGGAAACAAGCCACGAAATTGGGCAAGCGGTGCATTTGTTTAAAAATATTGAAGACATTGAGATACAAAAACAAATTGATAAATTAAAAAATAATCCTGCTAATACTGTACAAACAGAAACAAACCTAAAACCACTAAAAGATATGATAACTTTTGATGATTTTGCAAAAATAGATTTACGTGTAGCAACTATTTTAGAGGCAGAGAAAGTACCCAATTCCGATAAATTATTAAAACTAACATTGGAAACAGGTATCGACAAACGTATAGTGGTATCAGGTATTGCAGAATATTATAAACCTGAAGATATAATAGGAAAACAAGTGTCGTTGGTTGCTAATTTAGCGCCAAGAAAAATGCGAGGTATTGAAAGCCAAGGAATGATATTAATGGCTAAGGATAGCGAAGGGAATTTACACTTTGTGAGTCCTACAAATACAATAAATACGGGTGCAGATATTACTTAGCACTATTATATATTCGTTCAATAATCTCTACCACCTTGGCTCCCTCTGCTGCGGAAGTATGTGGCTTTTCTAACCCATTTAATGTGTTTATTACATTGTCAATCACCTTGTCATGATTGTTGGCTGAGCCTTTATAATGCCCATAATCATTTGCTTCTTGCGTTTTTTCTAATACGGACAATTGATAGTCTTTTATATGGCAATAGGTTACCTCATCCATATACTGTCCTCCGATTTTTATGGTGCCGTTATCGGCTATAATGGTAATACTGCTTTCAAAATTCTTATCATATACCGATGTTGAAAAATTGAGAGTTCCGTTTCCGCCATTTATAAAATCAAAATTTGAAAAACCACTGTCTTCAAATTCGGTAATATTTGTATGGTTGTTATTATATAGTTTGGTTTGCACATTTTTTACATCGCCAAAGAGCCAATACACAATATCTATAAAATGGCTGAACTGGGTATATAACACTCCTCCGTCGAACTCCTTACTACCACGCCATGTTTGCGGTGTATAATAACGTTCGTCACGATTCCAAAAACAATTTATCTGCACCATATATATATCGCCAAGTATACCTTTGTCTACTATACTTTTGATCCACTTTGCTGGAGGGGAATATCTGTTTTGCATCACGCAAAAAATATAGTTATTGGCATAACTATTTGCCAGACGATAGCAACTTTTTGGATCAATACCCATAGGTTTCTCAACAACCACATGATGGTTGTTTTGGAGAAAAATTTCTGCTTGAGAAGTATGTAAATAATTGGGCGTGGCAATAATTCCCACATCTGACTTTTGATTATTTATAAAATCTTCCAATTTTAAATACGTTTGAATTTTTGGGTATATAATTTTTGCGTCTTCTAATTTGTTGGGGTCATTATCTATTATGGCAGCAAGCTCACCAAACTCATGTCTGTCAACCATTTGGGCGTGTCGCTTTCCTATATGTCCGAATCCACAAACTGCAAAAGTTATTGTTTTCATTTATATATTAAGAAATATAATCTGTTAGATAAGTATATCTTTTTGTGAGCGAACCATTTTCTGCTATGGTTGCATTCTTTATAATATCATCCTCTTTCTTACTTAACAAATGTGGCATTACAGAACGTAATAAATCGTCACCAAAACCTTCGGATGCATCATAAGGAAGCTCACAAGGCAAATTACCCACAGCCATGATATCAACGGTGTTTGCTAAATATGGTTCTACCTCAGATGAACTGTATTTATGATATCCATATACTGGATTTTCGATAGTGGTTGCTCGCAGGGTAATTGGCAAAGAACCAGGAATATCGCAACTAATATCGGCAACTACTTCTATATTAAAAGTATCTTCTTTTATCTCCGAACGACTGAAGAACGCAGGAATTCCGGGCTTCCAAAGTATACCATTTACTAATAAATCCGTAACTTGCGAATAAGGTTTAAAAGTACAAATATAATCTTCGGGGTTATGATAGAAATCGCTTTTGTCCCAAGGGCGGCTATCTTTATGTTCGTAATAATGTTCTGAACGAAGATGAACATATATAGGTTCATCAAATTTTTCTTGTAAAAATGCACGTGGGGTTACTTCTCGCAAATTGAGTTTTTCAAAAAGTTCAATAACACCATGGCTTACTCGGCCATCTCCCGTTAAACAAATCTTGATAGGAGGTAATTGTATATGTTTATATTGTTCTACTAATTCATCATAGTTTTTGCAAAGATGAGCAGGTTTCAAATCATATAGTTTTTTCTTTTTCCCATAGGTCAATAAACCATTGTGCCCGCCTACTATACCAGCGTATCTGCCAAACCCTAATATACGACTACCATTTTCCCAGGTTAACGTTTCATAATCAATTAATCTAATTTTTTTCTTAATAATTTCTCTTAATAATTTACGATTATGCGGTTGTTTTTTGATAGTATGCGAAAAAAACAAATAGGTTTTATTCTCAATTAATTGTTCAACAGGAATTTCTTTAATACCTAATAATATATTACAATCAGTTAAATCTTCTTGTAATTTTAATCCCGCATTCTCATATTCTGTATCGACGATACAACGATGGGGAGATGGCTGCACCACTATGTCCACATGAGGAAAAGCTGTTTTTAGTTTTATACATTGGGCGGGAGTCATGGCCACACGCTTGTCAGGCTCTGCTTTGCCTTCGCGTATTAAAACTATTTTTACTTGTTCCATGTGGCGGCAAAGTTAAGAACCAAAATGTATTTATATATTGTTGAAGTTCTCAAATATTTATATATTACTTTTTATAAAAAAAAAGTATACTAACCCCTTGATTGTGAGTCAATTACAGCAATAGAAACCATATTAACTATTTCGCGAACCGAGCTACCGAGCTGTACGATATGTACAGGCTTGTTCATACCCAACAATACTGGCCCTATAGCTTCTGCGGCTCCAAGCTCTTGTAATATTTTATAACATATATTTCCTGCACTTAAACTTGGGAAAATAAGCACATTTGCGGGACCGCCCACCAATTCGCTGAAAGGAAAATTTTCTTCCAACAAATTTTGATTTAGAGCAAAATTTCCCTGTATATCTCCATCCACAATTAAATCGGGGCGACGCTGTTTTACAAGGTCTCGGGCTTTTTGTACACGCCGGGGTGTATCGCCATCTGTGCTTCCAAAGTTTGTATAACTAAGCATGGCCACACGCGGTATCATATTAAAATTCTCTACAGCTTTTGCAGTCAATAAAGTAATGTCAGCAAGATCTTCAGCGGTCGGTCTTTGGTTCACGGTTGCATCGGCAAAAAACAAGACACCTTTTTTGGTGAGCATGATATACATGCCAGTAACTTTGTTCACCCGTTCATCACGCCCAATTATATGTAATGCGGGCCTTATAGTATTTGGATAATTACGAGTCATTCCTGAAATCATCGCATCTGCTTCTCCCGCTTCTAGCATCATACAACCAAAATAATTTCGTTCACGCATAATCTTTTTTGCATCGTGCAAGGTAACACCTTTGCGTTGGCGTTTCTCAAAATATCGTTGGGCAAATTCGGCTCGTTTTTCTTCTTCGGCCATTTGGTCTACTATCTCCACGCCTTCCAGATCTAAATTGTTTTCCTTAATCATCGAAAGTATTTTTTCGCGATTGCCCAATAAAATAGGAATTGCCAATCCGTCGTCTTTTACAATCTCTGCAGCTTTTAATATTTTATAGGTATCGGCTTCAGAAAATACTACACGCTTCGGATTTGTTTTTGCACGTTGCATTACCAATCGCATAAACTTATTTTCATCGCCAAGCCTACCCAATAATTCTTGGTTATATGCACCCCAATCAATAATAGGTTTACGAGCAACACCACTTTCTATAGCGGCTTTTGCCACTGCGGGAGCAACCGTTGTAATAAGGCGTGGGTCCATGGGTTTGGGCAATATATATTCTTTACCAAACACTATATTTTTTTGACTGTATGCTACATTTACAATTTCGGGAACAGGTTCATGGGCTAAACTTGCGATGGCGTATACCGCAGCTAATTTCATTTCTTCATTGATACATGTTGCACGCACATCCAAAGCACCACGAAAAATAAAAGGAAATCCCAATACATTGTTTACTTGGTTGGGATGGTCGCTGCGACCTGTGGCCATTATAATATCGGGGCGTGATGCAATAGCTAAATCGTAGGCTATTTCTGGATTGGGATTGGCCATTGCAAAAACAATAGGATTTGCAGCCATGCTTTGCACCATTTCTACCGAAACAACATCAGCTTTGCTCAGACCCACAAAGACATCCGCATCTTTCATTGCATCAGATAAAGTTGTAATACTTCTTTGTGTGATAAATTCTTTTTTTGAATCGTCTAAATCTGTTCTATCGGCAGTGATTACGCCTTTGCTATCCAACATCACCACGTTTGCCCGCGTTGCACCAAGAGCTATAAATAATCTGGTACAACTTATTGCAGAAGCACCCGCACCATTCACTACTAGTTTTACTTTTGATATATCTTTGCCCACAACTTTCAAGGCATTCAATAATCCTGCTCCACTAATGATGGCGGTTCCATGTTGGTCGTCGTGCATAATGGGGATTTTCAATTCTGCTTTCAGTCGGCGCTCTATCTCAAAACATTCAGGAGCTTTAATGTCTTCCAGATTTATTCCTCCAAAAGTGGGTTCCAAAGCTTTCACAGTTTGTATAAACACTTCAGGATCTTTGGCATTTAGTTCTAAATCGAAACAGTCGATACCCGCAAATATTTTGAATAAAATCCCCTTTCCTTCCATCACTGGTTTGCTGGCTTCGGGGCCAATATCTCCAAGCCCTAGCACAGCGGTTCCATTACTAATTACGGCTACCAAATTTCCTTTGGCTGTATACTTATATACTTCATCTACATTTGCTGCAATTTCCAAACAGGGCTCTGCCACGCCGGGCGAGTATGCTAAGCTAAGGTCTCGTTTTGTATTGGTCGGCTTAGTTGGGATTACCTCAATTTTACCAGGCTTGCCATCTGCATGATAATTAAGTGCGTCTTGTCTGAGTTTTTTGTCTGTCATATTACCATATTTGCAATTACTGCGTATTGTTTTTAAAGGTTCAAAGGTATTGAAAAACCTTGAGTGGATAAAGATAAATGGCAAACGTTTTTCAAAAATTTTAGCCTATTGCAGCAACAAGCAAAGAAATCGGGATAGAAACTATATATTATAAATACTTCAGAAAGATAATATTAGTTATTATTATATAGCCACTTCTTTAAAAGTGCAGTATCGAAAGAAAGACAACTGTAATACCATAATGATTGTATATAATAGGGGTAGAATTTACGGGTAATTCTTTAATAACTTCAGAAGCAGAAGAGTGTATGAACCAAACTTCTCCATTTTCGCAGCTAATAAAACCTGTATGATAATCAAGACCGACCACATAGAGGGCATCACCTTTTTGTTTAATTGTTTCTATAAATTTCTGTAAATCGAAGGGGACAAAGTGTTGCATACTGTTTGGCATTACCAGTTTTTTTATTATGTTTTCACTGGCTATTTCTGCTAAGTCAATTCGGTCAACAGGCACTCCCACATCTTGTAGCACGGTGCTTACAAAATAGCCACATGCAATGGCTCCGTGCTTGGGGCATTGCGTTTTTCCATAAAACTCCCAGGGTGTCCCTTCCTAAAAATTGTAGAAACTATCGGCCACCAAATGATGCCAAAGCTGTCTAGCTTCGGCAAAATATTTTTTACTATCTTTATCATATATATTTTTTATAGTTAGTAATACTATCTTTAAACATTTGTTATTGCTCGGCTTGTCCAGCTTGTTTAGTGATATGAATTACTGTTTCTGGAACAAATCCTTTTGCACATAAACACACAATCATAAAAGTGCACAGCACCTTCATATTGTAGTAACGAAAAAACATAAAATATTTTTTACAGTTGGTATTACGTGGTAAGTTTTTTTACTTTAAGTTTCAATTGCGACACCAAATATTTATTCTACCAAATGATTGTTAACAAGTTACCAAGTCGAATATAATAAGAAGGTTTGTGTAAGAAAAGTACGAAAAACATAATTACTTACTATCGGATAAGCTCCAAATTTGTAACATAAAAAATATATCCCAATATGAATGCTATCAAAATACCCAAAGAGCTTATCGGACAATATCGTTTCGTAAGGGCCGCTCTCACAGAATTGTCTAACAAGCTCACCCTGAAAACCCAACTGGAACGAGCCATGATATTGGGCAATTCGAGTCATAATAAGGTAAAGATAGTATTTGCAACTGATCGCGGGGCAATAGCCGTTGAAACAACGGTCTGGGCTGCAACCGATAGTTCGGTAGCACTAAAAGGAGGAGTGAATATTCCTTTGGATAGCATACACGAAGTCGTTTTTTGAAAGTTCTTTATTCCATAGTTCCCAGATAGAAAGAAGGGCCTCAGCAATGATGCCCTTTTTTTTGTTGCAATAATATATGTGTTTTTTTTGGAACGAGTTTAGTTATTACATTTGCACCTATATGGCCAAAGCCCTAGCATGGATTATATCCATACTTCTAAATCCTATTTTTCTAAATCTTTTGGGTTACTGTTATTTTGTATACCAGTTTCCTGTTTATGTTGAAGCATATCACGAGCAAATTTATCGCTTGGGTTTTGGGATCTTAATATATACATTTTTTTTACCCTTGTCATTGCTTACTATATTAAAACTTACGGGGCGTATTCAAAGCTTTGCGTTGGATGATAAAAACGAACGGATCTTACCCTATATACTTTTTTTGATGTGCTATGCCTATAATTTTTACGATTTATATAGATTGGAAATTCCTGGCCTGTTAAACACTTATGCTATTACAACGCTGCTTACTTTACTATATTGTTTTATATTAAATTTCCACGAAAAGGTTTCCGCACACACTTCTGCAATAGGGGGGTTGATGGGTTTTGTATTTGTAAATGCAGTTTGTTTCAAAACCGATAACCGACCAATTATTATAATACTTTTAATTTTATGCGGTCTTATATTTTGGGCAAGAATGTACTTGAAAGCACATAAAGCAAGGGAGCTTTTTATGGGGTTAATAGGAGGGTTGGTGATAGGACTTTTAGTTGGGTTTTGGGAAACGATATCCCTTTGGTCAAGGCAATAGAAAAACCTTGCTTAAATAACTATTTTTCCATCCACATACGTAGGCACAAAATCATATATATCGAGTTGCATACAGAAATCTATATCGCGGTCTATTCCCATGCGTTCGAAGCGTTGGGCGTGGGCCGATTTTTTGATAAAGGCTGTGAGGTCATTTTGGGCAGTATGATATAATGCTTCTGCAGCAATACTTGCATCATCGTTCATTTCAAAACCACTATTATACAATAGCCCCGCTAAAGCCCCTGCAAATAAAGTATCTTCAAGATTGAATTTATTTTTCCACCCTGCACAAAGTATAATAGTATCTTGTCCTTCTGCTAGTAATTTATTTGCAACAGCTTGCAAATTTACAAACGCACCAATATATATATTAGCAGCAGCCAATGATGCATGAATAGCCTGTGTGCCATTGGTTGTGGTAATAGCAAGTGGTTTGTCTTTTATATCATGATCCATAAAATCGAAAGGGGAGTTTCCTTTCTCAAAACCTTCTACTTTTTGTCCGTTGCGTTCGCCGGCTGTTATATAATTTTGTGGTTTATATAATATAGTTTCATATATACTCACCAGCGGAACTATATGTGTGATACCATGTGCAAATGCCACACACATACTGGTAGTTGCACGCAATACATCAGCCACCACCACAGTTTTGCCGCCGAGTGAATAATGCTCAATGAGCGAGGGGCTATATACTGTTTCTATTTGGGGCATATGCTCCTATTTTTTGTCATCCTGAGTTAATCGAAGGGTGACAAAAATATATATTATAAGAAAGGAATTTTGCAAACGACAGCTTTTAATGCTCTGTCGCGGATGTTTATATATATTTCTGTTCCGGGTTTTGAGTGCTCGGTTGCTACATAGCCAAGTCCGATAGCTTTGTTCAATGTGGGCGACTGGGTACCTGAAGATACTTCGCCCATTGCATTGCCATTCGCATCTTGTATTATATAATGTTGGCGAGGAATACCACGGTCAATCATTTCAAATCCTACTAATTTTTTCTTGGGGCCATTTTCTTTGATTACTTTATGATGTGCTGAATTTGTAAATTCTTTGGTGAACTTGGTAATCCAACCCAAGCCTGCTTCAATAGGAGAAGTGGTATCATCGATATCATGACCATATAAACAGAATCCTTTTTCCAGACGCAAAGTATCGCGGCAGCCGAGTCCGCATGGGATGATATCATATTCTTTGCCTACTTCCATCACGGCATTCCATACTGTCTCAGCATCATTGTTCATCATATATAATTCAAATCCACCCGAACCTGTATAGCCTGTATTTGAGATAATCACATCTTTAATACCAGCCATCGTTCCCATCGTGAAACTATAATATTCTAAAGATGACAAATCTACATCGGTCAATTTTTGTAATGCTTTAATCGCATTAGGACCTTGCACCGCAAGCAACGACATGGCATCACTCATATTGGCCATCTCTACACCAAAAGTATTATGACTTGAAATCCAGTTCCAGTCTTTTTCAATATTCGATGCATTCACCACCAAATAATATTCGTCCGCTTTCCAGCGATACACCAAAAGGTCGTCCACAATGCCGCCTTGGTCATTAGGCAGGCAGCTATATTGCACTTTTCCATCTTCCAATTTAGAAGCGTCGTTACTAGTGACAGATTGTATCAAATCCAAAGCTTTTTCGCCTTTCAAAATGAACTCACCCATGTGGCTCACATCGAACATACCCAAACTGTTACGCACTGCATGATGCTCTTGGATAAGGTTGGTGTACTGAACGGGCATATTGTAACCAGCAAAGGGAACCATTTTGGCCCCGAGGGAAATATGCAAATTTGTTAAAGAAGTTGTTTTGAGATGTTGTTCCATTGTTGTAAAATTGCGGTGCGAAGATAATACCATCTGGTTAAACTTTTTTGGGCATGAATTTTAAAACATTTGTTATAATACTTTTGATGCAATTGGTGTATGACAAAACTTTTGCCCAAAAGATTCAAATAAAGTCACCAGAGCGCATAGACTCCCTGGTGCAGGCTCAAATAGAAAAGAATAAACAAGCAAATTCTATCTCGGGCTACCGCGTACAATTGATGCAAACCACCGACCGTAAAAAAGCCAACGATGCCAAAACCACATTGCTCGAAAAATATCCTGACCTCGATGTGTACATCACTTTCCAAGCCCCAAACTACAAAGTGAGGGTAGGAAATTATTCCAAGCGAATCGATTGTGTAACTATATACAAAGTACTTTTGCCTGATTTTCCCCAATCGTTTGTGGTGTCAGATAAAATAGAATTACCGGAATTGTGAAAAAGTATCAAATAGCTAGTATCAAGACAAATAAAATGGCAAGTAAATAGCAATTAGAACAGATTATATTTTTTGCCGCAGGGCACTAATTACTCGCTACTAACTACTAAATAAAATGGCAAAAAAGGAAATTTTATCGTGGATGATGACCCCATTTTCTCCATCATTTTCTCTGATTATTTGAAAGAAAAAGCAATATTCGATATCCGTGTATTTGGTGCCGGAGAAGAATGCATCAAGAACATTAATGACAACCCCGATTTTGTAATATTGGATTATAATTTGAATTCATTTGAAAGTAATGCGATGAATGGTATTGAGATATTGGAACGTATGAAAAAGACAGACGGTAATATTATGAAAGGTGCAAACTATTATATTATAAAAGACACTTCTTCGTTCAGCGAAATAGGGCTGATACTAGAAGACTAAACTACTATATATAAATATTGTCATAGCGAGGAGCAGCGGGTTGGTATGAGCGATAGGCGGCTAAGCAATCTCCATCGGAGTACATTCTATTATAATAACAATTTCATCTCAGCTGCAACATTTTCAGCTTCTTCGGCGGCTTTTATTGCAAAGTCTTCTCCGCTACCTGCATATATAATACTTCGTGATGCATTGATAAGTAAGCCCGTATCTGCATTTCGCCCATTGGCAATGGTCTCTGCCAATGAACCGCCCTGAGCACCAACTCCTGGCACCAATAAAAAATGATTTGGAATGAGTTGTCTGATTTCTTTCATTTGTATAGCTTTGGTTGCACCTACAACAAACATCGCTTGCTCGGCTCCATATTTTGCAGCTGTTTTTTGGATTACCTCTTCATATAGCTTTCCATTATCGGTATTTAAATTCTCAAAATCATTACTGCCTTCGTTGGAGGTTAATCCCAACACAATGGTGAATTTATTTTTATAGGCGAAAAAGGGTTCCAAACAATCCAAACCCATATAGGGTGAAACCGTTACCGCATCAGCTTGCATCACATCAAAAAAAGCTTTGGCATATTGTTGTGAAGTATTGCCGATATCAGCACGTTTGGCATCGGCAATTTTCAAATGCGTATTTGGTATATACTTAAATGTTTCTTCCAAAATCTGCCAACCACGCCAGCCAAGGCTTTCATAGAATGCGGTATTAATTTTATACGCTACGCAATGTGGTAAAGTAGCATCAATAATTTGCTTGTTAAAAACTATAATATTTTCTATCTCGCTTCTTAAATGTAAGGGCAATTTTTCTATATCCGTATCAAGTCCCACACAGAGACAGTTTTTTTGAGTATTGATCTTAGAAACAAGTTCTGAGTGATTCACAAATATATATTATATAATTATTTAGTAACTGCTTCTTGCAAATTCTCTAACATATCTTTGGTCATCGCATCCAAATCGTACTTGTGGTGCCACCCCCAGTCTGCACGGGCTTCGCTATCGTTGATACTGCGTGGCCATGAATCGGCGATGGCTTGGCGTGGGTCGCTATCGGCATAAGCCATTTTAAAATCGGGAACATATTGTTGTATGTTTTCTGCAATCTCTTTTGGAGAAAAACTAATTCCTGCTACATTATAACTGCCACGAATTTTTACTTTTTCAGCGGGTGCATCCATCAAACTAATAGTTGCTCTCAATGCATCAGGCATATATAACATCGGTAGTTTTGTGTTAGCAGAGAGGAAACAATTATAATACTTTTCCTTGAGTGCAGCATGATATATATGTACGGCGTAATCAGTAGTGCCACCGCCCGGTGCCGACTTCCAGCCAATCAATCCAGGATAACGAATACTGCGAACATCGACTTTAAATTTATTATAATAGTATTCGCACAATCTTTCTCCTACTTGCTTGGTAATTCCATATATGGTATTAGGTTCCATTACAGTATATTGTGGAGTCAAGTCTCTGGGTGTGGTTGGACCAAAAACTGCAATACTACTGGGCCAAAAAACTTTGCTGAATTTAAAATCAATAGCAGCATCCAATACTGTATATAAACTTTCCATATTCAGCTTCCATGCAAAATGGTGGTCTTTCTCTGCACTAGCAGAAAGCAATGCTGCCAAAAGATAAACTTGTGTTACTCCATGTTTTTTTACCACCTCGGTAAACCTATTGTGGTCAAGGATATCCAGCACTTCAAAAGGCCCATCCGAACCATGGCTGAAAGGCTCTCTTAAATCGGATGCAATTACATTTGATGCCCCAAAAATTGTTCTTAATTCTGCTACGAGTTCGGTACCTATCTGCCCACTAGAGCCCACGACCAATATTTTTTCTGTTGCCATATTTTGGTGCAAATTTAAGTGTTTTCAGATAAAAAACTCTGTGTAACTCTGTGAAATTTTTCCTCTGCGTAACCGTGGTAAAAAAATTAGCAAGTTTGTGGGAGAATATATCATGCCAAGCACACACCCAATAATTCCCCATAGCTATCAGGAGTAAAATCGCGAGGCTCCCCGCAATTGCAGAAGTCACTTAATTTAGCGATTCGCTAGCTGCCCGCAGGCTGCATCAATATCCTTACCTCGGCTGCGGCGAGTCATTACGGTGCACTTGTTTTTGTATAATATATCTTTGAAAACTTTTAGGCGTTCTTCTCTTGAATTTATAAACTCGGTATCGCCAATACTATTATATTCTATCAAATTGATTTTGCTGGGAACACGCTGCGAAAAACTGCTGAGCTCTTCTGCATCTTCTGGGTTGTCATTAAAGTTATCAAATACTATATATTCTAGCATCACTTTCTCTTCCGTTTTATTGCAAAAGTATAATAGTGCTTCTTCCAATACTTGCAAATTATTACTGTCATTAATCGGCATCATATGGCTACGTTTCTCGTCGTTGGCAGCGTGCAGCGATACAGCTAAATTAAATTTTACTTCATCATCTGCCAATTTTTTAATCATTTTTGAAATTCCCGCAGTAGAAACCGTGATGCGATTATGTGATAATCCCAAGCCATCATTTGAGATACACATTTGTGTACTTTTTAAAACATTGTCATAGTTTAAAAGTGGTTCGCCCATGCCCATATATACTATGTTTGTGAGATCCATATTATAATGTAATAATGCTTGTTCTTTTATAATGCATACCTGATCATAGATCTCCCAATAATCCAAATTGCGAACACGTTCCATTTTGCCAGTGGCACAAAATTTACAAGTCAAACTGCAACCAACCTGACTGCTGATACAGGCCGTCATTCTTGTTTCTGTGGGGATTAGGACTCCTTCTACAATATTACCATCATATAGTTTTAGTGCATACTTGATAGTGCCATCACTACTTTTTTGCTGGGTGTGTATGACAACTTTATTTAAGGTATAATATTCTTTTAGGTGCTCTATTATATGTTGGGGAAAATCTTCTATTTCATCAAACCCTGTGATGTATTTTTTCCACAGATTATGATATATTTTTCTCGCACGACGTGGTGAGTCAGACCTTTCGCCTAACTCTTCCATCATAGTTGTTAGCTCTTCAATACTATATGAACGTATATTTTTCATCTTACATTTAATTACGAATTTTAATTCGTAATTATTTCGCAACTAAAGTTTCTCTCTTCCGCTCCCCTATCTGTTGTCTCCACATCGCATAATACAATCCTTTCTCAGCTAATAAATCCTCATGCTTTCCTGTTTCAACTACTTGTCCTTTTTCCAGAACATATATTTTATTGGCATGCATAATTGTACTCAATCTATGTGCAATCATCACAGTTATTTGTTGACTATCTATACTAATTTTTTTTACAGTTTGGCTAATTTCATCTTCGGTAAGTGAATCCAAAGAGGAAGTAGCTTCATCGAAAATGAGGAGTTGCGGATCACGCAAAAGTGCACGGGCAATGGAGAGTCTTTGTTTTTCGCCTCCTGAAATTTTAATTCCGTTTTCGCCAATATTGGTATCAATTCCTTTTTGTGCCCGTGATAATAAATTTTGGCAACTCGCTTTATTTAGAACATCAATTATTTGTTCGCCAGTGGCATCGGGTTTTACAAATTCCATATTCTCACGAATACTTCCCGAAAACAATTGTGCATCCTGCGTAACGAAACCTATACAATGGCGGAAAATATCCATATCAACTTCATCGGCTCCAATACCATTATAATATATTTTTCCATTGGCGGGTTTATATAATCCCACCAATAATTTCACCAAAGTAGTTTTACCAGCTCCTGAAGGACCAACAAAGGCAATAGTTTCACCCTGCTTGGCTTCGAAAGATATATTGTTGACAGCATCATGCTCTGCTGTAGCATGGCGATATGAAACATTGCTGAATTTGATATCTTTTAAGTGCCCTGTTTCTTTCGGATGCTCTGGTTTTTGCTCAACGGGTGTATCAATTATTTTTTTGAAATTGTTCAATGAAATTTCTGCCTCACGTTGCATAACAATGATATTTCCAAACTCCTGCAAGGGGCCAAACAAGAAGAAAGAATAAAACATAAAAGTGAGATAATCTCCGGGCAGAATTTCATGGTCAAAAATCAAAATTAACAGCATCAGTAACATAACACTGCGGGTAAATTGTACTGTTGTTCCCTGCAAAAAATTCAAACTTCTTATGTATTTTACTTTTTTTAACTCGAGACCTAGAATTTTAAATGTAGAGCGATTCAATCGTGAAATTTCCTGATCAGCCAATCCGAGGCTTTTTACTAGTTCAATATTACGCAGTGATTCAGTAGTGCTGCCGGCCAAAGCGGTAGTTTCACCCACAATTTTTTTTTGCATAATCTTTATTTTTCGCCCAAGTATGGAGCTAATAACACCAACTACTGCAATTGCCAGCACATAAATAGCAGCAATTTTCCAGCTTTTGCTAATAGCATAGGTCATAATAAACACAGTGCCTACTAGCGTAGAGAAAACCACACTAATAAAAGAAGTAATCAATCTTTCAGAGTCTGTTCTTACCTTTTGTAATACTGATAATGTTTCTCCACTGCGTTGGTCTTCAAAAGTCTGATAAGGTAATTGCAAAGAATGTTTTAACCCTTTTGCATAAATATCAGCTCCCATTTTTTGAATAATCACATTGGTATAATAGTCTTGAATATTTTTTGCCATACGCGATACCAAAGCAACCCCTACTGAAAGGCCAAGGAATAAAAGAGCATAATGCATATAATCTCCTTTAGACAGCTTATCATATTTCAATACAACGTCATTGAGTATTTGTCCTGCTATCATTGGGTCTAGCAATGAGAAACACTGGTTGATAGCCGCCAGAAAAAGTGTGAGGTATAATACTTTTCGGTAGGGTTTTAAAAATGCAAATAGTATTTTCATATATTAAATTTGGGTGCAAATATCTGTATATCTAAGCAATTGCTGGCAGATATTATTAAGAAATAGAGATTGCCTGAGTTTGTTTTTTACGCAGGGATATCTTTGAACTAAAGTCGGTTGTGTAATAGCCTCAACAATGTTCGACTCCATCGGGGTCGTAGGGTTATAGCACGTGTTTGATTTATAAACTTACGGCCCCGATGGAGTCGAACATCAGCACATCTTGGGTTTGATACAATCATATAAAAAAAAACAACCTGCCAAATTTGAGCATAAATTTGCCCCTCGTAAAATGGAAAGACCTATCAGAGTTTTAGTTGCAAAAGTTGGCCTTGATGGACACGACCGCGGAGCGAAAGTTATCGCTACATCCTTGCGTGATGCGGGAATGGAGGTGATATATACAGGCTTGCGGCAGACGCCTGAGATGGTGGTGAAGGCCGCATTGCAAGAAGATGTGGACGTGATTGGCGTGAGCATTTTATCAGGAGCACACAATACCGTGTTTCCAAAAATCATCACCTTGATGAAACAAGAAGATATGGGCGATGTGCTGCTTACAGGCGGTGGGATTATCCCAAACGCGGATATGGATGAACTAAAAAAAATGGGTGTAGGACAGTTGTTCCCGCCCGGCACGCCTACTACCGAAATAGTGGGATATATAAAAGAATGGGTGAAAGAAAAACGCGTATTATAATATGAAAGTTGTTATACTGGCCGGCGGACTCGGAACACGCCTAAGCGAAGAAACCGGAATGAGACCCAAGCCTATGGTTGAGATTGGTGGCAAACCTATCTTATGGCATATCATGAAAATATATAGTCATTATGGTTTCAATGATTTTGTAATTTGTGCAGGCTACAAAAATTATTTTATCAAAGAATATTTTGCCAACTATGTATTGCACAATACAAGTATTACTGTTGACTTAAAAAACAATGCGATTGAATATCATAAAAGCGAAGTGGAACCTTGGAAAGTAACCATCGTTGATACTGGGAATGATACAATGACCGGAGGCCGCATCAAACGCATTGAAGAATATTTAGACAATAAACCCTTTATGCTCACTTATGGTGACGGTGTGGGGAATATTGATATCTTTGCTCTTGTAGCATCGCACAAAGCAAGTGGCAAACATTGCACTTTAACTACAGTGCAACCCGTTGGAAGATTTGGTGTAATAGATATAGAACCCAGTGGTACCGTTTCAAATTTTCATGAAAAACCAACCGAAGGCGGAACGTGGATCAACGGAGGTTTTTTTGTGTGTGAACCCGAAATATTTAAATTGTTGAATCATGATTATGATATATGGGAGAAAGCCCCGCTAGAAACATTGGCAAACACAAACCAACTAAACGCTTTCAAACACCAAGGTTTTTGGCGGCCAATGGATACCCTGAAAGATAAAAATGACTTGAACGATTTATGGAACAATAAACAGGCTGAATGGAAACTATGGAAGTAGTCAGTAATCAGTGGTCAGTAGCCAGTACCGTAAGGCTATTAATTACCCGTTTTGCAAAGCAAATCGGAATACCACTGACCACTGATTACTGACCACTGATTACTGACTACTAATATGTTAAAAAGCACATACCTCAACAAAAAAGTCCTAGTAACCGGTCATACGGGTTTCAAGGGCTCGTGGTTGTGTGTGTGGTTGCAGCTGATGGGAGCTAAGGTGAAGGGATATGCATTGGAGGCAGAGAATCCATCATTATATAAGTTGATAGCAAAAGATTTAGAGATAGAATCATATATTGGTGATATAAGAAACAGAGAACTTTTTAAACAAGAAATACTCAATTTCGAACCAGATTTTATTTTCCATTTGGCTGCACAGCCCTTGGTAATTGCTTCGTACGAGCAACCTGTTGAAACATTCGAAACCAATGTAATGGGCACTGCACACTTATTAAATGCTGTACGATTCTTGGAAAAACCATGTACGGTTGTATGTATAACAACAGATAAAGTATATGAAAATAATGAGTGGATATATCCCTACAGAGAAACCGATCATTTGGGCGGGCACGACCCATACAGCTCAAGCAAAGCAGCATGTGAGATTGTAATACAGTCATATAGAAGATCATTTTTTAACCCCGAACATTATAATAATCACAAAAAAGGAATTGCCAGTGCACGTGCGGGGAATGTAATAGGAGGAGGCGATTTTGCAGAAAATAGAATCGTTCCCGACTTAATAAAAGCATTAGAAAATAATCAACCGCTACAAGTGCGAAACCCGCAAGCCGTGAGGCCTTGGCAGCATGTATTGGAGCCACTCAGCGGCTATTTATTACTGGGACAAAAACTATATAATAACCCCACAGAATTTGCACAAGCATATAATTTTGGTCCTTGGCCACAGGATACGATGCCCGTGGAATCATTGGTGAAACTATTAATACAATCTTGGGGAAGTGGAGATTATCATACTCCCGAAAACAAAAACAAACTACACGAAGCAGGTCTATTAGAACTTGATATTTCGAAAGCCGTAAACCAACTCAACTGGCAACCCAAACTCAATATTTCCGAAACCGTAAATATGATAACAACTTGGGCAAAAAACTATACTAACCAAAATCCTTTCGACCTATGCAGAGAGCAGGTGGAGGGGTATGTAAATATTTGATATGATGGAAGAGGCAAAACTCAAAAATATAAAAGACCAAATAAACGAACTTACTGAACAGTATTATAATATAAAGTTTGCTAAAAAACCATTTGAGGCAGGAGTAAATAATGTTCCAGTTAGCGGTAAAGTTTTCGATGCAGAAGAATTAAAATATATAATAGATTCTTCATTAGATGGATGGTTCACCACAGGAAGATTTAATAAAGCATTTGAAAAAGATTTAGCAAAATTTATTGGTTGCAGAAGAGTGATAACTGTCAACTCTGGCTCATCAGCCAATCTCTTGGCATTTGCTACTTTAACCTCGGAAGAGCTTGGTGAAAGAGCAATAAAACCAGGTGATGAAATTATATCTGTAGCTGTATCATTTCCTACTACTTTAAACCCAGCTATATCTTTTGGATGTATTCCAGTTTTTGTTGATATAGATATTCCAACATATAATATAAATGTTGAATTAATAGAGGCAGCTATTACTCCGAAAACAAAAGCTATAATAGTTGCCCACACTTTAGGAAATCCATTTAATATTGAAGCAATACAACATATAGCAAAAAAACATAAACTTTGGATTATTGAAGATTGTTGTGATGCATTGGGTGCAACATTCAATGGCAAACACGTAGGAACTTTTGGTGATATATCTACACTAAGTTTTTATCCTGCACATCATATTACTATGGGTGAAGGTGGGGCAGTTTTTACTAATCATACAAAGCTTGTTACACTAATAGAATCTATTAGAGATTGGGGCCGCGATTGTTGGTGCGAAACAGGTTGCGACAATACTTGTGGTAAGCGTTTTGAATGGCAACTAGGCGGACTTCCATTAGGCTATGACCACAAATATATATATTCACGAATTGGATATAATTTAAAGATAACTGACATGCAAGCTGCATTAGGTTTGGCACAACTTCATAAGCTTCCCAAATTTGTGGAGCAACGCAGAGAAAATTATTCCAAACTATATAATGGATTAAAAAAATTCCAAGATAAAATTATATTGCCTGAACCAACACCTAACTCAGAGCCTTCTTGGTTTGGTTTCTTAATTACTCTGAAAGAGGAAGCAGGGGTTGACCGAAATACAATTATTAAAATACTCTCAGATGCTAAGATAGACACACGTTTGCTTTTTGCTGGAGATATTAGAAAGCAACCCTATTTCGAAAAAGTGAATTACCGTGTGTCTGGCGATTTGCCGAATAGTAGCATTGTATTGTATAATACATTTTGGATTGGCGTAACACCCATGATTGGAGATGAAATGATAGCACATGTAGTTAAAACATTTGATTCCATTTTTTCATGATATCAAGTATTATACAAGAAGATATTAATAGTATTATAAATGAGGATTTGCCTTGGGAAAATTTTAAAGGCAAAACTATTTTAATTACTGGTGCAAATGGTTTTTTACCTGCTTATTTATCTTATGTGTTTATATATCTTAACAAATTAAAGGACTATCATATTGAACTGATTTTACTTTGCAGAAATAAAGAAAAAGCAGAACTGAAATTTGCACAATTCCTTGAAGATAAAAATATACAATTATTGATTCATGATGTAAACGAGCCTATTTCAATTGAACAAAACATTGATATTATAATACATGCCGCAAGCCAAGCTAGTCCTAAATTTTATGGAATTGACCCTGTAGGTACAATCAATGCAAATATTTTAGGTACAAGTAATTTACTTAAATTAGCATACGAAAAAAAATGTGAGAATTTTCTATATTTTAGTTCGAGTGAAGTATACGGAATTGGTAACACAGATGGCAATCCTATAGCAGAAAACGATTTTGGTTATATGGACCCGACAAATGTGAGAGCTTGTTATGGAGAAGGAAAAAGAGCAGGAGAAACCCTATGTGTTTCGTGGATGCATCAATATAATGTTCCAGTAAAAATAGTTCGGCCTTTTCATACATACGGACCAGGTATGGATTTGACTGATGGCCGTGTATATGCTGACTTTATATCAGACTTAGTAAACAATAAAGATATAGAAATGAAAAGCGATGGCTTAGCGGTGCGGGCATTCTGCTACTTAAAAGATGCCACTATCGGTTTTCTATATATACTTTTAAAAGGCAAAAACGGACAAGCATATAATTTGGGAAATATCAATGGCCGTTCATCAATAATTGAATTAGCAGAAAAATTAGTTGATTTATTCCCTCAGAAAAAGTTAAAACTTATTAAAAAAGAAGCTGACGAAAACTATATTAGGAGTTTGGTAAATATTAATCTGCCCAACTCCACAAAATTAGGCAACTTGGGTTGGAACCCAACAACCACAATAGATGAGGGATTTAAAAGAACTGTATTAAGTTATACGATATGATAGAAGAAATACATAATAAATTTAAAAATAACGAGATATCCAAACATGAATATATCGAACAAATGTATGCTGTTCACAATATATTGTTTGAATACCAACCATTACTAAAAGCTAGTGATATTGAAAGAATAGAACTCAATATAGATAATATCATATTTGTATATAAGCATACTGGCATTAAATTTATTTGCAGTATTGGTGATAAAAGGCTTGCCCCTCTTGATTCCCTGAACTTTGGAGAATATGAAAGAGAAGAATTGGATATGCAATTCAGAATTATACAAGCCGGTTGGAATATTATAGATATTGGGGCAAACTATGGTTGGTATGCTTTACAAATGGCTACACAATTCCCCCAAAATCATATATATAGTTTTGAACCTATTCGACATACGTTTGAACAGCTTAACAAAAACATAGCGTTAAACAATTATAATAATATAACAACAAACAATATTGGTTTATCGGAAAGTGCTGGTACTTTTGATTTTTACTTTAACCCGCAACTATCAGTAAATGCAAGCCTTGCCAATGTTTCTGGAAGTGATGATATCCATAAAGTTATCTGTACAGTAAGTACTTTAGATACTGAAATTAATAAGAGGAATATTACACCTCATTTTATTAAAATAGATATTGAAGGTGCAGAATTATTAGCTTTAAAGGGTGGAGTAGAAACAATAGAAAAATATAAACCTGCATTCTTTTTGGAAATGCTTCGCAAATGGTCAGCTAAGTTTAACTATCATCCAAACGATATAATAAATTTATTAACTTCAAAAAACTATAATTGTTATATCATACAAGGAGACATTTTGCAAGAAATTAATGAAGTGACCGAAGAAACTATTGAAACAAATTTTATATTTTTGCATACTGAAAATCATTCTGACTTAATTCAAAATTTAACCTAAATGGAATTAAAACTATTTGCATCTGATGTTAGGAAAATCGCATTAAAACTGGTGTTTGAAAAGAAAGCATCACATATTGGCGGAGCTTTTTCCATGGTTGAATTATTGACCGTATTATATAATAAAATTCTAAATGTAAATCCTTCAAATCCCAATGACGAGAATCGTGATAGATTTTTATTATCTAAAGGCCATGCTTGTTCTACATTATATTCTACACTTGCATTAAAGGGATTTTTTACATTGGATGATTTGAATAGTTATACTGAAAACGGGAGTTATTTTACGTCACATATCAATCACAAAATAGCAGGTATAGAATTATCGACGGGGAGCTTAGGCCATGCACTTCCTGTGGGTTGCGGGCTTGCATTATCAGCTAAAAGAAATAATAAATCATGGCAAACTTATGTGATGGTGAGTGATGGTGAATTGAATGAAGGTTCTAATTGGGAATCTATATTATTTGCACCACAACACAAATTGGATAACCTTACTTTAATAGTAGACTATAATAAAATACAAAGCTTGGGTTCTGTTGCCGAAGTGATGGAATTGCATCCGCTTGCAGATAAATTCAATGCATTCAGATGGGAAGTTTTTGAAATAGACGGACATAATTTCGATGAAATAGAAACTGCATTTAATGCGGCAAAAAATATAGAAGGTAAACCTTCTGTAATTATTGCAAACACTATCAAAGGTAAGGGCGTAGACTTTATGGAAGATAAATTATTATGGCATTATAAATCGCCCGACAAGCAACAATTAGAAGATGGTTTGAAACAAATAGAAGCGGAAAAATAAGTATATATGAGAACAGCATTCATCAACCAATTAATAGTAGAAGCTCGCCAGAATAAAAATATATTTTTGGTAGTGGGCGATTTGGGTTTTTCAGTAGTTGAACCTTTTACAGATGAATTTCCAGATAGATTTTTGAACGCAGGTGTAGCTGAGCAAAACATGACCGGAATTGCAGCAGGATTGGCTATGGAAGGATATAATGTATTTACTTATTCTATTGGAAATTTCCCCACGATGCGTGCATACGAGCAGATACGTTACGATGTATGTTATCATAACCTGAGTGTGAAAATTGTATCTGTGGGTGGCGGATATGCGTATGGTCCATTAGGCACTTCGCATCATGCGACGGAAGATTTTGGCATCATGCGAGTACTCCCAAATATGATTGTTACTGCACCTTCTGACCCACATGAAGCAAAAGCAATTACTACTTTATTGTGTAACCACAAAGGTCCAGGTTATATACGTTTGGGTAAGGCTGGCGAACCAAACCTTCATCAACGGGAAGTAGGATTACATATTGGCCAAGCATTATATATAAAAGAAGGTTCAGGAAATTTATATATTGCCACAGGTTCTATATTAAAAGATGTAATAGCACATGTAACTGCAAACGACCCAACAGCAGGTATAGCAAGTTTCCCTTTTATAAAACCACTTGACACTCATTTTATTGCTGATGCGGCCAAAAAATATACAAACTGGATTAGCTTAGAAGAGCACCAAAGCAGTTGTGGATTTGGTTCGGCGGTATTAGAATGTTTGAATGACTTATGTAACAATCAAACTATACCTAATATGCCAAAAATTAAGCGGGTTGCAATACCCGACAAGTTTATTGGTTATGCTGGCACGCAAGAATTTTTGAGAAAAGAGGCAGGTCTTATATTATAGTTTAACTTTAAAAGTTTGGCTAGATTTGTTATCATTGACCTGCACAAGTAATAGGTGATTTGAATAATATTCTGGTATTTCAATTATATAACCATTATTATTATATATATAACTTGAAGGAATTAATTTACCATCAAAACTATATATAGAAACTTGAACTTTATTTAAGCTAAAATCTAATGCCTTTGCAGATTCAAGTTTAATTGTATTTTTTGAGGTGCTATATATATGATAGTTCCCTTTGCTATTTTCTATTTTTGAAAAGCCAATGTTATATCCCGAATATATACCCATAACTCCCAAGTCGAAAGTGCCGTTTATATTTGTGAATCCCACAATAAATATTCTTCCATCGGGCTGTATACCAACAGCGTTTAGATAATCATCGCCCCCAGAACCAAATTTTTGGGTGAATTTCCCGTTTTGCCCGAAACTGTTGTCGAGATTACCATCTGCATTATATCTAACAAGCCCAGCCGACAATTTTCCATTTGCATCTTTGTATCTTCCAACGAATAGTATTTTATCATTCCTCTGCACACAAACTCCTCTTCCATAATCATCGGATGTACCAACAGTAGTAACTTGTATTCCTCCTACTCCAAAAGTGTTATCTAAATTACCTGACGAATCATACCTTACTATTGCATAATCATTATTATTTGCACTTTTACAATAACCACCTAACAATATTTTACCTGTTGATTGCATAGCAATTGAAAAAGCCCAATCATCTTTTCCCTTAAAATCTGTAATTTGTTTTCCTGAGTTGCCGAAAGTATTGTCTAATGTGCCATCAGTATTCAACCGAAGTACTACAAAATCAATTGTGCCATTGTTCACTATCCCTCCCATTAATATTTTACCATCAGGCTGAATAAAATTTCCATAACATTTGTCGTCATTGCTTCCTATATCAATTTGTTTAATGCCATTGCTGCCAAAACTATTATCTAGCTTTCCATCTGTATTAAGTCTGATAGTCATAAAATCTGCATCACCACCTGACACGGTATACCCTGAAACAACAATTTTACCATCACTTTGAATTTTTAAAGCGTATGCCCTATCGTCTCTCGAACTATTATCTATAATTACTTTACCGCTTGACCCAAAAGTATTATCAAGGGTGCCATCAGAATTTACTCTCACTATTCCAAAATCAGATATTCCATTATCTACAATAGAGCCAACCATAACTACTTTATCATCACTTTGAACAGCAATATCTGCCCCGTCATCCGTAGTTCCACCAAAATCGAATGATGAAAACCCCTTGTTGTTAAATGAATTATTGTCCAAAGTGCCATCGCTATTTAACTGATATATTGCAAAATCATTATTATAAATACCTGCTATAACTATTTTACCATTATTCTTCAGAGCAACTGCATTTCCCAAATTGTCATACCCCAACACGTCTATAATTACTTTGCCTGAACTACCAAAATTAAAATCAAGAGTGCCTGCTGTTTGACCTTTAACCGCCATAAAAGGCATGGCACAAAATGCCACTGCTGCTATTAATTTAGCACTGATTTTTTGACTGTTTTTTTTCATGAGTTATCTAACAAGTTTTACATTTCCTGTCAAATCAATATCTTTCGATTTAAATATATATATATATACGCCTTCAGGTGCTTCTTTGCCACTAGATGTTTTGCCGTCCCATAAATTACTTAAACTATCGGTGTCAAAAATTCTTTCACCCCAGCGGTTAAATATATCCATGTGAAACTTTGTAATACAATTGAGGTTGCCCAAAACTTCAAACTTATCATTCAGCCCATCGCCGTTGGGACTAAAGGCATTGGGAAGGTATAAACTATTATTAATTCCAGTTAACGAAAGTGTTTTTGTAATACTATCTTTGCAACTGTTGCCACTATAAGCTATTAGTTTTACATCATAATTTCCATCACCATTAATTTTTTGATCAGGATTTTGAAGTTTAGAAAAAAGCGTGTCGGGGACCAAGTACCATTCCCATTTATTAGACTGTGATGAGGCATCAGCAAAGCTAACAATACCAGTACAAGTATTCAAAGTATAAGTAAAGTCGGCAGTGATGGATGTAATTACTTTAATGGTTTTTCTGAAGGTATCGCTTACGCTGCATCCACTTGGGTCTAAGGCGATAAGTTTAACTACATAGGTTCCAGCTTGTGTGAAAATATGTGTAGTATTAGTATTGGTATCGACACTGCCATCATCGAAATCCCAAACATAGTTTGTTGCCCCTACACTTTTATTTGTAAATTTAATATTGAGCGGAATACATCCTCCATAATTATCTGCATAAAACGAAGCTTTGTTCAAAGAGTCAATAACTATGGAAACATATACCAATTCCGTATCTTGGCATGTTCCATTTGTTACAGTAAGTAATGCCTTATAGTTGCCTACTTTATTATAGTTATGTGCAGTATTGAAATTGGTATCGGTATTTCCATCTCCAAAATTCCATATATAACTTATGCCATTATTGCTATTATTGGTAAACACCACGCTGTCAGTACAGGTAATCTGATTAAAGGATAAGGCTGCACTGGGGCTTGTTAATATATTTATGGTAGTAAAAGCGGTATCATACATTTTACACCCAGCCACGTCGATAGTAATCAACACAACATTATAAGAACCACTTACCATATAGGTATGAGAAGTATTATAATTGGTATCTGTGTTTCCATCCCCAAAATCCCATATATAACTTGTTGCACCATTGCTACTATTTCCAAATATAATTTTAAGCGGTGCACATCCGCCTTTTGATGACACATTGAATGCTGCATTATTAATCGTGTCGTTTGATATGGTAATGAACTGTTGACTCGAATCCATACAGCCATTGGTAGATGTAGCAATTAATTTTACCAGATAAGAACCCAGTGAAGCATAGGTATGGCTTAAATTAATGTTTGTGCTATTGCTTGTATTTCCATCTCCAAATTTCCAAGTATAGCTTGTTGCACCTGTGGTATTATTCTTAAAATCAATTTGTGTGGTACATCCTGCTTTAGCATACGAAAAAGATGATTTGGGTTTTACATATACATTAATTCCTTTATATGAGCTATCCAAAAATTTACATCCAAAAGAATCTATACTATTTAATCTCACCGTATAGTATCCACTTGTTATATACTTATGAACTACATTCTTGTTTGTGTCAACCGGACTGCCATCGCCAAAATCCCATACATAGTTTGTAGCACCATTGCTCGTATTGGTAAATATGCATGTGAGGGTGTCGCAACCATTCGTATCTGATACATTAAAAGCAGAAGTATTAATAGAGTCACTAGATATTTTTATAGTTTTTGAAATTGAGTCTTTGCAGCCGGAAGATGATGTAGCAACTAGTTTAACAGGATAATTCCCACTTACAGCATAGTTATGACTAAATGTACCCGTATTTGTTCCAGTGTTTCCATCTCCAAAATCCCAATTTATACTAGTATACCCTGTAGAATTATTTTGAAAAGTTATATTGGTAGCACAGTTATTACCACTTGCAACAAATTTGGGTGTTGGTTTAGTATTTACATTTATTATAATAGTATCTGATGTTGTGTCGCAGCCTATAGATACTTGCAATATATATGTCGTGGTTATACTGGGTTTTACTGTAATTGTGGCGTTTTTATTCCCTGTATTCCATAAATAATGTGTTCCAACTATTGGAGATACTCCTATATTTAAAGAATCTCCTGTACAAATTGTTTTATCTGCCCCTAAAAAAACGGCACCTACGGCGTTGTAATACATAACTAACAAGGCATCGGTATTGCCTTTTGAAGTAAAACTTTGACCAGCGATGGTAGATGTCGACTCTAAAAAGCCAGCAACATATATATAATTACTTTTGTCGATAGCTAATCCCTGAGCTCCATCATTATTTGATCCACCACCGTAATCATACCACAATACTTTGCCCGATGTATCTAACATTGAAATCCAATAATCATCTCCTCCGTAATAGGTGCTTGTCTTCGCTGCATAAGTAATTTGACCACCAAGTTTGCCGCCTATATATATCAGACTATCATTATTACCTAGTATAATATCATATCCTTGGTCATCTCCTGTTGAACCATATAATTTCCCCCAAATTGCAACACCATTAGAATCAAATTTTACTATATTAACATCATAATTACCTATTCCACTACCTAGTGATATATCATTACCATCGCTTGAAGTAACTATTGAACTACCTTTGTTATGTCCAGAAACATATATCGTATTGTTTTTATCTATTACCAATGCAAGCCATACATTGCCTCCTGTAGACGTGTATAAAGATTGCAGCCAAAGGCAAGTTCCCGCTGCGTTGAAACGAGCTAAATATCCTGTATGAAAGTTACTCGATTTAGAGGTTTTAGCGCCAAAAGTTATAGTCTGCCCCGAAAGACCAGCAACTCCACATATAACAATATTGTCTGATTTGTCAATATGAACAGAGGTGCCAATATCATCTCCTATACCTTTTCCTTGAACACCCCACAGAGCATGTCCTGTTGAATCAGATTTTATCAAAAATGCATCATTTGAACCGCCTGATGTAAAACTAATAGTATCAAATTTTGCAGTTCCTTTGAATTCTCCAGTAATATAATAATTGAGGTTTTTATCAATAACTATATCATGTCCCATATCATCACCTGTGCTGCCTCCAAAAGTATTTGCCCATAATATATCTCCATTTTGAGTATATTTAGCAACAAAAACATCATATCCACCTTGACTTGTAAGTGTTTTATTGCTTCCGTTTTGAGAAGTTAGTGTTGCTGTTCCTTGGTATCCTCCTGTCACATAAATATTCCCGTATATATCGTTATCCATTCCTAAAAAATAAACACATTCATCTCCCGAACTTCCGATAGTTTGCCCCCATAATAAATTTCCTTTACAATCAAATTTGGCTAAAAAATTATCTACCCCGCCAAAGTTTTGAATGGTTTTAGAACCAATTGTAATTGAAGCATTATTTGAACCAAACACATACACATTTCCACTATCATCAGCATAAATTTCATCCGATTCATCATGCTGTGCACTGCCTATCTGCCTACCTATAGTAGAATATTGAGCAAAGGATGAATTGTTAAAGATGAATGATAAAATAAAAAGTATAAGTATTTTTTGAATCGTATTCCCCGACTTACAAATCCTGCAACAATCTCTTTGTATAACTTCGTATTTCATCTATAAATTATCTGCTATTAAAATTTAGCAAGCAAAGATAATTTAAACTTGTAAACCAAAATAATATTTATTCATATATCCATCTGAAGATTGTCATAAATCCTCAAAACCCCTTTATTTTGCACGCTTAAGCTATTATTTTGACAACAGATTTTATTGTTTCATTGGGCATACCCACCTACAAAAGACCACATAGGCTGCGGAACTTGCTCGAGCGTTTGCATACACAACTTGCAGAAGACCCTAAGCATTTTGAAGTGGTTGTTTCTGACAACTGCTCGCAGGACGAAACACCTGATGTGGTGAAAGAATTCACAGGCAAGTTGCACATAAAGCATTATACAAACCCCACAAATATTGGAGCCAATAATAATGTATTGTCGCTAATTGAAAAGTCCTCGGGTGAGTACCTTTGGATAGTACCCGATGATGATGACTTTGTATACGACGACTCGCTGCAGCAGGTGTACCAAGCTATTGCCAATTGTGATATAAAGCCCGCCGTGGTTTTGGTAAACTATAATTTGGTGGAGCTTGACACCAACAAAGTATTGAAAACAAACGCCATGAAAATTGACCATGATATGTTTTTCGAGAAGGGTTTTGATGCACTTACCGTTTTGCAAGATGTTGATTTTTTGACAGGAATATGTTTATTGGTGAACCGCGAAATGTGCAAACATCCTTTTGCACGCGAAGAGGCGGGCGAATACCATTCACCGCTATCAATGGCATTGACCTGCATGGCTGAAGGTCCCTGCCTGGTAATCGCAAAACCCTTGGTAATATTAGGTGCTGGCGACACCTCCAATTGGCGTAATTATTGGCCCCGTATATATTTTCAGGATATGACCTCGTGCCTCTATGCCGCCCACCAAAAACTCGGCCTGCCCGCAGAGATTCTGAAAAGACAAATTGATTTGAAACGTAGTTACAAAACCGCCAGTACCGTATTAAGCTGGCACCGATTCCTGTTCCAAAAATATGGGATGAGCTGGAAAAAATTGGCTCAGTTTTATGGTTATGCCTTTGTGCTGAACTTGATTTTGATAGCACCGTTTAAGATTTTTGGGGATTTGAAGATTGTTAAAAAATTAAGAGGCAAAAATTAAAAATGTACGATATACGATGTACGATTTTTGCTGACGCCCGATTATTACATCGCAGCGAACGCTTCATGGTTGGTCACAAGACACAACCACAGGCAATAACTATATAATCTGGCGGCAGCAACCCCATAGCCCATATCCCAATTCCCATTGTACCTTTGCCCCACAAATGACCCTCGGAATTATACTTATATTATTGCTCGTGTCGCCCTTGACTGGCGGGGTATTGGCATGGTTGCTTAATGGGGGTCGACACTCGCAAGTAAAAATATTTCTGTCGTTCAGCGGGGCGTATTTATTTACTATATCTGTTACTTCATTAATGCCCGAGGTATATAAAGACGGGACTATTACAACTGGGTTTTTGGTATTGGCGGGATTTATGTTTCAAATTTTGTTAGAGCAATTTACCAAGGGTGTGGAGCATGGGCATCTGCATCACCATGGTGGCAAAGGGTTTCGGCCCGTATTGCAGATTTTTGTTGGAATGTCGCTGCATGCATTTTTGGAAGGGATGCCTATTGGCGATTCGGGATTTATACAAAAAGGGCTTTCACAAAAATTGTTGCCCGGTACTTGCCTGCACGAAATCCCTGCGGCATTCGCATTGGGAAGTGTGATGCTAGCTGCGGGTTTCAGGGGATTAACTTTTTGGGCTATCATAATTCCCTATGCTTTTATGTTGCCCGCAGGTGCTTTGGTTTCAGGATTGTTAAACAGTGGTGGCTTGGAAGGTTGGGTACATAAATGGTTGCTGCCTTTTGTGATAGGAGCATTCCTGCATATTTCAACAACTATATTATATGAAAACAGTGAGAACCATACTTATAAAAGATTACGCTTGGTAGCCGTATTGGCAGGCGTATTGATGGCTACTGCAAGTTTGGTATTGTAATATATGAGAACCCGATACGCTCTCGAAATCGCTTACAAAGGCACGCAGTTTCACGGTTGGCAATTGCAACCCAATTGCAATTCCGTTCAAGCAGAAATGCAAAAAGCTTTATCGTTATTATGTCGCGAAGAAGTGCATTGCCTTGGCTGCGGCCGAACAGATGCAGGGGTTCATGCCAAACAATTTATCCTGCATTTCGAAATTAATGGAGAGCTGCCTGAGAACATCGTATATAAACTCAACCATTTGCTTACCCGCGATATCAGCACTTATCATTTATATAATGTGTCTCCCAATTTTTCAGCCCGCTTCGATTGTACTGAAAGAAGTTACGAATATCACATCCATCAAAAACCCAATCCGTTTTTAACCGAATATTCTTGGTATTTTTTTAAACCTTTGGATTTGGAACTGATGAATAAAGCCGCTGAAAAATTATTGTTGCACAAAGATTTCAAAGCTTTCTGTAAAGCCAACTCGCAAGTTAACCATTATGAATGTGATGTGAGACAAGCAGTATGGACACAAGAAGGTGACAGGTTGCTTTTCAAAATTACGGCCAACAGATTTCTGAGAAATATGGTTCGAGCCATCGTGGGAACCTTGGTGGAAATAGGCGAAGGAAAAATTACTTTGGATGATTTTGAGCAAACCATAATCAGCCAAGACCGCAGAGAATCAGGGCAATCGGCTCCTCCTCAGGGCTTGTTCTTGGCCCGTGTGGTATACCCGCCCGGCACCTTTGAGCCCTTCGAATAAAAAATTTAAAAAAGATGTTGGTTTGTATTTGCCCAAAGCAATATCTTTGCAGCCCTTTAAAAACATTCCTTGATAGCTCAGCTGGTTAGAGCGAGTGACTGTTAATCACTAGGTCCCTGGTTCGAGTCCAGGTCAGGGAGCAGGAAACAGAAGCCGACATTATAGTCGGCTTTTTTTATTTATGAATGCATTATGTCTATATTCTCATTTCTTTAAAGACCAATAAATTTTATATTGGGGAAACCTATGATATTCAGCAAAGACTAGTGTATCATAATGATTCATCTCTCAATAACAACTCTACAAAAGTTGGAATACCATGGCAGCTATACCTGTCCATAGAAGTGACAGACAGGGCGGTTGCCCGCCAGATAGAAAAATATATTAAAAACATGAAAAACAGAAACTATATAATCGG
>CANJUD010000017.1 GCA_947477885.1 Bacteroidota bacterium
CGACAGCTCGATGCTCACTGCTAAAGGCGGAAGTGCAAATAACTACCAATGGTTATTTAATAATACTGTTATACAAGGAGCGAACGATTCAATTTATTATGCCACAGCATCGGGTAATTATTCAGTAGTAGTACAAGATAAAACTTCGGGTTGTGCAGCATTATCAAGCTCATCCAAACTTACAGTTTATACAAGCCCAACAGCGGTTGTATCATACGTGGGTAGTGGCGTTAAATGTGTTGGTGATAGTTTGAAATTGAGCTCAAACCCAAGTAGCGGACTCACCTATCAGTGGATGATGAATAGCAGCAATATTACTGGAGCAACTGATTCTATATATTATGCAAAAGCAACAGGCGGCTATCAAATAGAAATTACCAATAGCAATGGTTGCAAAACCCTTTCTAGTGTTTCAAGTATTTTGGTAGATTCATTGCCAAGCAGCTTGGTGAACATGACTGGTAACCCAACAGCTTGTGGTATGGATACTGTTTATATGAACACAACCAACAACGCCACCTGCACCTATCAGTGGATGGAGAGCGGTAATGCAATTAGCGGTGCTAACAGTAGCAGTTTGGTGGTTTACACCAATGGTTCTTATACTGTAAAAGTAACAAATGCGAATGGCTGTAATAGCACCTCTGCAGCTACAAAAGTGGCTTATAAACTAATACCAACCATCCCAATATTAAATGGCAATGCAACTACTACTATTTGCCCTGGCGATAGTATGAGGATAAGCGTTTCTGCTCAGGATACTGGCTCCTTCACTTATCAGTGGAAGATGAACGGTACCAATATTACCGGCATCACTGATTCCTTTATGTATGTGAGTGCAGCGGGTGCCTATACTGCAGAGGTGATTAACAATGGAGGATGCTCAGCAACTTCAAGTAGTAGCATCAATGTAACAACATACACCGCCCCCTCGCCTACGCTTACCGCCATTGGAGCCAACACTATCTGTGCTGGCGACTCAGTTGGTATTACAGCAAGTAATGCGATAACAGGTATCAATAGCATTTCATGGATGCTTAATAGCACCGTGCTAGGCACCACAGCCAATCCAATATATGTAAAAGCATCAGGACCTTATACCGCTAAAATAACCGACAACAACGGATGCAAAGCAACCACTGCTGCGGTTAATGTGTTCGTAAATCCATTGCCAACTCCAGTTATATCGCAAGACATACCTAACAATGAACTCTCAACAGGCGTATATGCTAGCTATCAGTGGTACAAGAATGGTGTCTTGATTCCAGGAGCTACAGCGCAGAAACTGAAAGTATACTCAAACGGCAACTACACTGTTGAAGTGATTGACGCAAATGGTTGCAAGGCTATTTCAGCTGCTAGCACAGTAACATGGGGTGGCGTTGCTTCAACCAACAAAGAAGCAAATGTAAAAGTATATCCTAACCCATCAAACGGTATGTTCTTGGTTGAACTCCCAACAGGAACCGATATGAACCAAATACGTATCACCGATGTGGCAGGCAAACTGGTACAAGCTTTCACACAAGCAAAAGGCAGCAGCTTCACTGTTGATTTGACCGATAAAGCTACAGGTGTATATATACTTAATATGATACAGGGAGCTAATAATATGCAAGTGAGATTGATTAAGTATTAAAACTAATGTGGTTGGTGATGGTTCGACTTCGTTCACCACTACCGCAGGCAAATTATAATAAAAAAGGCGGTTGCTAAGTGCAATCGCCTTTTTTTGTTTTATACGGGAGCTCATAAATGTCAGGAAAATTTTTGCATCCCGCAATGTTTCGTCCTTTGGGCAGGAGGGCTCTGCTTTACCAATGTTCCTTCCCTGTGGGACTTTCGTAACTATCCTTTTTTTCTGTACCGATATTTCATCCCTCTGGGACTAAAGCATAAGTCCCAGAGGGACGTGATGTTAAATGCATATATAAATCTTGCGAACGCCTGCGGGCACAATGGCGTCAGCATGGGGAACCACTTTTCGCAGAACAGCGACAACCTAACCTACTCCAACACCCTACACCTCAGCGTAAAATCATTAGGGACAGCCTTGCCCACACATTCCACAGTGATATTTTCTTTTACATTGTCGAACCTTACCACAATGGGGCTGCTGTTCTGCACAAGGTAGAATATGCCCATTACGGGCTTGGGCATGCCTGCGGCGGTAAGGGGTATAATAATGTTTTCTATCGCCCTTCTGCCTGTGTAACGGTCTTCGGCAATCCAGCTGAAGGAGAGTGATAGGTATTTGCCATTCGTGCTGTCGCCGTAAGCTCTGTCGAGTTGTATGGCTTTGCACAGGGGCAAATGTTTTTTGTTGGTGGCTTTGGGGTGTCTTTTGGGGTCGCGGCCAATTTCAATCGAGAGCATAATCAGTTTATAAGTATCCTGCAAAACTAGATTGAGGCTGGGGGCGTGGGTATGACGGTTGGCAGGAGGTGGGGATGTTCTTTATCATGTTGAGTGCTTAGAATACATCGCGGTTACAAGCCTAAGGCTTTTGCGAGACTCCGCCGCGGCGAAGCAAATCTTATAGAAATGGGTAATTTTTATACATCAACTTTTATCCTATTTTTGTCCTATGTGTTATTATGTTTCCTCAAAATTAAATGATTTAAAGAAAGTATACCTTGAGCATCAATTTGGCAGTAATTGGGGTGAAGAAAATATGGATGATTACTATGCTGTTTCAGGTTTCAGTCATCCAAAGTTGCCAGCAATTACCGCTGATGGACAGTTCAAAAAACTACGATGGGGTTTGTTGCCACCATGGGTAAAATCGTGGGATAATGCAAGGAAGTTACGAATTCAAACACTCAATGCGGTTGGCGATACAATTGATTCCAAACCATCATTTAGGGGGGCAGTAAAAAATGGAAAGTTTTGCATTATACCCGTAAACGGATTTTATGAGTGGCATCACCACGAAAATGGAGAAAAATACCCGCATTATATATATCCCAAAAGTGATACAATGTTTTTTTTAGGAGGGTTGTATGAGCAATGGATAAATAAAGAAATTGACGAAGTGCATGATACATTTGCCATTGTTACCACACAAGCAAATGAGCGTATGGAATGGATTCACAATTCAAAAAAAAGGATGCCTGTTGTTCTTAGTATAAACGATGCAAAACTTTGGTTAGATAACTCATTACCATTTGCTGAAAAGAAAAAACTGATAACACCTTATGATGACGAATTAATGGCCGACTATACAATAAGCAAATTAATAACTTCAAGAAAAGAGAATTCAAATGTACCTAGTGTTTTCGAACGGTTTGAATATTCTGAGCTGGTCAATTGACGCTACCTTGACCCACAAATATTTGCTTCGCCGCGGCGAAGTCTCGCACAGGGAAAGCGGTTTGAAACTGCAATATACATTTATCACTTAATTAATATTCCCACGGTGGTTTGCAAACCCAAAACCCTTTTCTAAACGATTATAAATCGACTCGGTTCTAGTCGTCGTCCAATTTGGTTGGCGATGGTTCTTCTTCTAGTTGTCGCCGTTGCCCTCAGCAGTGACCATCTATAGAAACCGCTCTGTGAACGGCGTTGGCAAACACTTTCTTGAAAGATATTACACACTGTGCCGGATAGCATCCGGTTCGGCGGACTTGATTATATTAAAAGTTCCCTTTTGCAGAACGGAAGGAACAATAGTTGAAATCGACGGCAGTAGGTCAGGCGTTAGCTCATCGTATGTCTTACTCGTCGCGGCGAGGTACATCGTAAATTTCCCCTACACCAAATTTACCTCCGGTGTCAATACAACTCCAAATTTTTCCTTCACACTTGCAATAATATCCTGGGCAAGTTTAAATATTTCATCGCCCGTGGCATTGCCATAGTTTACCAATACCAAGGCTTGGAACTTATGCGAACCTGTATTCCCCACAACTTTGCCTTTCCAGCCGCATTGCTCAATAAGCCACCCGGCAGGTATTTTTAGATGGTTGAACGCTGTGCCTTTATATGAAGGTAGAAGGGGATATTGCAACTGCAATTGCTCATGTTGTTCTTTAGGTATTTCGGGGTTCTTGAAAAAACTACCCGCATTGCCAAGTTCAGCAGGATTGGGCAGTTTGCTGCTGCGTATTTGAATTACCGCATCGCTTATGGACTTGACGGTGGGCTCCATAATTTTCATATGCTCTAAGGTGGTTTCTATAGCCCCGTAGGAAATATTATAGGTGGGTTTTTTGTGCAGTTTTAAAGTGATAGAAAGTATCAAAAATTGGTTTTTGGATTTGTTTTTGAAAACGCTTTCACGGTATCCGAACTCACAATCGGCATGATCGAATAGCTGTATTTGGTTTGATTCAAGATTTAATGCTTCTAGGCTTATAAATACATCTTTCAATTCAACACCATAGGCCCCGATATTTTGCATAGGAGCAGCCCCACAAAGCCCTGGGATAAGAGATAGATTTTCTATGCCTCCCCAGTTGTTTGCCACCGCATATAATACCAATTGGTGCCATATAGTTCCTGCACTTGCCTTAACCCATACATATTCTTCGTCTTCTTTAATTATTTCAATGCCAAGGATATTATTTTTAATAACAATACCATCAAAGTTTTGGGTGAACAGAATATTACTACCACCGCCCAGTATCAATCTCTTTTCTGAATTAAATTTCCTTTCAGCAAAAAATGATTGAGCAGAATCTGAAGAATCTATTTCGACAAAATATTTGGCAAAAGCGTTGATTCCAAAGGTGTTTAGCAGTTTTAAGGATTTGTCTTCTTCTATCAGCATGGGGCAAAAATAACTGAACCTGCAAAAAAATCATTTATTTTTGTAACAAAGAAATTTTAGTGGCGTACAACAAGTCAAAATCACCAACTCTAAATGACCGCGACAGAATTTAACAAATGTGTCGATTTGCATTCTGACGGTGTCTATCGTTTTATCCTCAAAAATATAAGGGATGAAGACAAAGCGAAAGACATCGTTCAGGACTCGTTTGAAAAAATGTGGTTGAAAAACGACATCATCGAGTTCGACAAATGCAAATCGTATTTATATACTACAGCATATCATACTATGATAGACTTGATAAGGCGAGATAAAAAGAAAGCAAACTGGGATGAAGTGAATGAGTATGAGCATACCCATATGCCCAATCATTACACTGGCGTTAAGGAAATTGTGGACCAAGCAGTTTCAGCGTTAAGCGATGTGCAACGCTCAGTAATTTTACTCAGAGATTACGAAGGCTACAGCTATGAGCAAATAAGTGAAATGACCAACCTTACCTTATCGCAAGTAAAAGTATATATATTCCGTGGAAGACAAGCGTTGAAAGAGAAATTGGGAAAATTTGAAGAACTATTATAATATAAATATAACAGTATGACAATAACTTTAGAAAATTATATTATATACATTGTCGACTATTATGATGGCATATTGAGTCCTAGCGAGCAAAAATCTTTGTTTGCTTTTTTGGAACATAATCCCATACAAAAAGAAGAGTTTGACAGTTTTGGGAATAGCAAAAGAATTGATTTCCCAGAGCAGAAGATAGGTAATGATTTCAAGCATCAGCTCAAAAAGATATGCTCAGAACCGATGGGTAGGGTTACTCGCAACAATGTAGAATTATATTTAACTAAAGAAGCAGAAGGTGAATTATCGCAGATAGAAAAAATAGAACTTGCTGATTTTATTAAACAAAATCCATTATTCCAGCGTGACAGGAACTTATATAAGTTGGCAAAATTGGAGGCCGATGAACATATAGTTTTAAGTAAGCACGATAAGCAAGCCGTCAGAAAAATTGCTACTATAGTAACAGGAGGAATAAACCAAAATAATATTGATGATTGGATGATATTGTATTGCGAACGCCAACTTACTTTATCGCAAGAAAAAGATTTATTATTATTTATATCTCTAAATCCTGCATATCAAATCGATTTAGAATTATACAAACACACTTATCTAGTTCCAGATAAAAAAGTAGTATATAAAGATAAAAGCAAGCTATATTTAAAAGCAATTAGGCCATTGTATGTTCGATTGGCACCTTACCTGTCAGCAGCGGTAGCAGCCTGCTTAGTTATATATTTTGCATATAATAATACTGGTAACGTTGAAAGCACGATTCAAACACCAGGTGCTAAAATAGAACTATCAAAACCTAGCAAGGTTGAAGATAAAGAATTGCCAAGAACCAACCCGACGTATGCAACCTTTGCTAGTCAAACTCCTGCTCGAAATGGTATAGCACATCATGCAAATTTAGTTAGTTCAACACTTGCTACCACAGATAATAATGGGAGTAATATATTAACTCAGGCTGATACAAATAAGCCCGTTGAGTTTAATGTGGTAAGGTTAGAAAATACCGCAAATAGTGAGGAGGACATTGCATTAGAGAATAGAATAAAACAAAAATTAATTGAACAAGAATTCCAACAGATGCCTACTGAGCAAGATGAACGAATGGTGCAAGTAAATGGACTTTCCAATGCAAAAGTAAACTGGGACCAAGTGGCTAAAAGGGCCAGCGGCTGGGTTAATAAAAACACCAGATTTAGGGTAAACGTAAGTAAAAATATACCTCAAAATGTGAATGTGAGACCTGTAAAAATTGGTAACACAGTTTTGTTTGGAGGGTTTTAAAATAGCAAATAGATAGATATAATATACTATAATACATTAACAAGATGAAATACTTTAATATCATACTAATTTTCACTAGCATTTTTATATACAATCATGCAGTTGCTCAGGCGGACAAAGTAAATCCAAAAAAGGAAGTATATAAAAAACACGTGGTAATATCTAAAGATGGGAAGCTGATTTATGATACAACAATAACTATAGAAAGTAATAGTAATTTATTGCTAGATACTTTAAATAAATATTTCTTCAGCATGCAAAGAGAAAAACATGTATATAGAAGTGTGTGGGATGGGTTTGATTTGGGATTTAATTTTGTGGGCTCAAATATGGCGCAAATGTCATTAAAGCCAGATACCAAATACCTAAGTAATGACATAGGGAAATCACTTAATTGGAAAATAAATTTATTTGAAAATGTAGTTTCAAATGATAAAAAAAGAATAAGTTTTATATCAGGTTTGGGTTATGAACATTCAGCCATTCGATTGAATGATGAATCAGTGGTGCTAAATATTGACAAAGCTAACAATATGCTTGTTCCCCAATATGATAGTACATTGCAATATACTAAAAATCGTGTGATCAACCATTCTCTAAATGTTCCAGTAATGATTAAGTTTGCAGTTGGCCCGCGGAAAATTAGTCCTGAAGATGCTTTTCAAGTTGCTATGGGCGTTATTGGATGCTGGCGTTTTGCTTCGAAACAAAATGTAGAATATAATAAAGACGGAATTAATTATTATGTAAACCGTTGGAGTAATTTGAACCAATCAACCTTTAATGTGAAAGCAACTATTCGTGTTGCATATAAGTTTATTCGTTTGTGGGCAGAAACATCTCTGATGCCTTTGTTGAATAAAAATCAAGGGTCAAATGTATATATAACTTCTGTGGGGATTTCGTTAGTACATTAATGTGATTTCTCCCCCAGTCAGCTAAATCAAAATTCCGATATTGAAATAAGCAAATAGCAGATTTCTGCCAAACATATATGATGCGGGTTTCAATTCTTTTATGGGTTGATTAAGAATGTTTACTTGGCCATTAAAATAAAATGGAGTACAACGTAATCCATAATCTAAAATTATATTATCGCCCAATACTCTTGTTTTGCCCCAAGTGATTGACATAGCAGATAGAGATTTTGTCATCATTGTATTGCCTTCCTTTCCTGCAGCCCAGCCTTTAACAGTGCTATAGTTTAATCCCACACCCAGGTATGGCCCGAGTGGGGCTAGACCACCATTATTTCCAAAAAAGAATTTAAACAATACCTCATATCTGTGCGAAACCACATTGTAATCCTGATTGTATTGATAAGAATTAACGTTTCCAAAACTGTCGGTTATATCAATAGATTCTATACCTTGATAACCCCCACGTTGATAGTTATAATTAAAATTCATTGATATATATCGATCTATTACTCGTTCGTAAAATATATTAAAGGCAGACTTGTATCTAAAATTACTAAGGCGGAATGAACTATCATCCCATTTAGGGACATAAGGGGTAGTAGTGTAGCCGTAATTTTTATAAGAAGGGAACCATTGTGCACCAATGCCAAAACTATTCTTTTTACCTAGATAGCCTGGAACTTGAGCTGCAGTGCTAAAGCATATTAGTAAGGTACATATATAAAGCAATCTTTTCATAGGCTAATAAGATAATTGGTATAGAATGTCATATATATGAGCTTTCAACATATCTCTTTTAAAAGGAATATAATCATCGTTTGCATTTTGATATACTTTATGCCCCGTTTTGAAATCTATAATATAATATTCAAAAAGAAATTTTTTGCTAGGAACAAGCACATTGAACAAATCTACTAGTAATAAGCAATTGGTAATACTACAACTGTTGCATTCATCTCCATTAGAAGAAGACTCTTTATGGTATATTTTTTTTGTAAACTTGCCAGTAAACAAATACGGCGTTTTCTTCGACAAAGAAAGTTGATATGCTTGGAATTGCGTGGCAGAATAATTTGTTCTGTATCCCAGTAAATTGCTCCCAATTTCATATATATAATCATTGACCATTACCTCATCGTTCCACATTTGAGCATTATTCAGTTTTATTTCTTCAACACTCATGTTTAGCACTTTTCCTCCCAACATTTTGTCGTATTTGTTAAATAGGTTTTCTACTTTTACTTTTTCTTTGTCAGGAATTATTTCCCTTAGCGGGTCTTGGTCATCCTTCAATAGATTGAGATAGTCAAAATCAAGTGATGATTGTAGTATTTTAGTGCTTATTTTAAATTTCTTGTTTGGACTGGTTTCCAAATCGCTGAAAATATAATCAAAATTTGTAACAGCATTTTTATACTCTCGGGTAAAAATAAAATCTGAAGTAATATCCATCATAGCAGTTTGGGTATATGCGTCAGGAATATTTTTATAAATATTATCTATTACTTTTGGTTTTTTTATTCTGGCATATTTGTTAACGGTAATAGGGTCTTCTATTTTGATAGGCGCATCAGTTTTAATATCATTCGTTGAGAAAACAAAATACTCACGTTTCATATTGGTATTATTATAAAGATAGGCCATCAAATAATCGCGGAAGCTATTTAGATAAGCAGATTTCGGGTTCTGTACAGCCCATTCCCAGCATTTGCGAAGTGCTAATACCAGTATATTATTGGCATTATTTGCCTTTATTTTATATAATACTTTTATGCAAGTGTCTACTGGCGTAATTCCAGCTTTTTTAAATTCATATTCGGCAAGTTTGGCTATTTTTTTTTCAGCCCAAAGTCCTTTTAGGTAATTCTCTACATCCGCATCCTTATTAATAGAGAAACCAAATAATGCTTGAACAAAAATCTCTTTAGCTTGCATATTGCCTGTATCTTGTTTAATGACGCAGTATGAATTATATAATGCATCATTATACTGTTTGCGGATTAATTGTTGTTTACAGGTTTCTAGTTTTGCAAGCTTTATTATATAATTGAAAGTTACAACTTCAATAGTATGCTTTTGTGAAGTCTTAGGTTTGGAGCTGCCCAGTAACTCTTTGCGTTTGGCATAGTCATCGTATATTGGTGATTCAGATTGGGCTATTTCTTCACTTTGTGTAACAAGCATCACAGTATCCTTGTCAAACTCTGCAGGGATTTTAAAATGGGCACTTTCAAAAAATTCTTTGTCGAATTTAATATATTCAAATGGGAATTCTGCATTGAGCAATATGTCGAAATATAATAGAGCTTCACCGATATCGAAACCTGCATCTTTGGTTAATTCTAATGCAGTTTTATCATACTCATAAGTGTTGCCTGTTTCTACCAAAACCTGGTCGGTAAATTCGTGAAAATAGGTATTATAAGATTTTACATCCCCACCTTTGTTCAATAAAGTGATATCAAGACTTTGTATATAACCGCTTTTATATTTTGTAATTTCTCTAGCTATAGCAAATGCAAGCTGCGATTCATCAGTTGTCTGGGCAATAAATCCCGTGGATATAAAAATCATCCCGTCAGGTGAAGAGAAATTTATAGCATAATCATTTTTGCATAAATATATTTTTATATTGTTAGCAACTGTTTTGTCTTGGTCGAAAAATTTGTGTGCAATTTTATCAATCTGAAAACTGATAGTGTCATTGAATAATACTTGACCGCTTCTTAAATATCCTTGAAACAAGATGATTTCCTCTTTCAATAGTGCATCATTAAAGGTAATATTTAACGCTTTCAGATGAGCTCTGGCTTTGGCTAGTCGTTCATCCACACTTAGGTTAAATTCCTTGGGGAGGGGGGCTTTGCTTTGTAATATATAATTATTTTGTGTAAATGCTTTGCTGGCAGTTAGGGTAATAGTAATATATAAAATGAGTCTCAGTTTCATATTTAAATTTCTTTTTCCCATTTAGCTACAACAATTGTTGCTATACAGTTTCCTGTTACGTTAACAGCGGTACGAGCCATATCCATAAAAGCATCAACTGCAAGTATTAAAAAAGCTTTTTCTTGGTCTAAACCCATAGCAGTAACCGTGCCAAGCAACACTATAAATGAAGCTCCTCGAACACCCGCAACACCTTTACTTGTGAGCATGAGCGTGAGACACATAGTTGCCTGCTGCCCAATAGTTAAATCCACCCCACACATTTGTGCCACAAAGACAGACGCCATAGAAAGATATAATGTGGTACCATCCAAATTGAAACTATAACCTGTAGGCAGAACAAAGGAAACAACGTGTTGTGGCACCCCATATTTGTTCATGTTTTCCATAGCTTTTGGTAAAGCTGCTTCACTACTAGCAGTTGCAAATGCTAATGAAACAGGCTCACGAATTGCTGCCCAAAACTTTTTTAAATCCGCTTTAATTAAAATGAGAATGGGGATAAATACGAGTATCACAAATACTATGAGTGCACCATATAGTGTGCCCACCAATTTTGCTAAATCCATTAAAACACCTACACCATTTTTTGAAACCGTGGAAGCTAAAGCACCAAATACAGCAAGGGGAGCAACATACATTACAATATCTGTTACTTTAAACATCACATCGGCCAATGCCTGGCAGCCATTCAGCATAATTTGTTTTGAATTGTTTTTTACCAGAGCCAATCCCATTGCAAATAACAAACTGAAAATTACTACTTGTAATATTTTATTTTCAGCAACCGCTAATGCTATATTCTCGGGAAAAACTTCTAGTAAATGATCTGCTTCTTTTTTATTATTTATAATATCGGTAGCTTTTTTAACTACATTTTCATTTGCTTTAACATGAACGCCTATACCAGCTTCTGTGAAGTTAATAGCACCCAATCCAATAAATAAAGCAAGGGTGGTTACTATTTCAAAATATATAATAGCCTTTAATCCCATACGGCCTACTTGTTTCAAATTGGAGTGGCCGGCAATACCAACTACTAAAGTAGAAAATATAAGCGGAGCTATAATAGTTTTAATTAATCGGACAAATATTTTGCTCAACTTTTCGAGTGCAATTACAAATTCGTTTTGCTGAAAATCGTAACCACATACAATTCCTGCAACCATCGCTGCGACTATCCAAGCGGTTAATTTTTTGGTAGCGAATGCATATAATATAATAGTGCCTACCAAGGCCCATCTCAGTGCTAAATAGAATATGGGCTCAACATTTATATTACAATATTGTATGAAGCCCAATACTGCTAATAAAGAAACCAGTATGATATTCGCTATTAATATTTTTTTTGCAAATTTTTTCATCGTTTCGGTGGCGATTCCATATCACTAACATATTGCTCAAAATGTTGTAATATTTGTTCAACATAATAAAATTCAGGAAATTCTTTGAGGGCCAATTTGTAATTTTCTTTTGTTTCAGTATATTTATGCATAAGTCCCAAGGTAGAGCCTTTTATAAAATATGCCGCAGCTTTGATGGGCACCATTTGAATATATGAATTACGGCCACTTCCAAAACGCATTTCGGTACTATCTTTTATCGGCTGTTTAAAATCAATTACTTTTTGTAAGTAATCAAATCCTTTCTTGTCACCCATTTGAATTTTATAATAACCTTGGCGATATACATACTTGAGTTTTTCTGTTTTCAAAAATAATTTGTCAGCCATTGCATATGCTGAATCTAGCATATCTAATTTTTCGAAACTTAGCTCTTTAGTCTCCATCACTTTTTCAGTAAGCGGGTACTTTACTGCGTATTGGTCACATATTTTAATAGCTTGCTGCATTTGTCCTACAGAAATATATAAGTTAGCCAAAGTGTCCAATAAGTTCGGATTGGTTGAATCGATAGCTATCATATATCGCAGAGAATTGATGGCTGTCGGCAAATCTCCAATATCAGTTGATGCTTTGTAAACTTTTTTGTGTAATTCCATTTGAGTTGATGAATCGCTGGAGATGCCGTCTTTACAGCTTGTGGCAAGAGTTATGGTTGCCAAAGTCATTAAATAAATAATCTGTTTTTTCATGTTTTAAATTTTGTTCAAACCAACACCACAAAAGCCATTTGGACAAATAACAGGGCAAAAAAAATTGTGATTATATGAATTAGAGATAACTAAAAAAATATCTCCACTTTCCTCCACCATTATAAAATATTGTAAAACAAATAAATAACTGCTATATTTGTATTTGATGTCTGAATTTTTATCCACAATTTGCATTTTTGTGGTTTTTTGTGGAGTAAAATGTTTTACATTTGTTGCGTTAATTTAAAACACTGGAAATGACTAAGTTCATCGGAGAATTTGAATGTAAGCTGGACGGCAAAGGCAGGCTGATAATTCCTGCACGCCTCAAAAAACAGCTGCCTCCTGATTCTCAAGACATTTTGGTGATTAACCGCGGCTTCGATAAGTGTTTGGTATTGTTCACCAAAAATGCTTGGGAAGCAGAGACTGATAAACTCAGTGACTTGAATCTATTCAATCGTAAAGACCGACAGTTTTTCAGGATGTTTAACAACGGTGCCACTGAAGTTCCGGTGGACGGAAATGATAGAATATTAATCCCTAAAAAATTATTAGAATATGCTGAAATACGTAATGATGTGGTTCTGTTTGCATACAGTAACCGTATTGAAATCTGGAGTGAGAAGGTTTATAACGAAGAGCTCAGCATGAGTTCCGATGACTTCAGCTCTCTTGCCGAGGAAGTAATGCCCAAAAAAGGTAAAAAAGAACCGGAAAATTGAGCATCGTCGCCACATATCATACGCCTGTAATGCTGCATGAGTGCATTGAAGCGTTGAACATCAAACCTGATGGAATATATGTGGATGTAACTTTTGGAGGGGGCGGACATTCCCGTGCAATACTCGAAAAACTTGGACCGAAAGGTAAGCTCATCGGATTTGATCAAGACGACGATGTTAAAAATAACCTGCCTGATGATGCCCGATTTATTTGGGTGAATCATAATTTTAGGTTCCTTAAAAACTTTTTAAAATTACATCATATAAATGCTGCCGATGGCATATTGGCCGATCTAGGTGTGTCGAGTCATCAGTTTGATGAGGGCTCGCGTGGCTTTAGTTATCGCAGTGATGCTTTGCTGGATATGCGGATGGATCAGCAATCGAAACCCGATGCCAGGGGAGTAGTCAATACTTACACTGAGGAGCAACTTATACATATATTTAAAAGTTATGGCGAATTAAAAAATAGTCGAAAAGTGGCACAGACTATTATAGATGCAAGAACACAGAAAAGTATAGAAACTATCAATCATTTTTTGAAAGCTATAGAAAGAGTTACACCTTTTAAAGATAAATATACTTTTTTGAGTCAGGTGTTTCAAGCTATAAGGATGGAAGTGAACAAGGAATTGGATGTTCTTGGAAAATTCTTAAATGATACAACAGAATGTTTATCAAAAGGAGGTCGATTGGTGGTGATGAGTTATCATAGTTTGGAAGATAGGTTAGTTAAAAGTTTTATAGCAAGCGGAAACACAGAAGGGCATATCGTAAAAGATGTATATGGGAATAGCAATAATCCGCTGAAAGCATTGTCGAGAGCCATTGCGCCTTCAGATGAAGAGATTGAAAAAAACCCACGCTCACGCAGTGCAAAACTTAGAATAGCTGAGAAACTATAATATATATAAGATGGAACAAGCCAATACAGATAAAGAAAAAAACAGCAAAAGTCCGCTTGTAAAAGTATCGGAGTTTAGTTTTTTTATTACACCTGAAAATATAAAAAAGTGGATGCCATTTATAGGATATATGTTTTTGTTGGGAATGATATATATAGCCAATCAACACTATGCAAATAAAACGGTTGTTAAAATCTCTAGATTAACCAAAGAAAAGGAAGAATTAAGAAGTGAATATATAAGTATTGCCAAAGAATTAATGAGCAGAAGTAAACAGTCTGAAGTACTAGCGAGATTGAAAGATACAGATTTAAGGCCGTTATCTGAACCGCCGGTAAAAATAATTAAATAATGATTAATGATAAAAGGTTAATTAAGAAAAGAAAGAAACATAATTTGATTGGGATTTGCAATCAAGATTTGGATATAATATAAAAGAACATAAAACCACATAATAAATTTACCATTTATCATTAACCATTCATCATTGTATTGACTAATAAGAAAATCATATTACTAAGGGTTTATTTAAGCTTTGTTTTTATGGCTTCTTTTGCAGCTACTATAATATACTACGCCTATAAAATTCAGTTTGTTGAAGGAAGTAAATGGGTAGCTATGCAAACTGAGCAAACTACAGAGTTGCATAATATTTCTGCAATACGCGGTAATATATATTCAGCTGATGGTAGTTTGATGGCCACGTCAGTACCTGTATATAATGTGGTGATGGATACTCGTGCCAGTGGGCTTACAGAGGATATTTGGAAAAAAAATATAGATTCTTTGGCTCTAATGCTGGCCACCGTAAATCCTGAAAAAAGTAAAAAAGATTATTTAGTTATATTGAATACTGCACGAAAGGATTTAGATAGGTATGTTCCTTTATTAAAAAAAATCAGCTACAATGAATTAAAAATTGTGAAGAAATTCCCAGTATTCAGATTAGGTCGTAATAAAGGCGGAGTTATTATTTTGACAGAAAATATTCGTGATTATCCATTTGATAGATTGGCTAAACGTACTATAGGACAAATACCCAAAAGCATAAAAGAAAGAGGGATAGGATTGGAGGCTGCATATAATGAACAGTTAAAGGGAAGGGATGGGAAAAGTTTAATGCAAAAAATTGTGGGAGGTAATTGGATACCAATAAATGATGATAATGATATTGAGCCCTTGAATGGATATGATATATATACTACTATAGATATGAGTATTCAAGATATTGCAGAGAATTCATTAAAGAGTGCACTAATAAAAGAAAAAGCAAGTTTTGGATGTGTGATATTAATGGAGACAAATACAGGAGCAATAAAAGCAATTTCAAATCTGAAAAGAAATGAAAATGATGAGGTAAGTGAAGTAGATAATTATGCGATAGCTGAAGCAACTGAACCTGGAAGTACTTTTAAACTTGCATCAGTTTTGGCCTTGCTTGAAGATGGTTACGCGAATGAAAATGAAACTGTTTCATCAGAAGATGGTTCAACAAGATATGGAGATCGTACTATGTATGATAGTGAGCACGGAGGAAAGGGATTGCTCACATTGCAAAAATCTTTTGAGCTTTCATCTAATGTGGGAATTAGCAAATTTGTATGGAATCATTATCATAGTAATCCAACAAAATTTGTGAATCATTTAGTAAACGATTTCAAGTTTGGTCAAAGTTTGAAATTGGGATTTCCAGATGAGAGAATATATCCTGTACCTACCCCACAAGACAGGAATTGGAGCTCCACAACTTTACCTTGGATGTCGATTGGATATGCAATACAAGTTTCACCTATGCAGATTTTAACTTTATATAATGCAGTGGCAAATAAAGGAAGAATGGTAAAACCCATGTTTGTGCAAAGAGTAGAGCTAACAGGCAAACTCATAAAGGAATATAATACTGAAGTTTTATCTGAAAAAATCGTTTCTGATAAAACTTTGCAAAGGATAATGCCAATGTTGACAGGTGTTGTGGAGCATGGTACCGCCACCAATATTCGCTCAAAAATATATTCAATAGGAGGCAAAACTGGAACAGCTAAAATAGTGGAGAATCGCGAATATGTAGAAAAATACAAATCTAGTTTCTGTGGATTTTTCCCTGCTGACAATCCACAATATACTTGTATGGTTATGATTTTTAAACCTACCAATGGCATATATTATGGAGCCTTGGTAGCTGGCCCAGTATTTAAAGAAATTGCCGATAAGGTGTATGCGGCTTCAGTGAATCGTGAGCCTGCAAATATTCAGGATACCAATAAAACAAATTATATAACAAGGGCATCGGGTTTTACGAGTGATTTTTATCAGATTACCAATAATAAAACTAAAGTATATAGTACACAAGAATGGTCGAATGCTACTACAAATGCTACGCAAATAAAAGTAAGTGAGTTGCAAATTTCTCCAAATAACCAAATGCCGGATGTAATGGGGATGGGTTTACGAGACGCACTGTACTTGCTTGAAAACAGGGGGTTGAAAGTGCAATATGTGGGTAAAGGGAAAGTGAAATTTCAGAGTATAGACAAAGGGACTAAAATATATAGAGGAGCTAACGTAGTAATAGAACTTATATAATTGAAAAATATAAAAGAACTCATATCGAATATTAAAGTTATCCAAATATTGGGTGATACTTCTATATCTATTTCTGCTGTTGTATCGGATAGTAGAAAAGCAGCAAAAGGCATGATGTTCATCGCAGTGAAAGGAACGCAGACGGATGGCCATAGCTTTATTCCAAAAGTAATAGAGCAAGGATGTAATATAATAGTTGTTGAGCAGTTACCTGAATCGCTAGATAAAGATATAATATATATCCAAGTTGAAAATACTTCAAAAGCACTTGGAAAAATAGCCTCTAACTTTTATGATAATCCATCTCGAAAAGTTAAACTAGTTGCCATTACAGGCACCAATGGCAAAACAACTTGCGCTACCTTGTTATTTAATTTATTCAGAGAATTGGGGCATTCGTGCGGATTGCTTTCTACCGTGCAAAATCAAATTAATGAGCAAATTATTCATGCAACACATACTACCCCCGATCCGATTTCGTTAAACAAATTATTGGCCGATATGGTTGATGTGGGTTGCGAATATGTCTTTATGGAAGCTAGTAGTCATGCAATAGACCAGAATAGAATTGCTGGACTTACTATAGTTGGGGCGGCATTTACCAATATCACACAAGATCATTTAGATTATCATCACACATTTGATAATTATATAAAAGCAAAGAAAAAATTATTTGACAATTTAGATATAGATGCATTTGCATTATATAATAAAGATGATCGCAATGGTTCAGTAATTGTACAAAATACCAAGGCTGTAAAATATTCATTTGCTTTGAATGCACCTGCAGATTTTAAAGCAAAAATTATTGAGTGCGATTTTAATGGATTACTTTTAAATATTGATGGAGAAGAGGCATGGTACAGGCTTGTTGGCAGGTTTAATGCGTATAATATATTGACTGTGTATTCAGTTGCATTTTTGCTTGGAAAAAACAAAGAAGAGATAATCACAGCATTAAGTAATTTGGGAAGCGTAGCAGGTCGTTTTGATTATATTGTGTCGTCCAAAAAACTGATGGCGATTATTGATTATGCGCATACACCCGATGCTTTGCAAAATGTATTAGAAACAATAAATGATATCCGTACTAGGAACGAAACATTATATACAATTATTGGATGCGGAGGCAATCGTGATGCAGGAAAAAGACCTATGATGGCAAAGGTTGCAGCAGAGTTGAGCGATAAAGTAATTTTTACTTCTGATAATCCAAGAGATGAAAATGCAGAAGAAATAATTGATCAGATGCAGGTTGGTGTTCCGGGATTGTATTATAAAAAAACACTGAGGATTACCGATAGGAGAGAAGCAATTAAAACCGCAGTGAGCATGGCCAATCCTATGGATATTATTTTGGTGGCTGGTAAGGGTCATGAAAATTATCAAGAAATTGGCGGTGTAAAATATGACTTTGATGATAAGAAAATCATTATAGAACTAATAGAAAAACTAGAAAAGTAATATGCTATATTATTTATTTGAATATCTAAACAAAAATTATCATTTCCCAGGATCGGGATTGTTTCAATTTATTTCAGTGAGAACTGGGGCAGCTATTATAGTGTCTTTGCTTATCTCTTTAGTTTTCGGAGGGAAACTAATTAAGATGCTCCATAAACTGCAAGTGTCAGAAACTGTGCGTAAACTTGGTTTGCAAGGGGAAGAAGCCAAGCAAGGAACACCTACTATGGGCGGACTTATTATTATTGCAGCAATAGTAATTCCTACTTTATTATTTGCAAGGATATGGAATGTATATATTATACTCATGTTGTTTGTAACAGTTTGGTTGGGGCTTATTGGATTTATTGATGATTATATAAAAGTATTCAAGAAAGATAAAAAAGGACTTGCAGGTAAATTTAAAATAATTGGTCAGGTTGTATGTGGCTTGGTGGTTGGACTAACGTTGTATTTGCACCCGTCAGTGGTTGTAAAAGATTTTATACCAGAATCTGAACTAACAGAGCATGTAGGAGAAGGGTTTCATAAGACGGAAGAAAGTATAGATGGCAAAGTATTATATGCTAAAGAATATAAATCAACAGTAACTACAATTCCATTTTTGAAAAATCATGAGCTTGATTATGCAGATATTTTTGGAAGTAATTGGGCAGGTTTGATATTTGTTTTAATAGTTATATTTATTATTACCGCCGTTTCAAATGGTGCAAACATTACTGATGGTATAGATGGACTAGCAGCTGGTACTTCAGGCATCATGGGTATTACTTTGGCACTGATTGCATACTTAACAGGCAATATAGTATTCTCGAAATATTTAAACATCATGTATATATCTCATCTAAGCGAGCTCACCATTTTTGCGGGTGCGTTTGTGGGAGCATGTGTAGGCTTTTTATGGTATAATACTTATCCGGCCCAAGTTTTTATGGGTGATACAGGAAGCTTGGCTTTGGGCGGTATTATAGCAGCTTTTGCCATTATCATAAAAAAAGAATTACTGATCCCAATTCTATGTGGAGTTTTTCTTGCCGAAAATTTATCTGTAATGATACAAGTTGCATATTTTAAATATACGAAGCGAAGATTTGGAGAAGGGAAAAGAATATTTCTGATGTCGCCCATACATCATCATTTTCAGAAAAAGGGTTATCATGAAAGTAAAATAGTTGCCCGCTTTTGGGTAGTTGGAATCATGTTGGCTCTTGTAACAATACTCACTTTAAAAGTAAGATAATATATAACATTGAAAAAAAGATTAGTGATATTAGGAGCAGGCGAAAGCGGAACAGGTGCAGCCATACTGGGTGTAAAGAAAGACTATGATGTTTTTGTAAGTGATGCTGGAGCAATCAAAGGAAAATATATGGATGAGCTGAATCAGTATCATATATCATTTGAGCAAAATAAACATACAGAAGAATTAATTTTAAATGCAGACCTTATCATAAAAAGCCCTGGAATTCCTGAGAAAGCTGAAATTATTAAAAAGCTAAGGTCTCTCGATATCCCTATCATATCAGAAATAGAGTTTGCTGGAAAATATACCGATGCATTTATTATATGTATAACAGGAACAGATGGTAAAACTACTACCACAAGTATTATATATGATATCATGGTAAGAGCAGAGATGAATGTGGGCCTTGGCGGTAATATAGGGAAAAGTTTTGCAAGGCAAGTTGCACTTGAAAATCATGATTATTATGTTTTAGAAATAAGCAGTTTTCAGTTGGATGGAATGTGTGATTTTAGATCCAACATCGCCATCCTTACCAATATATCACCTGACCATTTAGATAGATATAATTATGATATTAATAATTATATAGCGAGCAAATTTAGAATATTGCAAAACCAAACAGAAGAAGACTATTTTATCTACTGTGCAGATAATAAATTCACCACAGATAATATAGAAAAATATCCTACGAAAGCTCAAAAATTACCTTTTTCATTTTTCGAAAAATGCGAACCCGGAGCATATAATAATAATGGAGAACTAACAGTAAAAATCAACCCTTTAAACAACCAAATATTTATTATGAATCTATCAGAATTATCATTAAAAGGCCGTCACAACGCCTACAACTCTATGGCTGCGGCTGTAGTTGGCGATGTCCTCGAAATCCGTAAAGGGTTAATTAGGGACAGTCTAACACAATTTGTAAACATCGAACATCGTCTCGAAGACTGCGGAAAAGTTGGCGGAATTGAGTTTGTAAATGACTCAAAAGCTACAACTGTTAATGCGGTGTGGTATGCACTTGAAAGTATGCAAACACCTGTAGTGTGGATTGCCGGAGGTGTAGACAAAGGCAATGACTATACCCAGTTGAAGTCTTTGGTAAAAGACAAAGTAAAAATTATTGTTTGCCTAGGGTTGGACAATAGGAAAATACATGAGTCTTTTGGCCAAGAAGTGGATATGATAGTAAATGCTACTTCTATGCAAGAAGCAGTTCATATAGCTTATAAATTAGCTAGCAAAGATGATACTGTTTTGTTAAGTCCAGCATGTGCTAGTTTCGATTTGTTTGAGGATTATCAAGACAGAGGACGTCAATTCAAGAAAGCAGTTAGAAATTTATAGTTATATATTTCAAAATTTATCATAAACTTTGAAAATTGTTAATATCTCGTGGATAACATACTAAATAAAGCAAAGGGAGACTTGGTGATATGGTTCGTCATCATCATACTGTCTCTATTTGGCGTAATGGCTGTATATAGCAGTACGGGTAGTATTGCCTTTACGCAATATGATGGTAATACAGAAGCTAAAATGTTTAAGCATTTCGCTATTCTAATATTTGGGTTTTTTTTTATGTATCTGTGTCACCTTATTGATTATAGACATTATTCACGAATTTCATTAATTTTGGTTGTGGTATCGGTCCCATTGTTAATATATACATTAATATGGGGAGTTGATTTAAACGATGCCAAGCGTTGGATAAATTTACCATTGATCAATCAAACCTTTCAGACGAGCGATTTAGCAAAACTTGCACTGATTATGTTTATAGCTCGACAATTGTCGCGCAGTCAGGATAAGGCAGACGAGATGAAGAAATCATTTATGCCGATACTAGCTTGGGTGGTTGTTATATGTGGATTAATTGCACCAGCAAACCTCTCAACCGCAGCAGTTTTATTTGCTACATCATTATTGGTTATGTTTATTGGCAGAATGCCTCTAAAATATATATTTATGATAATTGGAAGTGGTATTATCGTATTACTTTTATTAGCTGCAGTAGCTATGTTCACCCCCGCAAAAGGACGTTTCGAGACATGGAAAAATAGAATCGAAACTTATGCAAACGGAGACAATGGTGGAAGCTATCAAAACCAACAAGCAAAGATTGCTATAGCCACTGGAGGCATTACAGGTAAGGGGCCAGGTAATAGTACACAAAGGAATTTTTTACCACATCCATATTCCGATTTTATATTTGCAATTATCATAGAAGAGTATGGAATTATAGGAGGACTTGCAATCGTATTATTATATTTATTATTTCTATTTCGATGTATACGAATTGTGATAAAAAGTCCGAGAGCTTATGGTGCATTATTGGCAGTTGGATTGGCATTTAGTTTGGTAATACAAGCATTTATTAATATGGGAGTAGCAGTTAATGTTTTTCCTGTTACGGGTCTGCCTTTGCCTTTAGTGAGCATGGGAGGAACGAGTATATTATTTAATTCTATAGCTTTTGGTATTATATTAAGCGTTAGCAGAAAAGTAGAAGAAGGGAATAAGGAGGAAGAAATAGAAACACCTGTAACAACAAACAAGACAGATAATTTAGACAATTTACAAGCACAAACAATATAATAATGTTGCCGTTAAAAAAAGTAATCATATCAGGTGGAGGTACTGGCGGACATATATATCCAGCTGTCTCCATTGCACAAGAATTGAAGAAACAAATTCCAGATTTAGATATCTTATTTGTGGGAGCAAAAGGAAAAATGGAAATGGAAAAAGTTCCGAAAGCTGGATTTGAAATTGAGGGATTATGGATTAGTGGATTGCAGAGAAAATTAACAATCGATAATTTATCTTTTCCATTTAAAGTAATGTCAAGTGTATATAAATCGAATATTATATTAAATAAATTTAAACCACAAATAGCAATTGGAGTTGGTGGATATGCAAGCGGACCTTTATTATATGCAGCAGGAATAAAAGGTATTCCTACTTTAATACATGAACAAAATTCGTATGCAGGCCTTACCAATAAATGGTTGAGTAAAAGAGCCAATAAAATATGTGTGGCCTATGAGGGAATGGAAAAATATTTTCCAGCGGAGAAGCTTGTATTGACGGGTAATCCCGTGAGACAGGATTTGCAACATATAACAGAAAAAAAGCAAGACGCTTCCAAGTTTTTCGGATTGAATTTGAATAAGAAAACTATATTATTTATTGGAGGAAGTTTGGGAGCAAGAACCTTAAATCAAACATTAATAAATGATGTTTCAAAATTATCTGATGCAGGATATCAAGTGATTTGGCAAACGGGAAAACACTATTATGATGATGTAAAGGATTTGCAAAATGATTCGGTAAGAATATATGATTTTATATATCAGATGGATTTAGCATATTCCTTAGCTGATGTGATAGTATCACGAGCTGGAGCGAGCTCGATATCGGAGATTGCATTGGTTGGAAAGCCCTTGTTACTAGTGCCTTCGCCCAATGTGTCAGAGGATCATCAGACGAAAAATGCAATGGCATTGGTGAACAAAGATGCAGCGATGATGGTGAAAGATATAGATGCTAGAATTACTTTGATAGATAGTTGTATCTCGTTGATGAATGATATATCATTACAGAATAAACTGTCTCAAAATATAAAACTATTTGCCACACCTGATGCAGCAAAAGATATAGTTTCAGAAATATTGAATTTGATAAAATGAATTTAAAGAATATTAAATATATATATTTTTTGGGTGTAGGTGGCATTGGTATGAGTGCACTTGCAAGATTTTTTAATGGAACGAATATTCTTGTTTCTGGATATGATAAAACGGAAACACCTTTAACAACCGCATTGCAAAAAGAAGGAATTGATATTGTATTCGATGACCAAATAAAAACTATCAAAAAACAATTAAGCAATTTAGAAGAGCAATATATAAAATACTTTGGAAGAAAATTAAGTATCAGTAAAAACAATATATTGATAGTTCGTACACCCGCTGTGCCCAAGGAGCACAAAGCATTTAAGTGGTTAGGCAATAATGAATATAATATTATAAAACGTTCAGAATTATTGGGATTGATTAGTAAGAATTATTATACAATTGCCGTTGCGGGAACGCATGGCAAAACTACAACTTCAACAATGATAGCTCACATACTCAAAAATTCAGGAGTAGATGTGTTGGCATTTTTGGGAGGGATTTCAACCAATTATCAATCGAACTTTATTTCCAATACTGGAGAATATCCTTTTGTAGTAGTTGAGGCAGATGAATTCGACCGTTCATTTCTGCATTTGAACCCTGATGTATCTGTAATTACAGCAACTGATGCAGACCATCTGGATATATATGGAAATCATGCTGAGATGGAAAAAACATTTATAGCTTTTTCTAAGAAAACTAAAAAAGATGGTGTGTTGTTTGCCAAAAAAGAAATTCCAGAAATAGCACAATTTAGAAAGCCAAATTCTACCTATAGTATATATGTAAATGCGGATATCAATTCAGAAAAAATAAAAGTGGTGAATGGTGATTATATATTTAGTTATAAAGATTCTGAAGTAAAGTGGAACAATATTATATGTGGTTTGCCAGGAACGCATAATGTGGAGAATGCTACAGTAGCAATAGCTGTATGCAAATATTTAGGGCTGACTGAAAAGCAAATCAAGAAAGGTTTGAAAACATTTGCTGGCGTGAAAAGACGTTTTGAGTATATTATTAAAGGAAATAATTTTGTATATATTGATGATTATGCCCATCATCCAGAAGAATTAAAAGCTGCCATTAATTCGGCTAAAATGTTATACCCCAATAAAAAAATTACAGGAATATTTCAACCACATTTATATAGTCGCACAAGAGATTTTGCAAAAGGGTTTGCTGAGAGTTTGGATTTGTTGGATGAAGTATTATTGATGGATATATATCCTGCCAGAGAAAAGCCTATGAAAGGTGTAACTTCTCAGCTTGTTTTTGATATGATGAAAAATAAAAATAAGCGGCTTGTTACTAAAGAAAATTTGATGAAGGAAATAAAAAAGTACAAGCCAGAAGTATTGATGACATTAGGTGCTGGAGATATTGATACGTTTGTCGCTCCGCTCGAAAAATATTATAGCAAAGCATAAATTGAATAGGAAAATATATAAAATATCGAAATGGCCCCACCTAGCCTCCCCTGAGGGGGGGGACTTAAGCGGTGGAAAGAATTGAATTTTTAAAAGTATTTAAACAATATATAATAGATATCATAAAAAAAATTGAATAGAAAAATATATAAAATATCGAATATAATACTTTGGTGTTTGTTGGTGGTGAACTTGATTGTATTTTTGAGTTTTACTGGAAGCGAGCAGCAACATATTGTTTGTGAGAATGTGAATATAGAAATCGACAACCAAGCTAGTGGAAATTATTTTGTGGATAGGGAAGCGGTTGAAAATACCATTACGAACCATCTGCATATACTGTCAATAATAGGCACAGCGGTAGAGGATTTGAACCCCTATGTGTTGGAGAATGAGTTGCTAAAAAATCCTTTTATCAAGAAGGTAAAAGTTTATAAAGATATTCCCGGAAATTTGAATATACAAATTGTTCAGAAACGTCCTTTGGCGAGAGTGTTTACTGATAAATTTGATTATTATATAGATGAGGATGGTGGGAAATTTACTTTTTGTAATGGTTATACAGCCAGAGTTCCTGTTGTGAATGGCTACTTTTTCGAGAGCATGGTATATAAAGATTCGATGGTAACACCAGTGGGCAAAATGGTATATAATTATCTGAAGGCCATTGATACCAATTCATATTACAAATCGCTCACAGAAGAAATATATATTAATGAAGAAGGTGATTTAACCATCGTTCCCAAGCTTGGTCCCAATGAGATAATCTTCGGTGACGACCAGGATTTGTCTGATAAACTGAACAAACTACATACTTTTTATTCTAAAGTTCTCAACACAGTAGGCTATAACCATTATAAATCAATTAATTTGAAGTTCCATAATGAAGTGGTGTGCAAATAGCATAAACCTTTGATAAAAAAGTTATTATAATATATCATGAGCAAAGAAAAAATAGTTGTTGGGTTAGATATCGGTACCACAAAGGTGTGTGCGATAGTTGGCCGCAAAAATGAATTCGGTAAAATTGATATTTTGGGCATGGGGCAGGCCTTATCCACAGGGGTGAACCATGGTATGGTAACCAATATTCCCAAAACAGAAGATGCCGTGAGCCAAGCTATTGCTGAAGCCAAAGCACGCTCAGGAATTGATATAAAAGTAGTACAAGTTGGTATTGCGGGTCAACATATAAAATCAACCCCGAACAGAAGTTTGTTGGTGAGAAATAATATAGATACAGAAATTACGCAAAGCGATTTGAATCGTTTAGCTGATGATATGTATAAAGTTGCTTTGGCACCGGGCGAGCAAATTATACATGTATTGCCGCAAGATTATACTGTTGATGGCGAAGCAGGAATTAGTGATCCAGTAGGAATGGCAGGTTTGAGATTGGAAGGAAACTTTCATGTAATCACCGGTCATATCACTGCTGCAAAAAATATATATAAATGTGTAACACGTGCAGGATTGCATGTAGAAAATTTGATATTGGAACCACTTGCATCGGCAGATGCTGTGCTAACTGCCGAAGAATTAGAAGCTGGTGTTGTGCTAGTTGATATTGGTGGTGGAACTACAGATGTTGCTATATTTCATGAGAATGTAATTAGACATACTGCTATTATACCATTTGGTGGAAACGTAATCAATGACGATATACAAGAAGGTTGTATGGTAATGAAAAACCAAGCTGAACTTTTGAAAATAAAATTTGGTTCTGCTATCCCAGAAGAGAATAAAGAAAATGAAATTGTCTGTGTACCGGGATTGAGAGGTAAAGAGCCCAAAGAAATTTCGGTAAAAAATCTTTCGCGTATTATAAATGCACGTATGGAAGAAATTATCAGCTCAGTAGTATATGAAATAAAAGCATCAGGACTTGAGAAAAAACTAATCGCAGGAATTGTATTAACAGGCGGTGGGTCGCAATTGAAACATTTGCCACAGTTGGTAGAATTTCATACAGGTTTGGATGTGCGTGTGGGTTATCCTGACGAACATTTAGCCAAAGGAATGGTGGAAGAAGTGAAGAGCCCAGCTTATGCTACAGGTATAGGTTTGGTGATGAAAGGATTGAATGCTGTTAATTCACAAAGTAACCCAACTATTGTTCCTGACAAAGTAGATGAAGCACCTGTTGCTGAAGAAGTAAAAGTTGCAAGATCCAAAGGACCTGGACTAGTTAGTAAGCTTGCCGAATCTTTTAGAAATTTGATGAAGGATGAGGAGTTGGAGGATTATAAGAGGGAAAACAATAAATAGGTGGTTCGACTCCGCTCACCATGGCGGAAGACGGAAGTTAGAGGGTTACTATTATATATAATAAATTAAATTAAGAGATTATGATACAATTTGACATACCAAAAGATAAGCAGAATATTATAAAAGTAATAGGTGTTGGAGGAGGTGGTGGTAATGCGGTGAATCATATGTTTAACCAAGGCATACGCGGGGTTGACTTTGTCATATGCAATACCGATATGCAAGCGATTGAGGCAAGTCCTATACAATTGAAATTACAGATTGGTCAGAGTTTGACAGGTGGTTTGGGAGCAGGATCAAATCCTGATACCGGAGAAAAGGCAGCACAGGAAAGTATAGAAGCTATTGTAGAGTTATTGGGCATTAATACAAAAATGTTATTCATTACTGCAGGTATGGGTGGTGGAACAGGAACAGGTGCAGCACCTATTATAGCGCAGACCGCAAAAGATATGGGTATATTAACTGTGGGTATTGTTACTACACCATTTAAAGTAGAAGGTAATCGCAGAAGAACCTTTGCTGATAGTGGTTTGCAGCGTATGAAAGATTCTGTTGATTGCTTATTAGTGATTAATAATGATCGTATCATGGAGTTGCATGGCAATCAAAAATTCAGTGATGCATTTTCTCATGCCAATGATATTTTGACCACCGCAGCAAGAGGAATTGCAGAAATTATTACCGTGACAGGATATATAAATGTGGATTTTGAAGATGTACGCACTGTGATGACCAATAGTGGTGTAGCCATTATGGGTACTGCAACTGCTGAGGGTGAATGCAGAGCATTGAATGCTATAGAAGCTGCGATGACGAGTCCGCTTTTGAATAATAATAAGATAAAAGGAGCGAAGAATATATTATTAAATATAACAAGTGGAACCGATGAAGCATTGATGACGGAGATAGAAGAAATTACCAACTATGTGCAACGCGAAGCTGAAATTACTACTGATATCATACTTGGACTTACACAGGACGAAACGCTTGGAAGCAAAATCTCAGTAACCATTATAGCAACCGGATTTGAGCCTGTAGAAAATAAACCTATTGAACAACAGTGGGTGAAAAGAAATTTGGTAGATGAGAATAATACAAATGTTATACAGACAAATCCACAAGTTAAACCTCAGGAGCCTAAACTGAGTGTTGAAGAAAACCAGTTTGAGTTGTTTGATTTGAATGCACCTGAGCCCGCAGCAGAAGAGCCTGTGGCCGAACATATAGAAGCACCTATAGAAGAAAAAATTGAAACACCATCCGCAGAAGAATATATAACTACTGAGATGCGTGAAGATAAAGAACGCGTAGAAAAATTAAAGCAACGTATGGTTGAAATGCGTAAACTTAGCCAAGATATTCGCAACCCGCAGATGGTTGATGAAATGTATAATGTACCCGCATATATTCGTAAAGCTATAAACCTTGAAAAAGTACCACACTCGTCGGAGAATAATTTGAGCCGTGTTTCTTTGGTAGAAGAAAAAGAGGAAAAGAAACACGAGCTAAAACAGAACAATTCCTTTCTCCACGACAATGTAGATTGACGTAAAGTGAAAGACCAAGATATTGGTAAAATAATTTGAAGCCCCAGTAGGGGCTTTTTTATTTTTCAATTCGGCAATATTTATAATAGGATATAGCATTAATAAGTTGTTCTTCAAAAATCAATTTATGTGAACTGTCTTTTGTGCAAAGTTGAAGTGTATTACTTGAATCCATTTTTTTCTTTTGCAAACGGTAATTTGCTCCATAATAAGTGGAGTCAAAATCATATTTTATATCATCTGATTTACAAAATTTTAATTGGGAAGTATCTTGAGGTGAAATTGCAAGTATAATAGGTGGGGCATCTACAATTGTATCATAACCTCCTATTTCAGTTTTAATATTGTCAATTATTATAATATCGCATTTTTCAAAAAAACCATTAGGCGGAAGTTTTTTGATGCTTGAGTTGACATCTAATTTATAAAAGGTATCCTTCTTTAAGTAATGCACAGTATATGATTTAACATCTAACATGATTTCATGTTCGCACAAATGAATTTTTTTATTCGGCATAAACCAAGTTCTACCGTGAGAATTAAAAGCCAATTCTTCTGAATGTATTTTTCCTGAATACAAATTTCCTAATGAGCTTATTAAGGGTGGTAGCTTTATGGAAGTTAATGTAATAGAATCTATAATTTTCTTTTTATAGAGATCTTTTAAATAGACTTTACAAGTTCCTAAATGTTGAGCAGAGAAAATATATCCACCCACCCATTCCTCTATCTTACAAACATTAGAATATAATTCATATCTTGCTGAATCCTTGCTAGGAAATTTTGCTTAAAATGCAACAGCAGCGTATTGATATATAATATTTGTGTCGAATTTAATTAGGTGTTTTTGGGCAATAGTAATATTTGATGCAAAAATGCAACAGCATAAAATCAATATCTTGTAAACGGCATTCATTTAGCTATATTAGGAACGAATATTTTGAGTTTTTATTGTGGCGTTTGTTGCTTGCAAATTTAATCTTTTCTTCAATTCTCTGATTTTATGTTTTCCACCCCTAGATTCATATATTTGCCGTAAATATAGATAAACAATTGCCTAATCTTAATAATATATTATTTCACATGGCAGCACCTGTTATTTCAAATAGGTTGTTAAAGGTATTGAAAAATATTCCAGAAACCAATGCGGATATTTTAGCATCTCAGAATAAAGTATTAAATAGTATTGTGGGTCAAATTTCAAAATGTGAATTTGGGAAAAGGATGGGGGTGACTGCACAAGAAAGGATTGAAGAATTTCAAAACAAACCAGTTACTTCTTACCATGATTATATACTTTATATTGAAAATATAAAAGATGGGAAGCCCAATCAATTATGGCCACGTCTTCCATTGTTTATGGCAGAAACATCGGGCAGTACAGCTTCTAAAAAATATATTCCCATCACTCAAGAATTATTACAAAATCAATTGAATGGAAGAAGGAATGCCTTGGCTAATGTGATTAGTATATATGGAAGTAGCAGGATATTAAAATCGCCACCTTTAAGTTTTGGAGACGCACCTGTTTTTAATCAATATGGGAAAATAAAATCGGCTCCCATTTCTGCAATTTTGGCTTCTCAAATGCCTTGGTGGTCTAAATATTTTTCGCGTCCTTCAATGGCTACACGTAAAATTCCGCTGTTTAAAGACCGAATTCAATCGATATATAATGAAATATCTCAATCACCTCCGGGCTTTATAGTAGCTATGCCTGCTTGGTTGCGTGATTTTTTTTTCTACACTTTCTACAGAACAATTGCAAACCATCATTGATGCTAAACCGGTTTTGAATTTGAGCGGCATGAATCCACAACCCTATATTGCATATTTTAAAAATTTAGTTGGTGATAGTTTTGATTTTGTAGAAACCTATCCAGCATCAGAAGGTTTTTTTGGTTGGCAAGATCGTAAAGGTGAGCAGGGAATTAGACTATATATTAATAGTGGAATTTATTATGAAATGTTGTATAATAATGGTACTACAAAGCCGATTGCAGAAACACAAATCGGAGATGCGGGAGAACTTGTAATTACTAACAGTAGCGGGCTTTTTAGATATTGTATGGGAGATGTTGTATCTATAGTGTCACACAATCCGATCCGCATTATTATATTAGGAAGGAAGGCTGAAACATTGTCGGTTTTTGGAGAACATTTACTGAGTTCGGAAACAGATACTGTTATAAAAAATATCGCTGCACATTATCATATTCCTGTATTTGATTATATAGTATGTCCGGCACCAATAGATTCTACTCATAAATCGCATCATATTTGGTATGTAGAATCTGACCTAGAAAAACTTCCAGAAAATTTACCTCTATATATTAATCAAGAACTATCTAAATTAAATATGTGTTATCGAGATTTATATAATGATGGTGTTTTGACCTATCCTGAAATTAGATTATTAAAACCCAATACGATTTTAAACTATTATAAAAGCAAAGGACGAACTAGTTTACAACAGAAGTTGCCGAGATTGGTTAAGGAAGATTTTGATAAATTACGAATTTAAAATTACGAATTACGGGGTAAACTAATTCGTAATTGTAAATTCGTAATTCGCTATTCCTAGTATATTTGCAGCATGAAAGCCAAAATAGGAGACAAGGAACATCACATCGAGCAAAAGACTGATGGGCTTAAGGTTAATGGACAGGTTGTGCCATTGGAATTGCTGAGCAAAGAGGGCGACAATTATTATTATAACTTAAGGGGCCGCAATTATAAAGTGGAGATCGTGGAGTGTGATGCTGACACAAAAGAAATTGTGGTGAAAGTAAATGGAAAAAAAACTACTGTTAAATTGCGAGACAGATATGATGAGTTGTTGGCCAGCATGGGTTTAGATACCAAGGCGAATAAAAAACAGGGACAAATAAAAGCACCGATGCCGGGCATGGTGTTGAAATTGTTAGCCCAAGAGGGACAGCAGATTGCCAAAGGCGATAGTCTGTTATTGTTAGAAGCTATGAAGATGGAGAACATCATCAAATCGCCTGTGGATGGGCTGATTAAGAAAATATATATTGCAGAAAAAGACAAGGTGGAGAAGAATCAGGTGATGATAGAATTTGGGTGACAAATTAACCCATTGTAAATTAGAAAATTACATTATTAAAGAACAAGTTTGGCAGAAAAAACCGATTTTTGCCCACCATTATAAAATCAATGATAAAACATGAGTTGGTTTAAACGCGTTAAGGAAGGAATTACCACTTCCACCAAAGATAAAAAATCCACGCCTGAGGGCTTGTGGCACAAGTGTCCCCGCTGCAAAAAGGTGATGGACGCAAATGACCATACTAATAATAAATGGGTATGTCCGCAATGTAATTATCATACAAAGATTGGTTCGGCAGAATACTTTGACGTTTTGTTTGGTGAAAATTTCCAGGAGCTTTTCTCCAATATTTTACCAACCGACCCGCTCAAATTCAATGACACCAAAAGCTATGAAAATCGCTTGAAGGATACCATAAATAAGACGGGTTTGAACGATGCACTGCGAGTTGCTGTGGGCGATATCGGTCGGCATAAGCTGGTAGTGGCTTGTATGGATTTTAATTTCATTGGCGGCTCTATGGGCTCAGTGATGGGAGAAAAAATTGCAAGGGCTATTGACTATGGCCGAGAGCACAAAATCCCCGTGATGGTTATTAGTAAATCGGGTGGAGCACGAATGATGGAAGCTGCATTCTCATTGATGCAGATGGCCAAGACCTCAGCAAAACTTGCATTGCTTGCTCAGGCAGGTGTTCCTTATATATCCTATCTTACTGATCCAACAACAGGTGGCGTTACCGCATCGTTTGCCATGTTAGGCGATTTTAATATTGCCGAGCCTGAAGCATTAATTGGATTTGCGGGACCTCGCATCATCAAAGAAGCTATAGGTAAAGATTTGCCGAAAGGGTTCCAAAGTTCTGAATTTGTATTAGAACATGGTTTTTTAGACATGATAGTGAACCGCTCGGAAATGCAGAGTAAACTGATACAATTATTGGATTTACTTTCGGATATGATGCCTGAGATTCCTGAGAAAGAACCAGAGGTGAAAGTTGAGGTGAAACAGGAGAAGAAGGAAGAAGTAGATTAGTAGTTGGTGGGGATACCAACCACAAACAGTGAACATAAAAAATAATAGTTATATGGATATTGCAGCAGAAGAATTAAAACAACGCATGGACAGTGGAGAAAAGCTAAACATTATAGATGTGCGGGAACAGTATGAATTTGATGAGTTTAATATAGGAGCGAAGTTGATTCCGCTAGGAACGATACAAGGTGCAATCGATGATTTGGCCGAGTGGAAAGATGAGGAAGTGATAGTGCACTGCAAAGCAGGTGGGCGTAGTGCTGCAGCCCGTGATTATATGATGAAGAATGGATTTACCAATGTGAGAAATTTGGTGGGTGGCATGATGGATTGGCAGGCTAAGTTTAGCAAATAAATATATATAATATATCCTGTTTTGGCTCAGGCAAAAAATATAGCTTTCGCAGTATTTTTACTTGTAGCATTCATGGTTATTTTTTGGTCGTGTGGTGACCATAAAGAAGAAGCCAAAGAAAATTTTCTCTATAGAAATCATTCCGATTCAGCCAAATATTTGGGGAGTGAGGCATGCAAAGGTTGCCATGCCGATAAGTATGAAACATTTATGCAAACGGGCATGGGGCAATCGTTTGGACTTGCTACGCCTGAGAAGAGTGCAGGTAAATATACAGGTCATGAAGTAATATATGATAAGGTTTTAGATTTGTATTATATGCCGCATTTTATCGGTAAAGATTTATATATAACTGAATTTAAATTACAGGGTAAGGATACAGTACATAAACGTGATCAGAAAATAAAATATATAATAGGTTCGGGACAGCATACCAATTCGCATATTATAGAAAATAATGGTTATTTATTTCAAGCACCGCTTACTTTTTATACGCAGGAGCAGAAATGGGATTTACCTCCAGGATTTGAGAATGGGGCGAATAGCCGCTTCTCACGTATTATAGGACATGAGTGTATGAGCTGTCATAATTCATTGCCCGATTATGTGGGCGGTTCCGAAAATCAGTTTACAAAAGTTCCATTGGGAATTGGTTGTGAGCGTTGCCACGGACCCGGAAGTTTGCATGTGAGTGATAAACAAAAAGGTATTATAGTTGATGTAAAAAAAAATATAGATTATAGTATTGTAAATCCCGGAAAATTGCCTTGGAAATTGCAGATAGATGTATGCCAACGATGCCACTTGCAAGGCAATACTGTATTGAAGCAAGGCAAGGACTGGCAAAGCTTTAGGCCTGGTATGAAGTTGAGTGAGGTGATGGATGTTTTTTTGCCCAGATATGCCGATGATGAGAATAGATTTTATATGGCGAGTCAGGCAGTGAGGTTGCAGATGAGTCCCTGTTTTTTGAAGAGCAATCCCGATTTGAATGACAATAATAAATTAAAAATGACATGTATTACTTGTCACAATCCGCATGTGAGTACAAGGCAAACAAATAAGGAACAATATAATACTGCATGTGAAAATTGTCATACAGAAACTAAGAAAAATACTTGTACAGAAAATATATTAAATAGAAAAAAGGTTTCTGATAATTGTGTGCAATGCCACATGCCCAAAAATGGGAGTAGCGATATTCCCCACGTTTCAGTTACCGATCATTATATAAGAAAAAAAGCCGGGAATAATACTGCCAACAGCACCAATACATTTAAAGGTTTGCGTTGTATAAATAACCGTGAAGTGGCTGATATTGCTGCTGCTGTGGCGTATTTGAATTCTTATGAAAAGGACAATAATAAGATTCATACTTTAGATAGTGCCACCTATTATATTGATAAATCAAATACTGCAATATTGCCTGATTTGAAGATAAGACAATTATATATTTCACAACAATATTCTGAGTTGATAAATTATATACAAACCAATAAAAAAACAAGTACTGATCCATGGACAAACTATAGGGTAGGGGTTGCATTTTTAGAAAAAGGCGATATGAATACGTCAATAACTTGGTTAGAGAATGCAGTGAAGTTTGCCCCGAAAAAGTTGGAGTTTCAACAAAAACTAGGGATTGTATATATTGCCGCAAATAATGCAGCCAAAGGAAAAGAAATATTGGAGAAATTGGTTTTGGTAAATCCCGCAATGCCTATTGCATGGTACAACTTGGGCATGCTGGCAGCCAAGGAGAACAATATAACACGAGCAGAATCCTGTTTGCAAAAAAGTATTTATTATGATCCGAACTATATACAAGCGTTGATAAATTTGGCGAATATTTCTGAGCAAAAGAATGATAAAATGAGTTTGAAGAAATATATATTGAGATTAAAAAAATTGGAACCCAATAACAAACAATGGAATATTGCTTTATAAAAGCGAAAAAATATTTATATTTGCAGTAAGGAACTAGATATGGCAAAGAAAAAATCAAAAAAAAACACGAAGAAACTGATTGTTATTGTCAGTTCGATTGTGGTGGTGATTGCTGTCACTGTTGGGTTTTTGTATTGGTTCGTATTGTGTAAACCCAATTTAAAATTGGCTAAAGACAAGCAGTTTTTTTATATACATACTGGAACAACGTATGCAATGTTATTGGATGATATAGCTCCGCTGTTGCAAGATTCATGGAGTTTTAAATGGGCAGCAGAAGCTATGAAGTATGATGTTTTAATAAAACCTGGACGTTATACTTTAGCAGATGGAATGGGTAATAAGGAACTCATACAATTGCTGCGTTCAGGCAAACAAGAGCCTGTTAAGATTATTATACAATCGCATAATAGGGTGGCTGATATTATCAAAAATATAACAGCAAATTTAGAAACCGATAGCCAAGATTTTGCTAAGGAATTATATAGCGGCACAAAATTAAAACTATATAATATATCACCAGATGATATGTTTGAAATATTTATTCCCAATACCTATTTCATTAACTGGGATACTAAGCCTGACAGTGTGATTGGGCGTTTTGTACATGAATACAATAAATTCTGGACTAGTGAGCGTGAAAGCAAATTAAAATCACGTGGGATGTCAAAAAGTGACTGTGTTACTATTGCATCCTTAGTTGCGAAAGAAACCAATAAATCATCTGATATGCCCATTATAGCTGGGGTGGTTTTTAACCGACTTCATAAAAACATGAATTTGGAAATGGACCCTACAATTAAGTTTGCACTGCAAGATTTTACGATTAATCGTATATATAATAAACATAAAGATGCAGCAGAATCATCACCTTATAATACTTACTCCCACAAGGGACTTCCTCCCGGACCTATCTGTAATCCTGCTATTGAAACTATAGATGCAGTGTTAAATGCGGACAATAATAATTTTATATTTTATTGTGCGAGTGAGACGAGACCGGGCTATCATAATTTTGCTGTCACCTTATCGCAGCATATGGCAAATGCGAGGAGATATCAAAGGTGGTTAGATGCGAATGGGTACTAGGGGAGTATAAGGTAGAAAGTATATAGTATAAGGTATCAAGTATTTGTTATCGGCGGGTTTCTTTTCTCCAACTTTCCAGACTAATAATTTTGTCGGTAGTAATATCTAAGTATTTTACTTCGAGGTTGATGGTATCGACAAAGAAGTTAAAGTTTGTAACCAAATTAGTTCCATTATCTTCACCTACTTTAATCCAGTAATACTTTTCGTTCGACTCCTCTGGGCGTTGGTTTATCCAAACTTTCAAGTGATGAATTCCTTTAGTTTCTTTCTCTATATATTTTGCTCTTTCTTTTACTTCAGGTAGAGAATAAATAATATTATATATTTTTTCTTCAATCTTACTAGGACTTATTACAGTACTAATTTTATTGACTTTATCTTTTGATTTTTGATTGTCAGCATTATTGTTATTTTGGTTGCAAGAAACTAAAATAAGATATAATAATATGGAAGATGAAAACTTCATTTAGTTTTATTTTAATGAGTATGGTAATGCACTTATCAAGAGGGCATTGAGTTGTTTAGTTTTTATACTCGGTTCCGTCGGCTAAAGCCAGACGGCAATAGATGTGTATTGTCTTTATACTATATACTTTATACTAGTCTTTTACCAACTTCCACCTGAACCACCGCCACCAAAACTTCCTCCACCGAATCCGCCAAATCCACCGCCACCGCCTCCTGAGCTACCGCCACCAAACCCGCCGCCGCCTGAAAACATAGAACCTAATAAAAATCCTGATCCCATACTCATACCGCCACCGCCACCTCTTCTTCTTCTTCCAGAAATTATAATTATAATAATGATAATTGCGAATAAAAAAAATAATTTGAATTCATTTTTCCCACCTTTGTTTCTTTTCGCATAGTCTGCTGAATTGTATTCACCCTTTGCCAATGACATTAATACATCTGTCCCTTTATCCAAACCATTATATCCTTGACCCATTTTAAAGTATGGATTCATTTCATTTTCGCGGATGCTCTTTGTTGTAATATCAGGGATGGCACCTTCTAATCCTTGCCCAACTGCAATTTCCAAATATCGCTGTCCTTTGCCACCTGTTGGTTTCACAAGAATTACAATACCATTGTTTTCTTTCTTTTGTCCAACACCCCATTTTCTGCCCAACTGGGTTGCATAGTCCCAAGGTTCTAATTCTCCAATATCATCTACTATAACAATTACAATTTGATTTGAAGTTGTATTTGCAAAAGTCTGAAGTTTTTGTTCTAAACGAGCTTGTTCATCGGATGAAATAAAATTAGAAGATGAAAAATTATTAACTAATTTTTGTGGACTTGGTCGTTCAGGAATAACACCAGACTGTGCAAAAATTGACGATGAGATCAACAACAATATAAATGGGATATATTTTTTTAACATTTATTAATAGTTTAAATTAGTTACCAAAGCTAACTTCGTTGTCAAGCTCATTGCTGTCATCAGTTTGTAGTGGAAAGTAGGCTTTTAATTTTTCACCTGCCATTCCAATTCCCAAAGTTAATCCTTCAGTAAATTGTTGTAGTTTGAAATGGTCAAGCATACGATCTTTAATATTGTCCCAAAAATTTTCAGGTACTTTTTCATGTATCCCTTTGTCACCAATAATGGCAAATTTCTGATCGGAAACTGCTAAGTAAAATAGAATACCATTTCGCAATTCTGTTTTATCCATTTTTAGTTTGTAAAACATATGTGCTGCCATGTCCAGCACATCACCTTTACATTTGCTGTCAATATGAACTCGAATTTCTCCCGATGTATTTAATTCAGCAAGATTAATTGCATTTAGAATAGATTCTTGTTGTTCTTCAGTGAAGAATTTTTTAGGGCTCATTTTATTGAAATTTAAAAATGTAACTAAAAGCAATAATGTACAAAATCCATCCTGCTATATTGATGAATTTTCAGAAAAGAAATCTAATACTTAAAATTTTACCTGTGGGGCTTTTTCAGAACCAGCAGATTCTTTAAATGGTTCCTTTTTTGAGAACGTTTCACTGTTTAAAAACATACTATTAAAAAATCCGCGAATGTGTGAATTATACTCTTTCACTGCTTCATTGTAATCTTTGCGGGCAACTGCAAGCCTATTTTCTGTTCCTTCCAATTGCGTTTGCAGACCTTGAAAATTTTCTGTAGAACGGATTTGCGGATAAGCCTCAAAAGCTAGGTTGATAGCAGCATTTATTTTTTTACCGGCTATATCCATATCTTCTGGAGTTTTAGCTTTTACAATACCAGCACGGGCTTCGGTCACTTGAGTTAAGATACCTCTTTCATTTGCAGCGGCACCTTTTACAGTCTCAACCAATTGAGGAATTAAGTCGGCTCTACGTTGATAGGTAGCACCTACATCTCCCCATTTTTCATCAACACCTTCCTGCAATTTAACCGCAGTATTATAAGAACCTCTGTACATCATAAAGATGATGAAAACTAATAGGAGCAATCCCCCTACGATTAATAAACCTTTTTTCATTTTTGTTTTAATTTATATTATTTAATGTTTATACAATTAGTCAGGTTATGCCTACTCTAGTGGCACGTTGACTGTTTTCAAAGAGTTTACCTAATATAGTCGATAATCTTTATTACGTTCTCTTTTGTAAAACGCTTGCAAATTAATCTCCTTATTCCATAATAGGAAATAATGGCAGATTATTATTTTAAATATTTGCTTTTCGGATCTCGATATTATTTTTTTTTAACAAAGTTGCACAGCAATATCAAATGATGTAGGTTTGAAACTTTAAAAACAATAGATATGTTAGAAAATTTAGACCTAGGTAATGTGATGGCACTTGATATAGAAACTGTGCCTCAATACCGCAACTACCAAGAGTTACCTGAACATTGGAAGAAATTATGGGACAAGAAATCAGCGTTGAAATATCCCAATCAGTTGCCCCACGAAAGCTATAATAGTGCAGGAATTTATGCCGAATTTGGTAAAGTAATCTGTGTGTCTCTGGGATTGTTTAGCAGGTGGGGAAAGGCTTATCAGCTAAAAATAAAATCGTATTATGGACAGGACGAGAAAAAATTGTTGGCAGATGTATCAGATGCCCTTGATAAATTTGTGAAATCGCCCATACAATTATTATTGGCACATAACGGAAAAGAATTTGACTTTCCTTATCTGTCACGCCGCATGGTTATCAATCAAGTAAAGCTGCCTATTGTATTAGATACTGCGGGCAAAAAACCTTGGGAGCTCAATCACTTGGACACCTTGGAACTGTGGAAGTTCGGCGATTTTAAAGCATATACATCATTGGAATTATTAGCTGCAGCATTTGATATACCCACACCAAAAGATGATATAGATGGCAGTATGGTTTCAGGTATATATTATAATGATGGCGATTTGGAGCGTATCAAAACCTATTGCGAAAAAGATGTTGCAACCTTGGCACGGTTGATGGTTAAATTTAAAGGCGAAGGTGAAATACCTGATAGTGTAATTACATCAGTATAATATGCAAACAAGTATTATAGAAACTCAAAAAGTAAGCAAGCAATATGCTGCCCATTTGGCATTGGATGAAGTGAGTTTGCACATGCCCAAAGGGCAAATCACTGGTTTGTTAGGACCCAATGGTGCGGGTAAAACTTCGCTCATTAGAATTATTACACAAATAACTCGTGCAGATAGTGGAGTAGTTTTATTTGAAGGGCAGCCACTCAAACCCAAAAATATAGAAGGTATCGGGTATTTACCAGAAGAACGCGGATTATATAAAAAGATGGAAGTAGGCGAACAACTATTATATCTCGCCCAACTGAAAGGATTGAGCAGGGCCGACGCTATTACACGATGTAAGGCTTGGGTTGAGAAGTTCGATATTGGCAGTTGGTGGAAGAAAAAGGTGGAAGAACTTTCAAAAGGGATGCAACAAAAAGTACAGTTTATTAGTACCGTTATTCATGAACCCACTTTAATAATATTAGATGAACCATTCACTGGTTTCGATCCCAATAATGCCAAATTAATCAAGGACGAAATACTAGCACTCAAAGCTAAGGGAGCATCTATCATATTCTCTACACACCGCATGGAGTCTGTAGAAGAGATGTGTGATTATATAATATTCATCAATAAGTCGAAGAAGATTTTGGAGGCAGAATTACAGGAAGTGAAAAACCAATTCCGCACCCATACTTATGAACTTGTATATAATGGAGAGAATTTGCAAACACCTCAAAATACAGAAATTTTAGACGACAGAATAGAAAATGGAAGTCATATATGTATTTTGAAACACCCAAGTCCGATGGGACGGAACGAGTTGTTAAAACAGGTGATGCAGCAAGTTGAAGTAGTTTCGTTTAGTGAAAAAATGCCGGCAATGAGCGATATATTTATTAAACTAACTTCAGAGAATTAATAATGTTTGGTAAAATATTTGTCACTTGCAAACTAATATGTAATAAAATGCGTTTATTTACGTTATATATATAAGTAGATTAAAACAAATTTGCAATATGAAACCCGAGCCAAACAGAGGAGTCCTTTTATTGAGCGAACCGTTCATGATGGACATAAATTTTATCCGCAGTGTAATACTGTTGGTAGAGCACAATGAACGCGGAACCATTGGTTTTGTTTTGAACCAGCCCATTAACCTAAGCATGCGTGATGCAATGGAAGATTTTCCGAATTGTAATCCCGCATTATTTAAAGGTGGGCCGTGCGAAACGAATACACTACATTATATACATACTGTTGGTCATTTAATAGAGGGCAGTACCGAGATTATGCAAGGCATATATTGGGGAGGCGATCATGACCAGATGTTGCAATTATTTCGTGAAGGAAAAGTTACTGAAAAAGATTTCCGTTTCTTTATAGGATATTCTGGATGGACACCCGGCCAATTAGAAAAAGAAGCAAAAAGCAAAACATGGATTACTGCTCCCGCAAATTTTCAATATTTATTTAATACACCCACTGAAGCTTTGTGGCGTACCATATTAAAAAATATGGGCGACAAATATTCTATTATTGCCGATGCTCCTTTGGATCCGGGGTGGAATTAAGGCACAGTGTTTGAATACGATTTATAGGATTATGGGTTTGACAGGATTATTATAATGCCCAATTCGCGTCATTGCGAGGATGCTTCCGACGTGGCTCCCGATAGAGCTATCGGGATAGTTTTTTACTCTCCTAAGCATCACACCAATACCTTTAACGCCTTTTGTATAATACTATATTTTATTTCATCGCCAGTGTTATAGATTTCTCCATCATAATGAAACACATCTGAGCCGCCTAGTTTGATTGTTATTTCTTTAGCCTTGAAAGCTTCAATTTTCGAACTATTATATATATTCTTATTGAATAATCTCAAAGCCAACATGGGAGTGTGATAGAATTTAAAAGGCTTTAATATGGTAATATCAAGTATACCATCTTGCAAATTAGCCGTGGGTGCAATAAAGGCGTTATTGCCATATTGCGAGGCATTGGCAATAGCAATTAAAAAAGCAGTTCTTTTATACAATTTACCATCAATGTATATATTATACTCTTGGGGTTTGTGCGTAAAAAATTCTTGCATACTCAGCCATAAATAGCTGCCAAATCCGCGTCGTTTTGATATGGTAAACAGATGGCTGATATGTGCATCGAAACCAACGCCTGATGCACAAAAAAAGTATTTTCCATTTACGGTTCCAGCATCAATAATACTAAATTGCGGATGGTCTATTTTATATAATGCTTTATTTACATTCAATGGGATTTTTAAATCACGAGCTAGCCCATTACCTGAGCCAATAGGGATAATGCCCAATGCAATATCAGTATTTACTAAGCTACTAGCAACTGCATTCATTGTGCCATCTCCACCAGCGGCTATTACAGCATCGGGTTTTTTATCTTTTGCTGTTTGTATTGCTTGATGAAAATCTTCAACTTCTTCAGTAAGATATGATTCCACCGTACTATTCCGAAAATTATACTTATTTATTTTATCAAGTAATATTAATCCTCTTCCACTACCGGAATTTGGATTGATAATAAATATAATTTTTCTTTTTTTCATCTTATTTTTTATCCCATAGATAACGGTGGGTCCAATAGGAGATTTTGGTAGAGAATATTCCGATACCAACTCCAGCAACCACATCACATAAATAATGTCGGTTATTGAGCATTCTCATAATACCTACAGAGGTTGCAATTGCATAGCTTGCAAATGGCACCCATTTGTATTTCTTTCCATACTCTAAACTTAATACCGTAGCCATCGAAAAAGCTTGTATGGTATGGCCTGAGGGGAAAGAGTTGTAGCTGCTTCTATCGGGTCTTAATAGTTTGGTGGAGTATTTTATTATATTGGAAAGACTATTAGAAATAATCTGACTTTTGGCAATAATCAAAGTGCGTTGTAATATATCATGCCTAGGTTTCATGCCGCAAAATTCTAGACCATAACTTAATACCAGGGGAGTAAATTCTAAATAATTATCTACTTTCGTTTTAAAGTTTGGATAATGTATATTCCGATAATCTTTAACCTGATTTTTAAAAGAATTGGCATCCGCAGAAGTGAGCAAGCAACCTGAAATTAAAAAAGTACTCGGTATAATAGTTTGTTGCCAACTGAATTTTAATCGGTAGTTATCATTTTTGGGGTGATATACTGAATCTTTTTGTGCAAATCCCCCAAGAGGTAAATATATATATAATAGGAGTAGGATTTTTTTCACCTTTTTTGCTATCAATAATTTGTATAGTATGTTAAACTATTTATTGCGGAGAGAGAGGTACTCACACCGCATATACTATTTTACTGATTATCAATTAGTTGTCGTTGTTCATGACGCGTCAACGTCACAAGTTGCAAAATGTTTTTTGGCAGGGCGACCGTTAATGCCAAAATCCCTCTTGCAACGGTTCAAATTTAGAAAG
>CANJUD010000018.1 GCA_947477885.1 Bacteroidota bacterium
GCAGGACGAACAATGAAACCCATGTTGCACCCTTCCTGCGTCAGGACAGGCTGCACCTTGGGTAGTTTTAATCGAAGTATATGGGGTTTGCGTTTAAATGGCAGTTAATCCGCCGCAGCGAAATGCTGCAAATAGAAGTAAAATATTACCGCTACTATATATGTTGGTTTATTTTATGATATATATTTATCAAATGGGTAGTTGTTAGTGTATGTTATAATATATTTTTTTTGATTTTTTATCCTTTGGGGCATAGCCAGGCCGAATAATCAGCTATTTTTTTATTATAGTTTTTCTTTATTGCGGTTTGTAAGTTTGGGTGGCCCGCGTTTGGTTAGTATTTCTAGCGTAATCATAGTTTCTGTTTTGCAATACGGGCATAGTTTTGGGTTGTACACTATTGCTGTGCTTTGGGGAACTATAATTGCAAGGATGAAACAAGAAGAGATACAAAAGGAAAGCACTATCATAGATAACAATAAAATTAATATAAATAATTCAAATAAACATTCTACTTTTGAACCGTACTAAAAATGGGATGGCTACACAATATGGGCGAAAGCCAATTAGGCGATCATTATAGTGATATAAAATACAAATAAATAAAGTGGAGACTAGAACCCACTCTAAAAAACGGGGCCAAATCCGAAAAGCCTTTTGAGTAGGGAATATAAAAATCAAAGAAATGAAAAGACTAAAAAGTGTTTTGGTTTTAATTAGTTCATGTTTAATTCTGTTATCAAGTTGCAGTGAGAATTACTCAAATGGCGAAAGAATTGGAGTAATTACCCAATTTTCAGAAACAGGTTTAATTTGGAAAAGCTGGGAAGGTCATTTAAACGTAACTCAAACGGGAATGAATAGTAGTGTTCCTTTTGATTTTTCAATTGACAATGACTATCCAGACGAACAAATAATTACAAAGCTTGATTCAGCAGCTCAATATGGTTGGAAGGTAAAATTAGTTTATCATGAAACGGCTGGCAAAAATTGGTTTAGTAACAGAGGTGAAACCAGTCATTTTATTACCAAAGTGGAAGTGCTTGAAAAGAATTTTGGAAATGCTTTTAATGGAAATCAACAGCAAAAAATTTCAGGAAAAGTTATTGATACAATTTATGTAGTTATTACGCCAGACAATCCTGACTATAAAAAATTCTTTAAATAAGAAATAATAATAATCAGCCCACAATAGCTAGAACAAAAGGCTTATCTCAATGCGGGTTTTTCGGTTTGGAAAAGTGTATTCTTCACACTACCTTCACGATTGGGTTAAACATCTCGGCTTCGAAATCCGCACTGAACAAGCCCTCGAACGTTATGTGCAAGCAATATAAACACTCAATATAAATATGAAGCAAACAGAATTACCAAAGCAATTTGAACAAGTACTCGACAATAATGAAAAAACATTATGGATTGGAAAACCAAAATTCATTCCCTTTTTGACAACAGGAATTCCATTCTTAATAATTGGTATAATATGGTTTTGTATAGATTACTTTGGCTTCATTAAAAACATAGAACTTGACGACTCAAGTTACTTCACAATTCCATTTTTCTTATTACATCTTTTTCCATTTTGGGGTAGCATACTAAATATTTTCAGATTATTATTGGTTTACAACAATACATATTACACTTATACGAACAAAAGAATTATGATGAGAAGTGGCTTTTTAGGGACAGATTTTAAAGCAATTGATTATGATAAAATTTCCGATATTGAAGTAAATGTAAATCCTATTGAAAATTTATACAATGTTGGAACAATTCAAGCTTATAGTGGCCGTGTTGGAGATAAAGGGAATCGAGTATATGATAAATTAATAGCTATTGAAAACCCGTATGAGGTTTTTAAAATGATTAAACAAATTTCTGTTGATATAAAAACTGACTATAATTATCCTAATGCATTAAGACCAGATACAAATCCAGGTTATAAAACTGAATATAGACCATGATTTTGCCTGCTTTTAACACACGGTACAAGCAATTTAGGTATTAAATTGGTTTGGTATTTGGAAGATTTGGCAAATCCGAATAATGTGCTTAATATAGTTCCAAAATGCTTGTAGCCCGAAAACGTTTTGCTTTATTTTTTATTCAAATGATATCACAAAGAAAAACATCCAAAACCAAATGGAATTTAACTTCGACAATAAATACATCCTTGAAAACGATAGAGTTATTTTAAGACCTCTAGAATACTCAGATTTTGATAATTTAATTTCATTCTCTACAGCAGAACCTGAAATTTGGAAATATTCGTTAATACATGCAGTGGGTGAAAATGGCTTGAGAGACTATTTAAGCTTAGCAATCGATGCGAGAATAGCTAAGAAAGAGTATCCGTTTATTGTTTTCGATAAAGCGACCAATTCATTTGCAGGCTGCAGCCGCTTTTACGATATACAACTGGCAAATAAGTGCTTACTATTAGGATATACTTGGTACGGAAAAAAGTTTCAAGGGACCGGAATAAACAAACACTGCAAATATTTGCTCTTGCAGTTTGCATTTGAAGACATTGAAATGGAACGAGTGGAATTTAGAGCTGACTATGAAAACAAGCGAAGTATTTCAGCACTGAAAGGTATCGGATGTAAAGAAGAAGGGATACTGAGAAGTAATGCAGTAAAAAATGATGGAAACAGAAGAGATAGTATTGTACTGAGTATTTTAAAACCTGAATGGGAAATTACAATACAAAAAGAACTTAAAAGCAAACTAGTTTAACTGTAAGTCGCCATCGATTTTGCGAAAAATTTGGAGCTAGCAATTCACTGAATTTTATTTAGTATTTCTACCAAAATAAATACGGGTATTTAAACTTTTCTGCTCGCACATTATAATTGTTATTAATGCATTTTCTTATAATAACAATTTAATAATTTTATATTTTAACCATTTTATTTAATTTTGTATTTTAAATCGAATAATACAATTAAAATAAACCACTAAAAATGCAAAAGTTTGTTTCAGAAGCGCTGCAACACAGAGCTGTTCAGCACCCCTATTTAAAAGCCCTTGCCAATGGAGAATTCTCAGACATGGAAGCAGTATTGAAGGATTTTGCCTCTCAATATGGATTCTACAGCTCTTGGTTTCCTCGTTACCTAACAGCAGTAATCTCCAAACTTGAAAACCCTGAGTACAGGAATCATTTATTGGACAATCTATCCGAAGAGAGCGGTCACCTTCATGAGGAAGACATGGTTGCTGTTCGCGCACTCGGAATTAAAGATGAGTGGGTTCAGGGAATTCCTCACCCAGTTCTATTCAAGCGATTCCAGGCTTCCATGGGCGTAAATCCTAATGCAAATCCGGGGATAGAAGTTGATTTATGGAGAGATTCATTTCTGTCTTTGATTCAAAATGGCAGCGCCGAAAGTGCTGTTGGTGCCATAGGTTTAGGCACTGAATCTATCGTGAAGTTTATCTATAAAGATTTAATAAAGGCCATACAAGATCATACCCAATTGTCAATGGAAGACTATGTGTTCTTTCCATTACATACTGAAGTTGATGATGAGCATGGACTCATACTACTGGATATAGCAGAAAAAATGGCGTCAAGCGGCCCCGAAGCAGAATTAGAACTTAGGAAAGGTATGAGAAAGGCCTTGAATTTACGGGCTGCTTATTGGGATGAAATGTACGACAGGGCCATGGCTATATGTAAAAAAGAAGTCTTGGCATGACGCAACTATTTGTAAAAACTGTAAAGGCAAAACGAATTGGAATTGAAGAGAAGGAGTTTCTTGAGCAATCATTGAAACTCCTTTCAACAGCGCTGCAAAGTAATCAAATTCCCAATGCACTTAATATCACCAGCACTACCAGTGCCCTTTTTGTATTTGCGATGGGTTCGGAAAGTCAAAAAAAAGAGGTCCTGAATTTTGTAGAATGGTTCAGTAATCCGGACTTAGAAATCAATTGGTCTGAAGGTTTGCTTTCTATCGTATCTAAATTTTTCGGCGAATTACAGATTGAGAGACTGAGTGATTTGCTTAAAAAAATAAGTCTTCAGAAATCACTAGTGGATGTAGCTGATGCGCGTGAATTGGTGTCAAGCCTGCAGGACGTAAATCTGAATAGTTTATACCATAACAAAGTAGAAGCGCTAAATATTGATTTTAGTGTCTCAATTCTCCCATTTAAAATGGAGGTACTCGACCCAAGGATTGTTACGGTGCAACCCGGCAAGGCAAATGAGATGCATAAGCATGCTCACGAAACGGTTTTCATATTCTTGAAAGGCAAAGGTAAGGTTATTGTAGATGCGCATGAGAATGAAGTTGGTCCTGGAGATTTTGCCCTCATCCCCAGATGGTGCAACCACCAATCGGTAAATACGGGAGAAGATGAACTCGTGTTTTTAGCGGTTGCTGATTTTGGCTTAACCGGAAAATCTTTTGTTGGGAATTACATGAAGACTGCTAGAATGAAGACTCTATAACTATTGCACCCTTTACCTCACCAATTCATGAATGCAGGATTTCTTCGAAAAGGTTACCATATGCTTAGGGTTTGTGAAATCAAACAACTCACGGATGATGCGGTGAACATTGTTTTTAATGTACCTGAGAAACTTAAAGAATTATTCAACTACAAACCAGGCCAGCACGTTGATATTATAATCAATTGTGAGGGTGAAGAATTAGGTCGTTCCTACTCTATTTGCAGTGGACCGGGTGAACCTTTGTCAATTGGGGTAAAAACTGTTCTTAATGGCCGGGTGTCCCATTGGTTGAACATGAGCCTAAAAGAAGGGGATCAAATTGCCGTTTCGGAACCCCGGGGCTCCTTTGTGCTGAGCACGGAGGCAAACAATATTGTGCTAATTGGAGCTGGCAGCGGCATAACGCCATTACTATCGATGTATAAAAGTGGAATCAGCTCAGCTATTCAAGTCACTTTGATTTATGGAAATTCAAAGTCATCATCAATTATGTTCTCGGAGGAAATCAATAATATTAAGGGGGGCCGCGTAATTAAATACCTGAGCAGAGAAGAAAAAGAGGGCTTTATAAGTGGGAGAATAAACAGTGACAACCTATCTGCGTTGGTGCAGAAAGAGCCTAACTTGCTGAACGCGGATGCTTATTATCTTTGCGGTCCCGAGGAAATGATTGCCAGTGCTCGCTCTTTCCTTCAAAACGCGAAGGTTTCAGCAGACAAAATATTTTTCGAGTTGTTTACAGCTCCCGTTAAAAAAGTAGAGTCCCAACCCAACTTAAATACCCGATACACTGGTAAATGTCATTTGAAGATCAATCTTGAAGGAGACAAATACCAGTTAGAAGTGGAGACCGAGAGTACATCTATACTGGACGTGGCCTTAAAAGCAGGAATTGATGCGCCATACTCCTGCAAAGCAGGGGTGTGCGGCTCTTGCAGGGCAAAGGTGCTGGAGGGGCATGCCATTATTAAAAACAACTACGCACTAACTCAACAAGAACTAGATGACGGCTACGTTCTGACCTGTCAGGCCCTACCCTCTGCGGAAATGCTGTATTTATCATATGATGATTAGCACTTGTACAAATGGAAACCGACTAATAGCTCAGATTAATAACTGAAATCAAGAGTCATAACTAACACAACTAAATTATAAATGGATACAAAAGATCTATACAATTCACAGGCAAGTGCCTGGACTAGAAACGAACCAGTTCTCCTTTCAGACTATTCAGCCCGCCCATTTGTTATCAATCTATGTGAGCCTGCAGCAGGTAAGCGTATTCTTGACATTGGCTGTGGTGAGGGATATGTGGGTAGAAAAATTGCAATGGCGGGCGCTGAGCACGTGCATGGTATTGATATATCTGATAAGATGATTGAGGCGGCGTTGGCCAATCAAGTTAGTAGCGGAATAGAAAATTTGAGCTATGAGGTTCAAGACATGAGAAATGCAGAACTGAGCGATATAGAGCCCTATGATCTTGTTTTAGGAATGTTTCTATTCAACTACCTTAGTGTGGAAGACACCCACCTTGTGATGAAAAAAGCATTTGATGTGATCAAACCTGGAGGCCATTTTATATTTTCTGTGCCTCATCCATTTTTAGCATTTTTGAAAAAAGAAAAATACCCATTTTATTTCGAAGCTACTAATGGTTATTTCTCTGGACGAAATATTCTTTTTCCAGGGGAAATTTGGCGAAGAGATGGTGTCGCCGTTAATGTGCAATGTATTCACAAAACATTTGAAGATTACTTCAAAGGGCTAGTAGATAGTGGATTTACGACTATGCCCGAGGTATATGAGCTGAGAATAACAGAAGAGCAGCTTAAGCTTGATTCTGCGTTTTTTGGCCCCCTCATGGACTACCCCCTTCATGTCGCTTTTAAAGTGAGAAAGCAAGACCAATGATAACCAGTAAACTCTCCACTATAGTGTGGGAAAATCTTCCTAAATCTGATCAATACACCTTCAACTTACATGATGACTTTTCAAACATTATAGGCAACTTTAAAGCTGATCAAAAAAAAATACTTATCGAAAACCCCAATGAATTCCTGAGCATGGACTCATATGATTGGCTTGATGAGTTGCATCTAAAATTAAAGGCGGCACCTGGTTTTGTGCTTATCAAATCAGGGGCATTATTTAGCAATGAAGAATTAAGGTACATTTATGCATTTTGCTGCCGGCGCCTTGGCTTGTTGAACAACCGATATGGCTACTTCTTCGATGTGGTTGACCAAGGCCTCGATTACACGAAGCAAGCCATTCCAGTATCTAAGACCCGCGCAAGCACAGGCTACCATACAGACAGCACCGCAAAAGAATATTTGCCCGACGTAGTTGGCCTTTTATGTCTTTCACCCGGAGCAATAGGTGGAGATTCTCTTCTAACGAATGCCGCAAACCTTTATAAACACTTACTTCAGAATTATTCGTATACACTTGAAGCAATGCAGGCTCCAATCATTAGAGACGTGATAACACCAGGCACCGAGAACTCGGTTGAGGCAATAATGCAGAATGCCTTTCCCATTTTTTCTTTTCCTAATGAAGGATTTACATTCAGATACATGCGCTATTGGATAGAGTCAGCATACGAGAAAACAGGGCAAAATATATCTAAAGAACTAATGAAAGGCATCGAAGAAACTGATTGCTACTTCTCAAGCCCTCAAAATTATCTGCAATTTAAACTGGAAAGAGGTGACATGCTCTTGTTGAATAATCGATTTATATGTCATAATAGGACTGCTTTTGAAAATAACGCCTTAGGGAGCACACCCAGAACACTTGTAAGGTCCTGGATTAATTTCCAATAGTTTAAAGCCAAAACAAATGCAAAAATAAATTGCTAATAGTGTTGTAGCCATCCCATTTTTAGTACGATTTAAAAGTAGATTTTTTATTCATGACATTTCATTTGCCTCAAAGGTATGCTAGGCAATACTTCTAAGATATTTTAGGGACTATTTTGTCCATTAACCCTAACTTTCGCTTCTAATTTATATATATTGTTTATGCTGCTTATAAATTTAGACGTCGCTGCCATTGGTAATTTCTTTTATTAAACTATATGTTAATTGGGGTTAGGCTGCGCCACATTGCTAGGCGCATAGGCTCGCTGACACCTTGTTGCCAATTGATTTATATTATGTAAATTGGTACTAAGATTAATCTTTAAGACAACGCACCGAAAAACCCTGTCCTTTATCGTCTGCGCCTACGCTCATGCCGCTAGCTAGGCCCACGAAGCGGGCAATATTATTTGCTGCGTCATCTGTAGAAGTCCACCAGCAGACACTGGTGCCCATATTGTTGAATTTGCCATCATACCCTCGCGCACCGCCCGGAAGTCCTGAAAACCTACTTTCGTTGGTGCCATTATTATTATCTTTCCATCCATCTTTGCTTTTTATCATTTTTCCTGCCACCTCATCGTCTCCAAAATACTCTGTTAGTTTTGTCCACTCGTCATCAGTGGGGATATGCTGGCCCTTTGGTGCTATGCCACGAGCATCATTTACGGCGTGCCAGTTATATAGTTTGCCGTATTTGCTAGCGTTGGCGGTATCGTTGTTGTAATAGCACCATGCTGGCTGGCCTTTAGTGCCTGCTTTTATCCACTGCTCCTCTGTTTTTGCTTCAGGGATGGGGTCGCCGTTCCGAAATTTATCTACGTTCAGGTTCTGCGCTAGCCACACTTGCTTGCCAATGGTAACCTCAATAATTGTTTCAGCAGTTTTGTGCTGTTTGCTGATGTGAGAGCTTTCCTTAAAACTTGATACTAGCAATGCGGTTAGTAGTGAAACACTTAAAATTAAACTTACTTTTTTCATTCTTACTTTTTTGTTTTTCTTTTTTATTGTTCTCATTGGTCAACATGCCCTAATATTTTGGCTGTATCTTTTTTGAAAATTATTATTCTCAACAAAATTATGGAAAAAAAATTAATGAATCAATTGCGTTTTATATTTGTGTGGTATCATTGTTTAAAAACTAACCTTTCGTACATTTATAGCTAGCCACTTAAAACTTAGGGATCGCACTCCTAAAGTAATGCGGCTTTTTTTAATAAACAAAAGAAAGCAAAATAAAATGACTGTTTAATTAATGAACTATAAAAAAATAATAGACGAAAGTCCCAGTTAAATATTTACACAATCTCCCCTATTTGGGATAAAAATATCCGAAACGCCATTCTTTTTTAACAAAACGCTCAATTCATTCATATTTCCTTCATCCCCATGAACCAAGCAGGTTTTGCGTGTTTTTGTGTTGTTTTCTGAAATGGCAAAACAAAGTCCATTTGCATCGGCATGAGAACTAAAAGCATCAGTGCTAGCAATACGGGCGTACACTGCCATTGGGCGACCTTTCACGGTAATTGTTTGTCTGCCTTGTAGCAAATCATGTCCTAAAGTTCCAGGAGAACAAAAGCCAGCAATCAATATAGTTGCATAATTATTGGAAATGTGATTGGCTATATGTGTCTGTATTCGCCCGCCCTCTACCATTCCTGCTGCGGAAACAATAACACAGGGTTCGAAATAATTATCAAGTAGAAAATTATCTGATTGGTCTTCTATAAGTTGAAGATTCGGGAAATTGAATAAATCATTAAAGCTATGAGCAAACTCAGCAGTTTCGGCATTCAAATCGTTGCGGTAACTACTATAAATATTTGTACTTTTAATAGCTAATGGACTATCCACAAATACTTTCACATCGGGCAACAAACCTTTTCTGGCCAGTTTATTAAGAGTGTAAACGATGGATTGGGTTCTACCAACTGAGAAAGCGGGTATAATAAGTTTACCTCTTTGTGTAACACAGGTACTCGTTACAAATTCTAACAATTCGGCTTCTGGGTCTATGTTTGGCCTATGGAGGCGGCCACCATAAGTGCTTTCACTAATTAATACATCACATTCAGGAAGTGATTCTGGGTCTTTTAATAAGGGAGCATTTGCCCGGCCCCAATCACCAGTGAAAACCAAGGATTTTTCTTTCCCACCCTCATTAATTTTTAATTGAACGAATGCCGCTCCCAATAAATGTCCAGCTATTCCAAAAGTTAAAGTTACTCCGGGTGCAATTGCATATGGTTTATGGAAGGGCACTGTTTTAAACTGAGCGACAGTTTGTTTTACATTCTTTTCGGTATAAAGCGGTTTAGGAGTCTGTATTTTTTTACGACGGTTTTTACGGTAATCATGATCTTGAATACGGGCACTGTCCAATAACAAATGGTAAGAAAGCTCAGATGTAGCTGGTGTGCAAATAATCCTACCTCCGAATCCTTGCCTTACTAAATTGGGCAAATTGCCGCTGTGGTCGATATGTGCATGGCTTAAAATAACTACATCAATACTAGCAGGGTCAAACGGAAATGAGTTAGGTGGGCTATAATGAAAATTCTTTTTTTGCTCGTAATCAAGACCGCAATCGAGCAGAATTTTATAGCCATTATCTAAGGTGAGAAGATGCATGCTGCCTGTTACTTGGCGAGCTGCACCACAAAAAGTTATTTGCATTTTTCGGACATTTGCCTCCCTCGCATCATCCCAGTTTGTATGGGGATAGCTTAAGGGTGGTTAATTATTATTTTATTAGTTTCTGTTTGCCCATTTGTATACGTTATATATAATGTATAAAAACCGCTGGGCATATTATCGGTGGCAAGAGGGACCAAGCCTGATGCAAAGATACGGCTGTAAATGATTTTGCCTAACAAATCAACTATTTGAACATTTGCGGAATTTGCTAATTTTAAGTTCAATTCTTCATTTGCTGGGCAAGGAAACGAACTATGATTTTTTTTATTGTTAAAAGGTTCGAGAAATCCAGTACTTGTAGAAAAAGAAATTTCATCAACATAAAAAGATATATCTTTTTTGCCTAATGCATTACTGGGGTAGTCAAAAGCTATGTGGCATCGAGTTGGCATTGTGGTATCTGTATAGAAGATGGTAAATGCTTGCTCTACCCAACCTGATTGTGTATATCCAAATGTGCTGACACCGCTCCCCACTGGTTTCCAATTGCTATTAGTGTCTGATGCATATAATATAATAGTGGCCGTGGCACTGTTTCCCGGCTGGTCGAAACTAGCAAAAAACCGCAGACTATTAGGGCGTCCTTTAAATGGAAAAGTATTCTGTAATGTTTCGTGGTCATATAGATTATTCGAGGAATCAATGACCATTTGTACACTATAACTACCTCGGGCAGCATAACTACTTTTGCGAACAATACCTGAATTTCCTAACATAAAAAGTGTATCAGTATTAGCAGCCGTCCATTTGCTGGGCAATTGATGTCCTTGATTTAGCGTATCGAAATCTTGCCAATTTTCAAAGCCTGAATTTGGAACCAGTGTTTGGGCAAAAGATTGCATTGAAAAAAAATATATATATAATAATGATAAGTGGGAGCGAAACATGTTCACAAAGATAGTGTTTGGATTATATATATGCTAAAACTTGTCGCCCCATTGAAAGTAATTACCTGCTAAACGCTTTTGAGTACAATTACTTCCGGCATTAAACATATAACCAAGGCCAATATTTACCCTACTTAAGCCATCAGGTTTCTTATTGATACTAACTCCATCAAGATAAGAATTGCTATTAATATAATAAGTATAATTTGAACGGAAAATAAACCTACCAAATACCATCTTAAAACCTGCACCAGCTCCAAACCAAAAATTATAACTTGAACCCGATTTTTGTATATCTGGATCTACAGTTACCCAATTGTCTGCGGCATTTATTTTTTGTGCTCCTGCACTTAATAATATTAGGGGCGCAAAACCACTACCATTCATAGCAGGATGAAAATCGAAGAAATGAAACTCATTATAAATAGCAAATTCTTGGTACTTATTTGTAAAAGTTGCAGCAATGGGCATCATCGCATTGCCTTTGTTTTTACCACTGATGGTGCCAAAACCTATGCTTGCTCCAAATGCATTTTTGGGAGTTGTATATAACCCACCCACACTGTGTTGTCCTCCTTTCAATTGGTATGAATTATTATATTCTCCCTTATATAAATTTAAAGAATATGCGTAAGTCATTTCAAATAACTGAGCATGCGAATGCTTAATATAAATGAATTGAAATAGCAACATATATATAATCTTTTTCATCCCTATTCTAAGTTATTTCTGCCTTTCATCTTTCATCTTTCACCTTGCGTCATTAGTCTTTTGACTTTATACTATCATTACAATCCCAAAAAATAATCGTACCCCTCTTCCGCCCAAAAATCTGGTGGTTTTGTGTTGCTAAAAAATATACTTCCAATTCGTTTGATATGCTTCACTCCATATTTTACTGGAATTATCAAACGCAAGGGATAGCCTTGGTTCAAAGGTAAGACTTTACCATTCATTTCATAACAAAGAATTGTTTGTGGATGAACCGCACTAGGCATATCTATTCCTACATAATATCCTTTATCAGGTGTTATCATACCTACATATTCCATTTGTATTTCATTATCAAGTTCATAATACTTTGCAAATTCCGAAAATTTTACACCTCCCCAATGGGTAATTTGGTTCCAACCTTCTACACATTTAAAATCAAAAACTATATCTGTTTTTGGTAGCTTTTTGATATCATCCAAGGTGATAAAAATTGTATCCCCTGTTTTGCGAACCACTTTTAATTTCCAGTTTGCATCGAGTGGCGTTTCTATGCCATCCCACCCATTTACACGCACCTTTTTTTCAGCCTTTTGCAAGGGGTAAGTTTTCACTAAATGCTCTTGACTTACTAAGGGTTTAAATATTTTCTCATTTTGGATTAATACTTTTCGCAGCGGTTTCAAAGCTCCGTGCTCTTCCGGTTGGGCGTATAGCCATTTCCAAAAACAATAAGCCAAGCCCATCATTACAAAGAAAACTACAAAAGATAATATTGTTCTATTCCTTACTTTTTTCGTGTTCCAGATTTGCTCTTTTATGGTCATTGGATTCTATCTTTTTTGTTTCAAAACCTGTAATCATTGAACTGAAGTTTTTCCATCCTGCTAGTATAACTTGCATAATATGAACTAAAAAAAACAAGGCAAACAATATTGTTATAACAAAATGCTCAATACGTGCAGCCTCATACCCGCCGCAGGTTGCACACAACCAATTTAGCTGAGCAGGTTTATATATTGCCAAGCCTGTTACTATCATAAAAAATCCCAATATAATTACACCTGTATATGCAATACGTTGTGCGGCATTATATTTCTTTTGGGGTGGTAATCCTTTTCTTATGTGCAAATCGTGGAGCAAAACCAGCCATGCTTCTTTTAAAGCACGACGGTGCGGAAATAGGAGTTTGTACTCTTTCGAAAAGATTAAATATAGGAAATATATAACACCATTAATAGTAAACAACCACATAAAAGCAAAGTGTAACGACATTCCTTCAGCCAATCTGCGACGCATGCCTATAGCATCATAAAACCATTCTGGAAAAAATGTTATAGTAGTAAAACCTAAATCTAATTTGTATACGCGGTTAGCATAATATATAAGTAACCCACTCCATATCATTACTGCTAATAGTGGGAAATTCACCCAGTGCAGCCAGCGTATGGCAAGTGAGTGTTTGTGTATTACTTTTTTATTTTCCAAATATATAAAATCTATTTATTTGGCAGGCACAAACCATTTCTTTTTGAACTTATACATACGCCTCCACTTCACATGTTTCAATTTGCTCATTTCTCTGGTGCAGATCATTTTTTCACCCTTTTTATTATAATATGTTGCGGTTACTGTTTGTATATCCAAACATCTAGGTGGGAAATAGAATTTATTTGATTTAATTTTTTGAGCTTTGATATTATGCATGCCATTTTCGATAACTATATCAATATTGTTATTTGCTGATTTAGGTATTTTAAATGTATTGTTTTCGAATTTTAAATTCCCTTTACCAGCGGGGTATCTCATCATGCCTTTTATTTTATCACAATTTAGTCCTCCCAATCTCATGGTAGGAAATGTATAATACATTTTTGCGGGTGCAAATTTTACAGGCATTTTTTTAGCGACATCACCTGTAGTATCAAATCCAATTGGTGTGCTATTAATATCCCAAGTTGTTTGCTCAGGCAAGGTATTAGAATCCGCATTAAATAACTGCATCTCGGGGTCAATTGAATTTGTTGGAAATGCAATATCAATTGGGCAGTTAGGTTGAATTTCCTTTCCTTTATAAGTTGCCTTAATAAATGCCATCCCACCTGATATTAAGCAACGACCATCGGTAGTAACGGTGCGAATTCCAGAAGCTTGGATAGATTGTTGATCGAAAAATTCTTTAAACTCCCATTTAATATCTTTGTAATCGATTGGAGCAAACGCACAGTCCTTCATCATAATCACGATGCCTTTGGGGCCAACTATTACAGTATCTTTTGCACGAGGTGGTTCTACTTTTAGTACAACTACAGAATCTGAAGATCCTTTCTTCTTGGCATTTTTATCTTCATACTTATATACAATTTCAACACGACGGTTGAGTCTTCTTCCTATCACCGTTTTATTATCATACTTGGGTTCTTTTCTACCAAAGCCTTTTTTCTTTTCTATATATTTAACCTCGATTCCTTTTGAAACTAAATATTTCAAAACGGTATTTACACGTTTTTCTGATAGTTCCTTGTTCAATTTATCGGAACCGCGAACATCGGTATGCCCATAAACATCAATATCAGCAATCTTCAAATCAATAAATACTTTGCATATACTATCTAGTTTCTGTTTGCCAATTTTGCCTAGGTCTGATTTGTTCGTTTTGAAATAAACGAATATGCTTTCTGTTTTCATTTGCGCATGTAAGCTACAAACAAATAAGAACATTGGAAGTATTATAATGTATTTTTTCATACTGCAAAATTAAATCATTCATTTAATAAGCCATCAACAAGTTGTCCAAACTCTTTTTTGTATCTTTCATAATACTCACCAGTTCCTGGGCCATAAAAACCCGTATCAATTTTTCTAATATTTCCTTTCTTATCAATTATTAACGTGGTTGGGAACATTTTTATTTTGGTTATTTGTGGCAGTGTTTTTTCAGTTCGCATGGTATCGCTTACAGCTACTCCTGTTATTAGCAATTCATAAGAAACTTTTAATCTATCTTTTAATTTCCTGACATTTTTAAGTGAGCGGCCTATATCTGCACTGTACTCATATGCAAGGCCAATCACTTCAACTCCTCGGTCTTTATTCTTATTATAATATTCTGTTAAGAACACTGTTTCATCAATACAATTGGGGCACCACGAACCCAAAATTTGTACAATTACAACTCGGTCTTTGTAATGTTTATCGGCAATGGATACAGGAATTCCTTTTGTGTTTTTAAATGAGAAATTTAGTTTGCCCGCATTGGGTTTTACAAATGCTGCTGACAATTCTGGATGTGGTGAAGCACTGCTATCTCTGCTAGCAGCCCATGTTTCTTTATATACATCGCCTGAATAAAAATGTCCATCTGCAATTGTATTTGAATCTTTTATTCTGCCATAAAAAAATAAAGCACGGGCACCATCAAATGAATATAAATATATCTTTTCATTATCTACTGCCCCCGATAAGTACCGATAATCTCCCGTTGGTGTGAGAAAAGTTCCAGTAATATATATTCCGTACTGTGTAAATATTCCTACAGCGGGCGATTTTACTTTTTCTGCATCAGTAAACTCCACTTTCCACATACCCGTAACTCCTTGGTTTAACAATAATCTGGGATCATAACTTGTATATACTCCGCGTTTATTTGCCACAAAGGGCATCACCATATTTTTGTTGCGAGTTGCTTTGCCCCAAGCTCCTTGAATTTTATTGCTATCTATAATTTTTAGTTTGAACTGTGATTCATATATCGGCATATACACAAACAAAGAATCTCCTTTAGTTATGATATCATCCACCATTATTTTTTCCTCTCCATTTATAATATACCAAACGGTTTTGCCTGATTGAGTAACCACATCAAAATCAAAACCTATATCGTTACCATCTGCACGCAGCAAAGTTCCTCTGTATTCCCCAGGTTTTTGTGCAATACAAATATTTATATATAATATCAGAAAAAAAACTAGCGTATATTTCATAGTGCAATGATACGAAAAATTCAGCATGTTTAAAATACGTTAGCCCCTCTAAATCTCTACTGAGGGGAGACTTAATTGTACAAACACTTTGTTTTAAATTAAATTATGAACGCTTCACAATGTACAACTTAATGAAATTCCGCTATTTCACTGTTGAACCTTAACTTTGTAGCCTATTACCCAAAGTATGAAACTGATAGAATGTGTACCCAATTTTTCGGAGGGACGTGACCTCGCAAAAATCAAGCAAATTACTGACGCCATCGAATCGGTAGCGGGCATTAAATTATTAGATGTAGACCCGGGCAAAGCTACCAACCGCACCGTTGTCACTTTTGTGGGCAGTCCAGAAGATGTGATAGAAGCTGCTTTCCGAGGCATAAAAACCGCTGGCGATATTATAGATATGAGTAAGCACACAGGAGCACATCCGCGAATGGGTGCTACGGATGTTTGTCCGCTGATTCCCGTATCTGGAATCATGATGGAAGAAACTGCTGCGTATGCCAAAAAACTTGCAGAGCGAGTGGCCAAAGAATTGCAAATTCCTATCTATTTATATGAAGCTGCCCAAAGTAATCCTGACCGTAAAAACTTAAGCCATATAAGAGAAGGTGAATACGAAGGCTTCGCAAAAAAAATAAAATTGCCCGAATGGAAACCCGATTTTGGACCTGCAGAATTCCCTGCCAAACAAGGAGCTACGGTTATTGGTGCCCGTAATTTTCTGATTGCATATAATGTTAATCTCAATACCAAATCAACCCGACTTGCAAATTCTGTTGCATTTGATATAAGAGAAAACGGAAGGGTGAAACGGACCGGGAATCTTTATACTGGCCCTGTAGAAAAAGATGCGGAAGGCAATGAAGTTCGCATTCCCGGTATGTTGAAAGAATGTAAAGCCATTGGTTGGTTTATTGAAGAATATGATATTGCACAAGTATCTATTAATCTCACAAATTTCTCTGTAACATCCGTACACCAAGCGTTTGATGCCTGTTGCCAATCAGCTCAGAATCGTGGATTGCGTGTTACGGGCAGCGAACTTGTGGGACTTATTCCTCTGCAGGCATTGTTGGATGCAGGTCGCCATTATTTGACTTTGCAAAAAAGATCGATTGGCGTGAGCGAAGAAGAACTGATCCATATTGCGGTAAAATCTATGGGGCTTGATGAACTAGGACCTTTTGATCCTGATAAAAAAATAATTGAATATAAACTTAGAGATAATGGATACGGCAAATTGGTGAAGATGAACTTGCGACAATTTGCTAACGAAACCGCGAGCGAAAGTGCTGCACCAGGTGGAGGTTCTATCTCTGCTTATTGTGCAGCTCTTGGTGTTTCATTAGGTACGATGGTGGCAAATCTCAGTGCCGGCAAACGCGGCTGGGAAGACCAAACATTATACTTTTCTAAATATGCTGACAAAGGCCAAAAATTGAAAGATGAATTATTATTAGCGGTTGATGAAGATACAGCTGCGTTCAATAAAATTATGGAAGCATTTAGTTTACCCAAGAATACTGATGAAGAAAAAAGTACACGCACAGAAGCTATACAAAATGCGACAAAATATGCTGTAGAAGTTCCTTTAAAAGTGATGAAACTATCTTATGATAGTTTGGAATTAATTAGGGCGATGGTAGAAAAAGGAAATCCAAATTCTATTACCGATGCGGCTGTTGGAGCTTTGTGTATCCGAACTGCTGTGGAGGGTGCACACTTAAATGTGCGTATAAATGCACAAGGATTGAAAGATAAAACTTTTGCTGATATACATATGCAAGAAGCAAGTAAAATTGCAAATGCTACAGAAGCTGAAGTGAAAAGTATTATAATGAATGTTGAAGAACTGATGACCAAATAATATTATATATAACAAATGCAATTAAATACACTCACAGCCATTAGCCCTATCGATGGGCGTTACCGCACGCAAACCGAACAACTTGCAAACTATTTCAGCGAGTATGCTTTAATAAAATATAGAGTTCAAATTGAAATAGAATATTTGCTTGCATTGGCTGATAGTGGTATTGAACAGCTCAAAGGCAAAATAAATAACGAACAAAAAACAGCACTCAGAAATATATATAATAACTTTAGCGAAGCCGCCGCTACCCGAATAAAAGATATAGAAAAAACCACCAATCACGATGTAAAAGCGGTGGAGTATTATATCAAAGAAGAAGTAGAAAAATTTGGGCTATCTAACATATCTGAATTTATCCATTTTGGACTGACCAGTCAGGATGTGAATAATACAGCAATACCTTTGAGTTTGAAAGAAGGTATTTATGAATGCTGGAGTAAACCGATTACAGAAGTAATACAAAAACTAAAATCATTTGCCCACGAATGGGCTGATATACCCATGCTTGCACGCACACACGGACAACCAGCATCGCCTACAAAACTTGGAAAAGAATTTTTAGTATATATAGAACGGTTGGAAAACCAATTGGCTTTACTAAAACAAATCCCCTACCCTGCCAAGTTTGGCGGAGCTACCGGAAATTTGAATGCACACTATATAGCTTATCCTAAGAATGATTGGGTGAAATTTGCGAACACATTCGTGGAAACCCTTGGTCTCAAAAGGATGCAGCATACCACACAAATTGAGCATTATGATTATTTGGGTGCGATATTCGACAACATCAAACGTATCAATATTATATATATAGATTTGTGTCAGGATATATGGTTATATATATCATCTGAATATTTTAAACAGAAATTGAAAGAAGGTGAAGTAGGTTCATCGGCCATGCCCCATAAAGTAAATCCGATAGATTTTGAAAATGCGGAAGGCAATTTGGGAATGGCGAATAGTATGTTTGAGTTCCTCACCCGCAAGCTTCCTGTGTCACGCCTACAAAGGGATTTGACAGATTCAACAGTTCTACGCAATACAGGAGTTCCTATAGCACACAGTGTAATTGCATTAAAAAGCATTATAAAAGGTTTAGATAAACTTATCATAAATAAAGATAAAATACACGAGGATTTAGATAATAACTGGGCTGTAGTTGCTGAGGCTATACAAACTATTTTACGCCGCGAAGGTTATCCAAAACCTTACGAAGCTTTGAAAGCATTAACAAGAAATAATGAAAAAGTAACGCAAGAAACTTTGGTAGTTTTTATTAATGGTTTGGAGGTGAATGATGGTATAAAAGAAGAATTGAAAAGTATTACGCCGTTTAATTATACGGGGGTGTAACCCCATATCAACCCACAGATTTGACAACTTTGCCTTCGTCGCTACAGGCAAAGTTGCCAAATATAACTATCATTAGCATATACTTTCATTTCGTGGATTTCTCTTGGATATCTTTGGGATAACTAGACTTTTTGTAATTGTAAGTTTGCCTTACTAAAAAATATAATTATGAAACAGGAACTCATACAAGAACTATTTATGAAGTTTGAACAAGCATGCTATATTCATAATAAGGTAGAGTGTTGGAGTGCACGGGAACTTCAAATGATTTTGGGTTACAGCGAATGGCGTAACTTTATAAAAGTAATTGACAAAGCGAAAGTTTCTTGTGAGAACAGTGGTGCCAAGGCTTCTTATCATTTTGTTGATATCAACAAAATGATAGAACTAGCCAAAGGTGCTGAACGAGAAATTGAAGACATTGCCCTCACCCGATATGCCTGTTACCTCGTTGCACAAAATGGAGACCCAGGAAAAAATGAAGTGGCATTTGCACAAACTTATTTTGCCGTGCAAACGAGAAAACAAGAAATTATTGAGAAGCGTTTGTTGGATGTTGCAAGAGTTTCTGCTAGAGAAAAACTAAGCAAAAGTGAAAAGAAACTTTCAAGTATTATATATGAAAGAGGTGTGGATGATAAAGGTTTTGCTTCCATACGCAGTAAAGGCGATAAAGCACTATTTGGAGGTTTTAATACCAATGATATGAAACACAAATTGAATGTGCCTGATACTCGACCATTAGCAGATTTCCTACCAACACTTACTATCAAAGCCAAAGACTTTGCTACCGAACTCACCAGCCATAATGTGACAGAAAAAGACTTAAAAGGTGATATGAAAATTAGCAAAGAACATATAGATAATAATATGGCTGTAAGAAAAATATTACTTGCAAGAGGCGTGAAACCTGAGGAACTGCCGCCTTCGGAAGATTTGAAAGTAGTTAAACGAAAATTGGTTGGAGAAGAGAAGAAAATGGTGAAGGATGCGAAGGGGAGGAAATGAATCTTTAATGTAACTGGATTCGGTTAAATTTAATTGCTAGTCACCCAAACGCACAGCCACCGCGTCTTTCCTCGCAATGACGGCTGTATATAATGAAAGAGAAAAATCACTCATTCTCAAATCATTCAATCATTAATTACTTCCCAGTCTGCTTATCAAAATACTGCTTCACCTTGTTCTTATAATATATATTAAAGTTAGGTGGTGTAGTGCGAAGAATTTCGGCTTCTTTGTTTTTTTGTTTGACGTATTCTTCAAAGGTTTTTTGTTGAGTGCCTTTTACTTTATCTTGCCCTTCGGTGGCTTTGCGTTGGTTGTCGGTTTCACGTTCTTGCTGGGCTTTTTCGCTCTCGAGCATACGCGACATAATTTCTTGTTGACGTTTTAGTGTTTCGGGTGTGATGCGTTTATTATATAAATCTTTTTCGTTTTGATCCATCAGTTTTTGTATCTGCTCTAGCTGTTGTTTCAATTGCGTTGCTCCTTCTTTACCCATCTGCTGGCTCATCTGCCTCATGCGTTGGCGTATGGCTGATTGCATGGCGGCAGCTTGTGCAAACTCTTTGCTAGTAGGTTGTCCATTCTCTCCAGGTTTTCCTTGGCCGGGCTTTTGGCCTTTTTTCATGTCCTCAATTTTTTTGCTCAGTTGGTCTTGCAACTCTTTCATGCTCTTTATACCCTCGCCCTTTTTTTCACCCTCGCCTTTCTTTTTCTTTTTGCCCGGTTTTTTACAACTTTTACTTCCTGGTTTGCTGCTGCTACTTTCGTTCATCTGGTCCTGCATCTGCTTCAATACTTCGCTCAACATCACTGCCAGATTATTTACATGCGTCATTACATATTGTTGCTTGGCACGGGCCATATATATATTTCTATCGGCCATTAACGCAATCGTATTATCCATATTGGCATTAATTTGTCCAATCTCTTTATTAATGATTTTGCTTATTTGTTGCACACGTTTACTTAGTGCCAATAAACTATCTTCTATAATACTTGCATCGCCTTTTAATTTCTTTTGCTGCTGCCCTATTTTTACAAACTGCGGATTATATCCATTCACCCCCCCAAGTTCTTGCATCAGTGCTTCTTGGTCGAAACTCAATTGTAATAAATTCTCTAATATCTGACGAAGATTATCATAATCTTCTTCTTCCTTTTCTTGTTCTTTATCCTGCATTTTTTTCTCTAACTTCTCTTTCATCTGCTTCATTTTATCGGAAGCCTCTTTTTGTTTTTTTGCAGCTTTTTGTTTCTGGTTTTTGCTTAGTTCACTTTTACTTTCTTCTTGCTTTTCTTCTATATCTTTTTGATCTTCTTTGGTATCCTGCATTTCTTCAGGTTTTTCCAATTCGGCATTTTTTTCTTGTATATCTTTTAAGTCTTTTTCTACTTCTTTAAATTCCTTGTTCAATTCATCTTGTTTCTTTTGTATATCTTCTGTCTTACTGTCTTTTTGTTGCGATTCTTTTGATAATTCTTCTTGCTTTTTACTAAGTTCATCAAGCTTGTCAACCGTTTGTTGCATCTTCTGCTCAAGCTCCAATTTCTTAAACATTTCAAGCATTCTATCCAATTCTTTTTGCACCTCTTTATCCTGAACTTGCATCTCGCTCAGCTTCTCTTTCATTATTTCTTTATCGTTTTGTTTCAGCAAGTCTTCAAACTGTTTCATGAGGTCTTTCATCTCCTCATTCAGCACATCTTTCATCATCTTTTGCAACTCTTCTTGCTTCTGCATTAGTTCAGGACTTTGCTGGTTCATTTCCTGCTTCATTTCCATGTTTTGCTGATTTTCCTGCTGAACCTGCTCAAGTTGTTTTTGCAAATCCTTTTGGCGTTTCAATAACTCTTCAATTTGTTTTTTATCCTGCCAATCGAGGTTCTTTTTCTCGGCCAATTTCTCTTGCAATTTCTTCAAATCTTTTTGCAATTTGCCCGCCTCTTTAAATGCTTGGGTCAATTCCTTTTTAACTTCTTTATTACCTGCTTCGGTTATTTCTTTGAGTTCTTCAAGCGTTGGAGCTTTCAACATCATGGCACGTGAGCGGGCGGCTTTACTGCCATTCACGCCATCATTGTCCCATACTTCAAAATAATATTCTATCTCATCGCCGGGATTTATTTTGATTTCGCTGAAATTAAAATAATGATAAAATGCTTGTTGGGTTTTACTGGAATTTATATTAATAGGCAAACTGGTCGTAGGTTTTTTCAGCAAACTTTCATCCGTAGTTTTTATATATTTATAATTGAATGATAAACGACTTAATCCATAATCATCAGCTATATCACCACCAAAATAACTTACCTTGGTATTGAAACTATCTTTCTTCTCTTCCACGTCCACCGTAGGATATGCATCGGGCACTACTGAGATTCCGTAGCTCATACTGTCACTATTTTTTACGTGACTATTAGCAGGAATTAAACTATAAGTGGTACTTTGCGTAAAGCGTTTGGTAAATATATAATTATCGTCGCTACGTTGACTATTTATATTTGTATTGTCGCCAAATTTTAATTCCATTTGCTCCACATGGCTGGTTACAAATTTCCAACTTACTTCGCTACCGGCGGGGATTGTTATATCTCCAGTATTTTGTAAAACTTCTGCTGCTTTATTTAAATATGCAGGATAATTTATTTGTATTTCGAAATTTAAAACTACGGGCAAAGGCAACACAGCAAAGTGATAACCATTGGATGCAAATTCGGAAGCAGTAAAACGAAAGTCGAATGACTTCTGTAAATTTTTTAATGTATAATGAAATTTGTTAAGCCCTTTTTTCTCCATGCGGTAGGGCTTTCCTCCAAATTCTATATATACCTCATCAGGCAGTTCTGCACCTTGGGTTTTTAGTTCAAGTTCATAATCATTATTCTGAAATGCTTCTAATTTTTTACTTGATATAATAAAGTCGAAAGGAGCTTTTTTCTCGAAAAACTGGTCGTGGTCTATGATACGTTTGCTGCTTTCAGTTACTATTTGTGGCGACACAACTAATACAGTCACCAATATAATAAAAGGTATAGCTGCATATTTTATATATTTATAATTACTCTTAAAATTAACAGCACGGGTAAATGGAATGGGGCTTAGTTCTTTTATTTTTTGATCGATACTCGCCATCAGCAAACTACCCTCCTGCTCGTGCGGGAAATTTTGTTGCAGTTGAAGGGCATTGAGCAATTTATCTTTCACTTCACCAAAATGATTTCCTATAATATTGGATGCTTGTTCGTAAGTAATATGCTGCCCAATCTTGAATAGTTTGAGCAACGGAACCACAATATAATATCCAGTAACACCCAAAGAAAGGAGCACCCAAAAGTAGAACATAAACGAACGGGCAGTGGTATTGAAATGCCCGAAATACTCAAGGAATACCGCACTAAGCCATGATACCAGCAAAATACTAAACACCAAAATACCACCTTTTATCAGGCGGTTCTTATAATACTTTCGTATAAATTCGTCGAGTTTTCCTAGTAGTGTTTGGTAATCCGTCATATCATTTGCAATTCATTTACAAAGTAACGGAAAAGAGTTGACTTTTGATACAGAATAGACCCAAATTAGTTTAAAACATCGCCACAATAGTGCAATAATAACAATTGCCCTTTGTCTATAGATGCTATGCCTTATTCCGCATCTTATTAATAAAATACACAACAGCCCCAATGCCCAAAGTTGCCACTCCATACATTGATTCAGTAGGTTTACCGCTTGCTACAAAATATATAACCCAAGCATTTACAGCTAAAAATATTATAGGGGTGATAGGATATAAAAATGTTTTATAACTGCTTAGGCCTTCATTCAATTTTCGAAAACGTATAATAAATATACCGAGCACGGTGAAGAAAGTGGAAAGCTGTAAAGTGAAACCAACATATACAAGAATCTGGTCGAAGGATGCGGTAAAAATAAGAATTGCTGATATAATAGATTGTACTATTATAGCCATATAGGGTGTTCCTTTTGCTGAAGAAAATGACAGAAACTTTAATAATTTTATATCGTCGCCCATGGCTTTCATTACGCGGGGTCCGGCCAATATCATGGCACTGCAAGTTGATACCAAAAGCAATGATATTATAATAGCCATAATATTTGCACCGCCGTGGCCAAATATATGTTCGGCACTAAAGTATCCTACTTCAATAGGTTTGCTGAAATCTTTGGCTTGTGCATCGGCTAAATCTTGAATGGGCACTGTATATATAAATACATAAGTAAGTAAAAGATATAATAATATAACAAGTGCAGTTCCAATAAAAGATGATAAGGGCAAATTGCGTTTTACATTTTTAATTTCGCCCGCCAAATATGCAGATGCATTCCAACCTGAATATGCATATCCCACATATACCAAACCTATTGCAAAGGCTTTTCCTTTCATTTGGTCCCAAGTTGCATCTGTAAAATTAAGTGTGATGTCTTGATGTTCTCTATAGGCGAGTCCGAATCCGATAAATGCGAGTATCAATAAAACTTTGAGGGTGGAAAATACATTTTGGAACCCAAACCCTGCTTTTAATGAAGTAGCATGAATAGCTGTGATAAGGAATATTAAACTTATAGCTAATATTTTCGGATCCACATTAATTACTTTGCCTAGGTATGCTCCAAAAGCCATAGCCGCCACCGCTACTGGAGCTGCAAATGCTACAGTTGATGAAATCCATCCCGATAAAAATCCAACAAAAGGACTATATAAGTTTGAAAGGTAATTATACTCACCACCTGAGCGAGGGAACACCGTTCCAATCTCACCATATACCAATGCTCCACAAAGTGCCACAACGCCACCTATAAGCCATAGCATCATTAAGGCTGTTGGGTCTTTAATGTCTAGTACCTGAAAACCCAAACTGGTAAATACGCCAACACCTATAATATTAGCTACTACTATTGCAATAGCCGAGTATAAACTCACATGTCTGTTTTCTTTTTCCATAATTATAATACTTGAGTATGCAAAGATGCTAAAGGGATATTTGTTGGTTACAAAAAGTTTTCAACTGACCTCTGTGCAACTCTCTAAAAATTAAACTCTGTGAACCTCTGTTGTTAAAAAAAATCTTCTACAATTTGTGGTTGGTGAAAACACACAACCACAGGCAGCTGTAAAACCTAGCTACCGCAACATAACCACAGAAGGAACACAGAGGTAGGCACTGTTCGCCGCGGCGAATCACAGAGAAAAAAATGGAATAAAAAAACCGCAACTTATTAGGTAGCGGTTTTATATAAAAGTCTTTTGGAGTAATTATCAATCGAATGATTGTCCGTCACGCTCAGCAATCTTCACCATTTTTTGGTAATCGCCCGGGGTAACATCATTATAGAAGAAATGCACGGGATTTATTTTCTGACCGTTTTTGATTACTTCATAATGTATATGTGGACCAGTAGATTTACCTGTAGAACCTACATAGCCAATAACATCACCACGTTGAATTTTTTGCCCAGGTCTCACATTCAATTTACACATGTGACCATATAATGTTTGGTAGCCAAAGCCGTGATTGATCACTACTTTAATTCCGTAACCGTCGCCACCCATTCCTGCTTCTGCAACATAACCATTTCCTGTAGCATGAATCTCTTTGCCGAAGGATGCAGTAAAGTCAATGCCACTGTGCATTTTTACTGATTTGTAAATTGGATCCATACGATATCCGAAACCTGAAGCTATCATACGCAAATCGTTATTGGCAATAGGTTGTATGGCTGGGATACTAGCCAACATCTCAGATTTTTTTGCGGCTGATTTAATCAATTCATCAAAAGATGTAGATTGTATGGCCACCTGACTGCGAAGTCTATCGATACGTTGGGTAAGCTCTACTACTGCATCGCTATTTTTAAATCCCAATAATGTTTTGTATTTGTCGGTACCACCTGTTCCTCCGTTAAATTGTTCGTCGGTGATTTGATCTTTTTCGTAAGTAGCACGGTACACTTGGTTGTCTTTACTATGGAGATCGGCAAGCACACCACTAATTTGGTCTACTTTGTTGCTCATATCGCTCAATTGCTCCTTTAGAAAGGCATTGTCTTGCTTAAGAGATTTCTCTTCGGGCGAATCTACAAACGACTCAAACACAAAGAAGAAAATTACGCCCATCACAAATGATGAACTTAAGAAACCGAAGATTTGAAATAGCCTTTTACGTAGGCTAATTTGTACCATCTCAAACTTGAGCTTGTGCGGGTTATACACCCATCTTGCTTTTTTGAAATTAACTTTCATTGTTAGAAATTAAGTTTTAGATAAGTACAATTTATGTGCATAGGCATTTTTTAGACTTTGCAAATATAGGTCTGAATTTTTTAGATTCCAAACTTCATCGGAAGATTTTGGGTGGGTTTTGGCACAAACTAGGCTGGTCTTTGTTTGAGGTTGGATTATGAAATTGTGATGTTTTTTTACCAATGTTGCGACCTTACAGAACTATAATATAATTTTAAGTCCCAGAGGGACGCAACATTGGTAAAAAAAGATATATATAAAACTGAAGTCCCTTTAGGGCCGCAACAAAGTGATGTTCCACATACCCAACCGCAAAGGCTTACGCTTCGTTCCTCGCAATGACGCTGAGATCCTGATACTTCTTATCAAACCTAATCGGAGATATATAATGCAATGTGAGCATCCGCGAAAATCTTAATGATATCGGAGATAGCAATAGCATGGATGAAATTATCATCGTAGCATAAACCCAAAGGTCTGGATCATGGAATAATTTATACATAAGATAGCCTAGTACCAATGTTACTCCCGATGACAATCCATAACTGATATACATGGCACTATAAAAATAACCAGGTTCGATTTCATAATGCAATCCACACACCGGGCAATCATCATACATTACATTAAATTTAGAGATTTTGCTCATCGGATATTTAAACACATTACCACTATAGCAACGTGGGCATTTACATCTCACAATGGCTTCAAATCTCGACTTGGCGGGCTTATTAGGCATTTTGTTGTCCCGATGTATCGAGATTCTTTTTACGATAGTTGATATACCAAAGCACGCCGACTACTGCAGCTGCTATATAAGGCACCACTAACATATATTCAATCCCTGCATTTAGTCCTTTGCCAATATTACTTCCCGCATCGCCTGCGGTTTTCGCATTGGCCTTGCACATGCTGCATTGAGCTATAATTTCTCCAATTGAAACAAGAATAAAGAATGAGAATATGATATACTTTTTCACAATATACATTGTATTAATTATCTAACAATTCCATCAGCAATTTGTTTGTGAGTTTTGGATCGGCTTTACCTTGACTGCGTTTCATTACCTCACCTACAAACAAACCCATCAGATTTTTTTTGCCTGCTTTATATTCCATTATTTTATCGGGCCATGCTGCCAATACCGCTTCTACCATGGGTTTGATAGAACCTTCATCGCTCTCTTGTATTAAATTTAATTCTTGTGCAAGTGCTGCTGCATTGCTTTCAGGCTTATTACAGAATGCTGGAAACAATACTTGTGATGCTGCTGAGTTACTCAATTTTCCATCATCAATTAGTTTAATAATTTCTGCAAGCTGTGCAGCTTTCAGAGGGAAATCTTTCAACTCAACTGCTTGCTGATTCATATAGTTTTTCACTGCTCCCATCAACCAATTCGCTGCCGATTTATAATTATTTGTATGCTTGCAAATTTCTAAAAAGTAATAAGCAGTTTCTTTCAATTCTGTTATAACTTGTGCATCATAAGCTGTTATATTATACTCCTCAATCAAGCGTGCAGCAAGCTGTGCAGGCAGCTCGGGCATTTGCTCTTTGATGCGTGCTACCCAATCTCTGCCCACCATTAAGGGTGGCAAATCGGGCTCAGGGAAATAACGATAATCGTTTGCAGCTTCTTTGCTACGCATGGATATTGTTAAGTTTTTCTGTGCATCGAATGTTCTGGTATCTGATATAATAGTTTCGCCTGCTTCTATTAAATCTATCTGTCTTTTTATTTCAAAATCGATCGCACGTTGCACGTTACGCATGGAGTTCATATTCTTCACTTCCACCTTGGTTCCAAATTTTTCTACACCTTTTATTCTCACAGAAATATTCGCATCACAACGCAAAGAACCTTCTTCCATATTGCCATCAGAAATATCCAAATAACGAACCATCTGACGAATCAAACTTATATATGCATAAGCTTCTTCGCCAGTTCTAAAATCAGGATGTGTTACAATTTCCATCAGCGGAGTTCCCGCACGGTTGTAGTCAATAAGCGAATCAAATACATCTTGGTCGTGCATACTTTTGCCTGAGTCTTCTTCCATGTGTATACGCTCGATTCCTATGCGTTTTGTCACGCCATCCTTAGTAGTTATATCTATAAATCCATCAAAGCATATAGGCGTTTTATCCTGTGTTATCTGATAGCCTTTTGGCAAATCTGCATAGAAATAATTCTTGCGTGCATAATGATTCACTTCTCTGATATGGCAATTGCAAGCCAGTCCCATTTTGATACTCAAATCAACCGCTGCTTTATTATGAAAAGGCAAAGTACCCGGGTGACCCAAACTAATCACACCCACCTGTGTATTGGGCAATGCACCATACTCAATAGGGTCGCTACAAAAAGCCTTGCTATTAGTAAGCAACTGGCTGTGAACCTCAAGCCCTATCACGGGTTCGTATTTATCGTAAATGCTCTCTTCCATTTTTGGTGGTGCAAAGTTAGGGGAAATACCAATGTTGTGTCCTGATGGAACTAAAAAAAATGTGGCTGATTTGAGATGGGGATTTTAGAATATATTTGCATTAAATAATATTTTACGAAACTTATGAAAACTATATTTTTATATACAAGAATATTTTTAGGAATATTCATTCTTCAATCTTTTATTATAGTATCAGAAAATGAGGTAAGACTTTACGAGATGCTACCGAATGAGACAATTTCATTTAAAGGCGGCCCCAATATGAATACTGATTCCTTTTTCGGATCATATAGCCAAGGCTCTTTCGATTTAACTAGATATACAATAAATGTAGATAAAACAGGTAATTTAACCATTTCTGACCTCCGTGGATGTAAAGGCAAACATCAAAATGAAATTTCTTTATACCATTGTTCAGGAACAATAACTAGAATGTCGGATACTATTATAATACACGCAAAAACTGTTTATGATAAATTATATATATTCAGTATTAAAAAGAATGGAATAATTGATAGCCTCTCGTCTGAAGTAAAAATAGAATTAATATCTAAGACATTAAAGTGTGAGTACTGCCCAAGTTTGGCAACTATTACAGGCAGTAGTGCTAGGGTTATCGCTCTTCCAAAGAACATTAGAACAACTGAAATTTACAAACATTCTCACAAAGAAAAAACCGTCGGGGTTTTTGCCTATTTTAATGTGACAGATTTAACAGGAAAATCAAAATTGTACTCAGAAGGTGATTATGTATTAATAGGCGGCAAAACTTTGAATATTATGAACGAAGAATAAACGATTACTGCCTGCGGTTGGCGTTGTCGCCAACCACGTGGACGACCACAAATTACATAATATAATACTTACACTATTTCGCAAACAACTTAGAGTTTGCCCAAGAAGATTTACTCCTACAATTTGGTTGGCGACAACGCCAAACCAAAGGCATATTGGAAATATTAGCAGTGCTGAGATGATATAGATAGAAGCGAGAGCGATTATGCCAAAGGCCCAGGCTCTGCCTGTGGTTGGCGTTGTCGCCAACCACGTGGACACACTACTATACTTTTGATTATATCATCTTTCAATCTATATTTGTTGCATGGAAAAAGGTATGGAATTCTATACAGCAACTTGTCTCAATTGGCAACCTCTTTTAGATGATGACACTTCCAAAAACATTATAATGGATAGTCTGAAGTTTTTGGTAGAAGATAAAAGAATTTGGCTTTATGGATTTGTTGTCATGCCCAATCATATACATTTGTTATGGAGCAAACAAGAAGCATATATTGCAAAGAATGTTCAGAGGAGATTCATGACATATACTGCACAACAACTCAAGTTTAAATTGCTTGATGCAAATTCAACGCAACTTGGCAATTATAAAAGTACCCAAGAAGACAGAGAATATCAGTTTTGGGAACGCAGACCTTATAAAGCAACAATGTATAATAGAAGTGCTGCAGAACAGAAATTGGAGTATATACATCAGAATCCCGTGAAAGCAGGTTTATGTAAAAATGCTGAAGATTATGAGTTTTCTTCTGCTAGGTATTATAAGTTAAATGAAGAAAAACGGTGGAATTTTTTAACGCATTATATGGAACATATATAGTTTTAAATTAGATGCTTCCCGACGACAACCCACCGGTAGGAATATTACTAGTAACTCATAAAAACAAAGCATTGGTAGAGTATGCCACTGCCGGAATAGACAATCCATTATTTGTTTCTAAATATTTATTGGAGCTTCCCGATAAAGAAAAATTGGCGAACTTTATACAACAAGAAATAGAGAAGTGGAAGTGATAGGGGAAATTATATTATTTCCTTCGAACAAAAATACATGATACCTTATACAATATACTATATACTTTATACTAAAAAATTACTCCCCATTATTATTAAAATCAATCGGGGCACCACCATCATCATCTGTAAACTTGGCACAATCAATCTCTATCGTCAGTTTCTTTTTGGGTGGTTCAAATATATCGGGGAATTCAATTTTCAAAGAAGGATCGGCTTGCACTTTTTGAAAAAACAACGCCCAAATAGGCAACGACATTGTTGCACCGCTTCCATTTACTGTGCTTTGAAAATGTATAGCCTGGTCTTCGCAACCTGTCCAACAACCTGCGGTTAAATTGGGTGTAATTCCCATAAACCAACCATCTGTATTTTTTTGTGTGGTTCCTGTTTTGCCACCTGTTGCTCCTTTTATTTTATATTTATTTTTCACCTCCCAACCAGTGCCATGCGAGGTAACACCTTCTAATATCCTACTCATTATATATGCTGTTTGCTCGCTCATGGCTTCTTGGGTTTCCATCTGCGGCGTATATAATACATTGCCTGCTTTGTCGGTTATTTTACTTATATATTGTGGCTTCACCCAAAGTCCTTTATTTGCAAAGGTGCTAAAGGCTCCCACCATTTCATACACACTCAAATCGAACACACCCAAACATATAGAAGGGTAGGGTTTTAAATCGCCTTTGATTCCCATTTTACGTGCCAAATCAATAACTGCTTGTGGACCATTGGGACCTAATTGTTTTAATAAATATGCTACTATATTATTTACAGAACCTGCCAATCCCTGATACATTGTTAGGTCTTTTCCACTAGTAGTTCCATCACTATTCTTTGGTGACCAATTTTCAAATTCTTCAAATACTACAGGCTGATTTGGAATTTTAGTACAAGGTGAAAAATTATTATCTACTGCCAAAGAATATACAAATGGTTTAAAAGTTGAACCTACTTGTCTGGTGGATTTAACATTGACATGATCATATTTAAAATAGTTATAGTTTTGTCCACCCACCCATGCTTTTATTTGTCCATTATGCGGGTCCATTGCCATAAAACCACTTTGTAGCATCATCTTATAATAACCGATAGAATCAAGTGGCGATATCACAGTATCACGCATCCCACTATAGGTCCAAACTTTGGTTTTTACTTTGGTTTCAAATTCACGCATGATATCTTTATCATTTGTTTTTGCGTGTTTCAATCTTTTATATCTGTCAGTCCGCACCATGTTTTCTTTGCAAAGTTTATCTAAATCCGGAGGCCGCCGTTTGCCCCATTCTCTATTAAATACTTTTTGTATTTCTTTCAAATGTTCTATCATAGCTTCCTCGGCATATTGCTGCATTTTGCTATTGATAGTTGTATATATTTTCAGCCCATCTTTATATATATCCAATCCGTTTTTTTCAGCCCAATCACTTATTTCTCCCCTTAAATATTCACGAAAATGTGTAGCCAATCCATCCGTGTGATCGTCTTGTGAAAATTCTACCCCCAATGGCAGTTGTCTTAACTTTTCAAATTCTTCTTTTTTAATAAAATCATATTTTTCCATCTGTCCCAAAACAGTATTGCGACGGTTCAATGAATTCTCTGGATTTTTTACGGGATTAAATCTACCAATAGCTTTTAATATTCCAACAAGTGTTGCTGCTTCTTGTACTTGCAAATCGCTGGGTTTTTTATTGAAGAAAACTTTGGCTGCCGACCGAATTCCAAATGCATTTCCAGAAAACTGCACTGTATTTAAATACATAGTAATAATTTCCTCTTTGGTATATCTTTTTTCTAGTTGTATTGCCAATACCCACTCCTTAAGTTTGGTTAAAGTTTTCTTAAATACATTACTAAAATCGTCACGTTTGAAAAGGTTTTTGGCAAGTTGTTGCGTAATGGTAGAAGCTCCACGTTTTCTACCAATCATATTGGCTACAAAGCCAGTACCCAATCCTTGAAAATCGATACCTGAATGTTTGTTAAAACGCACGTCTTCTGTGGATATCAATGCATTTATTAAATTTGGCCCAATAGTCTTATAAGTTTCATTCGACCTGTTTTCTATATAATATTTGCCTATGACAACGCCATCTTCACTAATAACTTCGGTAGCCAAATTTGTTTTCGGATTTTCCAGTTCTTCTACCTTGGGCAAATTGCCAGCCCAGCCCATAGCAACAAATAAGATAAGTAGTGAAATCAATAAAAGAGAAATAAGAAACCCGAGCCAAAACCACTTAATTTGCTGATGGTAGGCAGGGCTATATATATATGATTTTATTTTATTCAAACCTTTAATAATGGTTAATGGTTAATTATAAATGGTTAATTATAAATGGTTAATGTATTGCTTGCAAATATAAATAATTGTAAATGATTAATTGTAAATGATTAATGAAAAAATTTCATTAACAGTTAACCATTTATTATTAACCATTATCTAGTCTTCCAAATACTTTTCCCAGCCCACTAATTCTAATCTTTTGGCTTTAAGCTCCACTTCATTTTTCATACTATTCTTATATTCCGCAATTTTTTGTGCAAGCTCTGGTTTATAGAGTGCTAAAATTTGTGCAGCCAATATACCTGCATTCTTCGCACCGTTGATAGCCATTGTAGCAACTGGCACTCCTGGAGGCATTTGTACAATACTTAGAAGTGAATCCTCGCCTTGAAGTGATTTAGTTTGGATAGGCACACCAATTACAGGCAATGTGGTAAGAGAAGCTACCATACCAGGCAAATGTGCTGCACCTCCTGCACCTGCTATAATTACTTTATACCCAGCCTCCGCAGCCGTCTCGGCAAAATCAAACATTCGACGAGGTGTACGGTGAGCTGACACCACAGTCAATTTAAATTCTATATCAAATGTTTCTAAAATTTTAGCGGCCTCTTGCATAACAGGAAGATCACTGTCAGAACCCATGATGATGGCTATTTGTGCTGGCATAATTATTTGATGGTGTATTATTTACTTTGCAAAGTTACAGCTTGTTCGGGTATTTTAAACATCTCACCTATATTTGCAGTGCATTTATGTGGTTGGTGTCCCCACCAATCACATTGGTTGATAGTTCGGAGAGATGTCAGAGTGGCCGATCGAGCACGCTTGGAAAGCGTGTATACCGCAAGGTATCGAGGGTTCGAATCCCTCTCTCTCCGCATCATTTCTAACAAGAAATAAGCTAAAACCCTGATTATCAATGATAATCGGGGTTTTTTTATGGAAAAACATGGCTCTGTAAACGACTTAAAACGCCATAAAACGACACATTTATTTTGCAACTTGTGACGTAATCCAAAAAAACACCAATTACGTCACAGTATGTCGCTCAATGTCGCGTCCTGTCTCGTTTTGACGTTTTGCAACTCGAGATTTTGTCATCAAATTTGTACTCAAAATGGGGGGCCATTTGATAAAATTATTATGTCGTCAAAAACAACTTTCAGATTGATGTTTTACATCAACAGATCCCGTCCTACAAAAAACGGAGACTGCCCCATTAACATGCGAATTACCATCAACGGTCAATCGCTCGCCATGTTCACAAAAAGATACGTGCAACCCGATGTTTGGGATGGCAAACTTGGAATGTGCAAAGGAAAAACATCAGAAGCTTTAGAAGTAAATCGTTACATGGAAGCGTTCAAAGCAAATGCGTATAACAAGTACGCAGACCTTAACGCCCTCTATGACCAAGCAACTCC
>CANJUD010000019.1 GCA_947477885.1 Bacteroidota bacterium
CGGCAAATAAAATTTATCTACTCAAAATAAAGTTATAAATTCTCCTATTACTTCTGTACATCAGAATTATTTTTTGATCATCAAAATAGGTTACTCTATATTCAGTTTCCACATCTTCATCTGCAATATTTGTTTTCAAGATGATAAAGCCATTTTCATTTTTTATAGCTACGATTTTCACAGTATCTTGATATAAATCCGTGGTTTTATCAATTTCCGTCGAGTTGTTTCCAAAACTCTGTTTTTCTAAATACTTAAATTCCTTTTTTGATTTAACAATGCTATCAAACTCAGTAAAATTAGGTCTTTTATTAGAGTATGCGACTCCACTCAAATTTGTTCGAGCAGGATTTGAACCACCGTAGTGATGTTCCACACCATTAGTTTGTTGTTCTATTATATATATAATATTTGCACCTTATGACTCACCCCACTATACAAACAAAAATTCATGATATCAGAGGCCACAAAGTAATGCTTGATTTCGACCTCGCAACTTTATACGAAGTTGAAACACGGGTATTGAAACAAGCGGTAAAAAGAAATATCGATAGATTCCCACCTGACTTCATGTTTCCCTTGACGGATGATGAGATAGACCAGATGGTATCACAATTTGTGATACCATCTAAAAGTTATCTAGGAGGAGCCCAGCCTTATGCATTTACAGAACAAGGAGTAGCAATGCTCTCCAGTGTTTTGAGCAGCAAAAAAGCAATAGAGGTGAATATTGCTATTATGCGTGCTTTTGTACTCATGCGTCAATTTGCACTTACGAATATAGAACTGTCGGCGAAGTTAAATGAACTTGAAAAGAAGTATGATAAACAGTTCAAAGATATATATGAAGCCATAGGTTATCTTATTCAAAAAGACCAAGAAGAAACTAAATTCACAGAACGAAAATTAATAGGGTATAAATAATTCAACGTCCTCATCCTACGCTGTAGTTTATTTTTCGAAAGCGGCCTCTAGCATAAAGCTTGAAATTTACGATTGCGAAATTCAAATGATTTAAGTGCATTACCAATCTATTCTTTCACCACTTTTACTCTTTCCAAACCTTCAGCTCCACTAATTTCCAATACATAAACTCCCTTTGCAAATTCGCTCAAATCAACTGTAAAATTATCTCCTGAAAGGTTTGCTTTTTGTGTAAAAATTTGACCTGTGATATTATATAGTTTGATTGTGGCGTTGAATAACTTCTTAGATGATTGAATGGTGATTTGGCCGCTGGTTGGATTGGGGAATACATCGAACGATGAGGGTTTTAAATACTCAATGACAGTATTAGTTTTACATAACAAACAATTCTTTTTAAAAATTATACTTGCATCAGAAGATATAATTGAATCGAATTGAGCACCCGACACACAATTTTTTTTCAATTGGTAATTTAACCAAGGAATCAAATATCGATTAATAACAACATGCTGCTGCGACCTCGAAATTGTTGGTTGCGGCATGCAGGTAGCTTCCCCAAAACTACATAGCGCATTATTTTCTGCCATTTGACAGTGACTGCCTCCATTAATACTTATATAGGTTTTACAACTACTGTGTAAAGAATCAAACATTGGCAATTGATTAGATTTAGGTGGTGCTACGCAATCGTTACCGCCTGCCAAAATAAGGGACGGAATTTTTAAGCCTGCTGATGCCTGGATAGCTGAAGGATTTGTTTCGGCTGGAGAAAATACAGCTAAATATTTTATAATAGTGCTATTTTGTGCAGCTAGAAATGCAGCCCCGCCACCCATGCTGTGTCCCATCACACAATTCATTGAGTCAATGCGATTATAAAACAGAGAAGCTTTATCCTGACTCAAATTATTTAAAGCGGTGAGCACAAATTCAAGATCTTTTCCCATATTGACATGGGATGGAGCTATACCGCCTTCCGTTTTCGGAAATACAATAATATAACCTTCCGGCACTGCGGCTTCCCATATATTCTGATAAGCATCCCATGTGATAACAAAACCATGCCCGAAACTTAATATCGGAAATTTAGCATTTGTTGATGCAGCAACTGCAACATTATTACCGGCCTTATCGGCAGGATAGTAAATTTCAGTAGCAATACTCCTGTTATTGCGAGAACTATCGATTAATGTAACCGTGGTGTGCCCAATTTTAAATGGCTGAGCATAAATATGGTTACCTAATAAAACGATTGCAAGAAGAAGTAAATTTTGTTTCATAATCTATATAAAAAGTAATTAAGCAAAAGTGCTTTTCGATAATTTGCAAATATAGTAATTATATAGACATCGGCAATCAAGTGGTCAAAAACCGCGAGCGGAGAAAGGTTGTATTATACTGTTGGCAAAGGTTTAAAAAAGTAAAAAGGCACGCCAAACTAATATTGATATTGTTAGCGCTTTTATTTCACTAAAGCAGATTGTATTAAATTGCAAGGAGATCCAATTAAAATTGGAAGTGATAGAAAAGAAGTATGATAAACAATTCAAAGACATCTATGAAGCTATCGGCTATCTTATTCAAATAGACCAAGAAGAAAGTAAATTTAAAGAACGAAAATTGATAGGATATATATAATAATGAAAATTCCGAAGGGATGACATTATTATACACCAAAAACCCCAAGTAATATACTCGGGGCTAAATGGTAACGATTCAAAAACTTGCAAAAGGTATTATAATATTTCTTTGGTAGAATTAGTTTTGGAATTGAAACCGAACATGAAACCAACTCTATAATCTTTTTTAGAAATAGCTACATAAAAATTCAGTGGCATATTCATAGAACCTGAGCGGATTGATTTACCTCCTGCAAATACAAATGAATATTGCAGTGAGGGGTCGCCACGCTTATCGAGTGCGTAAATCATTTGTGTATTGGGTAATTTGGGGACAAGTGGATTACTATAGTCGGCTTCTAAATGCCAATTATTTTGAGTGTCGTAAAAACCTTTTGCAGTTTGAGTTATACTTACTTGAGGGCCTAGGGCAAACTCCCATCCGCTTTTATTATTTCTAAATCCATTCAAGAAAGTGAAACTTGGCACAAATCGTCCTTGATCTAATCCACTCACCAACGGAATAAATTCGAATAGTGCTTGAAAATTTCCTTCATTTACATATTGTATTTCTTTTTGGAAACCGAATACGGTCATAAAGCTTCTGTTTAGTGCAAAACCTCCTTGATCTGCAGGCGCTGTCAATCGTTTTGCATCTTCACCTGTTAATACTACAAAACCAATGCGGGGACCAGATAATACCAGCTTGCTGACACCGGGCGTATTAATGTGATTTTCGAAAGATTTGATTGTGAGTGCCGTTAGTTGTGATTCATTAATAGGTTCACCCAATAGTTTCATCACACTTAGCTTGATCATTGTTTGCAGTTCAGCTTGTATGTTAAGGTACTCCATCACATTTGATTTTTCGACATAACCGCCGTTCACATTTATTATCATCAAACGGATAACAATTTTTTCGCTGAACCTAGTTACATAGCCGCTGAGCATAAATTCTGCTTTCATAAGTTTACCTACATTAATAAGGGCTTCTTTGCTATAGCAGCTGTCGAATGTGAGACCTGCTCTTGCCAATACTATTTTGGCATCTTCGCGTTGTAATACTTCGTACTTGTTGAGTTTCTCCATCTCGAGGCGCAGCAGATCGCCTGTTTGTTCATTGTCGTACACTATGCCTGTTGATTTGATGTTTAATACACCTAGTACAGGTAATTGTTGTGCTTGTGTTTTAAAAGCTATACTAGCTAATAAAATAATTGTGGTTAGAATTCTTAAATTTTTCATGATAGTAATAATTAATTGTTTTTGTTTTGTTAGTTGTTAATTGATGTGGCAAAAGTGTGTGTGGCGTTTCACAGAAAATTGGCAAAAAATGCAAAAACGCAATTTTTTTTTGCATTTTTTGCAAAAGTCATTTTTAACTATCTAACTATTAGTATTTAAAGTGGTCTGAAAAAAGTCTCCAAAAATGTGCTAGTTCAGCATTAAAAAATTTATGTAATTGATAATCAATGATATTAATTTTTATAAGGGAAAATGCACCCGGCCATAAATTGTAAATAGCAGTTAAAATTGTTTACTATATCTATGTAATGCTTGCAATAGTTTTATCTTTGCTTGTTTAGTGATTTAAATTATTAAACATATAAGTAATATATAAATATACACTTGGCATGCACCCAATAAATAATGAACATCCAAAAACAAAAACAATTATGCACCCGCGAAACAAACATCGTGAGCGGTATAATTTTAAAATGCTTATCGATGCTTTGCCCGAATTAGCTGCATTTGTAAAGACGAATACCTATAATGATGAATCTATAGATTTCTTCAATCCAGATGCAGTAAAAATGCTTAACAGGGCTTTATTGAAACATTATTATCATATAGAGCATTGGGATATTCCACAAAATTATTTATGTCCACCTATTCCTGGCAGGGCAGATTATATGCATTATGTTGCAGATATATTGGGTGATTATAATACAAATAAAATAAGATGTTTAGATATTGGTGTGGGTGCTAATTGTGTGTATCCAATTATTGGCGTAAATGAATATGATTGGTCATTTGTAGGAACAGATATAGATCCAATTGCTATTGAGAGTGCAAAGAAGATAATTGAATTGAATCCTATATTAAAAGATAAGGTAGAATTAAGATTACAAAATAATCACAATGATATATTTACTGGTATTATACAAAAGGGTGAAAAGTTTGATATAGTAATTTGCAACCCGCCTTTTCACGCATCATTGGCTGAAGCCCAGGCTGGGTCTATTCGCAAGTTAAGTAATTTAAAGAATCAGAAAATCAATACCCCAGTTTTGAACTTTGGTGGTGCAAATAATGAATTATGGTGCAAAGGGGGTGAGAAACAATTTATATATAACATGATTATGCAAAGCAAAGAATTTGCAACAAGCTGTGTATCGTTTACGACCCTAGTTTCAAAAGAATCGCATTTGGAAAGTATATATAAAACGTTAAGAAAAGTGGCAGCTATTGATGTGAAAACTATTGGAATGGGACAAGGGAATAAAGTGAGCAGGATTGTGGCGTGGACGTATTAAGCCAATTAGTAATGGGTGAGTTACCAAAGTTTACTACTTCACCCACACCTCATCCACAAATATATATGCGGGCTCACCGCGGCTCACGTGCCATTGGGGAAGATTGCCGTAATTGATAGCTTTGATTTTTATATAACGAGCTTGTATTGGTTTGGGAAACTTATATATAATATTTTGAATTGTAGTTTCCATCATTGTATCTGCAATGATTGCAGTGCTGAGCGGTCCCGAATAAGATTCGGGAGAAGCACGACCAACTTCAGTAAAATTTATAGTATCATTTGAAGTATATATAATCATTTCCTTAGGCATCATAATCCAGGGACCCACATCTTGTAGGAAGCTCCCTCCTACTTCATTAATAGTTTGTATTTTTTGTAAATCCAACACCAATTCCAAATCCTGACCTTGATAGCCTTGCCATCTTCCTTTTCGCCAATCGATGCTGCCAAGCAGGCCGTCAATTAGGGCATCAGAACCACCTGCGGTGTATTGGGGATGAGCGGTTGAGGTGATATTGATGGTCCAGTTGTGTGGAATTTTATAATAGGTTGCTGTGGTAATTTTACTATTTAATATTTTACCATCGGCATCTTGTTTTATCCAGGTTTTAAAATTTGAATTCTTGTCAATTACTAAATTATATTCTTCTGTATTGATATAAGCAATGGGATTGCTATCAATTTGTATAGCAAGATACCTTTTTACCAAATCCGGGGTATAAAAATCAGACAGTCCCGTTTCTTTTAATTGTGGCCTCAATATCTTTATACTAAGTTTATCTTTAAAAGTGCCTTGTGTAGATTCAATAATGGGAACGGCTACAAATCCATTTAAGATTTTATTTAATTGTTCAGTTTCACAACCATGGCAAGTTGAGAACCTATTTGATGCAGGCACTTCATCGCCGTAGTTGAAAACAATAGTATCTGTAAATAATCTCAAATAGCTTGATTTGGATGAAGTCAGAAATTTTGCATGTTTATCATACAATTTGATTTTTTGCATTTTATACCTGGCCAATCTATCTTCAATAGAAGAAACATATTTATTTTTAAAACTATAATTATTTTTACTTATAGTTAGAATTCTGTCTTTAAAGGTACTAACTTTAATATAATTAAAGCTTGGGGCAACAAATGTATATTCATCCGAACCAGGGCAAGTAGGATACATACCAATTGAACTAAAAACATACCAGGCACTCATCTGACCGCAATCTTCATTACCTATCAAACCATTAGGTGTGTTTTTATAAAATGAATCAATAATTAAATGCACAATACTATCCGTCTTCCAAGGTTTATTTATAATATTATACATATAGGCCAAATGATGACTGGGTTCATTGCCATGTGCATACTGTCCTAGCATTCCACTTATATCTGCTTGTTCCCTTCCAGATGTTTTATTTGTCGTACTAAACATACTATCAAGCATTTTTTCTATTTGATTTCTGCCTATATAGACTTTCATACCATCCAACATATGCTGCATACCAAACATATATTGCCAGGCATTGGCTTCGGTATAATTATTATTGACTTCGTAGGGATTGAATTTCTGCTGCCACCCACCATTTATTCTGGGTCTATTAAAGCCTGTTTCTTTATCAAATATATTAAAAAAGCCATTGCTACGTTTAATATATTCATTCCTTTTTATAGGGTCTGACATTTGAGCAATACACCAATCATCATAACTATACTCCAAAGTTTTACTCACCGATTCGCTCTCATCTTCCACCTCCAAATATCCTTTTTTTCTATATATATCCAATCCACGCCAATTGCTGTTGGCTATACTGGTCATGGCTTTGTAGGCTTTTTCTACATCAAAATCTCTAATCCCTTTATTATATGCATCGGCTATCACACTCACGGCATGGTAACCTATCATACAATCGGTTTCGTTGCCCCAAAGTTCCCATACAGGTAGGCGGCCTACTTGGTCGTAATGGGCGAGAAAGGTTTTGATAAAATCGAGATTGCGTTTGCGTTGTACAATATTAAACAGTGGATGCAAAGCTCTGTAGGTATCCCATAACGAAAAAACAGTATAATAGTCGAAGCTATCTGCTATATGTATTTTGCCATCGCGGCCTCGGTAGCGGTGGTCCACATCATTATTAATACTAGGGTGGATGAAGCAGTGGTAAAGGGCGGTGTAGAATATGGTGTATTTGTCGTTTAGCCGCACCCCCGGCCCCTCTCCCCCGGAGAGGGGAGCGTTTATTTTTTTGGTGATGTTGTCGACTTCTATGCAGCTGAGTTCTTTATTCCAGAGGCTGTCGGCTTGTTTATATATGTTTTCAAAATCCCAATGGGGGATTTCTGCTTGTAGGTTTTTGCGGGCTCCTTGTTTGTCGGTACCGCTGATGCCAACCTTTACCATCATAGTTGTTCCTGCAGAAAATATAAAACAGGCTGCCACATTTTTGCCAGTGAGTTTTATTCCAATCTCTGGTTTTAATTCTTCCCCATTTGCATTATATAATACTTTTATCGGTTCAGAAAATTCAATGCTATAGAAACACCATTGGTCAACTGCCCAAGCTTTGCTTCTTCGGTATCCTTCAATTTTTGAGGGTGATACAATCTCAATTTCTCCATCCAATAATTCATCGCGGTGTCGTAAATCTAATACAATTTTTCTTTCATTATTGTTATTCCATTTATATTCATGAAACCCGCAATGGGCAGTAGCTGTGAGTGATACATTGATTTTATCATCACTTAAATATACATCATACATTCCTGCTTTTGCAGATTCGAACTTGTGGGAAAATTTGGAAGAATATATATATTTATCTGTGGTAGTTTGACTAGTTGGCATCAACATAATATCGCCTAAATCGCTGCAACCCGTGCCACTCAAATGGGTATGCGAAAAGCCATATATAATACTATCACTATAATGATAACCGCTGCAACCATCCCAACTTCCATCAATTCTAGTATCCGGACTCAATGCCACCATACCAAACGGAACTACGGCACCGGGGAAGGTGTGTCCGTGTCCGCCTGTGCCGATGAAGGGGTTTACGTATTGGGTGTATTGTGAGGAGGAGACGAAAGTAGAAAGACAAAGGATTAAAGATAAAAATGTGCGTCGGTAAAAAAAATTGTAGCCCTTCGATAAACTCAGGATGACATTTTTTTTTCGCATCATTGCGAGGAGTCTCGAGAGCGAAGCTAATCGAGACGACGTGGCAAATTTTAATTCGACGCAGTCAATCCCATGGAGTGTGTGCTCGGGAATTTCCATCACTCCGAGCATACGCACTTCGGGATTGCTTCGTCGTTCCTCCTCGCAATGGCGGATACTAGAATATTTTGTATATATGCTCAATTAAGGCACGATAATAACACAAGTTTTTGGTTTTACCATATTGTAAAAATTGATGAGTTCTCTATTTCGCATACTGATGCAGCCCCAAGTTAAATCTTTGGTATCATGGGGCCAATCGCCATTCCAGCCGTGTATGCCAATACCTCCGCCAAGTGCAGTATTTTGTGGCGGACAAGTTTTATCTTTCCAAGCTTCTGCAAAATCTGTAAAAGTTTTGTTGTCGATAATCTTATTATCTAAAGCTTTTTTTGCATCATATATATTTGGATAACTCAACTTCATCCATCGTGGACCTAAGTATGAAGAATAGGCTCCAGTAAATGGCCCCACAGCTTTTTCAACTATATAATACATTCCTTCGGGAAGTTTTAAATCTCCTTGCTTTTGCTTGTGCCCCAGCGGTATTTGACTTAGGCCAATATCGTATTGATACTTGAGAATTCCTTTCTCAAAATAGTGAAGTTTATAGTTTTCTTTGGTCACGAAAATAAAACTATTTTCTTTTTTAGGAACCACCAAATTACGATGTGCATCAACAAACTTGGAAGGTTGACAGTAATGTTCTAAAACCCATTTACTATCATACCCATGCGAGCTCGGCCAATATGCTGGCTCTATATCTTTCATGATAGATCTCCGTATCTCGAAATGAAGATGGGCAGGATAACTTCCGCCACCATCGCCAATGTTACCAATCAATTGTCGTTTGTCTACTATATCATTTTCTTTTACATGCAATGCAGATAAATGCATATATACAGAATACACGGTATCCACTTTATTGTTCTCGATATAGCGATGTTGTATCATCACAATATTTCCCCAAGGAGCACCAAAATCTTGAGCCGCTATTACTTTACCTTTTGCTGTCGAAAATACATCCTGACCCAAATCGGTATTGCCGCCACCTTTGCCGTTCCAGTCTTCTCCGGTATGTACACCCAAGGCATATACTTCCGCGGTTTTGGTGGCAATATACCAACCGCTGTGTTTTGTTCCTGTTGCTTTGTCTATGTAATCTCCTCCACCATTTCCATCGCCAAAGGGATAATCAAATCCATCAGCGATTAATGAATCCATATATAAATCATACACATTGGTTGCTCTATCTTTTGTTGCTGATGTTACCGTGGGTGGTGAGCCGCAATTTATCAATACAAAAAATGCAGAAATTCTAAAGATGATTTTGCCCATATTAGTGATAACGTTTCAAAGATAATTTTATTGTATTAGGGACAAATATATTTATTCTTTTGAATCTGATTCTTCATCGGTTGATTTTTTAGATTCCATATCTTCTTTTATTTCACTGCACCAATCGCACACTGCTCCATCGTCCGTGTAACCACGTCCTTCGCATTGGGGGCAGGTATAACCGCAGGTTGGAGGCATTTTTGTATTTTTGTAATTCGTATTTTATATTATATTTAGAACATTTCTATCAGAACTATGAATCTCTGAAGCACCGGTTTCTTGTATAATTTGTACCATATTATTTGGCCTCACTCCTCCACCTGGGATTATAATAATACTATCTTTCGAATATGCAACTAACTCCTTTAAAGTATTTATATAATCTGCAGCATTCCCAACTCCTCCCGAAGTTAATACTCTTTTGAAACCCAAGTCTACCAATTGATCCAAAGCATCGAACTTATCTTCTATCATATCAAAAGCCCTATGAAAAGTACAAGGCAATCCATTTGCGGCTGCAATTAAAGTTTGACAATTTTCTATATCAATTTTATTGTTCGCATCCAACACGCCAAACACAAACCCACTGACTCCAGCTTTTGCCGCCCATTTCATTTCATCACACATCTGTTTTATTTCTGTATCATTATATATAAAATTTCCACCTCGCGGCCTTACCATAATATATACTGGAATATTGATTTCGTTCACGACTTCTATAATACTTTCTCTGCTTGGGGATATTCCATCAAGTTCTCTGCCCCTGCAAAATTCGATTCTGTTTGCACCTACTTTTTGTGCAGCAATAGCTTCATCTAATGTATAACAACAAATTTCAATAATCATTTTCATTATTATTTTACAAAACTACGTTACGATATATCGTGACGCTATTTCCCTATCTAGCGTCAGCCCCTTACTCCTTAATCCTTACCCCTTATTCCTTACTACTCTATCAAAAATTTCCCCTGAAATATCTCATCAATACTATCTGTCTTTACCGAATACGTAAATCCTTTATGAACCCCATAAGCCCCTACTTCACCTTCCAAACTAATCGCAATAAATCCTACTTGTATATTTTTAATATTATCCTTTTTGCGTTTATATACGCGTTCCACCGCAGTTTTACAAGCCTTCTCAGGACTCATTCCATTACGCATGAGTTCAGCTACCAAATGACTCCCAGCGATGCGAATCACTTCTTCGCCATGACCTGTGGAGGTAACCGCTCCCGCATCCTCATCCACAAATAATCCTGCTCCTATAATAGGCGAATCTCCTACCCTGCCGTGCATTTTAAAAGCAAGTCCACTTGTAGTGCAGGCTCCTGCAAAAAGTCCATTTGCATCCATCGCTATCATACCAATCGTGTCGTGATTTTCTATATTAATGATGGGTGCGTATTCCGATTTTTTGAGCCACTCTTTATAGGCTTCTTGCGATTTCGGATTTATAATAGTTTCCTTCTTCATGCCCAAAGTATTAATAGCAAATTGTTGGGCTCCTTCGCCTGCTAACATTACATGGGGCGTTTTTTCCATCACACCACGGGCCACACTAATGGGATGCATAATATGTTCTAAAAACACCACCGAACCACAGTCGCCATTACCTTTCATAATGCAAGCATCGAGGGTTGGATGTCCGTCCCTATCAGGCAAACCGGCAAGACCCACCGACATTTGCGTGGGATCTGATTCTACCAACATCACACCTTTTTCTACAGCATCCAATGCCGAGCCTCTGCTTGACAATATTTTCCACGCTTCTTGATTGGCCACTTTCCCAAAATCCCAAGTGCTGACCACAATGGGTTTGCCTTTAATTTTAGAATTGGTGCGTGTTTCTGCCAAACTCATAAATGGAATTGAGCCAGCAATGAATGCTGTATTCTTAATAAAATTTCTTCTTGTTGTCATTGTATATTTCTTTTATTAATCTATAATTTCAGTTATTTGAATTTCCTAGTTAGAATTAGCTTTTATTTTTTTTAGGGGCGAAAGATAATATAGACACGCATTGAAATGGGGATAAAAATTGGATAAAAAAAAGCCCCATATTGCAGGTTTTCCTAACCAACATAAGCATAAAGTTACCGAATGGTTAATGCTATATAAACAATCTGAAAATTGATTAGATTATTCAATAATATGTTTTATTTTTGCGGCTCACAAATTATTTATATCCCTAAAATATGAAAAATAAAATTACAAAAATCAAAATTATTGGTTTGTTTCTGAGTATTGTGGTTACTTCAATAGCCAGTGCCCAGATTACAAGCAACAGCGTCTCCGCTTCGCAAATGATATGCGAAGGAGCGAAGCCAGCAATGTTTAATGGCTCATTACCTTCTGGTGGATTAGGAAGCTACAATTATCAATGGCAATGGAGTCAAACATCGGACACCGATGCTTTTACTGACATCTTATCTGCAAATTCGCAGGATTACCAAACCATATCATTAACCGTTACCACTTGGTTTCGTCGTGTTGCAGATGATGGATTAATTGGAGACACAAGTGCAGTAATTAAAGTTACAGTTAACCCAATGCCTGTTGCAAGTGCATGGGTAAATGATGAAACACAATGTTTTAAAGGGAATAGTTTTTCATTTTTGGATTTCTCCAGTATCTCATCCGGATCGTATACACTTTCATGGGACTTTGGTGATGGCAACAATGATACGATAGCTAGCCCTACGCATTCATATACCGCAACTGGCAATTATACTGCTAGTTTGATATTGACTAGCGATATGGGATGCATGGATACAAGCTCACTGAATCTCATTGTAAATCCTTCAGTATCCGTTTTATTATCAGTCAATAAAACTTCAGATTGTTTCGATGGTAACAGGTTTATTTTCGTAGATTCTTCAAGTGTTTCTTCTGGAAACTACACACCTAAATGGGAATTTGGTGATGGCAATTCAAGTACTGCATCCATTATAGTTCATAGTTATGCAAATTCTGGCATATATACTGCCAATCTTATTACTACCTCTGACTCGGGTTGTATGGATACCGCTACAATTAATTTATCAGTTAATCCTATTCCTGTTGTGAATGCCATTGTTAACAATAAGTTGCAATGTTTAATAGGAAATAACTTTACCTATAAAGATTCTTCAACCATTTCATCAGGAACCTTCACACGTGGGTGGGACTTTGGAGATGGAACTAAAGATACGTTTGCAAATCCTTCCCATGTATATAATGCTGATGGTACTTATACCAATAGCCTTACATTGGTTAGCGATCGCGGTTGCACTGCAACTGTTTCATGGTCTGTAACTGTATACCCAAATCCCAATGCTGTTTCAATGGTTAATAATGATAACCAATGTTTTAAAGATAACAACTTCTCATTCATAGATTTTTCGAGCATCGCATCGGGCTCTTATTCTACTTTATGGAATTTTGGTGACGGAAATACAGATACCACTGCCAATATTTCACATAGCTATGGAAGTGATGGTTCTTATTCTGTAAACTTAATTGCCACTAGCGATATGGGGTGTGTTGACACTTCAACAATTAATGTAACCGTTAATCCAATGCCCAATTCTGTTGCTTGGGTTAATAATGAGAGCCAATGTTATAATCAAAATAGTTTTTCATTTTTGGATTTCTCCATTATCTCATCCGGATCGTATGCACTTTCATGGGACTTTGGTGATGGCAACAATGATACGATAGCTAGCCCTACACATTCATATACCGCAACTGGCAGTTATACTGCTAGTTTGATATTGACTAGCGATATGGGATGCATGGATACAAGCTCACTGAATCTCATTGTAAATCCTGCAGTATCCGTTTTATTATCAGTCAATAAAACTTCAGATTGTTTCAATGGTAACAGGTTTATTTTCGTAGATTCTTCAAGTGTTTCTTCTGGAAACTATACACCTAAATGGGAATTTGGTGATGGCAATTCAAGTGCTGGATCCACTATAGTTCATAGTTATACAAATTCTGGCATGTATACTGCCAATCTTATTACTACCTCTGACTCGGGATGTATGGATACCGCTACAATTAATTTATCAGTTAATCCTAATCCTGTTGTGAATGCCATAGTTAACAATAAGTTGCAATGTTTCAAAGGAAATAACTTTATCTATAAAGATTCTTCAACCATTTCATCAGGCACTTACACGCGTGAGTGGGACTTTGGGGATGGAACTAAAGATACGTTTGCTAATCCATCTCATGTTTATTTAGCTGATGGTGCTTATACCAATAGCCTTACATTGATTAGCGATCGCGGTTGCACTGCAACTGTTTCATGGTCTGTAACTGTATACCCAAATCCCAATGCTGTTGCATGGGTTAACCTAGATACCCAATGTATTAAAGGCAATAATTTTTCTTTTGCTGATTTTTCAAGTATCTCATCTGGTTCATATACAATTGACTGGGAATTTGGTGATGGACTTGCCGATACTGCCGCTAGTCCAACGCATGGCTACGCTGTAGATGGCCCTTACAATGTAAATCTGATTATAACTAGCGACATTGGATGCAAAGATTCTTCAACCTTGGATGTTTTAGTGAACCCTATGCCCAATGCTGATGCTTGGGTTAATAATGAGAGCCAATGTTATAATCAAAATAGTTTTTCATTTTTGGATTTCTCCAGTATTGCATCCGGATCGTATACACTTTCATGGGACTTTGGTGACGGAAATTCTGACACAGCAACAAGCCCTGTGCATAATTACTCTTCAGCCGGGATTTACACTGCCAGCCTAATGCTCACCAGCGATATGGGATGCATGGATACAAACTCATTAGATATTTGGGTTAACCCATCTTCATCGCCAAAAGTAAATGTGAATAGCACTTCTTCTTGCTTTACTGGCAATAGTTTCACCTTTACTGATTCATCAACCCTAGCATCGGGAAGCTATACCCGTTTATGGGATTATGGTGATGGCACAACAGATACTACAACTATGCCCACATACAATTATTCAAATTCTGGCGATTATACAGCTAGTCTGATTATAACCACCGACTCTGGCTGCGTAGATACTGCAACAGTAAATATTACTGTAAACCCAGACCCTTCAGTAAATGCATGGATAAGTAATACTTCACAGTGCTTAAAAGGCAATAGTTTTGATTATATAGATTCGACAACCATTGCAAGCGGAAGCTTCACTCGTGAATGGGACTTCGGTGATGGAACCAAAGACACTTCAGCCAATCCTTCGCATAGTTATAAATCTGATGGTATATATAATGGTACACTTACTGTTACCAGCGATAAGGGTTGCACAATAGCCGGCAATTGGTCAATTACAATTAATCCAATGCCTCTAGCAGTTGCATGGGTGAGTAACGATACACAATGTTTTAAAGGTAATGACTTTTCATTTGCTGACTTTTCAAGTATACCTGCTGGAAGCTATTCTGTTCTTTGGGATTTTGGAGATGGAGGCTCAGATACTTTAGCTAATCCTTCACATTCATATAATGCAGAAGGGTCCTATACAACCAACCTTATTGCTACTAGTGATATGGGATGTGTTGATACTTCCTCTTTGAATATTTCGGTAAGCGTTATGCCAAAGTCGGTGGCTTGGGTTAATAATGAAAACCAATGTTTCTCTCAAAACAATTTCTCATTCCTAGATTTTTCAAGTATCTCTTCTGGATCATATACTGTGTATTGGGAGTTTGGAGATGGAACTAATGATACAATATCTAGCCCCGTTCATACATATAGTGCCGAAGGTAGTTATACCCCAAACCTTATTTTGACCAGCGATATGGGATGTATTGATACTGGCTCATTGGTAATTTTAGTGAATCCTTCAGTTAAATTATCACTGTATGCTAGCAATACTTCTGAGTGTTTCAAAGGTAATAGTTTCACTTTTACTGATTCATCTACACTTACTGCAGGTAGCTATGCTCGCATGTGGGATTATGGTGATGGAACTATGGATACCGTGGCTACTCGCAATTATAGTTATTCAAATTATGGCGTATACGATGCCATGCTTATTAGTACTACCGACTCAGGATGCGTAGATACTGCCACAGTGAAAATTAGTGTTAATCCTGAACCATCTGCAAAAATTAGCAGTAATATGATGAGCTCGTGTTTAAACGGAAACAATTTTATGTTTACTGATTCATCTTCTATTGCAATGGGTTCATATACCCGCATGTGGGATTATGGAGATGGAAATACCGATACTGCTGCCATGCCTATGCATACATATATTAAAGAAGGAAACTATATGGTTTCTTTAAAACTAACTTCTAATGGTGGTTGCACTGACAGTGTTGCAATTGCTATTTCAGTTATCCCTTCTCCAAAAGCTATATTGAAAGTGAACAGTGCTTCGCAGTGCTTAGTTGGCAATAGTTTCAACTTTAAAGATTCTGGTTCTATTTCAAGCGGTTCTTATACCCGTTTATGGAATTTTGGGAATGGAATTACTGACACCGCAGCCACACATACTATTTCTTATACAAATGATGGAATATATAATGTTTCGCTTATCCTAACTTCTGACAAAGGTTGTTCGGAACTAACCACAGTTTCTGTTAATGTTAATCCAACTCCCACTGCCATTGCTACTGCAAATGGCCCAACTACTTTCTGTACAGGCTTAAATACTTTCTTGATGGCCAACACCGGCCTGGGTTATACGTATCAGTGGAAACGTAATGGCACTGCAATAGCTGGAGGCATTGACAGTATGCTTTTAGTTAGCACATCTGGTTCATACACAGTTGTTATATCTAACGTGTCAGGATGTTCTGCTACAAGTAATGCAATTGCAGTTACAGTAAATGCAAAACAAAGTTTGGGAGCTATCACTGGTAATTCAACTGTTAATGTTCCCAATGTTGAAACATACTCAGTTCCTTTTGTTAATGGTTTATATTATACCTGGATAGTTAGTGGAGGAAATATCATTAGCGGGCAAGGTAGCAATGCTATACAAGTACAATGGAGCAATTACGGAAGTGGTTTTGTGAAAGTTGTAGGCGCATGCTATGATACATCAGCACTCAATATTTCTATTCCAAATGGTGTTGCAAATGCAACAATTGGCAAAGTGGAAATATTCCCTAACCCTACCAATGGCAGCATCACCATTAAATTACCTGAAGCCAATGTGTATAATATGATTCGTATTTTCGACCTCACAGGCAAATTAGTTTTAACACATAATTTGAATGGTGAAAAACAATTGAACATGAATCTTGAATCGTATTCAAATGGAATATATATGATAGAGATGATAGGTAAAGATGCCATCATACAAGAGAAGATTGTAGTTTCTCATTAATATATAAAAACTATAATAAGAAAACCCGGCCATTTATTTGGTCGGGTTTTTTTATTGATTTGGATGAAAACTAGAAAACCGAAATTGAAAGGTATATGAGGCAATAAATTTCCTGCGTCTACCTTCTGACTCTTCGCACACCATCGTAAGCTGCGGGCGGACTTGATACCTCCTGCTTTGGCGGGCAATCAATTTGATATTATCTTTTGTCATTAATCTTTACACAAAAAAAGCCCCGCCAGAAATTATTCCTGACAAGGCTTTAAGCTAATCCTTTTAACAAGGGTATTATAATAATTAATTCAATAACTCATCTTCTATATCTTTTTCAACGCCCTTTAACTTACCTTTCTTTTCAGTTTGTTTATCCCTTCTCGCATCACGTTTTTCTTTCAATTTCGCAGTGAGAGTTTGAAATTGTTCAGGAGTAAGTATAGCTTTAATTTGATCAACAGCTGATTTTTTAATTTGCCTCGCTTGTGTTTTTGCAACATCTTTTGTAATAGAAGTATCTCTTTTAATTACCATTAGTTTTTTAAAAGATTCCATTTGAACAGTATATAATTTTTTGTACTGGTTGCTATCAAGTTTTACCTGCTCATTAATCCAGTCGGCTGATTTCTTGGCTCGGGCTTCAATGCCGCCTCCTTTGCCATTGTGAGACCCACCACCCTTTTTTGCTAACGCCCCCATTGCTAGCAGCAATGTAAAAGCAACGATTGTCATTTTTTTCATAATATTATATTTATTTGTTATAATACTTATGATACAACAAATCCACTAAGGTTTAATTATAATACATATAATATCATAAATCTTTGATTTTGAAATCAAAATTTTTATAGGATAGAATACTTTCAGTTAAAAACTCATACATATTTTTCATCACGGGATCAGCTTCTAAAGTTTTTATATGTTTCTTCAGAGTTACCTTATCACCCCGCGAAGCTGGACCAGTCAAATTATTCGGATTGCTCTCTATAAAAGTCCCTATGGCTTGTTTTAGCATGGGTTTATATATATCAATTGGGATGTTATAAACCTCGCAATATTCTCGTAACCGAAGCATTATATAAGTAGTGAAGTTATTGGCGAATACAGCCGCGGTGTGCATTTGCAAACGTTTTAAACTATCACATTCAAATATATGATTGAAGCCCACTAAATTTGAAAATGAAATAATCTGAGCTTTGTTTTCAAGGGTATTTGCTTCCACACATGCAGGAAATTCAGATAATTCATCTAATATAATTTGCACTGATGCTGGTGGCCACCATACGCCCCTGTTTTTAAAATTGTATAATACATCGATATTTGTTGCACCTGACGTATGGATAACTAAACATTCTTTGTGGCCCAATTTTTCGGCAACATTTGCAATAGCTGAATCGGCAACAGCTAGTATAATAAGGTCGCTTTCGAGTCCGACTCTCTCAATATCGCCTATAATATGAACGGATAAACTGCCATACAATGATTGTATTTTTTGTGTATCCCTACCCCACATTTCAATACTTACAGGCTTAGACAGCAATTTTTGCAGCAGCATATTCGCCATTTTACCATTGCCCAATATTGTGATTTTCATTCAGGGCAAATGTATTTAAAAATTAGCCATACATGTACTAATATTGCACAAAAAAATAATTATATGCAAACCACCCATTATTTAGAGACTAACAAACAACGTTTCCTCGACGAACTTTTTGAACTGCTTCGCATTCCATCCATTAGTGCCGATGCTGCTTACAGTGATGATGTGCATCGCACAGCAGAGTATGTGAAAGATAAACTTATAGCAGCTGGTGCTGATAAGGTAGAAATTTGCCAAACCGCTGGATACCCCATTGTTTATGGCGAGAAAATGATTGATCCTAGTTTGCCAACTGTATTGGTATATGGTCATTATGATGTGCAACCCGCCGTTCCCTTGGAACTTTGGGAAACACCACCATTTGAACCTACGATTCGTAACGAACGCATATACGCACGTGGTGCCTGTGATGATAAAGGACAAATGTATATGCATATAAAAGCTTTCGAAGCGATGATGCAAACAAATACCATGGCCTGCAATATGAAGTTTATGATAGAAGGGGAAGAAGAAGTTGGCAGTGCCAATCTTGGAATTTTTTGTGTGGCGAATAAAGAAAGACTAAAAGCTGATGTAGTATTAATATCAGATACTTCCATGCTAGGCAATGATACCCCAAGTATAGATGTAGGCTTGCGTGGACTAAGCTACGTAGAAGTAGAAGTGACAGGCCCTAACAAAGATTTGCACAGTGGTGTATATGGTGGTGCGGTGGCCAACCCCATTAATATATTGGCCAAAATGATTGCAGGGATGCATGATGAAAATAACCATATAACTATTCCTGGATTTTATGATGATGTATTAGATGTTTCTGCCGAAGACAGAGCTGAATTAAATAAAGCTCCTTTCGATTTGGAAGCATATAAAAAAGAATTGGGCATTGCAGATGTTTGGGGCGAAAAAGGATATACAACCATGGAACGCACCGGCACACGTCCGACACTTGATTGCAATGGTATATGGGGTGGATATATAGGCGAAGGTTCTAAAACTGTATTACCCGGAAAAGCATTTGCGAAAATTTCTATGCGTTTGGTTCCTAATCAAAGTTCAGAAAAAACTACAGAAATGTTTACCAAATATTTTGAAAGTGTTGCACCTAAAACTGTGACCGTACAAGTTCGTCCGCATCATGGTGGAGAGCCTGTCCTCACTCCTACCGACTCTATAGAATTTAATGCTGCAGCCAAAGCTATGGAAACTACATTTGGGAAAAAACCTATCCCAACACGAGGTGGTGGTTCAATTCCAATCGTTGCATTATTCGAAAAAGAACTTGGTGTTAAATCGGTGTTGATGGGATTTGGTTTGGATATAGATGCATTGCACAGCCCCAATGAAAGCTATGGGTTGTTCAATTTTTATAAAGGCATTGAAACCATTCCTTATTTCTATAAGTATTATAGTGATATGAAGAAATAGTATACAGTAGAAAGTATATAGTATAAGGTACAAAGACGATAATTTAAATACTTTGTCTCAGCTATATACTTTATACTTTTGTCTTTATGCTAAAATGGACAAATCTGCAATCAAATTACAGATTTGTCCATTTTTTATTAGAGTAAAAATTCATATTTATCAAATGGGACATAGGTTACCGCTGTTGTTTCTACTTTCTTCAACCAAGCATAAATAAACGTCTTTATCGGCCCTTTCACATCGGACACTTTATTCCAGTATTCAAAATTCTTAAAATAATCACTAGTTCTTGTTTCGCCTGATTTAATTTCAATTGGGATTGCTACACACACACGTGCACCTGAATGTTTGACCTTATATGTCTGGATTTTTTCAATCATTTATTGTTGCAAACTATTGAAAAACCTAAATTCTTTATTTAAGCATAGGTAAAAAACAAGTTTGTTTATTGTATATTTAATGGTTGTGAGTTATAATTGCTTTTGTATATGATAACTTTGTTCTACTTTTAAATTATACTATTTTTGAGGAACGTTAAAACACTTATCAATCCGCTTCATCCACCAACGAAAAAACATTAGTACTAATTTTTAATCCAAAAAGTTCCAAAAATATAAGATATGAACGAAATAATTTGCCCAAATTGTAATAAAGCATTCAAAATAGATGAAGCTGGTTTTGCCGATATTCTTAAGCAAGTCCGTGACCACCAATTTGAAGAAGAAATTCTTAACCGACTTGCACTAGCTGAAAAAGAAAAGGTAAATGCGGTAAAATTAGCTGAGGCTACCATAAAAAACTCCCTTCAAGAACAACTTGCAAAGAAGGATCAGGAAATGGCTGAACTCAAAGCAAAAAAGGAAGTTGAATTATTACAAAAATTATCTCAAAAAGAGAATGAATTGCTTCAGCTCAAAGCCAAAATTGAAAATACTGAAGTAGAAAAAAAGCTTGCCATAAATGAAGCAACTCAAAAGATAGAAAAAGAACGTGATGAATTGGCTAATACGATTAAAATTAAAGATACAGAAAAACAACTTCTCGAAAAATCATTAAGCGAAAAATATTCAGCTGAATTAAAGGAGAAGGATGCTATCATCAAACACAAAGACGAAGAGATAGCTCTTAGAAAAGATATGAAGTTGAAACTATCTACTAAAATGATAGGTGAAACACTTGAACAACATTGTGAAAACGAGTTTAACAAACTACGCGCAACAGCTTTTCAAAGGGCATATTTTGAAAAAGATAACGACTCTAAATCTGGTAGTAAAGGTGATTTTATATATCGTGAAACTGACGAGGAGGGAAATGAAATTATTTCAATTATGTTTGAAATGAAAAATGAAGGAGATGAAACTGCCACAAAAAAAAGAAACGAAGACTTTTTAAAAGAACTTGATAAAGATCGCACCGAGAAAAGATGTGAATATGGAGTGCTTGTTTCACTTTTAGAGGCAGAGAGTGAATATTACAATTCGGGAATTGTGGATGCGTCGCATAAATTCAATAAAATGTATATTATACGTCCCCAATTTTTCATACCGATTATTACATTGCTGCGCAATGCGGCTATGAACTCTCTACAATACAAAGCCGAACTTGCTTTAGTAAAAAATCAAAACACTGACATTACAAATTTTGAAGAAAAATTAAATAAGTTTAGAGATGGATTTTCTAAAAATTATCTTTCAGCACAAAGTCATTTTCAAGAAGCAATAAAAAAAATTGACGCATCAATAGCTGCAATGCAAAAAGTTAAAGAAGAGTTGACTACAAGCGAAAACCAATTGCGATTAGCGAATGATAAAGCCGAAGATTTAACCATCAAAAAAATAACACAAGGCAACCCGACAATGAAAGCAAAGTTTGACGAACTAAAAGAAAATAAACTTTGATATATATATAATAAAAAATATATTTATAATACCATCTTCAAAACAAAATACCTATAATATGCATTTAATTTAGGTTAAAATAAAGACTGTTTTATTATGGAATCATAGAATAAAACAGAACCAATATTGTGTAAAGATTATTAAATAATATATGAAATTCGGATTCCGCATACCAAACCTGAATAAACGAATTGCAGCTCGTACTTCGGTAAAGCGTATCATTCGTCACAACCTAGGATTTAAGGCTCCTAGGGGCATGGGCTGGATAACCAATCCTAAGAAAGCATTGTATAATAAAGTATATAACAAAACCAGTAGAGGTTGCTTGGTGAATTTAGTTTTCTTATTTGGTGTTCCAATTGTGCTAATTTTATTTGTTTTGAACCTATTATGATGATGAAAAAAAGTTGTGCTATTGTGGCCTTTGCGATGCTATTAGTGATGAGCTGCGACATGAAAGAAAAACGAGTAAAGGCTAAAGACGCGGTATATATAAAGCCTACTATTGACAGAAGAGGTCATTTTAGACAAGGGCATATACGAATGCCGGTAAGCAAGGATAAAAACGCCATAAGCAATCAAAGCCGATCGCGTTATTACTACCAAAGCAAGGGTAAATACAAGCATAAATAATACATTTACTTATTCACTTTAGTAAAAATGGGATGGCTACACAGGGACTAGAAACATTATACAACCCTATCGATCATATTTTCATCTTTAGGAAGAAATAACCAAAGCCATTTTTTTATTTTGCTCTTAATGGAAAAATCCTGCCGAGGCAGCAAGAATTTTATTGGGCGGAGAGAGCGGATTATGAACCATAACCACTAACTCTCTGTATATCAAGTATTTTACTTCTCTATTTCTCTTTGGAAACCCCCTTAGAAACCAAGCAGCCAAAAGGAGGGCTTGATTGTCTAGTTTGAGTTTCCTTAGGTTTCACAAAGATAATGAACCTAATTAATTTATCATAGTGACTTATGAACTTTTAACCCACTCATTAAATTCATTTTCTAATTGTTCAGCAAATGACATAAGCTCTTCAAACGATGGGATATCTTTATAAATCATTACAGCAGTTCGAGTGTAGTCACCACGCCAATCTGTCCAACTATCTTTTGAAGGCACGACACGCACGCCATTGCTTGAAATTCCTGCATAATCCAAGGTGTTATAACGGAAAAAAGTTTGCCGATGCTCCACAACCATTTGCAAAAGTTCACGATTGTTTTTTATTCGTTCAAAAACACCTGCATTATAAAGTTTTAGAAGGTCGTAATAATGCCTACTTTTTCTTTCGCTGCCTTTGTTAAACCCTTCAAGTGTTTCGTGAATGAAAAGTAACTTTTCTAAAAAGGTACGCTCTGGTGCTAAAGTGGATATATTAAATGAGCCATCTCCCAATAGGTCTTCAAACACTTCATAAATAATCGGTGTTATTTTTCTTTCTTCATTTGGAATTTCATCAGCCCTTGGAACCAGCTCAATTAAAACAACAGGAAGCAATCCACCCAATTCATTTTTAAGTGTACCAGGATATTCAAATTCTATATTGATTTCATTGCCCTTTTGAATTGGCTTGAGAGTGAATTCTGCGGGGTTTAGATGCCCTGCGATTTTTTCTTGTAAAATTGGCAAGAGTACCTCCATAATAAAAGAGGCACTCTTATCTTCTAGTTCTACCAAACGCGTCTTTCGTTGTGTGTTAGATTTAGCATCCTCCGCACCATGAGGCGGCTGTTGTCCAAATACTTTTCGGTTTATGGCAATATCTATATCTTCTGAAAAACGCTCAATCAAACCCCAAGCTTTCGATAAAGATGTGCCTCCCTTGAAGGTGATATTCCCTTTTAATTCAGGAATTTCATTCAGTAAATTGAGTGTCCAACAGACCCAAAAATCTTTTTCAATTACTGCGGCAGGCAAAGGTGTCTCCATTCTTTCTGCTGCTTGACGACAATACAAGTTTCTTTCGTCAGATGATAACTGTATAAATGTATTCATTGTTAGTTTTCATTAATGAGTGAGCGCATGATTTTAGCAATCCATACTGGTGCAAACTGAATCTGTTTTTTGATGTGTTTGATATCTTGTTCTTCTATCTTGCTCCTAATCTGCTTTATCATTTCATCAGTTACATTATCCTTTCCAATTTGTTTAAGTGCATGAAGAATTAATCCTGCTTTGGTTCCAGCCCCAATCATATTTTTTGGGGTGGTAGGCTTCAATAGAATCTCCTGTTTACCAAATTGTATCTTTCTTCTAGGGCCACTGGTATAGAGCTCAATTCGCATCGGGATCTGAGTAGATAATCCAAGTAGATTTGCTGCGTATGCTCCTGTTGCTTGAACCTCGATAGCCTCCGATGTTTTGATTGCTTCAATGACCTTCTCAATTGAAGGCATAATTGCACCTAGCTTGGGATGGACAACTGGCAAATCATATAATCCATGTGCAAGTCTCCTGATCGATTGCTTCTGCACCAATCTAGTTAAGGCCGTTCTAACACTAGCAGAATTATCTATCAATGCAGAAAAGAGCTTCGTTGTAAAAACAAAACCTCTACCATGTGCCCTAATACGTGCAATTATTTGTTTTTCAGTTAGTTCCATTGATTTTAATATGATTATTTCGTAACAAATATACACTATTATTTGTTACGGAACTAGTTTATTCCATTACTCATGATTTTTAGGCGCGAAGCAAGAAAATTGGGCGCAAGCAACATTAATTAGGGCGCTCTTCTTCGGTTTGCTCATATTTGGTCACAATTTTTAAAAATATTGTGACAAATTCATATTGCTATTTGTCACCATGAAACAATTTCGTCAGTTTCAGATCATTTCATTTTTACTTGATGCACAAATTCGGAAGTTCCGAATTTCTTGAAATTTCGATAGGTAATTGACAAAAATCATCAATCTTCACAAAAACGCTGAAAACCCCTGCAAATAGGCGGTTTCCGAAAATCATATCTAGGTTGGCAAATGGCAAGGTATATATATATCCTTGCCATTTGCCAAGTGGGTGATTTTACCATATTATCGTGTGAAAAGTAATTTTCATTTTGACCGCATTTGACAAATGACTTTCGTTATTATTATAATTTTTTAACCAAATGTATAAGTCATGAAAGAATTACTAAACAATGCCCTAGAGCAATTGAAGATTGCCAGAATCCATGTAAATCCTCGTTCCCTTAGAAAACAGATTTCTCTTTTTGAAATTGATGATTCGCAGGATGTAGAATTTAATGGTTCCAAATCAGCTGGCGCTTATCAAGAGCAGCTCTATACTTATTACCTACCCTGTAAAAGGCTCGTAGATGAAATGATGAACGATTCACTTGACAAAGCTGATTCAATCAAAAGGGAATTTGATTTATTCTGCTTTGAAATTCGGGAATTTCGACACAGGTACTTCCCCAAAGAAAATATAGATGTTTTGCTTCATCGTTTAGAGCTCCATAAATCCACCACATGCTATTTGTATTTTGATAAGAAATCGTCTATTTTTAAGTTCAAGGATTTCAGAGATGCAGAATACAGTGGCGATTGCTTTTTCTTCGTCAGTAAAATTTTTGGACTAACCTGTGATGACCGACAAGACTTTATTAGAATTTGAAGAACAGTCTATATGCGCGTAAAACCTTGATTTTACACGCTTTTAGACTGTTCTAGACAATCTATATGCGGAGAGAGAGGGATTATTGCATGATCCAAAAAGGGGTGGCTTCAAACAATATATACTCACTGCGTTCGTTATTTTTGTAAGGGAAAAATAACCAAAAAATGTTTTTGTTATTTTTCCCTTACAAAAAATCCTGCCTAAGGGCAGGAAATATATGTTTGGCGGAGAAAGAGGTACTCACACCGCATATACTATTTTACTGATTATCAATTAGTTGTCGTTGTTCATGACGCGTCAACGTCACAAGTTGCAAAATGTTTTTTGGCAGGGCGACCGTTAATGCCAAAATCCCTCTTGCAACGGTTCAAATTTAGAAAG
>CANJUD010000020.1 GCA_947477885.1 Bacteroidota bacterium
CCAAATGTGTTGTTTGGTGCACTTGGTCGCGAACAGTTCCTGAATGATTTTGTGTCTCTCGTCTTCGGTAAAATATTTACCTGCTTTTTGATTGATTTTTTTTTCCATGTTTTACACTTTTTAGTGTAAACCTATTTCAGGACAAGACATATCCTTATTCACCTCCACCAAACATTTCGCACAAAGGCAATCAGTATAATTCGAATTGATATAGTTTTGTGCAGCTAGGTTAATTGTAATCCCATAACACTGGCATTGTGTAATATCTCGCATATTGCATGCAAATGTTTGAAGACAACGGGGGCATTGCTTTGCTTGAGTTTGTATATCTTCGGTTTGTGGCAATTAGTACTTCACAACTTTATATGTTTGCGTGGCATTCCCATCCACATTCAACGTATATATACCACTAGCCAAATCAGATAACTCAATTGTTAAATTTTCTGTATTTAATTTTCCTGTCAATACTTTTCTTCCGGTTAAATCAGATAAAGTATATATAGAACCAACAAGGCTTGCATCTGCCTGCACATTGATGTTATTATAGCTTGGGTTTGGATAAATTTTAAAAAGTTTTTTAGCGGGAGCTTCACTAATACCAACACTAATTCCATTGTATAATGCTACTACCTCTGAGTCAGCCAGCGGGCGTGTCCATATTCCTATATCATCTATTTTGCCTTTAAAAGGAACATATAATTTTTCTACGGTGCCAAAAGTATTATACATCGTATTGGTAGTATAATTAATAACCGAACTGGAAAAGTTCTTTTGGCTAGAAAGTGTACCATTCTTATATATTTTCATATCGCCGGTTGCTGAGTTAAAAGAAGCAACAATATGGAACCAACTTGTTGAGTCGAGTGTCGTATTGCTTATCTTAACTTCATTAGGTGTAAAGCCATTGTCCACGTATCTCTTATATGATAAATCAGTTGCCGCTATACCAATACTATATGGATCGGTACCGCCTCTGCCATCGCCACGAAACACTAAATTGCCAGCGTTATATAGTTTAGTTGCTTTAAACCAAAATGAAATGGAGATATCTGTATTTATATCTAGACTACTCGAGCTAGCCATCTCAATATAATTATTGCTACCATTAAAGCTATAGGCTTCATTGTTATTGCCCAATCTGTCGGTGGTTAAACTTGCTCCATGGTTGGTTCCGTTATTACCATTTCCACTTTCATCGTTGGTATTGCCAGTAAAAGGCCACCAACCTACTAGTCCGTTTGTAGGCACATAGAAGGGGACTGTTTGTGCATTTGCTGTTAAAGCCAATCCAAGTAAAACAATTGTGATTATTGTGAGATGTTTCATTCTTGTAATTTTATCGAGCAAATTTATGTATTCTAAAATAAATAGAAATAAAAAAAGTGTTAGGGTTATTTACTGCAACCAGAAATCAGGCATTGGCGTGGCTATATCTTTCCATCATTGCAATACAATCCATCGCTGGCTTCACATCATGCACTCTTAAAATATTAGCTCCTTGCAATAACGCTAAAGTGTTGAGTGTAGTGGTTCCATGCAACGCATTTTCAGGAGTGGTTTCAAGTGTTTTCCAAATCATGCTTTTGCGAGAAATGCCGATTAGCAAGGGCACCTCAAGTTTCTTTAAAACTTCCAGTTTATGCATCAGTTCAAAATTGTGTGCTATCGTTTTACCGAACCCAAAACCGGGGTCAATAACAATGTCGCAAATACCTTGTGCCCTTAGTTGCACAAGCTTTGAGGATAAATAATCGAATACTTCCAAAGCGATATCCGTGTAGTTGACTTGCTGGTGCATGGTAAGTGGTGTACCCTTTTTATGCATAGCTACATAAGGTACTTTTAGTTTAGAAACAGTTTCAATCATGTGCAAATCATCATCGCCCGATGAGATGTCATTCACCATACATGCTCCTGCCTCAACTGCTGCTTTTGCCACAGTAGCTCTATAAGTATCAATACTGATAAAATTTTGGGGAAACTCTTTTGCCAAGGCTTCTACTATAGGTAAAACCCTAGCCAGCTCCTCGTCTTCGCTCACAGGTTCTGAGCCAGGGCGTGTTGATTGGCCACCAACATCTATAAAAGTTGCACCTTCGTCCAACATCTTTGCAGCCAATTTTAAAGCATCAGCTACAATTTGTGTGCGACTGAGCGAATAAAATGAATCAGGTGTAGTGTTGATAATGCCCATCACACAAGGTTTAGTGAGATCTATAAGTTGGCCTTTGCAATTGATGAACATTTTTTGTTTTTTTTCTACTTTATTTGCTGCAAATTTACATATGGACAACCAAGCAACACCCAATTCGCAAATAGAAAATTCAGAGATTAAATTATCTGATATGCAACAAGACTCTTTTGTAACTAACGACGATATAACTTCACAATCGTTTAATGACAAGCTTTTGAAGAGAATACAGCTAATTAGTAAATTGAATATTAAAGACCAAAATGAAGATAACACCAATGAAGATTTATCAAATTTGAGGGACACTACAAACTTTGCTATCTATACTTTGATGAAGTTGAAAGCCTCTTCCAACTAATTCTGATGAATAAAAAAATCACCCTCACTTGGATCTGTCGCATTCTGGTTGGCGGATTATTTATATTCTCAGGACTTATAAAGGCAAACGACCCACATGGTTTTGGCTTTAAGCTGGAAGAATATTTTGATATATTTGGTTGGGATATTTTTAAACCATGGGCGGTTGGGATTTCTATTATTATATGTATTGCTGAAGTGATGATGGGCGTGTGGCTCATTATAGGTTTTATGGGCAAGGTTAATGCCTGGTTGTTATTGCTCCTGATTTTATTTTTTGATTTGCTTACGGGTTATACAGCCTTAGCCAACTATGCCAAAGAACATCCAGCAGCATGGTTATCGCAGCCTTTGGCCAATATGATGGGCTTAGAAAAACCCGACATGATTAACGCACTTAGCGATTGTGGTTGCTTTGGTGATTTCATAAAACTGAAACCTTTTGAATCGTTTATGAAGGATTTGGTTCTTACTATTCTTATTATCATCATATTTATAAGACGTCGTGATATAAAGCCTATATTTAGCAGCACTTTGGGAAGTATTACAACTTTTACTGCTGGTTTTGTAGCAGTGGCTTTTCCTATATATACCTATATGTATCTGCCCGCTAAAGATTTCCTTCCCTATAAAGTTGGGAATGATATCGCTGTGAAAATGCAGATACCTGATGGGGTGCTGCCCGGAGTTTCGGCATTTACTTATCATTATAAAAATAAAAAATCAGGTGATAAAAAAGATTATACGGTATTGGTACCTGAGGATAAAAAAGCATTGGTAGGATTGGAAGAGGAGTTGAACAGATTGAAAATCAGTAAGATTATAGAACTCCCAATAAGTGATAGCAATTGGGTGAAGGATGGAGAAAGAACGGAGCAGATATTAAGAGAAGAACCCAAACCAGAAATACACGATTTCGCACTTACTGATATTGTAGGCAATGAATTTACAGATGTAATTACAGAGCAAGAAGGCTATAAGTTAGTAATGATTACAATGGATATGGGCGAAGTAGATGGGAGTTATATAGAAAAGTTTGCCAAAACTGCAGCGGAATTAGCAAAAACTAGCAAAGTACAAGTATTAGGAATTACAGCAACCGACTTGACGGTAGCTGATAGTATATTAAAAACACACAAAGCAAACCATATACATTTCTATAATATGGATGGTACCCAAGTAAAAAGTATGATAAGAGCCAATCCCGGTTTTATGTTATTGAACAAATCGACAATAGTGAAGAAGTGGGGTCAGTTTGCTTTGCCTAGTGCTGAAGTGGTTATGAAGTATGTGAATAAGAAGTAGGGGACTAATACTTCAACAATTTTTAATTATCTTTGAATCCAGATGTCAACTCTAAAAACAGTTTACACAATTTGCTTTACACTCTCCGTTACTTGGCACTATTTTTTAAAATTTTAGTTATTATCGATTCAGTTGCACTTTCTACTCTTACTATATATATTCCAGTAGGTATATCATTTGTGCTCAAAGTAATGTTCGACGCTCCTTTATAATATTGTCCGCTTGTAGTTAAAAATAATTTCCCATTCATATCCAATACGCTAATTGTGATTTTTGAATCGTCATTTAATTTAAGATTGATAATTAAATTCTCATCAGAAAAATAGGGATTGATACTGGCAGAACTCATACTGTTTTTGAAGAATAAAGTTTTTACGCCACTTAATTTAGAAGTACCATCCAACTCAAACATTTTAATTTGGTAGTAGACAGCTTTCCCACTAAATAATTTGGCTGAATTTTCATCTGTAAATGAATAATATGAAGTATTTGAACTATTACCCGAAGCATTTTCCGTACCTATTTTTTCGAAATCAATACTATTAACACTTCGCATGATATTATAATGACTGACATTTACCTCCAGAAAGTTCAGCCAATTTAATATAGCATTCTCATTTTTAACGCTGGCATTAAATTCAAGTTTATCATATGGCTCAGTCGTTTTTGAAATAGTGCTTTTTTGCAGGCTATCAGCACTTTTAATAGAATTTGTAACTGAAGAGGGATTCCTTAGATTTGCATCTTTTGAGGTGTCATTTGCAGATAATTTATTAGCAGCAATTTTAGACTCTATAATATAATAGTTTGGAATTTTAGGGCCGTTTGATATTTTCCCTACTGCAGATGCTGAGAATCCTGCATATGGGTTGCAAGTTACAGTAGGAGTAGTGGCTAAATCTTGAGCCACTAAAAAATATTGTATAGTATCACCCAAAGAAACTGAACCTCCATTTATAATACTATAATTAATTGTGAAACTGAAAGGAGATGCACTTCCAGTAGCTGAAACATGTTTCCAACCATTGTTTTTGCTTGTATTTCCTACAAATGCATTGGCATCCGATTTTTTCTTATAATACATTCTTGGTTTTGTAGTTGAACCTGTATCTAAACCAATACCATTACAAGTTATTGTTGCAAAATAGCTGATTGTGCGGTTTGCAGTAGTAGTAGCATTGCTAAGATTTGTATATGAAATTACCGTACTATAAAAATCAGCCGCATCGGCACCAATATCTGTTGGCGACAAGGTACTTCTTATTTGTCCATCATAATCATCGGTAACTTCTGCAATAGCAGCACCCACGCGTTCGGCAGGGTTTAGTCTATTGCTCAAACTTTGCAAATGCAAATCAACCAAGCTTGAAGTATTTGCAGGAGATTTAAATGCTGGGTCGCTCACATAAGAATTTGCGTCTTGACCTATTGCGGTTTTCATTACTGCCAAACTTCTCACATCAGAACTATTATAACTTCCTAATATTCCATCAGTGCCACTTACATAGTATATATTGTTGTTAATAGTAAGTCCGCTTGGGTTTGTTCCTGTTCCGCCTACTTTAATTGCATAGTGATTTCCTCCACCTGCAGATGCATTTGATCGAGAATTTTGAAATATATTATTTCTGATTTTTCTGGTAACTGAAGCAGTAGTGCTATGCAATGCATAAGTAGCATTTGCAGTACTTCCCACACCGGTTCCTCCTACATATATAGAATTAAAATAGAAACTATTGGCACCACTAGTTTCGTTTATACCATTAATTTTACAAGCAGTTGTAATATTGTTACCGCTGGCATCAATGCCTAATCTTATCATGTTGTTATAATAGTTTGCATTACTTGATACTATATATATTCCATTGATGGTAGCTGAGGCATTAGAAACTGACAAAGAATGTATATAGTTTTTTGATACGCATTCATTAATTGAGGTATCGCCATTTATTACGATTCCATTTGCAGTAACTGCTGCCGAGGAAGAATTGCTAAGAGAATGAACCACATTGCCTGACACATTTAAAATGGAATCATTTAATGCATTCAATGCAGCTACATAGTAATAAGAAGAACGGTCGGCACAAATACCAGTGATAGCAGAAGTTGTACCTGTTGTTGTATTTGCGCCATCCATTGATATGTTGCTTACCATGCTATTGGTAATAATTGGTGTTCCTAAGTCACTAAGGATACCAATACTTTTAGAACCGGCTGAACTTGCCGATATTCTGATTGGTGCTGCTGTAAATCCAACAGTATCATTACGCATAATATTTACATAATTTATCCAAGTAAATGCACGAATTCCATAAAAGGCAATAGAACCTGTTGAGCTATTAGAAAGGGTCATACCACCTACCGAATTATTATTGATAGTAGCATTAGAAATTGGGAAAAAGAATATACCATAAACATCCGAAAGTGTTGTTGCTGAACTTGTAAAAGTAATTGCTCCTGATGCAGTTTTGCTTCCTATTAAGTTACCTGTAACGGTTCCAATATTAACCATAGTAGTATCATCTCCGATATAAATACCGGCAAATGGGGGCAAATCATAATATCCTTCTCCAGCAAATGGGCCAGTCATTGAAATGGCAGTGATGGTATTACCTTGAATACTGTTAGCAACTCCATTAGCCGGGGCTGCAGATATATATATTGGATAAAATTTGGAAGCAGATGAACCCCCAACAAATTTATAGGTGCCTGTTGCTGCTGAGCTGGAATAACCAATTATGTTTCCGGTAATTTGCATATTTTCATTACCTAGCGCACTCGCTATATTTATAGCAGCATGTATACTGCCGGTAGTTTGAGTTCTGCTAGCAGTTTGATAAAATTTATTGCTTGAGATTGTCCAGCCAGTATTTCCGGCAGAGATATATACCCCATTACTTTGGGCAGCTTCATTAAAATAGTCATATATATTGTTACCTGAGATAACCACACCACTATTATACTTGGCATAGCTGGTAGTAGTGCCACATGCATATATTGATTTTGTGGGAAGATTGCTACCTGAAGGGCCGATATTACAATTCGAAATGGTATCATTGTCATTACCAATCGCAACCGCAGAAGCATCAAACCATATAGTACCGCCATTGGTAGTGGTTGACATGGTAGACGAACCCAATATAATACAATTAGTAATTTTGTTACTGGTAGCATCTCCATAAAATCTGATAGTACTTGTACCTGCTGTAGCAGAGGCAGTTGTATTTGAAAGAGTAAGCGAGTTACTACCAGAATTCAATCCGTCAATAGTTACATTGTCGGCACCGTTAAGTGCGATTAATGCACTACCTGCAGTAACAGCAGCAGAAACTGTTCTGGCTCCACTTGGCGTAATTCTAATAGAAGTATATAATGCACTTCCACTTCCGCTGGCATTAAGCACAGCACCGCTTGATGACTCAGTAGTATTAGCGGTAATATTGATTGTTATAACTCCTTTGTGCCTGCCTGAGTTAATGGCACTAAACCCACTTCCTAAGTTATCATAGCTAGCACTAGAAGTTCCCACTGTAGCAGTTACTGTTACATTTTGGGCATTACTGGTAAGTGATAAGCCTGTAATTAAAATAAAAATAAACAGAATTTTTTTGACTAAACGATTTGAGAATTTCATGTTTTTAATATTTAGTTTTTATATAGTTTTTTCATTCTACAAAGATTCAGATAATCTGTGCTTCAAATAAATGATTTGCATCATCAAAGGGATATGATGCTCGTCATATCCAATAAAAAAAAACGAATTAAAAAAATGAAAAGATTTTGAGTAATTATTTAAAATGCAATTATATATATCGCATTGTGCGGTATCGCAGGGTAATGCCATTACATTGCCCTGCGATGCCAGATATTATGGTGAAAATAAAAACCTAAGTGCTAAACTATTCCATAAAGAAAGTCTTTTCCCGCTCAGGGCCAGTAGATATTGCAGTTAACCCCATACCGCAGGATTGCTCAATAAATTTGATATAATCTTTAAAGGTTTGCGGAGCGGCATTGTATGTCTCAGCCTGATGCAAACTATCATCCCATCCTGCAAATTTCTCTAAATGCATTTGCATATCTTCTGTACATAAATCGTAGGGAAGTTTATCAGTTAATCCGTTTGCGGTTTTATAGGCAGTGCAGATATCCACTTCGGGTAAACCACATAATACATCGGCTTTGGTCATTATTAATTTATCGGCACCATTAAGCATAATAGCATAATTTAATGCAGGTAAATCCAACCATCCAGTTCTGCGCGGACGACCTGTTGTTGCTCCAAACTCACCACCTTTTTGGCGTAAGTCTTCACCCGCTTGGTTATCCAACTCGCTAGGGAAGGGGCCACTGCCCACACGGGTGCAGTAGGCTTTGAATACACCATATACATGCTTAATCTTTTGCGGACTAATCCCCAACCCTGTGCATGCACCAGCAGAAATTGTATTGGATGAAGTTACATAAGGATAGGTTCCATAATCAATATCCAGCATGGTTCCCTGTGCTCCCTCAGCCAAAATTCTATGACCACGGAAAATAAAATCATTGACATAATATTCGCTGTCCACCATTTGGAAAGCCCGCAAATATTCAACAGCTTCCATAAATGCTTTTTCAGTTTCGGTCTTCTCGGTATTGCCACCAAGTGCTTCAATCATTTGTATATGTTTGGCAGCAAGCAACTGATATTTTTTATCGAAATCCTTTTCATGTATATCGCCCATTCGCAATCCAGCTCTTCCAATTTTATCTTGATAAGTAGGGGAGATGCCACGCAGTGTGCTGCCAATTTTAGCAGTGCCTTTGGCGTTTTCTTGAGCAGCATCTAACATAATATGTGTAGGCAAAATCAGATGTGCTTTGCGGGCTATCAACAAGTTCTTTTCTACGGGAGCTCCAGCAGCTTTTACTTTTTCAATTTCTATTTGCAATTTGGCAGGATCTATTACAACACCGCTGCCAATTAGGTTTTTGCAATGTTCTCTAAAAATGCCAGAAGGAATGGTATTGAGCACAAAACTTTGCCCATTGATTTTAAGCGAATGACCCGCATTGGGACCACCTTGAAATCTTGCAACCATTTGATAAGCAGGGCATAAAAAATCAACTACTTTTCCTTTTCCTTCATCGCCCCATTGTAGGCCCAATAATATATCAACCATAGAATGTTATTTTTTAATTTTTAATTGTTTTTTTAATTTTTTAATTGTTATCGTTTTTACTTGGGTTATGCAATGGTATGGCCCTAACTAAACGAATTATATCATTTGAAGAACATTCACATCCCCACATTCAACTATCATATCTTTATTTATATTTTCCAATTTGCAATCAGCCAATTCGTTTGCCAGCAAAGGATCATAGGGAGTTGAAACTTTTATATAATTATCGGTGAATCCATGCATCATATCCTCATTAATTTCCATTTCAAACAATACAGTACGTTGCGATTGTATATGTTGTTCATAGAAATATCTCTTCTTTTTTTCGCTAAGAATGCGAAGCATATCTACCCGTTGTCCGCGAACTCGATTGGGTACTACATCGGGCATTTTGTATGCGGTAGTATTAGCACGTTCGCTGTAAGGGAACACATGTAAGTATGATATATCTAGCTCGTTTAAGAAATTATAAGTCTCTAAAAAATCCTCTTCTGTCTCGCCCGGGAAACCAACTATAACATCAACGCCAATGCAAGCATGCGGCATTTCTTGTTTGATAGTTTCTACACGTTCTTTATATAATTTTTTTTGGTAACGGCGACGCATCAACTTCAAAATTTTATCACTACCACTTTGCAACGGGATATGAAAATGCGGCATGAATCGTTGGCTTTGTGCAACAAACTTTATAATATCATTGCTCAACAAATTAGGCTCAATACTCGATATACGAAAGCGATTCACTGTTTCTACTTGATCCAGTTGTGCAACGAGGTCGGCAAATTGTTCGCCTGTTTGCACACCGAAATCTCCGATGTTTACTCCGGTTAATACAATTTCTTTGGCTCCCATATTTCCAACTTCTGTAGCTTGTTTCACCACATCGGCAATGCTCGCACTGCGACTGCTACCGCGGGCCAGAGGAATAGTACAAAACGAACAGAAATAGTCACAACCATCTTGCACTTTTAAAAACGTTCGCGTACGATCACCGCTAGAGTATGCGGGCACAAAGGTATTCGTTTCCTTTATCGGACTATTATATATACTTGCTTGTTGCCGTTTTCCGGTATCAGTAATATGTTTGGCGAGTTCAAATTTCTCTGCGGCACCAAGGACCAAATCAACTCCTGGTATATTGGCAATTTCCTGCGGTTTTAATTGGGCATAGCAGCCCACCACTACTACAAAAGCTTGCGGGTTATAGCGCAGTGCCTCGTTCACCACCTTGCGGCATTTGCGGTCGGCATGCTCGGTAACGGAGCAGGTATTGATTACATATACATCGGCACCGTCTCTAAAGTCTTTCACCTGCATGCCACCTTCCTTAAGCTGACGAGCCAAGGTAGATGTTTCGCTGAAATTGAGCTTGCAGCCGAGGGTATAAAAACTAACAGATTGGGGCATTTTCGGTGCAAAGATAGGATTGTATTTACGATGTACGATTTACAATGTGTTGTTCACGCCTGATTTTATATGCGGCTGCATTGCCGTCCGGAGTCGAAGCATGCGATTTCACAGCCTTATATTTTTTCTCAATAGCCTTTTCACATTAGTGTGCTATTCATCCAGAAGTGAAAAAGATTGGGGTAAATTGTTTAATATTTAGCTCCGACTTTTTCTTTATAATAGCTAGCAGCAACAACCAATTGTTTAGTAGGTGCGTTAGTTGTAAAAAGGGAATACTAAGCATCAATCTATAAAATGAATATGTTTTTATTAATTTCATATATATAAATAAAAATTTGTTGCAAGCTAGTGGGCAATTTGTTACCACACTCAATATTTATAAAAAAGAAAACCCCAAACAAATCTGTTTGGGGTTAAACATTATTTTAGGGAGTAAAGGTGTTGTCAATTGGAAACACCTGTCACCACCTTAAGATTATTTAGTTACCAATAATTTTATATTGGCAATTTGTGCATCGCTGCGGTAGCTTAATATATATATACCTGGGGTAAGAGCTGAGATATCTAAAGATTTTTGTATATTGATATTGTCGTATATAGTTTTACCTTCTAAATCACTTAAACTGCAACGACCTGTATATTTATCCATCGCATCAAAATACAGCATATATGTTGCGGGATTTGGCCAGATTCTAAATGCGTTTTGTTGGGCTGCATTTGCTATTCCTGTATTCTTATATACTACCACATCACGACATAGTTGACTGCTGTTTCCGGCCATATCAGTTACTGAATAGCAAACTTTGTATTTACCAGTTTTGCTGCTGTCAATGGTGCTAGTGGCTTTTATTTTAGAAGTAATATTTCCATCTTTATTATCCATTGCTGTAGCGCCCGGGTTGCTATAGCTATTGCCCATATATAGCGAGTCGGGATTTTTGCCAACCAAGGTAATAACAGGTGCAATGCGATCAGGCAAGTTGCTCAAATCCATATCGTCACTATTACGAGGCAGCATTTTAAAATTACCGAAACTATACCACATTACGCCTTGGGCATAGCTCATCATTTGTTTCAATCCCAAAGAATCTGCATTAAATGTTAAACCCAATGACGGTGCTTTGCTTGCCACCCGGAATCCTTTGCCCACTGTGGTATCGGTGTACATTAGCCATTCACCAAAATTGCTAGTAACATCGGCATTGATTTGTGTTACATATACATTGTTATACTTAATAAGCATACCTTCATAAGCTTCAGTTTCATTATATGCTTTTAATGATACACTATCAGCATTTGGCATATGAAAAGCGGGAAGTGCATTACCCGAAGATACCACGCTAAAATTTCCTTTTAAAGAATCGAGATAAGTACATCCGCTAATTTCACGAACCAATGCCGCGGTAATGGTTACTTTATCTCCGCGTTTTAGTGCATTAAGTCCATCGCCAGCTTTTGCGTTTAAGAATATACCACTATAGGGAAGTGTATCATCTTGTATGGCTATTATTCCCAAATCGCTAGTGCTGCTACTTGCGGTAACAATACCTGTTATATTTAAAGGCAAATAACTACCTGCCCACAAACTGTTACCAAAAGCATAAGGTGTAATTTGTATCTGGCTAATTTTTGAAATACCTGAATCTTTTACTATATAATTATAGCCTGTTCCAAAAGTGTCAGGAAAATTTGTTACGCTACCTCCGTTATCGGTTGCTTGCACATAAAATTTTACATAACTATTATTAATCTGCATGGGAATAGCAGCAGTCCAAGTGGTGCCGCTAGTATTGCTCATGGCCACCGGAGTAAAAGTACTACCAGAAACATTATAATACACATTTGCAGACACTACAGAGCTATCATCTTTGATATTGGCAGTTACAGTAACAGCTTGGGTTGAATTAGGCAACGAAGGCAGGTGTGATATAATCTTAACCACAGGAGGAATTGATGCGCTTGCAGGCCCAACATCGCTAGGGGTAAGTGGTGCCAGCATATATTCAACTACACCCGAAGAACTGATGTTTTCAACTATTACACCTCTCACATAAGTGAGATAGGTGCTATTTTTATTGGGTTTATAATTATTGGCAACAAAGTAATCTTCATTGTCATCATTACGGTAATACGCTGAATAATCACGGATACGGATTTTATTATTGTTTGCATCAACCAAACTCCAAAACCAACGGGCCGAGTTGGCACCTGTGCCTTGTGTTACATCGGTAACTGCCACATTGCTTATCTCTACATACATGCCCTCATATTGTTCGCCAGTTGTAGGCTGCCAGTTCTGTCCGCCACTACCGTTATTGGTGCTAAATTGGTCGATAGTTACAACGGTGGGTTTTATAGTAGCAGTTGTGCTGTTTGTGATAACGGTTTCATATTCTAATAGCATTAATTGCGTATGCCCTGTAGTGGCATTACTTGCAGGGAAATTTCTTAAAACCCCAGTACAACGAACAGTAAGTCCTGGTTGAAAATTATCATAAAATTTAGTAGTGGTATTTAAACTATTGAGAGTTGGGTTAGATGAACCGCGACCAAAGATAGACGTATCAATCATCACCTCAATACCCGTCCATGCTCCACCATTCTTTACTTGTAAAAAGGCAGATTTGCGTTTTTTGCTTAATCCATAATAATGAGGATCAAAGGTAACAACGCCCTCAATTTGGATAGTATCACCATAGGTGGCATTTTGATAATAAGGGCTCACATAATCTGGGAGTGTGGAGTCAGCAGCAAGACGTGCAGCACTAACTTTTTGGGCGGTATCGATACCTATAAGCGGGTATACATTGGTTTGGGCTTTGGCCATGTTAAAAACAAAGGCAGAAGCAATAATTAGAATTTTCTTCATGTATGATAATTTAATGATGATGCAAAAATAAGGGACTAAGGATAAAGGTATATAATCAAATTGTTTATTTATGAAAATTTGACGCTTCGCAGCTTGAGAATAAATAAAATTGTATTTTGATTGGTGTTATTTAATTCTCTATCTCGATATTGTATTTATTCAATAAACCTATAATTCCTGAAGATGAGAACTTGGCTTTTTTTATTTTGTTTGATTCGGGATCTATTATATAATTAAAAGCCAAACGAAAATCTGCTTTTTCTATAATACTATGATCGAAGGTGGCACCTCCTAGGTCGCAGTTATCAAAGGTGGAGTGGGAGAGGTCGGCTTCCGTAAAATCAACTTCATGCAAACTACAATTTATAAATTTGGTCTTTTTTAAGTTCAGTTTATAAAACGAAGAAAGGTTTAATATAGAATCTTCAAAACCTACGGCAAGCAAAAAAGTATTACAATTGTCGAAATGCAATCCCAATAATTTACAGGTTTTAAATTTCACTTCCCTAAAAGCTGTTTGTACAATTTTGGCCGTGCTTATATTACAATCTTTAAACTCACATTCTGTAAATATCATATTTGATAAATCTACATTTTCAAATATACAATTTTTGAAGATACAGTTCTCGTATTCTCCTACTGGCAATGGCTGCTTGGAGAAATCTTGTTTGGTATAGGTTTGGTCTTGGATGTATAGGTTTGCCATTAGCAATAAAACTATTAACAAATGTAAATCAAACAATATCAAACACCCAAATATATTATCACAACAAAAAAAAGCACCCCAAATAGCATACTGAAAATACACTTTCTATTATTCCTTCTGATGAACCTATAAAAGAATTCATCTATATGCCCCATTTGCGTTGCCACAGATAGTGAGAACAGTCTTGGTTTATCTTAAATCTCAATGTGAATTCCAAATAATTCATGCTTTTAAAATCTAATATATCTTTCTTCATACTAGCAAATCAAATGTATATATTTGATTTGCTATGTCATTTGTAAACTATGTGCCTAATCCTACTCTTTTATTATTTTAAATGTTTGTTTCAAATTGTCGCCAACACTAAACAAATAAATCCCTGCTGGTAAACTACCTATTTCAACCATTGTGTTTTCCGAATTTATTTTTCCTTTAAATACTATTTTTCCAGTGAAGTCGCACACCAGGTAAAAGGAACCTATTAAGTGAGCAGGGGCTTTAATATTGATTTGATTTTGGGCTGGGTTGGGAAATAAACTGATTAACAATTCGCTTTCAGGTTCAGCTACGCCAGTAAATAAATCACCGCTTGGCCAATTTGTTACCAGTAGCGGATATGAGTATAATATATTATCCATTTCATTAACTACACCGCTTATGTTGTTATCGGTATTTACCAATAATGCAGCATTAATTTCATCGCCTCTTCTTACAATTTCTGACCTACAAGTGCCGGGTAAATAACCAGCGTGATACCAGTTGTCGTCAATTGTGTTAAGATACCAACCTAGTGCATAATTAGAGTATGCTGCGGAGGCCGTTGTCATGGTTGCAATTGTATTAGGCTTAAGAATATCAGCTTTGGAAGGAAAGCCATCCACTGCTACTAGTAATTTACATAAATCTTTTGCCGACGCAACCCAGCCAGCAGAGCCATTCATGCTTTCCATATTATAGGTACCATAAGCATAATCAGTCTTTGTAACTCCATCGTAAATAGAAACATTTTTCGAGTTATAATTATTATAATAATTAACTTCCATGGGCAACTGGTTTGATAATAATGTAGCCCCTGCCTGAATATCGGTAATGCCAATTGGTATTAAAATAGTATCTCGAACATACTTTTCATATCCCTGCCCCGTTACTTTTTCAATAACTTGACCTATAATGGAATATCCAAGATTAGAATAAGCTGAAACTTTTCCAGGTGCATTATCAAGCTTAAAGTTGTTGAGCATATATTCAATTGTTGATTGATCAGTGCCAGGAGGGTTAACCCCCATAGCAATTGCCATTTTATATACACCAATCATATTAGCAAATAATGTTGGAAAGAAAGGGTCTCCAGAAATAGTTCTATCCCAACCTCCTGTATGTTCAAGTAGGTTTTGAAGTGTAATATTGTAAACACGTGAATCAATAGCTTTTTGATATTTCACATCGTTAAGTATTCCTTTTGTTCCAAAAATTGTATCTCTCAAATGTAACTTGCCTTGTTCTATTAAGTGCATAACTGCAATAGAAGTGATAGGCTTGGATACGCTTGCTACCCTGAATCTATGATTAGGTTGAACAAGCGTGCTAGTAGCTGTGTTTGCATAACCAAAGCCACGATTATAAACTAATCGGCCTTTGTAGGTAATTGCTAGTTGGGCTCCTTTTAGATTGTATTTGCTTAGAATATTTGTCATTGCCTTATCAAAAATTGCAAGTTCGGGTACATAAACGCCTGTTTGGGCTCTAGCACTTTGTTTAAAAGTTACAAATAATAAAATTGCAATGGCTGTGATTAGTAATTTTTTAATCTTCATGATTTTTTTTTGAATTAAAAGTTAATTTTAAATGGCAAAATTATCTTGACTGAAGAATATAAAATTGTAAAAATCGAAAGCGATTTGAATCTTTAGAAGATGGAAAGAAGGCTTATAGAATAAAATGAATACTTATCTTTTTTGAATATGTCTTATTTAGAAGAATAAAAAAGTTTAATTCCTATTTAATTATATTTTCGAAATTATCATAGCGCCAATGTTGAAAATCAGAAAAATCGGCACTGAGTTGGCAGTTTAAAAAATACTGTTTAGGAGAGATTCCTATTGCGTCTTTAAAATCCTTACAGAAATGAGCTTGGTCGAAATACTTTAATTGATAGGCCATTTGAGTGAGTGATTCTTCGCTAGTCAACTGATAATTTAATGCCTTTTTAATCCGATAAATCTTGATCAAGTCTTTGGGGGCAATCCCAAAATGTTTATTAAAAAGGTTTCGTAAAGTGGTGGGTGTAACATTTAAGATTGAACTTAAGTCATCCACCTTATAAATATTTTCTTTAGTAATTAAATGGTGCGCTGCAGAAACCCTTTTATCCAATTCTTCAATAAGTATATTGTCTTTCAAAAATTCTTCAATTTTGGCCATTAAATCTTCATCATTTTTATATTGACATAAATTCTCAAACAGTTTATTTACTGAATCTTTTTTAAATAAATCAAACAAATCCGTTCCATTTTTTTTATTAATGCAATGCAAAGAATCTTTTAGAAACAATTGAATAGAATGTGGATAGAAACCAATTGTAATTTCACGGTAATTGGGACTCATTTTAAGTAATTGAACTTTATTAATTAGTCCGTAAAGATGAACTTTCGACTGCTTTTGCCATCCATCTTCTGTTTTTATATGGCATTCACCCTTTAAAATTACCGTGATTCCTATTTCTCCATTTGGGACACAACAGTAAATAAATTCTTTTTCTCCACATGACAAATCATAAACATCGGTCAAGTAATTGGCTGATAGTCTTTTTGTTTTATGATTAATTAATCGAAATTTCAAATATGTATCAATTGCAATTATTGAGAATTAATGAGATGAATCGATAAAAAGTAGAGTAATCATAATAAATAGCTAGTTTACAAATATATGTATTATAAACGTTAAGCTACTATTTTTTTTAGAAAACAAGCGCAAGATGCAGCTTGCGTTATTTATCGATTCTTTTCAATTCTAAATCTTGAAAGTCAAAGCTAAAATCTATATTGGGTGAAATACCTTTCATCTTAATACCTTGTGCTTTTCCAGTCTCATCAAAAGAAAATAAGGCAAAGGCATCGCAATTCATCACTTGGTATTCCCATTTTATGGCAAATGTATTTGCGTTGTATAAAGCCATCGGTCCATTTAATTTTGGAGAACGATAACATTTAATCCATAATTGCTTATTTTTTTCGAATACTTCCACTTTCCCAAACCATTTATCCGCATATATTCCTATAAAATTTTCATTTTTCACCTTGTTTTTTTTCGTCAATTCAACTTGCTCCCACGTTTTTTTTGTAACACTATCCTCTTCATTTTTATCATCATTTCTCCACGCTACCATTTTATCTATCCAAGCATAATCATCTAAACCTAAATAACTGTCAGCAATGGTATTTGAGATGGAATAAAAAAGTCCTGCGCCATTCTCAGTATTGGTTAAAATGACGATGCCTAAATTTAAATCAGGATACATAGTAACGATAGAAAGCATACCAGGGAGAGCTCCAGTAATAGACACTTCGAATTTTCCAACTACGTCCGTTAATACCCATCCCAAGCCATAACCGTTAAAATGGGAATTGTATCTTGGATTATCATTTGTTTCTAGTACGGTATGTATCCGCCACATTTCATGGTGATTTTTTAATGAGAACAAGGGACTTTTTAAATCAATACCATACTTTCCTTTATTCAAATGCAGTAGCATCCATTTTGACATATCGGCAACATTAGAGAAGATACCGCCTGCCGCATCAGCCATTCCTATATCATAACTATCAATTGTTTTGATGGAGCCAGATGCAGAGGAATGTGGCGATGCCAGGTTACTTTTGTCTTTCTGCAAATAACCAACAAACGTATTGTTCATTTGTAAAGGTTCGATAATTCGTTTTTGCACAAACAATTCATAACTCATGCCGCTGGCTCTTGCAATTACTTCACCTGCCACCATGTATAATAAATTATCATAATCAAACTGAGTGCGAAAGGCTGAAACAGGTTTAAAATATTGAAAGCAGATCAACACATCATTAATTGTGAAATCTGAACCATCTGGGAAAAACATCAAATCGCCAGCACCCAATGCAAGGCCGCTGCGATGGGTTAATAAATCTTGGATATTAAAATTCTGTGTAACATAGTCATTATACATTTTGAATTCAGGAATATGGTCTATCACTTTGTCTGTCCATTTAAGTTTGCCTTCCTCTTCCAATATAGCCAGTGCTGTTGTTGTAAATGCTTTGGTATTTGACGCTATTTGAAAATTAGTATTTTCATTGACTGCTTTTTTAGAATCTATATCCGCAAAACCATAGCCTTTCGAGTGTATTACTTTTCCATCTTTCACAACAGCAACAGCAGCACCTGCCACTTTAAATTTTACCAAAGCAACAGCTACTAATGAATCAATTTGTTGAGAGGATAGTTGAGCAAAAGTTAGGGATGGAGCTAGACAAATCAAAAATAAAGATGTTAGCAATGTGGCCTTTTTACCCATATTAATTATTGATTTATTATTTTAAAATTGTAACAGTAGTAAGTTGCTGTGACGGGAAGAAAACTGCATTTTTCGGCGTTTTCGTAGTGTAAAATTTAGCAAAGTGTGTTAACACATTATGCAGCATGCAAGGTGCATTATTCAATAACTATTTGCTCTATTGCATGGTGGTCATTGTCTGTCACTTTTAAATAGTAGTTGCCTTTTGGCAAATTTGAAATATCCAACGTAGTTTTGGGGTTTATGGCCTTTACTTTTTGTAATACTTGACCTTGAATATTAGAGATCTCAATTAGCGATTTTTGAGGTGCTTCAATAGTTAAAAAGCTATTGGTAGGATTAGGGTATATATGATATGAAATTTGCTGCGCATTTGCTTGCTGTTGCACAGTATTGTAATCAAATGCAATACATCTATAAAATGCACAGGTATTTGACATGAAACTGTCAGCAATAGTTTTTTGTGTATTGTTAGCCGTGAAGTAAATTACTGAAGATGCTCCCACAGGATTAAAGGCAGCGGCAGGAACGGATATATAATTATTATATCGCAACAAGGCGTATTTTTTACCTGCCGTTAGTGAATCAATTTTAATAGTAGCATTAAATTGCACTGGCGATTCACCAATAGAAACGTTAGGTTCGTCCCATCGGTTAATGCTTAATTGCACGGGTTTTGTAACATGGTTATTATCTTTAATACCGGTAATGGCTATGCCATAGTTTACATCTTTTGGAATACAATATAGATAGTTTGCTCCATTACCTTTCATACTTCTAGTATCCCAAATACTTTGAAAGGTGCGGGTCAATAAATTGCTATCATAGTTATCATAGAACATGAGTTCATCTGCATTGTCAAAATTTGAAGTACTAGTTGCTTTAAAACCAATCGCGGGTATTATATGGTCATACTCAGAATTGTTTTCTCCCGCAACATAAACTGTTAAAATAACTGGATGTAAATTATACAAGTGTTTTTTTACCCATATCAGATAATTTTGATATTGCACTCCTGATTGGTTGAAATCCCAACTATCTGCGGTGAAAGAAAACTTATCTATTGCTGTTTCACCATTACTGTTCCCAAATAAAACTTCACCTCCTGCAATTTGGCGACACACGTCTTGCGATATATAATTTCCGTAGAATAAACCAATAGATTGAATAGATAGTTCACCACAATACCCACTATCGTTATCCCATTGCAGGCGGCCTGTAATAGGGAGTTTTTGGCTAATTTGTGCATTTGCCTGAAGAATAAAAAAAATAGGGAATAGCAGTAAAATAATATTATTTATTTTCATTTTCAAAAATATAATGCACAAAAATACGCTATATTAAGCTGTTATGCTCAGTATTAAATTGATCTATCATAAAGTTCCTTCCATCGAAGGTCAGTCTGTTGATCAACCCAATGTTTTGTTTTATATCCTCCATTCCTTATATTTTGATTAATAAATCGACCAAGTCCAGGAGTATATTGAATAGAATTATTTGAGTTTATATTTGCATATACACGATCAGACAGTTTAAAAACACCATTTAATCCCTTGAATGAGAAACCATCTATGTTACCCGATGGAACTTGACCATATTCAAGAACAGATAAACCGCTGTTTTCGCCGATTATATAAACTGGTAAATTGCATTGGTTTTTAATCAACCGACCTCCCTTTGCAACATCAATTAATTGCAATGCGCTACCAATAATAATACCTATACCTAAGGCTAGCGCTACGGGATTTTCGTCCCCACGTTTAAAAACTATTCCAGACCCAACGGCTAGACCGAATGCAAATCGTGTGTAAGGATCAAGGCTTGATGCAATCAACTTTAACATTGAATAAGACGTCCCAGCTGAAATTGCTGTTATTGTTTTGTTTTTCATTTTTTCGTTTTGCTACTAAAATTACAAATACTTTGCCGAATATAATTTGCGATAATTTTTCTTAATATTGGGCATAACGTTTTGCAGCTACAAGAAGTTGGCGATTTCGAAGCACAAAACTGTCTGCCAGCACTACACTTGATACGAAGCACAAATGTTCATTTAACCACTGAACCGCCAATTTCTTAAACCCGCTGTTGCACTAAACCTTTGGTAGTTTTAACCATTCGGAGACAAATA
>CANJUD010000021.1 GCA_947477885.1 Bacteroidota bacterium
CAAAAACTAAAATAAAGACAGAAAGATTATGGAAAAATTATTATCGAAAACAACCTACAATTGTAAACCCATTGCAGGATTAAAAATGAACTGTAAACTAATAGCAGGATTAACTAACTAAACTGTAAACTTATTTTAGGACGAGTCATTCAGCATTAGCTACAGAACATTCCGACCTTCCTACAACACACACAGCATTAGCTACAAGACATTCAGACCTTCCTACAACACAGAGAGCATTAGCTACAAGACACACAGCATCGCCTACAAGACACACAGACCTTCCTACAACACGCACAGCATTGCCTACAATACATTCACACCTTCCTACAACACACACAGCATTGCCTACAATGCAGAGAGCATTAGCTACAACACATTCACACCTTCCTATAAGCCGTTCCAAATGAGCGGTTTTTTTATGCGTTTTGTATTACTAAATGTTATAAATTTGCCTCAAACCAATCCCATTAATCAAATGAAAAAATTCATACTCTCTTCAGCATTGGCCATCCTTGTTTTTGCTGCAAACTCACAGTCGTTCTCCGACAATTTCGACAACTATTCTTCAGGTGCATACCTTGCCCAATCCAATAATAAATGGACTACCTGGGGCAACCAAGCAGGTACATCGCAGGATGTTCAAGTAAGCACAGCCAAAGCACATAGCGGCAGCAACTCCCTTTACTTCGCTTCTTCTGCTCAAAACGGAGGACCTGTTGACGAGGTTTTGCCATTTGGCGGAGTATATAATACTGGTACTTTCGTTTTCGAGATGTCGATGTTTGTAGACAATGGCAAAGTTGGTTATTTCAATTTCCAAAGCAAAACACCCGTAGGAACAGAATGGGCAATGGATTGCAATTTTAAAAATGACGGAACATTTGAAATCTTAAACACCACCGATGGTACACTTTTGAAAGGTACATACAGCCAAAACAAGTGGTTCAATATTAAAATGAATATTAACCTCAACAGCAATGTCTGGGATTTTATGTTGGACAATACTTCACAAGGCACATTCACCAATACCAACAATCAGTTGGCAAGTTTAGACCTGTTCGCCATGAACGGTAGTTCGTTCTATATAGATGATGTTAAGTATGACTATACTCCTTATACTTTAACTACTACCAATTGTGCTACTACCAATATTGGTAATGTTGTTGGGTACTTAGCTGGCCAAAGCGTAACCCCCACTGTTACTTTACGTAATATGGGTACCACAACTATCACTAAGTGCGATGTAAAATTAACTTATAATGGAACTACCATTACAAAAAATCTAACCGGTCTTTCTGTTGCGTCATTAGCAACTTATACCGCAACCATGCCTTCGCCCATTACTTTGGTTGCGGGAGCTAACAACATCGTAGCAACCGTTTCCAATGTGAATGGAAATGCTACTGATGGAGATGCCAATGATGATGTAAAAACCATTTCTCTTAGCCCTGTTGTGCCTGCTGCAAATAAAATAGTTGTTGCAGAAGAAGCTACAGGTACTTGGTGCGGCTGGTGTGTGAGGGGAGCTGTTTACTTGAAAACATTAACTGATAAATATGGTGTTTTGTTCCAAGGAATAGCTGTACACAATGCCGACCCAATGGTGGTAACAGATTATGATGCCGCAATGAAAACCAAAGTGAGCGGTTACCCAAGTGCTATGATAGACCGCGGTGCCGTAAAAGACCCATCTGCTATTGAGCCTGATTTTCTGCAACGCGTATTGGTTGCCCCAAAAGCTACTATTACAAATGGTGCTACTTATACTGCAAGTACCAATACTCTGAAAGTGTCTTTGTCCACCAACTTTCTTCAAGCAGCAACTGGCGACTATCGCATCTCTTGTGTTATTGTTGAAGACGGCGTAACTGGAACTGGATCTGGTTACGACCAACATAATTACTATGCCGGTGGAGGTAGCGGTGTAATGGGCGGATATGAAACCAAAACCAATCCCGTTCCAGCTAGTCAAATGGTATATGACCATGTGGCTCGTACTATCAGTCCTTCGTTTACGGGATTGGCTAATAGCTATCCTAGCTCAATATCTCAAGGATTCAAATACACGCACAACTTTACATTCACCCTCGATCCTTCTTGGAACACAACCAATATGCATATTGTTGGTTTGCTAATTGACCCTAACGGAAAAATAGACAATGCCTCATCAACTAATATTACCACTGCGGTTGCTAATGGATTTGTGAACGGCACCAGTGTGACTTCAGTAAATACACTTGATGCACCCGATGGCAAATTGAAAATATATCCAAATCCTTCATCTGGAAACTCTACCATTGAGCTTGTTTTAAATGAAACCTCTAATACAAGTTTACAGGTTTTTGCATCAGACGGGAAATTAGTTATGTCTAAAACTTTCAACCAAATGCCAAACGGAGCATATACTTTTCCGCTAGCTACAGACTCTTGGGAAAATGGAGTATACCTAATAAAGGTGGATTTCGGAAGCCAGTCAATCACTCGCAGGTTTATTAAGTTTTAATAGCTTACTATCGCTAGCGAAGGTTTTTCCAAATTGACGTATTATATATATTTCGTATTGCAAAAACAAAGGAGGGCCATGGTAAATATTATATCTTCCCTTCCTGGGTTTTTCTACTAAATTTGCAGCGTGAAAATATCCAACGAAACAAAGGTCGGTGCACTAACAGTTATTGCGGTCATCATGCTAATTTTAGGTTATAATTATTTGAAGGGTAACGAGCTTTTCTCTACCACCAATACCTACTACGCAATATATGATAATGTAGATGGGCTCACTCCTTCTAATGCCGTAATGTTGCAAGGACTCAAGGTTGGCCAAGTTAGAAAAGTGACCTACAGAGACGACAAGAAATTAGTAGTCGTGATTGAAATCAATAGTGATTTGAAGATCGGCAAGCTTGATTCATTCAAGATTGTGGCAATGGATATATTTCAAAATAAAGCAATAGAAATAACAACTTCTCATATGGGGCCGCCTGCTGTAAATGGCGATACTCTTATTGCTTATCTTAAGCCTGGAATAACCGATCAAATTTCAGCCGTTGTTGGGCCAATTAAAGCCAAAACAGAAAAATTTATTCTTGCTATTGACTCTATGATTGGTGGGTTTAGCAGTCAGATTTCAAGTGGAAATGGAGGAGAACTAAAGCAATCCCTTCTCACACTGAAAAATACTTTGCAGGCTTTAAACAATACAGCTTCCGGTATGGATCACTTATTAAACTCAGATGCCAGCAAGTTTAACCAAATATTGGCCCACGTAGAAGGCATTACCCGCAAACTTCATGATAATGCCAATACTCTTGACAAGATAATGAAGAATGTGGCTCAGATTACTGATTCCTTAGCTGCATCCGATTTGAAAACCACTATCAATAATGCCAAAGATGCAGTAAAAACAGTAGCCACATTGTTAGAAAAAATTAACAAAGGGGAGGGAACCATGGGTCTATTAATAAACGATACCAAGCTTTATGATAATCTTAAAGCTTCGAGCGAAAGCCTCGACAAATTATTAATTGACCTAAAAGCACACCCTAGAAGATATATTCACTTCTCTGTTTTTGGTAAAAAAGATAAAGCAAATTAAGTAAATGAGCATCGGTAACGATAAAATTCGCTTAGTAATTGTTGCCGACCACCAGATGTTAATTGACGGAATAAAGTCTTTGCTGAAATCCGATAAGCATTTTGAAGTTGTTGGCGAAACCACCAAAATCCCTGATGCAATCGGCTTGGTAAATTCCTTGCAGCCAGATATTTTGCTCAACGATATCGATATGCCAGATATGAGTGCTATAGAGCTCACTAAGCTTTTAAAATCGGTGTTGCCTTCATTACACGTGTTGGTTCTTTCTATACACAATGACCGCGCAATGATTAGCGAAATAGTAAAAGCAGGAGCTTTGGGCTATTTATTAAAGAGTACTACTAGCAAAGAAGAATTGGCAATGGCCCTTTTAAAAATATATAATGGTGGTATGTATTTTATTGACGATGTTTCGGCAGAAATGATGAGGCCCGCTGTGGAATCAAAACCTGTGAACAACCAAGTAAACTTGACTAGCCGCGAAGTGGAAAATGTTAAATTAATTGCCGAAGAATATAACAATGCTCAAATCGCAGATAAATTCTTCATTAGTGAACGCAATGTTGAAACCCATAGAAAAAACATTTTGCGAAAACCTAATACGCACACTGTATTAGGTTTGGTAAAGTTTGCTATGGGCAATGGGATATTACAGTTAGGCAACTTTTTTATGTGTGACCTCGTCAATGTTTAAAATGAAAATCAATATGCTTAAAAAGACACCTCTAACAATTGCCCTTTTTTTTGTGTCCGGATTTCTTATGGCACAAGATGTAAGCTTTCCGACCTCATACGAAGGCCTTTGGGAGGGTGAATTAAAAATATATAAACCCACCAATTCTAAAGAGCCGGCAATGATTTTTATGAGGCCAAAAGTAATTATGCAACTAGACATTTCTAAAAATGACACTGCCCATTGTTGGAATTTTATCATCAGATATGTTGCACAAGGCAATTTAGACGAACGAAAACACTTGCTTAAAAAAGATAGTTTTTCTGAGAGCTATATTATTGAAGAGCAAAACACAGTTAAACTATATTCCTACCTGCGGGGGAATGTATTATTAGAACATTTTTCATTGCCAGAAACCGACGTTACCTGCATCTATAAATTTAACACCGACTCTATTTTTACCCAGATGATTTCAAGCGAAGTTGCTCCGGTAACATGGACTGGCGGATCTAAAGGCATTCCAAAAATATTTAGTTATTTGGTAAATGGTTATCAAGACGCTATTTTGGTTAGAAAAAAAAGATAGGCTTTGCTACAGTCTTTTAAATATAAATTAAACGAACTAGCAGATGCTGCAAGGTGGGTTTTGTCAAAGACTACCAATTTTACAATTATTGCTTTTGAAGGACAGATGGGTGTGGGTAAAACTACGCTTATTCAAGCAATATGTTATGATCTTGGTGCGGGAGATAGGGTTGCAAGCCCAACCTACTCTTTGGTTAATGAGTATAAAACTTCTAAAGAAAACTATATAATATATCACTTTGATTTTTACCGTATCCTTTCAGAACAAGAAGCCATCGATGCGGGGTTTTATGAGTATATTGATAGTGGTAATTTGTGTTTAATTGAATGGCCACAAAAGATATCGAATCTTCTCTCGAAAGAAAATGTTTTATACATAAATCTCGAAATAGCGGGAGACAATGAGCGGATTTTAATAATTAATTGAATTCAAAACCCTGCGGATGAACCACCAATAAACTGCAAGGCAGGTTTGAAAGAGCATATTCTAAATCATGCGGGAAAAGCCTGTCCAACAACCCTAATTCAGTATCGGGTGAATTAAGTACCAACAAATCAGCATGGCTCTCTCGAGCAAAAGCCGAAACACAATATCCCGGTTTTCCTTCACGTCTATCAACCTCAACCTTTAAATTGCTTAAAACAAATTGTTGAAGCATATTATCTACTTCTTGTTTGCTATCAAACAAATTCATTAATGTGTCTTCTGTATTATATGCGGATTGGGCTGGTTGGTCCTGCCCCATAGAAACTACTAATTGATCAACCGGAAGCTCCTCTAGCAAAGTCATTTTTTTGGTATTCGTCCGTTCAATTAATTTTGCCACAAATTCAAGTGTGTTGGCTGTTTTAGGGTGGTCCACCCCGCTTACTACAAGGTGTTCGAACTCTCCATTATTCTTTACTGGATGGTGAAGCAATAAAATGCTACAGCGACATTTACGACAAAGGTTTTTAGAAATGCTTCCTGTAAAGTATTTAAACAAGTTTTGTGTATCATCGGTAGCAGTAATGAGTAAATCTGTTTGTTGGGTTTGAGTAAACTCTAATAAACTTTCTACCTTATCCCCGTCTAACCAATGTAAGCCGTTTAGCTTTATTTGAAGTCTTTTAAGAACCTCTGCTAGGTGTTCTTCTTTTTGTGAGGTGGGTTGCCCCACATGCACCAAATGAAGTTCGGCTTCTTTTGCAAGCTTAGCAGCACAACTTAACTCGTCTTCTAAATGATGATTAAACGATACCGCAACCGTTATTTTTTGAAACATCACAGAAGCTTAGAACGGCAGGTCGTCTTCATTTTGTCCAGAACCTGACACAAAAGGATCGCTCGCTACTGTGTCTTGCACTTGAGATGGTGCTGACCCAGCACTTAATACGTCTATTTTCCATGGTCTCAAATCTGTATACCACCGGTCATTGTATTCGCGGCTTTGTACATCAAAAGAAACTTTTAAATCTGTTCCTTCTGATATCGATTCTATTTGAGTCGCTTTTTCTGCCCATGCAGAAAAACATATCTTTTTGGGGAACTGCTCTGAGGTTTCAATCACAAAATCTTGTTTTGACCAAGTACCATTTTTCCCTTCGCCTGTTTGTTTTGGAAGCAATTTAATGAGCTTGCCTGATATTTCTAATGCCATGTGTTCTGTAATAAATTATTTGCAAAATTAACTCTTTTTTGTATAAAAATTGCAATAATTTAACTCGGAAAAAATCCACAGACACTGTGGACTTCGTGTGTTAATCATACAACTCGAATTTAAGCTCTTGCTTCCCATAACCTAGTTCTTTCAATCGGTCGCGAGCCTCACGCACCATGGCACTCCAACCACATAAATAAAAAATTACTGGCTTTACTTCTCCAAAGTATCTTAAATATACATCGTGCACGTATCCAATATCTCCATCCCATGTTTCTTTGGTTTCCCTTGAAAGTACCGGTAGAAATTTAAACTCTGGATGTTCTTGTTGCAATTCCTCGAATTCCTTTCTATATAGTATGTCTTGCTTTACCCTGTTTCCAAAAACCATATATATGTTTTTGTGGGGGAGGTTTTTGTTATATATATCGTTTAACATTGCCCTTAAGGGAGCAATGCCCGTTCCTGTGCACACAAAACACAAGTCGGTTTCAATATTTTCTGGTAGGGTAAACTTACCAACAGGGCCAGCTGTTTTTACAATACTTCCTACTTTTACATTTTCAAAAATATAGGGAGTGCCTGATCCATCTGGTTTAATTACAATACATAGTTCGAAAACGCCATCTTCCCTCGGAGCTGAAGCTATTGAATAACTTCGGTTGGTAAACTTGGCTTGAATAGGAAGGTCTAGCATCACAAACTGCCCAGCTTTAAAAGTAAAATCTCCCGGCATTTTTAAAAAGTATCTTTTAACGGTGGGCGTTTCGTCAATAATATCGACTACTTGTGCATCATGATATTGGTGGGCCATAATTTATTAATTTTTTTACTTTAACAGATAAAAATTATACGGGGCAAATAAACAGAAATAAATTTATATTGCAGCCAAATTTTTAATGCTATGAAAGAAAACCACTCAAAAGCTCAAATGCATCTTATCGAGATGATAAAAAACAAGCTTCCTCCACACCAATCGTTGCCTGAACAAATTGCCTATATTCTTAATATTGCTGACCACAGCGCATACCGTCGCATTAGAGGAGAAAAGACGATGAGTTTGGATGAGGTGTTGATTCTCGCAAATCACTTTGAGATTAAGCTTGAGTTGTTGAACCCAAAAGTCGCAAACGATCTGGTCTGGTTTTCCTTTAAAACTTTGGATAATAAGTTTTTTACTTTTGAACAATACCTTCAATCACAAATAGACCATTTGGAGCGGATAAAGAAGGCCAAGGAGCGAGAAATGATCTATTCTGCCAAGGACTTACCCGTATTTCACTATTATCATTTCGACGAGTTGGCTGCATTTAAAATATTCGTTTGGAAAAAAGCTATTATGGGTCTTGAGGAGTATAATGACCGACAGTTTTCTTTTGATTCAGTTGATGAGGATGCCAATATTGTTAGAGGTAAAATGGCGCTAGATCGTTATATAGACGTAGCAAGTACTGAAATTTGGAACGATGAGACTCCCCATTCTGTATTACGTCAAATATATTTTTATTATGATCTAGGGGTTTTTAAAAACAAAAAAGAGGCTCTCATACTTGTTGATCAGTTTATGGCAATGATGAACCACTTGCAGAAGCAAGCGGAGGCTGGACATAAATTTCATGTTGGAAGTAAACCTTCTGAATATGGCAGCACTTACAAATTATATAATAATGAAGTTGTGCTGTGTGATAATAGCATTTTTGCGATTGCGGATGATCAAAAGGGGGTATTTATTACACATAATACTTTAAATTATATGTATATAACAAACGGTGATTATTGTGATACAACCCACAAGTGGCTTAAAAACCTCATGAAACGCTCTACTTTAATTAGCACAGAATCTGAAAAAGCAAGAAGACTGTTTTTTAATACTATTAAAGAAAAAGTAGAAGCGGTAAAAGCTAAAATGAAGTAAATCTATTTATTGCTTTTTCCCTTCTCCAAGTATTACAGGCACTTTTCCATTGGTAATAATGACTTTTGCATTGGGAGATGTGAGCAGCCCTTTCATCATTTGTATATTGTTATATTGCAATAGTTTTGCTGTAAGCGACGAGTCTATAATTAGTTGTGAGCGCCTAATACCTTCGGCTTCCATCAACATTATTTATGCTTCTTTCTTTTGTTTGTTTATAACAAATTCCATTTGCCGTGCACTCTGTTCAGCATTTACTTTATCTTGAATAGCTTGAGACATGGCAGGGGGCAGTATTATATCTTTTAATAAAACCGCATCTAAAACAAACCCTTTGCTAGCGATGTGCTCAATTAACTCTTCCATAATTACCTTCTCCACTTTTTCAAGCTTTATAGCATATAGTTCTTTGGCAAAATATCTTGAACTAACCTCTCGGGCAGTCGCTAAAAAATTACTCTGAAATATCACTTGTTCATAGTTGGTTCCAAGGTTTACATAAACTTCGCGAGCTGCTTGAGGTTTTACATGATATAACAATGTTATTTGTGCCTGCACACTTAATCCCTCTTTGGTCGGCAATGGCAGCGTTTCGTATATCTCAACTGTTCTAATGTTTATTTTAAAAATTTTTGAAACGAATGGGTTAAATACATGCTGCCCAGCTGATAAGGGTTCCTTTTTTAATCTGCTGAGTGTTTATTTTAATCCTGTCTCCCCAGGGCAGATAATAGTGCAACTGGCTATAGGTGCAAACTATCAGAAACATAATAATAGAGTTGTTGTAGTTTTTCATTGTGTTAGTTGGTTAAATTAATTGGCTGGTATTAACAAAAATAGAACGGCCTTCTGCAGTGTAAATATTAAATGTGCATCAAATCTCCTTGCGAGTTTGAGATTGCTTGTGTTAGTTTGCCTTTAAAATTAATTCCCTTTGAGCACACAAGAAAAATTCAATGCCGTTATTTTAGAAAAATCCTTGGATAATGATTTTTATGGACAAATGACGGAATTTGCAAACACATTTATAAAACAAAAACAACGGAGGGAGGAAATAATTCAACAGCCAAACAATGCTAAAAAACGGGGTGCTTTTTACCGCTGGCGAACCACTGAAAATTTAGATAAATACTTAATTGAGTTTGAATCAAATTTTCTTAAAAAAGGGGGTAGGGTTATTTGGGCACCCGATGAAAAAGATATTGCTAAAGAGGTTTCTGCTATATTAGCAAAACATACTGATTATAGTATCGAGGTTTCTCATTCGCATATATTTGAAGAAGCTGAATTATATAATACACTCTCTAAACCCTACCACATTGTTGGAATAGAGGCGAGCATGTTGGGTGAAAAGAGAGAGTTCAGCCATCCATCATTCCCCCTAGCCCATGTTGGCAAAGAAAAAGCCAATATGTTTTTCAATGATTTTTTGGGCTTAAAACCACGTACCGACACAAAAGATTGGGCTGAATATTATAGGGATAAGGCAAATTCAAAAACTCATAACAAGTCTATTGCTTTTGTAAATCCACGGTTTGCACTTAGCGATTCTGGAACCTTGGTTTTTGATGGTAATAATGGTCTACAAGCATCACTAGTAATGCAAAGCAATATAGTTGTGGCATTGGTTGGTATCGATCAAATGGTAGCAACCCAAAACGAATTGGAAACGCTATTGCCATTGCTGTCTATATATGGCCAAGCCGAAACTCTAAGCAGGCAACTTTTATTTGTTGGGGGCCCAAAACAAAGCTCTTTCGATGAGGGTCCAGAAGAAATATATATAATATTGTTTGACAATGGCAGAAGTAATGTATTGGCAAAACCTGCTGTCAGACAAGCCTCTCATTGCATTCAGTGTGGGGCCTGCCATATGGTTTGTCCTGTGTTTAGGATGCTGGGAGGTCAATCCTTTAATTCTGTCAACACGGGCCCAATTGGCGAGGTCACGTCTCAACAACAATATTCTAAAAAAGAGACGAAACATATCAGTTTTGCAAGCACCAATTGTGGGGCTTGTACGGAAGTTTGCCCAGTAAAAATAGATATCCATAGCCTAATTGTTAATAACCGTAAGGAGGTTCAAGAAAGCGGGCATACTGGGGCTAATGAAAAGTACTTATGGCTTGCTTGGAAAAGGATGATGTTAAAGCGTAAAAGGATGAACCAAGCAACGTCGCTTAAAAGTTTTATGTTTAGAACCGCATATCGCAAAAACTGGGGTGAAAAAAGAGAGTTTCCACAAATTGTTGAGCGTTCATTCAATCAGATGTGGGTTGAACAATTTGGGACTGATCAAGAAGCTTAGGTTATTTTTCTTCTATGTCGTCTTTTGATAGTTTTGGATTTAATTGCTTGGTCGTCTTTGCTCCTAATTCTTGAAGTTTTCTTGCTCTGTTAACTAAATTCCCTGTTCCAGTAGAAAGTTTCTTGTACGCCTCATTATAGTTTTCCGTTGCATTATCAATTGATTTACCCACCTTTTCTATACTTTCAATAAAGCCAACAAACTTATCATATAGTTCTCCTCCCTGTCTTGCTATTTCTAATGCATTTTTTACTTGCCTGTCTTGTTGCCAAAGAGATGAAACTGTTCGCAATGTGGCAAGCAAGGTTGATGGGCTTACAATAACTATTTTCTTTTCCCACGCAAAAGCATATATATCTTGATCGTGTTGCATAGCCGCTGCAAAAGCTGGCTCTATAGGCATAAACAATAAAACCATATCAGGAGAATTGAACCCTTGCGCCGCCTGGTAGTTTTTATCTCCCAATTGCTTAATATGGTTTCTCACTGAGTCGATATGCATTTTAATATGCTTACTTCTGTCTTCTTCCAAATCTGATGACGACCAAGCATCATATGCATTGAGAGAAACTTTGCTATCAATAATTATATGCTTATTGTCTGGTAACATCACAACTACGTCTGGTCTTAATATATTTCCTTCGTTACCTGCAATAGTATATTGTGTCTTGTATTCTCGGTCTTTTTGCAGGCCGCTCATCTCTAGTACACGTTCTAAAATAATTTCTCCCCAATTCCCCTGTTTTTTATTGTCGCCCTTTAAAGCTGAAGTTAAATTATTGGCTTCTTTTTGAAGGTTCAGATTCATCTCCATCAATTGCTTGATTTCTGTTTTAAGGCTGATTCTTTCTCCCGATTCTGCCTTATATGTTTTATCTACCTTTTCTTCAAATTCCTTTATTCGATCTTTTAAAGGATTAAGAATAATATCGAGATTTGTTCTGTTTTGTTCTGTAAACTTTTGACTCTTCTCTTCAAGCAAACGTGAAGCTATGTTTTCAAAATCAATTTGCAGTTTTTTAGTAAGGCTTTCCAACTCTTCCTTTTGGGTCTCTATCTTTTCTTTTTGGTGCTTATATGTTTCTTCTATCTTAGCTACCTTTTCTTGCAGTGCTATACTTTTTTCACGCTCTCCTTTTAACTCATTATCAATCGTTTTTAATTGGTCTTGTTGATCAAAAAGACGACTTTCTGCTACGCGTTTTTCGGTAGTTATACTATTTAATGCCTGAGTAGTTTCTGCTAGGGATGCGGATTTATGTTCCAGCTCAGCAATCCTTCGCAAATTGATCGCTTGATTGCTTTTTGATAAATACCAAGCTATCGCAAAACCACAGGCTGTGCTAACTATCAAAAAAACCAATTCTATCATGCAGCAAATGTCTGATATGCCTGCGGTTCTTTATCCATAACATTTGCCCAAAAGAATGTTTAAAACTAAAATGACCTCCTTGTTTTTTAAAAACCTATATAGGGTATTAGTTTCTGCACTAAACTGTCTGACAAAAGTTTGGCTTTACTAAGTTCAGAAGCAGCGATAAATTTGTTATGTTGTTTTCTATAGTTTATTATATTATTTGCAGCTTTCCATCCTATATACGGATGATTGCCCATCATGCTTTTGCTAACGCTATTTATGTTCATTTTTTTAATTCCTTGCTTACTACAAATGTGGGGTGCTGCAATATTATAAATATCTATATCCATATTTGTTATTTCACGCATTTGTTCTGTGCTAGTATAACCTCCAAGTCGTTCGCGGTATTTTACAATTTTTGATGCCATGTATTTCCCTATACCTGGCAATGTTTCTAGTTGAGAACTGTCTGCTGTATTTATGTCTAGTATAATAAACTCTCTTTTTACATATGTCTTTTTTTCAAAACTGTCTGGCAACAAAATGTAGTTATGTGCCTCCGCGATCCATGCCGCATCAAGCACTGAGAGCCTTTCAAAGTCTACTTTTCTTTTGAAACCATTATACTTTTTTCGAAGTTTAAGTATTGGCTTAATCTGCCCTTTATTTAGACCTAGTTTTTCAAAAATGCTAGCCGACGATGTATTAGGATCAAACGGGAAAAACACCGGTGTGTTTTCAGGCTCTTCTACTAATTTTTCTTTGCTAAGCTTTTCTTGCTCTTCATTAAGTATCTCCTCTTGAGCAAAAAGTTGCTCAATTGCCGTTATATCTGCTCCCAATATATTATCTGGTGTCTGCTCATTTTTAAACAAACCACATATAGGAATCCAAAAGATTAATAGTAAAGACAAAAACAAGACCCATAAGATTCCTCTTTTTTGACTAGCTGCAAATTGGATAAAATCATCCCTGTGCTGTTTGAATCCTTTAGACAAAACAAATAATGTATTACGTGCAAAAATACAAAAATTAGTACTTATTGTGCAATAAAAAAGACAAACTCTAAAAATTAAACTATTGTTTCTCAAATAAAATAAATAATATGTTTGTATATTCAAATTATTTGGTTTTATTGCAATAAAAATAAGGAGGCATTATTATGGAAACCATATTTAACAAATTGCTCGTTACATCTGAAAAAGCCGATACCTTCCCTGCGGCTTGCGGTTTTATTGAGTTTATGATTACATGCAATAAGCCCCAAGAAGTGGATTTTATGTTTATTAACGAAGACCTTTCACACCTAAACCAAGAAGTGAAAGAGCGAGTGAAACAATGTATAAATTTAATGCATAATAAGGATATTATGACCGAGCACTCTTATAGACAGGGTAATTTTCACAGGGGCATTATAGATATGGCTCAGTATTCTGCTACCGATCTTATTATTTGTGGAGCCGAATTAGTGAAGGGCTTTCGTCGCTTTTGGAACGGAAGCGAAACCTATAAACTTATAAAGGCAGCTCCTTGCTATGTTGTTTCTATTCAAAAACCTATGAAAAGACAAAGTATTAAAAAAATAGTTTTACCTATTGATACTACCCAAGAAACCCGCCAAAAAGTGCCTGCTGCTATGCAAATGGCTAAACTATTTGGAGCTACAATCCATGTACTTGGTGTATCATCAAGCAATTCTGCAGATACGCTTAAAACCGTTAAAAGCTACGCGGAACAAGCAGCGTTTTTCATGTCAGAAAGAGATGTCAATGTTGAACTCGAATTTTTACAAGGAACAAACCTCACCGATGTAACCCTTGAATATGTTGATAATATTGATGCGGACATGCTTTTAATTATGGCTGTTGAGGAGCCAAACCCCTACGGTATGTTTGAAGGTTCTTTTCCTGAACAAATGATTCTAAAGTCTCAAGTTCCCGTAATGGCTATAAAGCTGAGAGAAGACCTAAAGGTGGCCTATTTCGCCATATAACAGTTTTTAAATTATCATTACCCTCATTTTTCTTACGAATAATACAAACATAAAAAGCCCCCTCAAATTAATGAGGGGGCTTTTTATGTTTAAACGCTTAGGGCAATTTAATGCCTTGCGGAGTATTAGTTATTCGACTTAACCACACGCATGGTGCTAACCTTGTCGTTGCCTATGATGTTGATCATATAAGCACCGGC
>CANJUD010000022.1 GCA_947477885.1 Bacteroidota bacterium
CTTTATCATCTTGAAAACAAATATTGCAGATGAAGATGTGGAAACTGAATATAGAGTAACCTATTTTGATGATCAAAAAATAATTCTGATGTACAGAAGTAATAGGAGAATTTATAACTTTATTTTGAGTAGATAAATTTTATTTGCCGCACCAAAAGTCAAGTACATAGCTATAGTATATGTAAATAAACTTGCTAATTGTATTTATTAATATTGAAAAGTAAATCAGCAACCAATACTTAAGTATTAGTCACTTTCCAACATACTACTGAATTTACTTCTGATTATTTTTACCATCAGTTTTACTTATTATTTCCAACAAACTGCTATTATACTATTCTTAGTTTTGTGTCTGATAATTCCATTATGAAGTATCTAAGGGCAGTTACCGACGACTGATTACACCAAGCCTCTGCTATAAAAGATTCTTTTGTATTGTGGCTAAAAAAATAAGGGCGGTATCTAAGCACATCCCCTAATAGAAAGGAAACTAAGTAGTCAGATAATAATGGATGCCATTTTAATTTTGTGTCTTCTAAACTTAATCATATAATATCATCCCGACGTCTTTGATTTTTTGCCAATCTGATGCTGGTATGCCATTTTTAACTGGTTGTATTTTGAAAGTTGATGGCGTAACTTTATAGTTGAAAGCAATAACTCCCTTTATTTTAAGCACGCCTACTTGCACCTTTCTTTTTAGTTTAAAACGCCATGAACGCCTCAGACTGCGGGATGAGAATACAATATAATTTGGATATATACCCGTTCTGTCAAACTCTGGCATTCCGCCCATGCAATGCATAACTTTCATGTCTGTAATGTTCATAGCTATCATATTTTACGTATTAAAAATTTAATAAATTATACATAAATCAGTTTTTTAGAATCTAAAACTTGTTCGTCGTCAAGCCTGTAAGCAACCAGTTTACCACCTTTGGCAACACTATAATCCAAACAGCATATATTTTCTTTATATAATGATGGTTCACCCTTGAGCCAATAATGGCCGAAGAAAACTTTTTTCTCGCTGCTATTATAATAGTCAAGCGATTTTAATTGCGATAATTGTATCGGCTCTTCTGGTAAATTCTCAATGGGTTCCACACTGATAGATTTGTAAGTCATTTGCGAAGGGTTTTCCCACCATTTAATTCTTATTTCTGACCTGCGAGTGCCATCCTTATCAGTAAAGTAAAGCCCTTCCGGCATTTTCATTTCTTTGCCTTTTAGTGTTTGTTCAATTGCTTCATTTAGCATGGTCCCTTTTTTTACTGATTGGTATATAAGTTCATCAGTCAACCTATCGTTTACTAAGGTTTGCCTTAAGTATTGAATGTTCTTGCTGTCCCAACAAGCGTGAACTGCTCTATAGGAGTCCGTTTCATAAAAAAGGGGCATTGTTTTAAACCACTCCAAATATTGTTCGTATTCTTTTTGTCGGTTCTGAAATTGCTTTAGTGTTTCGTAATGTTGTATAATGTTTTTAATTAAATGTCTTCTTAGATGTCCCCCTTCAGTTTCTTGGAAATGAAAACAGAGTGCATTATATTCGTGATTTCCCATTAAAGCGATCGCGTTGTCAGTATCCACCATTGCTTTAACTAGTTCAAGTGTCTCAGGTATCTGCGGCCCTCTATCAATAAGGTCTCCAACAAATAAAACCTTTCTGTTTGGGTGGGCATACACCCCACCTTTTTTTACATAACCTAACTTCTGAAGTAATTCTTCAAGTTTGTGTGCATGTCCGTGAACGTCTCCAATAAGGTCTATCATATTTTGGTAGTTTTAATATTTAATTTTACGATGCTAAGTCCATGTGAAACTTTGAAACTTTATATCATTTTGCCGCATAAATTCTCCGAGTAGCGAGTAAGCTTCATTTACACCGAATCTTTTCTTTATTTCTTGTAAAAACCCGCGTTTATCTCCAATATCTAAATTAAATAATGGGTAAAATTTACTTACTTCTTCAGGCTCTATTGTATAAGTATATTCATAATCTGAATCTCCCCAAGCTTCTTCAACCGATCTGCCGCTATCATACCCTTCAAAATACAGTTGCCTCTTGTAGTTAAAGGAAATTTGCATTAATATTTTTATGTCTTCTCTTTCTAAATTAAATAAAATCACTTGTGCAATAAATTTAGGTTGTACAGGCATTTATGAGATGTAAAAAACGTATATAAATATCAAATCAAAAAATGTTTTTTATTTCTAATATCAGACTTTTGGAGGAATGAGGTAGCATTGATTTCAGGAGAATGGCACGACCTTGCGAAATGTAACAGCAAAATGTAATCGCCTTTTTCTGCTGTTTAATAATTTTGACGTATGTTTTGACTGCCAATTTAAAATTTCGCAATAAAACAACCATTTATAAGTTATCACACACCATTGGGTAATCTGTGTATAAACAAATTTTAAAATATTAAAAATAATACTTTATATATCGACATATATTCATTGTTTTAAAAAATTGTCACTTATATTTGTAGTCCATATGAAAATATCTCATTGACCTTTAGGCAATTAATACCGACAGTGATACTGTTTGTGGCTTTCGCAATCAAGGCAAATTCTGTCTCGGCCGGGTGTAGTGGTTCCGCTACATTTACAGTTCCCAAGTCGGGATGCGTTGGGGATAGCATCAAGTTTACTTTTTCTTCCAGTATTGCACCTGACTCTTTCAGAATTGATTTTGGAACAGGTAAAGATTCGGCCGTTAAAAATGCTGGCAGCATTTATTTTACTTATAAAACTGCAGGCAAATATTATATTAAATTAATTAGGAAAGGTGCAGCTTGTGCAGATACAACTATTGATAGTATTACAATAGTTGGAAAGCCCAAGGCAGGATTCACTGTAACTAATGATAGTATTTGTGGTGGTGGAAATTTGAAATTCACGGCAGACAGTTCAGGCGTTAATTATTCATGGATATTTAGTAATGGTGCAACCGCAACTACTAGAGTAACTACGCAAACATTCACTAATGGGGGCACTTCGCCCATTACAATAACGGCAAAACTGATTGAGACGAATACCTGCGGATTTGCAGATACCGTTACAAAAAGTATTATAGTAATGCCTTTGCCAACTGTTGCCTTCACATTTTCGCCTGACAGCAGTTGTTCACCCGCCAATGTTTCATTTACTAATTCGAGTTCTGGAACGGGCCTATCATACTCCTGGAATTTTTCGGATGCATCTGCGGGAAACCCTATATCATCTGTGGCAAAAAATCCAACACATTCATATACAAATGCAGTTGGAGGTAATATTACTTCTTATAATACAAAATTGATTTGCACTACCAGTTTCGGATGTTCAGATTCAAACACTAAAACAGTTTATGTAAAGGAAAGGCCAGACGGAACAATCACAGATGATGCTAATAATAATTTTACTTGGTGTCAAGGTGGTAACTTTGATCTAAAAATAGATAGCAATTCTACAACATATAATACTGATAGTGTAAGTATTATGGACTGGGGAGATTCTACCAAATTGGATACCTTTTATAAATTCGGTTCACAGATTCATACATATTATAAAACAGGATTTTCATATTTAAAAGTTAAAACCATCGGAAAAAACAAATGCACTACATCAAAAACATATACTGTTTTTAATGGAACAAATCCTTCTGTGGGTCTAGCAACTCCGGGAAACACAACAAAAAGATGTTCTCCAGTTACTTTAAGGTTTCCTGTTTCTTCGTATTCAGGAAATCCGCCAGGAACCATTTATCGTGTTTCATCAAATGATGGAAGTGCTCCCGTAATATATAATCATCCTCCTCCAGATACTGTCGATTGGACATTTAGTAAATCTTCTTGTGGAGCTTCTTTTGTCAGTGGTTCTACAACTATAATTAATGCTTTTTACGTCGAGATAAAGGCTGTCAATTTATGCGATTCGTCATCATCTGTCGTTCAGCCAATTACAATATCAGAGCCACCCAAGGCTAATTTTACAATATCTCCCAAAGATACCATTTGTAAAGATGATGTAGCTACGTTTTCAAATACGTCAACTTATGGTTTCGATGTTTCATCTTCACCTGTATGTGATACTACCAAAAAGAATCTTTGGATGATTACCCCAAAAACTGGATGGTCTTTAGCGGGAGGTACAAAGTTAGGAGACAGCACCAACTGGAGTGCTAATTCAAGTAATTGGGGAAGCAATGATCTTCAGGTAAAATTTTCGGATTCAGGATCATATGAAATCAAAATGTTCATAGCAAATAAGAATGGGAAATTCAGAGATACATTATATAAAAATTCCTGTGGTACAGATTCAATAATAAAAAAAATATATGTCATTCAACCTCCACTGGCCAATTTTAAAGTTGCTAAAGATTCGGGATGTATAGATTTAATTGATAGTATCAAGAACTACTCAACCGGTCTCGGAGTAACTTATAAATGGTCCGTAAATCCTACCACCAATTCAACGTATATTTCAGGAACATCCGACAGTAGTTTTAATCCTATTATTAAATTTACAGCCCCGAATAAATATATTATACAATTAATTTGCACGAATAGATGCAAATCTGATACAACGTATGATACGGTATTGGTTAAAAAAGCACCCACAGTTAGCCTTCCTGCAATTGCCAATCTTTGCAAACCTGATAGCATTTCTCCTGTCGCCTCATACAACAGCAATTTTTCTACTATTACAGCTTATAGTTGGTCATTTGTCGGTGGCAATCCCTCTTCAAAATCAGTCCAAATACCAGGAACAATTAAGTATACTTCATCCGGCACTTTCACTGTAGTAGCAAGAGCAACTAACCAATGCGGAACTGACTCTGCTAAAAGAACTTTTACAGTCTTTAATCCACCAACAGTGAATGCAGGAAAAAGCATAGATACTATATGTAAACCAAATGGCAATTTTACCTTGAGCGGCTATACTCCATCAGGTGCAGGTGGGGTATGGAGTGGAACTGCTGTCAGCAGTAGTGGCGTGTTTAATCCAAATACTTCTGGTCTTGGAAGTTTTACCCTAAAGTATATTTATACAGACAGTAATGGTTGCAAAGACTCTGCAACAAAAGTTGTTAAAGTTATAGATAATCCTGTAGTTAAATTTGTATATACTGATAGATGTATTGATACAGCAATTCAGTTTACAGATTCGTCTTCGGTCTCAGGTTCTACTATCGTATCTAGAAAATGGTATTTTGGAGATGGGAATACCTCAACACTAACCAACCCATCACATGCTTATACCACCGCAGGAAGTTATACTGTAAAATTAGTGGTAACAAATAATGTTGGGTGTGCTGATAGTGCAACCAACACAATAAATGTGTGGCCCAGACCTGTTGCAAACTTTACTGTAAATGATACGGACCAATGTTTGAATGGCAATAGTTTTACTTTTACAAATACAACGTCAATAAGTACAGGCACAGCAACATATAATTGGTTTTTTGGCGATACAGGAACTTCTGTCTCAACAAGTCCAACATACACTTATGCATCAAAAAATACTTATACAGTAAAACTTAGAGCTGTCAGTAATCATGGCTGTCGTGATAGTATTTCAAAACTGGTTTATGTATATCCTAAACCTGCAGTATCTTTCACAATCAATGATACTGACCAATGCAAAACTGGTAATAGTTTTAATTTCACGAATACATCAAATGTTTCGACCGGAAGTATTGTTACCTATAAATGGAGCTTTGGAAACGGGTCAACTGATACTGCAAAAAGCCCAACTGCAATAAGCTATTCTTCAAGTGGTACCTATACCGTAAAGTTAGTCATCATAACAGATAAAGGGTGCACAGATAGTATTACAAAACAGGTAATCATATATGATATGCCCATACCCAAGTTTGCTTTTTCAGCAGATAGTTTTTGTGCTCCGCAAAATAATATTGTGGTTACAAATAATACAGCTACTAGCAATCCTTCTATTTCCAAATGGAAATGGAAAATTGTTGGTAATTCTGGAGCAACAATTTCTAACGATACGCTCAAAAACCCATCTTTTAATTTCCCCGATAATCAAAGCACTTCTGACACCGTATATAATATTCGCCTTGTTGTAACTTCTGTAAATGGTTGTATAGATTCCATTACAAATACTATAAAAATTAAAAAGCGTCCCAAAACTATTTTTACTTTAGGAAATGATAGTTGTGGGCCTATTATATTAAACACGGTAAATAGCACCATCAATGGCGTTAGCTATGCATGGAGTTCTAGCCCCACCACTAGTTTTAGTAATACAACAACAACAAACCCTACAATTACTTTAGCGAAAAATACAACTACTTCTAATATAACTTATACAATAAAACTTATTTCTACAAGTAGTTTCGGTTGCCTGGATTCAACACAAAAAAATATAACTGTTTATTATGAACCACTTGCTTCATTCAGCATGTCAAATACAGATAGCTGTGGTCCGCTGAAAATATACTTCACTAATACATCTACGCCTGCAGGAAATACTTTCAATTGGAATTTTGGAAACGGTAAAACTTCAACTAAAGATACCAATATTGTTTATCCCACAAACGGTGTAAATGATACTACTTTTAATATTAAACTTATAGCAACAACATCAAAAGGTTGTTTCGATGATACTGTTAGACAAGTTACTGTGCGGCCTAATGCGAAAGCTTTTTACACATATACCAACAATTCTGGTTGTGCTCCTTTTGTAATTGATACTAACAATATAAAAGCAACAAATTATGCAAATGCAAATAGTAATTATAAGTGGTTAGCAGGAGATACGTTATTGGGTAGTA
>CANJUD010000023.1 GCA_947477885.1 Bacteroidota bacterium
ACGATGCCAAGGGTCTCACCCTCACCAAGTTGCAGATCGACTTCGACAAGCGCTGGCACTTCGGTGCTGCGCTGACGGAAGGTCTTGGAGACATGCGACAACTCGAGCACTTCGGGGTTGTCTTCGCTCTTGGCCAAGATGCCGATGGGCACATCGATGGGAGCTTCGATGATGTCGCTGATGCGATCGAGATGATGGCAGCGCGTATATCGATTGCCAGTGATACCCACTGGCACCACAGGCGGCACCACGGTGCGACAGAGATCGTCGGCGAGTGGGCAACGATCGACGAAAACACACGTGGGGAGATCAGTGCCAATGAGCGGCAACATGCCCGGGATAGTGGCCAGCGCCTGCTCGGTTTTGCGCACGCCGCGACGCGGCAGCGAACGCAGCAGACCAACCGTGTATGGGTGCTGCGGGTCGTCGAAGACTTCGCGGCATGGACCCTCTTCGACGATCTGGCCGGCGTACATGACGCCAACGCGATCGCACAGCGAACGAATGATGCCGAGGTTGTGAGCAATCATCAGCACGGCTGCGTTGGTCTCTTCGCGCAGCACGCGCACGAGATCGAGCACTTCGGCCTCGACCGTTGCATCGAGACCGGTGGTGGGTTCGTCGAGCACCAACAACTTTGGATCGCAAGCCAAGGCCATCGCGATAACCACTCGTTGTTGCATGCCACCCGACAATTGGAACGGATAGCGATCCATCACGCGCTCGGGGTCAGCGATACGCACTCGCCGCAATGCTTCAAGCGCGTCGTTGACAGCGTTGGCCTTCGAGCGACCGAGCAGCGTGAAGCTCTCGATGAGTTGGCGCCCAATCTTGATCGATGGGTTCATTGCCTGTGCAGGATCTTGGTAGACCATCGAGGCTTCGGTGGCACGGAAATGCTGCAACTGCGAGCCAGTCATGTTGGTGACATCGTCGCCGTCAACGAGCACTCGCCCACTCAGGATCTTGCCATTGCGCGGCAAGTAGCGCATCGACGCATACGCAGTGGTGGACTTACCGCAGCCACTCTCGCCAACAAGTCCGTAGGCCTCGCCGGGCGCAATCGAGAACGAAACGCCGCGTAGCACCGCTCGGTCGATACCGCGAACGGTGTACGCAACTTCGAGGTTGTCTACCGACAGCGCCGCAGCAGCGACGGATGTCTCAGCGTGAGTACTCATGACGCCTCGAGAACTGACTGCACCGAGTCGGCAATGAGGTTGACCGCAATAACCAAGCTGGCGATTGCCACCGCTGGGAAGAACGTGGTCCACCAAATGCCTGCGCTAATCACGCGGAAGCCCTCGCTAACTTGAGCACCCCAATCGGGTGATGGTGGTTGCGGACCAGCGCCAAGGAACGACAGCGTTGCCACGGTGAACACGGCGTAACCAATGCGCACGGTGAGCTCGACGATGATCGGGCCACTCACGTTGGGCAAAATCTCTTTGAACATCACGAACAGCGACGATTCGCCGCGCAGCTTGGCCGACGTGACGTAGTCGAGGTCTCGTTCGGCGAGCACCGCTGCTCGCACCGTGCGAGCGACCACCGGCGTAAACAACGCCGAAACCACACCGATGACAACCATCGTGGAGTTGCCGAGGGTGGTCAGCGCCAGCAACGCGACGAGCAGCACTGGCAATGCAAGGAAGGCCTCAACGATTCGACTGAGGATCTGATCGAGCCAGCCGCCGATGTAGCCCATCAGCATTCCCACGGTGACTCCGAACACCACGCCGAGCACGGCAGCGAGCGGCGCGACCTTCATCACATCGAGCGCTCCGGCCATTACTCGAGAGAGCACATCACGACCTTGCGAGTCGGTGCCAAACGGAAACGCCGCGCGTGGCGAGAGGTGGGTTGCGACGCGGAAGTCGAGGGGATTATGCGGAGTGATGCGATCGCCAAGCGCTGCGCATACCAGCCACACCGTCACGATGAACGCGCCAATCATGAACGCTGGGCGACGACGAATGAGCCGCCAGTTTTCGCGACGCGCCTGATGCCGTTCGCTGAGATGCAACGTGCCGCTGAGTTCGATCTCAACCGGAGTAGCGGGCAACAAGGTGTCGGAGCCAGGGGTCGAGATGAGATGGTCATTGTGAGGACTGGGGTGTTCGGAGTCGCTCATCGTGTTGTCTCCAGTCGGACGCGAGGGTTCAGCAAGGCGATGAGTAGGTCGGCAAGCAGCGTGGACACCATGTAGATAATGCCCACCAGCAGCACGGCGCCCTGCAGCACCGGAATGTCGCGAGCCTTCACAGCGGTCAGCATGGTGGAGCCCAGACCGTGATAGTTGAAGACCTTCTCAACGCCGATGATGCCACCGAACAGGTAACCGACCTGCACGCTGATGACGGTGATGGTGGGCGCCAACGCGTTGCGAAGAATGTGCGTGCGCATCACCTGGCCCTTCGAGAGGCCTTTCAACGTGGCCGTGCGGGCATAGTCGCTTTGCAAGCCGTGAATAACGCCCGCGCGAGACATGCGCGCGATGTAGCCAAAGTAGGCAATCACCATCGCCATTGCGGGTGCGAGCAACATGCGCAGTTGGCCAATGACCGATGTGCCTGCGGGCGGATCGGCGAACACTTTGCCAAGCTTCCAGTGCACGCAGAACAACGACATGATCAAGGCTGCAGTAACGAATTCGGGGATCGATGACGTGGCGAGGCCAACGTTGACCACGATTCGGTCGGACAATTTGTCCTGACGTCGCGCGGCAAAGATGCCTGCAGCGATCGAGATGGGGATCGTGATGACAAAGGCAAGCAGCGCCAGCTTGCCTGAGCGAAAGAGCGCCGGGAAGATGATGTCGCGCACCAATCCCCCGCTGTTGTATGAGGATCCAAAATTGAGCGTGAACAGACGACGGATCGAGGTGAAGTATTGAGCGAGCAACGGGCGGTTGATGCCGTGCTCAAGGTTGAAGCGGGCGACATCTTCTTTGAGCGCAAATGGGCCAAGAACCTTGCGGCCCACATCTCCGGGCAGGACGCTGACGATGAGGAACACGATCGTGGCAAGAAGCCACAACGTGACTACCGCCGACGCAACACGCCTGAGGAGATACCGGCCCATCGGGCCTCCTTCATGAATTCGATTAAAAAATGGGGGCTATTGACAGATCAGGCCTGTGGCACCGCCACCATACGGCAGCGGGCCACAGGCCTGACAAGTTTTCAGTTCACTCAGAATCAGGCGGTGAAGCCGGCCTTGCCACAGTTGAAGTGACCGAGGCCCGTGGCCACAATTCCAGACACGGTCTTCTTATTTGCGAAGAGCGTGTTGTAGAAGTATGGGATCACGTAAGGAACGTCTTCGTTGGCAATCTTTTGGATCTCAGCGATTGGAGCCTTGCGGGCCTCATCGTCGAGCGCTGCTTGGTATGCCTTGGTCGCTGCACGGAATGGCTCGGAGATGTAGTGAGCCGAGTTCCACTCACCCGTGGCGTATGCCTTCACGAGGTACACATCGGGGACGCCGCGTGGGCCGTAGTCGACGATACCGAAGTCGCCGCCGCCGTCGCAGCCCGCTGGCTCAACCTTCGAGTCATAGACCTTGCACCACTCTTCGCCGTCGACTTCGACCTCTTGCTGGAGGGTGATGTCCATGCCAATTTCCTTGAGCTGGCTCTGCATGAGCTGAGCAAGCTCGGGGATTTCCTGAAGCTTGGGGAAGAACATCGTGGCCTTGAGGCCCTCTTTGCCGGCATCCTTGAGCAACTGCTTGGCCTTTTCGATGTCGCGGGTGCGCTGTGGCTGCGCTGCATCGAAGTATGGGTAGATCGGCGCGATTGGGTGATCGTTGCCGATGTCGCCCTTGCCCTTAAGGATGGTCTCGATGAGTGCCGGACGGTCGATGCCGAGGGCAACTGCCTGGCGAACGCGCACATCGGTGAAGTCACCTTCGCGGGTGTTCATCCAGAGCATGCGGTGTGCCGAACCGTGAATGATGCCAACCTCGATGTTGTCGTCGGCGAGCAGTGCGTCGCCACCGATGACCGAGAACTGCACGATTGCGTCGACTTCGCCGGCCTGCATACCTGACACCAAGGTGGCGAGGTCTTCGTTG
>CANJUD010000024.1 GCA_947477885.1 Bacteroidota bacterium
CCGATTTGTACTCACCGGACAATGAGCGGCGACGCTAGCCTGTCGGGCGGAACGATGGCAGAGTGGCCAAATGCATCCGCCTTGAAAGCGGAAGCCTCGCAAGGGGCCGGGGGTTCAAATCCCTCTCGTTCCGCCAAGGTCAGAGCCTTTTTCTGACTCCAAACCGAGTCCGCTGAAAACAGCCGTCAAACGAAGTTGCCCGCGTTTTTCCTGCGAACCACTCGCGCTCGGCCGAACTGCGCCTAAGCCTGCAGAATGCTGAGCACCCGAGGAGAGGCAAACACGCGGCCATACTTCGCGCCGGTGGTCTCTACGAGTACTCCCTGATCGACCAGACGCCTCACGGCCGCACCCACCGCCTGGGGCGTGATCGGCCGATGTACATCCGCAATGGACGAGATGCTGAATACGGGACGCGTGATCAGAGTCTCAATGATGTCGATCGCGACACCTCTGAGTCCTTGGCTGCGCGCGAGGGCCCTCACTTCGTCGCGGTAGGCGAGAAGATCGGACACCTTCTTCGATGTTGACTCCGCCTGCGAACGAATACCGGTTGCGAAGAACCCGACCCAAGCATCCCAATTCCCGGTCTCGCTGAGACGTTGCAGTTGGTCTTGGTATTCGCGACGTCTTGCCTCAAACCAAGGCGACACCGTCAGGAGCGCTTCTCGCAGCGTCCCCGAGCGAAGTAGTTGCAGCACGATTATCAGCCTGCCGATTCGTCCATTGCCGTCGTTGAACGGATGCAGAGTCTCGAACTGGTAATGAGCCATTGCGGCTGAAACTAAGACGTTCTGTGAGGGCGTTCGCGATTCGATCCAGGTCATAAGGTCGCGGACGGAAGCCTCCAAATCGGCACCTGGCGGCATGGGTACGAAGCGCGCGTCTTGGACACGCGTGCTCGGTGGCCCGATGACGACCTGCTGCGTTCGAATCTTGCCGGCTTGCGGCCCGTCTGCCTTTGTTGATCGAACCAAAGCGTTGTGCACATCGAGCAGCAACGTCAGCGAGATGGGTAAGTCCCCGCCGACCCAGGCGTAGGCATACTCGGCGGCGCGGACGTAGTTCAGTACCTCGCTCACCTCAGCTGTTTGCCCATCCTCATCAAAATCATCAGGGTCGGCCTCAAGGACGTCCTCCAATGGAGCGACGGTGCCTTCTAACGCGGAAGTCGACTGGGCCTCCCGTCGAACCAAGCCGCGTCGCAGCACGAATGCATCCGGTACTTGACAGCCAGCTTGATCCAGTCGGCCAAGAGCAAGCATCCCCTCACCCACCAGTTGCCAAGTGGCCTGTGATAGCTGGATGTCTACAGGCAGCGGATCCGGGCAGAATGCCCAATGATCGTAATCCTCTCCGAAGCGCGGATCGTGACCTCGAATTGGCACTACCTGTCCAGGCGCAGCAGCTTGAAAGTTATGGATGTCCACAGATAGAAAGTGTATGGTGTGTCCACTTACAAAGTTGAACTTCCTTTGTAAGTGGACTTTCTCAGCCCCGAAGCCCGCGACGCCGAGATTGAGCACGACGAAGTCGCTGAGAACCGCCTGCAAGAGTTTGGCGTTTCGGGTGCGCTCCGATGCGTCCCGACTGATACGAGGCTCTATAGCCTGAGCAGCAAAGAGGCCCTATTCGTTCCGCCAGAGATATCACTAGGGGTGCCAAAGGAATCCGGGGGGATTTGTGCGGATTCTGTTTGTCGACATCGACACGCTGAGGCCAGATCACCTTGGCTGCTACGGCTACCATCGCAACACCTCGCCGAACATCGACTCGGTCGCGGCCAGGGGCGTTCGATTTACCAACGTGTACGCGTCTGACGTGCCGTGCCTGCCGAGTCGCACCGCGCTCACCACCGGAATGTTCGGGATACGAAACGGTGTGGCTAATCACGGCGGAGCCGCCGCCGACCTTGCATCAGCCGGCGCCAAGCGCGGCTTCTTTTCGCAGATCGCTACCGGGTCCTTGCCGTCCACGCTGATGCGCGCTGGCTATCACACAGCATCAATCTCGAGCTTTCCGCTGCGACACGGCGCGTGGTGGTGGACCGCGGGCTTCATGGAGACCATGAACCTGATGCGCGGCTTCGGGGCCGAACGCGCCGACCAGGTGTTGCCGGGTGCGCTCGATTGGCTCGACCGCCGAGGCAGCGACGACTCATGGTTCTTACACGTGCACCTCTGGGATCCGCACACGCCGTACAACACACCCGAGGAATACGGCAATCCGTTCGAGTCTGAGCCAGCGCCGGCATGGCACACCGAAGATGTTCGTGCACGAAACTGGTTGCTGCCGGGGCCTCACTCGGCCCAAGAACCGTGGGGTTTCAAACCCGACGAATGGGGACCCCCGCCGCCGCGTCATCCGTGGAACCTCAGCAACTCGCATGAGGTGAAGCAGATGTTCGACGGATACGACGTAGGCATTCGTTACGCCGACGATGCAGTAGGGCGCCTGCTCGCAAAGCTCGACGACCTTGGGGTGCTTGACGACACTGCCATTCTGATCAGCAGCGATCACGGCGAGGCGTTCGGCGAGTTGGGTGTCTACGCCGATCACATGGCCGCCGACGAAGCAACCGCACACATACCGGCCGTGTTGGCGTGGCCCGGCGTTCCTGCCAGCGTGCAGAACGGACTCGCTTACCACCTCGATATCGCGGCCACCATCACCGATCTCGCCGGTGCACGCGTGCCGTCGCATTGGGATGGCGTGTCGCTGCGATCAGACATCGAGTCGGGGGCAAACAGCGCGGGGCGCGAACATCTGATTTTGAGCCAAGGTGCGTGGACATGTCAGCGCGGCGTTCGCACTGGCGACCACCTGTACCTGCGCACCTTGCACGATGGGTATCACGCCGCATGGGACCCCGAGATGTTGTTCGATGTCGCTGCGGATCCCCATGAACAAACCAACCTCATGTCGAGCCACGCGCCGATAGCCGCAGCCGCAGCCGCTCGAAACATCCTCGATCAGTGGACCACCGAACAGATGCAACGGTCGTTTGCCCCACGCGATCCGATGCAGACAATTCTCGACGAAGGTGGCCCGTTCCATATTCGTGGCCACCTCCCCGAATACCTCACGCGCCTGCGAGCCACCGACCGGGCCGAGTGGGCATCGAAGATCGAGACCACGCTGCGTTAACTTGTGGCATGACTTCCGACTCTCGAGATGCCGCCGTCGACTGGCTTGAGGTTGCTCGACGTAACGCCCGCTCGGTACAGACCACCATCGGATGGATCTTCTGGGATCCTGGCGCGGGTCGCCGTTACCAAGACGCTGGCATGCCCGAAGCCTTCGCCGGGCCACTTGGCTACATCGCCTCACGGTGCGCACCATTGGCCGGCGCCGGTGCCAGCGCTGTCGTTGCATCGTTTGGTTCGATCAGCCCGGCAGGGATTAGCGCCGTATTTCAGTTTCTCGGCACCCCCGAGCGCTTCGGCGACATCTGGGCA
>CANJUD010000025.1 GCA_947477885.1 Bacteroidota bacterium
ACGCGGTTGCCCTCGACCTCGACGACGCAGACGCGGCACGCGTTCACTGGATCGAGTGTGTCGCCGTAACACAGCGTTGGCACGTCGGTGCCATGTGCCTTGCAGGCGTCGAGAATGGTGGCGCCTTCGCTGACCTTTACCTCTTCGCCGTCGATCTGAATACTGACGGCGCGGCGAGGCAGGCCTACTGGAGTCTCATAGATCGAGGTCATGATGGGCCCTTCATCGCAGTGCCCCCAAGCGGTCGATTGCAGATTCGATTGCACTCCAAGCGGTTTGCCCGAGTCCGCAGATCGAGGCGTCGCGCATGGCCCGACCAACATCGCGCAAGATGGTGAGATCGGCTTCGTGTTGGGCCGCGGAGCGAGGCCCGAGGGTGATGCGGATCAGCGCCTCTTCTTGGCGAACCGTGCCAACGCGACACGGCACACATTGCCCACACGATTCGTCACGGAAGAACGCGGCAATGCGGCGAAGGAAGGTGGGTAGGTCGACGGTGTCGTCGAGCACCATCACAACGCCCGAACCAAGCGTGGTGTTGTGGGCGCGAGCGCCCTCAAGCGTGAGCGGGAAATCGATTTCGTCGGCACGCACAAATGATCCGGCCGCCCCGCCGAGCAACACTGCCTTGAGCGAACGGCCGTTGGGCACGCCGCCAGCGAGATCGATGAGTTCGCGAAGCGTTGCGCCAAAGGGAAGCTCGTAAACGCCTGCGTTGGCCACCGCACCGGACACGCAGAACACCTTGGTTCCGCTGGAGCCGGTGGTGCCGATGGCAGCGTATGCGGGGCCGCCGTTGAGCACGATTGGCAAGACGTTGACCAGGGTCTCGACGTTGTTGACCACAGTGGGTTTGCCAAAGAGGCCGACCTCTACGGGGAACGGTGGCTTACTGCGTGGCTCGCCGCGGTAGCCCTCGATTGAGTTGAAGATGGCGGTCTCTTCGCCGCAGATGTATGCGCCTGCACCACGAACGATGGAGATGTCGAATGCAAACCCGAGGCCCATCACGTTGGTGCCGAGATAACCGCGATCGCGTGCAGCGTCGATGGCGTGCTGCAGGTGCTCGAGGGCACGTGGGTATTCGCCGCGCAGGTACACAAAGCCGTGCTCGCAACCGGTTGCGAATGCGCAGATGGTCATTGCCTCGATGAGCGAGAAGGGATCGCCCTCGATGATGACGCGGTCTTTGAAGGTGCCGGGTTCGCTTTCGTCGGCGTTGCACACGAGGTAGTGCGTGCGCACCGGCTGAGCGGCAACGGCGGCCCACTTGCGGCCAGCCGGAAACGCTGCGCCGCCGCGCCCAACGAGATTCGAGTCGGTGACTTCGCGGATGACTCCGGTTGGGCCCATCGCAAATGCGGCGCGCAACGCTTCGTATCCGCCGTGGGCGCGGTAGTCGTCGAGTGACGAAGGATCGACCACGCCGACCCGTTTGAGCAGCACTAGGTCGGCTGCCCCTTGGGGTGTGGCGGCTTGCGGCACTGCTGCAACCACGGGGGCTTCGGCGCCGAGGCCCTTTGGTCCGACTCGCAACGCAATCGCAACATCGGTAGCGATAGCGGGCGCGATGACGGCTTCGTGAGCGGGGTCGCCGGCTTCGGTAACGAGGATGGCTGGACCACGCTCGCACAGACCAAGGCAGGGGCTGGGCTGCCATGCTCCGGGCACGCCGGTCTGGCTCGGGTTGCCGCACTCGGCTTGCACCGCGTCGAGCAGCGCTCCGGCGCCGAGCACCTGACACGCAAGATCTGCACACACGTGCACAACGCGGGCCGGGCGTTCTTCCATGCTGAACATGGCGTAGAAACTTGCAACACCGTAGGCCTCGGCTGGTGGCACATCGAGTCTGCGGCACAGCTCGCCGAGACCGCCAGGACTCACCCAGCCAACGCGATCTTGTAAGGCATGCAACGCTGCCAAGAGGTGTGGGCGCTGGTCGGCAGCCAAGTGAGCGCCACCGCGCTCGCGCTGCCAGCCTTCAACCACGTGCGATTCGCCCAACACTGCATCGAGCGCTTGCACTTCGGCGAGCGTGGGCTCCTCTTTGGGGAAGCGGAGATCCATGGCTATTCGCCAGCTACTGGCACAGGGGCATTGAGTTTCTCGACTCGGATTGCGCTGGCCTTGAACTCGGCCGTGCCCGACTTGGGGTCGTTGGCTTCGATGGTGAGCACGTTTACGTCGATCTCGTCGGGGAAATGGAAGGTCATGAACGCAAGGCCCGGACGAAGGTGGCTGTCGTAACGAACAGGCGCCTCGATATAGCCGCGACGAGAGGTGATGCGCACGACTTCGTCGTTGTCGATGCCGATGCGCATCGCGTCGTCGGGGTTCATGTCGAGGGTCTCGCCCTCGCGCAGCGGAGACGCAATGGCTCCGCTCTGAACGCCTGTGTTGTACGAATCGAGACGGCGGCCAGTGGTGAGGCGGATGGGGAACTCATCGGTGATGAGATCGACTGGGCCCGCCCACGACACAGCGCTGAATGGGGCGAGGCGACCGCGATCGGCGGGGTTCTCGGCCCAGAGCCGGCCGTGCAGATACGAAGGCTCGAGGGTGTCGTTCGACGGGCACGGCCACTGAATGCCGTCGAGTGCTTCGAGTCGCGCGTAGGACATGCCGTGATGCATTGGCGACAGGCTGCGCAGTTCGTTCCAGATGGATTCCGACGTTGGGTACTGCCAGTCGGTGTGGCCCATGCGATGAGCCAACTCGATGATGATCCCCGTGTCGTCGCGTGAGCCGGCGGGCGCCTCGATGGCTTTGCGTACTCGCTGTACGCGCCGCTCGCTGTTGGTGACGGTGCCTTCGGTTTCGCACCATGCTGCCGATGCGGGCAGAACCACGTCGGCTAGTTCGGCGGTCTTGGTGAGGAAGATGTCTTGCACCACCATGTGTTCGAGGCCCTCAAGAATGTGAATCGCGTGCGCAGAGTCGGCTTCGGATTGGGCTGGGTTCTCGCCGATCACATAGAGAGCGCGCATTTCCTTGCGCTCCATTGCTTCGAACATCTGGGTGAGGTGCTTGCCGTAGTGAGGCTGAATGGTGCAGTTCCAGGCGGTGCCAAACTTGTGGCGCACGTCGGCGTCGAGAATGTCTTGGAAGCCAGACATCTTGTTGGGGATGGCGCCCATGTCGCCGCCGCCCTGCAC